>JAHBVS010000001.1:1200000-1800000 GCA_019637445.1 Gemmatimonadaceae bacterium | reverse complement strand
GCGCCGAGAGCGCGGTTGGCACCCAGATGATCAGCGCGCCGAGGATACCACGCGCGGCCGAGACCAGCCGCGCCGAAGCTATGCGCGAACCGGGCTGCGACAAATCAGCCGATGGCCGCGCGCAGCGCAGCGGCAAACTCCGGCGCCGTCGCATACCGCTCGTTGGCCTCGCGGGCCATGCCCTTGAGCAGCACCGCATCCACCGCCTCCGGAATCTCCGGCCGGCGGTTGCGCGCCGGGATCGGCTCCGCCCGCAGACGCGCGATCATCATCGCCTGCTGGTTGCTGCCCTCGAAGGGCAGCTTGGCGGTGAGCATCTCGTAGGTCATCAACGAGAGCGAGTAGATGTCCGTGCGCGGATCCAGCGGCTTGCCGCGCAGCTGCTCCGGACTCATGAACTCCGGCGTGCCGAGGATGATGCCGGTGGCGGTGAGCTTCTGCAGCTCGCCGCCGGCCTTCTTCTCCTTCGCAAGGCCGAAGTCCATCACCACAGCGAACTCGACGCCGTCGGCCTTCTTGCAGATCATGATGTTCTCGGGCTTCAGGTCGCGGTGCACGATGCCCAGCTTGTGCGCCACATGCAGCCCGTCGGCGATCTGCGTGATGAAGGTCGCGGTGTCCTCGAGCGTCGTCTTGCCCACACGATAGTTGCGGTCCGAGAGGATCTCGCCCTCCACGAACGGCATCACGATGTAGACGAGTCCGTCCTCCGTCTCGCCCATCCGCATGATGTGGCAGACGTTCGGATGCGCCAGGCGGATGCCCAGCGCCGCTTCGCGCCGCAGGCGGGCCATCGCGTTCTCGTCCTTGCTCAGCGTGGGCGAGAGGATCTTGATGGCGTAGCGCTCGTTGCTGGAGACGTCGCGCGCGAGGTACACGTATGACATGCCGCCCTCGCCGACCTTCTTGACTATGGCGTAGCGGCGGTCGAGCACCTGGCCCGTCATGTTCGCGTGGCTGGTCACCGTCTTGGACGGTGGGGCTGCCGCGCTTACCGGCGCATCAGGATTGCGCATGGCCGTCGCGCGCGCCGTGTTGCCGGCCGCGAGCCGCGTCCCGTCCTTGGTGCAGAAGCGCGCCTCGTCGCCGTACTCGGTGCCGCAGGCGGGACACTTGGTGGGCATCAGGCCTTCCCTCCAGCGAGCAGCGCCGTGATGCCGTCCCATTCCATATTCGCACCGCTGAGCACCGCGACCGTCGGGCCATGTGCCGTCACCGTGCCGTCGAGCAGCGCGGCGAGCGTGATGGCACCGCTGGGCTCGAGCACCAGCTTGAGCCGGTCCATCGCATAGCGCATCGCCGAGGCGAGTGCGGAGTCAGGCACGGTGACCACGTCGTCCATATGCGCCTGCAAGTGGTGGAAGTTGCGGCTGCCGATCTGCACCGCGAGCAGGCCGTCCGCCAATCCGTTCGGATTCGCCGGGATCGGCACGGGCTCGCCAGCAGCCTTGGCCTTGGAATACTTGGGCGAACCCTCGGGTTCCACGCCCACCACGCGCGTCTTGGGCGCCATCGCCTTGATGGCGCTCGCGACGCCGGCGCTCAAGCCACCGCCACCGATCGGCACGAGCACCGTGCCCACCTCGGGCAGGTCCTCGGCAATCTCCAATCCACAGGTGCCCTGCCCCGCAATGATCGTCGCATCGTCAAAGGGCGGCACGAAGGTGAGTCCCTCGGCGGCCTGCAGCTCGCGCGCCTTCTCGATGCGCTCGGCCGTCGTGATGCCGTGATAGAAGCAGCGCGCCCCCAGCCGCTCGGCGCCTTCCTTCTTGGCACGCGGCACGGTGGTCGGCATCACGATGGTGGACGGCACGCCGAAGAGCGTGGCCGCCAGCGCCACAGCCTGGCCGTGGTTCCCCGAACTCGCGGTGATCACGCCCTTGGCGCGGTCAGCCGGCGAGAGATTCGCGACATAGTTGTAGGCCCCGCGGAACTTGAACGCGCCGCCGCGCTGCAGGCCTTCGGGTTTCACGTAGGCCGGGACGCCGAGCCGCTCGGAGAGGTCGTCCGAGCGCAGCAACGGGGTCCGCACCGCCACGCCGCGCAGGGTGGCCGCGGCACTGCGCAGGTCGTCGAGCGAGATCAGCGTGTCGAGGGCGGGGGCGATGGTCATCGTCGGGGGTTACCGGGGGAATTTGCCCCCCGCGCCCCCCCACCGCAACGCGAAGGCCGCCGCGACGCAGGAGCGCGTCGCGGCGGCCTAGTCACGAGAAGGCGCCTACTGTCTTGCCGGAGCCGCCATCCCAGGGCAGGCCTGCGTCGGGGCCGGGTTGTCGGGACCGTACTGCCCCGCCACCAGCCGCGTCTCGCCGTGGGCGATCACCAGCGTGTAGATGCCGTTGTACTGGTGGTCGCAGAGGTCGGCGTTCTTGGGGCCTCCCAGTGCCTCGATGTAGCGCATCACCGTGTTGGAATGGCCCACGACGACGACCGTCTTGCCAGGGTGCTTCATCACGGCCTGGGCCACCTGCTCGGCGTGCGCCGCGACCCCGCCGCCCAAGGGCAGCACCTCGGGCGTGATGTTGTTGGCACGCGCAACCGGCATCGCGGTGTCACGGGTACGGGTCGTCGGTGTGTGCAGCACGGCCCCCACCTTGGCGCCCGCCAGCGCCGCGACCAGCGCCTCGGCGCGGGCCTTGCCGGTCTCGGTGAGCGGCGGGTCGTTCGCCGGCGCGGCCGCCTTTTCCGCGTGGCGCACGATCACGACCACCGTGACCGGGTGCTCCATCTTGGCGTGGTTGTTGTCGCCGTGCTCGTGCTCCTGGGCGGAGACGAGGGCGGGCAGCAGCAAGAGGGCCGACAGAGCGCCCAGCAGACGAATGCGCATCAAAGCTCCGGAATGACGGTGCGTGGAATGACCTGCCCGGAAGATACTACGCCGGGAAGGGAGATTCCTCGACTGGACCGGTCTTCGGGCCGCGCCGGAACCACTTCCGCTTCTTCTTCTCCTTCTTCGGGCGGCGGTGTAGTCGCCGTCCGGCCAGCAAGGCGGGCAGAATCAGCATCGCTCCGATGGTCCCGGCCATCGTGCCCCCCGCCGTCGCCAACGCGATGGCGCCGAACAGGGTCGTGGCGCTGGTGCCCACGGCGAGCGGGATCAGCGACGCGATGGTCGTCAGCGTGACCATCACGATCATCCCCGACCGATCCAGCGCGGCCCGCAGCACGCGACCCGGCGACAAGCGGTTGGCCGACGACGCGCGCTTGCGCTCGAGCGCAGCGTCCACGAGCAGGATGCTCTGGTTGACGGCTAGCCCGACCACGAGAATCACGCCCACCGCCGCCTCGCGCGTGAACGCCGCGTCCGCCCACCAGAACGCCGCGATCACGCCGGCCAAGGCAATGGGCAACGACGCGAACACCATCGCCGCGCCCCAAGCCGAGTCGAAGACCATCGCCACGGCGAGGATCACCAGCGTGATGCCGATGGCGAACACCAGCCACAGTCCCTTCTGGCTTGTGTCGCGCGTGTTGAAGAAGAACTGCGCGTCCTCCACCGTGAAGCCCGGCGGCACGCTGATGCTCTTCATAAAGGCGTCGTGCGTGCGCTGTGCGAGCCGGTTGGGCCCGCGAAACTCGTAGGCGACGATGCGCAGGTACTGCTGGTCCTCGCGCGTGATGGTCGCCAACTGCTCCTGCTCGTCCACGCGTGAGAGGTCGGCGATGCGCGCCGGCGTGCCGCGCGCCGTCGGCACGAGGGCGTCGCGCAGCTCGCCAAGCGAACGCTCGCGCGCACCTTTCGCCTTCACGCTGACGGGAATCTCCTCGCCGCCGATCTCGAGGCGCTGTCCACCCACCGGCCCGCGCACCTCGCGGTTCACCGCAGAGGTGAACTGCTGGGCGGTCACGCCATAGCGCGCGAGGGCGTCACGGTCGGGGTCCAGCGTCACCGCAAACGCCTTCTCGCCGCCGAAGAAGCTGCCGCTGGTCACCTGCGCGTTCCGCACGCGCGTGATCTTCTCCAGACGCGAGCGAATGTCCTCGGCGAGCTCGGCCACCGCTGCGTAGGAGTAACCCAACACGCGAATGCGGAAGTTGCTGCTCGAACCGCCACCACCGCCGGAGCTGAAGGCCGGGCCCTGGCCGCTGACATAGATGCTCGCGCCACCCACGTACACGGCGCGCGCGGTGAGCGCCTCCTGCACCTGAAGGGGAATGGCGGTGGTCTCGGCCGCACGCGTGAACGACACGCGCATCCCGGCGCCGAAGAAGCCGCGGTTCGACGCGACCACTTCCTCGACGCCGTTCCAACCGATCACCACGCTCTCCATCTCGCGCATCGCGGCATCCAGGCTCGCGGGATCAGAACCACGCGGGAAGCTGATGCTCACGGAGACGAAGTTGCGCTGCTGCCCGAATCCACCGAAGGAGAAGCGCGGGATCTTCTTGACGAAGACCCAACTCAGGCCGCCAATCGCACCCAAGGCCAGCACCAGCGTCACCCAGCGCCAGCGGATGGTCTTCTTCACCATCCACGAGTAAACCCGCTGCGCGCGCGGCCAATGCGTTTCCTTGAGCCCGTGCCCCTTGGCCAGCGCCGGCACCATCACCACTGCCGAGATCACGGAGCAGAACAAGGCCAGCGTGAACGCCGCCGCGAATGGGAAGAACGCAGCGCGCGCATTGCCCTGCAGGTACAGGAAGGGGAACAGCACCACGGCGGTGGTGAGCGTCGCGCCGACGACGGCCGGCACCATCCGCTGCGCCACGGCCGCGCGCTCCTCCTGTGTGTCCTCGGTGCCGCGCAATCGTTCAACGATCACCAGGCCGTTCTGCACCAGCACGCCGATGCCCATCCCGAGACCGGCCAGCGTCAGCATGTTCGCTGGGATCTTGAGCAGGAACAGTCCAAGCGCCGTGCCGGCAATGGCGATTGCCGCGGAGCCCATCACGAGTGCGACGGCGCGCCAATTGCGAAGCGCGATCAGCAGGACGATGGTCACCGTGGCGAAGGCAATCGCGCCGCGGCGAATCAGGTCGGTCAACTGCCGGTCGAGCTCCACAGACTCGTCCGACGTAATGCGCCAGCGCAGTCCCGCTGGCAGCTCGTCCGTCATCCCCTGCAGCGCGGTCCGGACTCCCTGTGCCGTCTTGATGGCGTCGGAGCCTGCCTCACGGGTCACGGTCAGCGCCAGCGCGGTGTTGCCGTTCACGCGGTAGAAGGCACCTCGCGTGTCTTCCTCAGGCCGTACTTCCGCGAGTTCTCCGAGCCGGAACACACGGCCACCGCGGCCGCGGATCGGCAGGTCGTTCAACTCTTCGAGCGCGTTCGGCTGGTCGCGCAGCACCACCTCGCGCTTGCTTGCGCCGAGGCGCTCGGTGCCGAGCGCCTCGACGACGCGCGACTCGCGAATGGCCGTCGCCAGCGCCTGAGGCTCGACCCCAAGTTGGCGGAGAAGCAGAGCATCGTAGGACACGCTGGCGCCGAACTCGGTGCCGCCGTTCACCGCCACCGCGCTGACGCCGCTCACGGCGCCTAGACGGGGCACGAACACGTCATCGGCAATCCGTTGCAACGCGCCCGGCGTGTAGGGCCCGCGCAGCGTCACGCGGAGCAGCGGCGGTTCCTCCAGGTCCTGAGGCACGAGATTCCCGACAACTGGCGGGGACGATCCCAACGGAAAATCGGCGCGCAGCAGCTCCATGCGCTCGAGGATCGCCAGCCGAGTCAGCTGCACGTTCGCGTCAGGGTCAAGCTCCGCCGTGATCCGCGAGCTGCCGTCCGTCGACGTGCTCTCCGTGCGTCGCACACCGCGCACCCCCTGCACCGCGGCCTCAATCGGCGACGAGATGTACATCTCGACGAGCTCTGCGGACGCACCCTGCCACGATGCCGCGATCTGCAGCCGCGGCAACTCAACCGTCGTGCGCGTGGCCAGGGCCAGCCGCGTGAACGACACCGCACCGCCGAGCACGATGCTCACGGCCACGGCCCAGACCACAGCCGGTCGGCTCACCGCCCAGCGAATCACGCGATCACTTCCTTGGCGCCGGAGAGGCCCTCACGCGCAGCCGCGGCCGCCTCACGCCGCTCCTTCCAGAGCTCCAGCTGCGCGTACGCGACCGGCAGCAGGAAGAACGTCACCAACTGTGCCCCGATCGCGCCACCGATGACGGCGGCGGCCAGTGGCTGGTAGAGCGCGCCACCACTGCCGATACCAAAGACCAGCGGCAGCACACCAAAGATGGTGGTCAACGATGTCATCGTGATGGCCCGCAGGCGCTGGCGCCCGCCGAGCAGCACGGCGTCGTGCACCGAATGCCCTTCCTCGCGGAAGCGCCGGATGGCGTCGAGCTTCACGACGGCCTCGTTGTCGGCCATACCGATCATCACGACGATGCCGATCAACGACACCGCATTGATGCTCTGCCCCGTGACCCAGAGGAACACCAGGCCGCCAGCGGCCGCGAGCGGCACCGTGATCATCACCACCATCGGGATGGTGAACGACGCGAACTCGCCAGCCAGCACGAGGAACACCAGCGCGACCGAGAGAATGGCCACCAAGGCCAACTGCTCGGTCGTGCGACGCTGCTCCACGTCGGCGCCGGTCACCGTCCACGTCAGCCCCGCCGGCGGCGTGAAGCCCGCGAGCAGGGTCTGCACATCCTTCGTGGCGCGCGACGTACCGCCCTCCTCGATAAGTCCTTCAACGATGCTCACCGGCCGCTGGTTCACGCGCACGACCTCGATCGGCGCACGCACTTCCTTATAGGTGACCAGTTGGCTGAGCGGCACGCCGTTCACGGGCGTGGCCAAGGCCACCTGCAGATCCTCGTTGGCATTGCCCGCGTAGCGCACGCGGATCGGCGTGCGGCGATCGGTCTCGCGCAGCTCGCTGGCATCCACGCCACCCAGGCCACCCTGCAGCGCGCGCAGCACGGCCTGCACACCGATCCCACGCTCTGCCAGCCGCGTGCGCTCCAGCGAGACTTCGATCTGCGGCTGCGTGCTGCTGTAGGCGTCGCGCACATCGCTCAGCGTCGTGAGCTGCGACATCTGCCGGCGCACGGAATCCGCCCAGACCTGCGACTCGGCCAGCGTGCGCGCGCTCACCTCGACGCGCACCAGGCGGCCTTCGCGGCCGATCAGCGAGCCGAACTCGGACTGACCGGCCAAGTCCAGCGCCAGCAGGCCGGCGTCGGCGAGGTCAGGGACGGCGTTGCGCAGCCGTTGTGCGAAGTCCGCCGCGGCCATGCCGTCGGGAACAGGCACAAGGAGCTGACCCGTCGCCGACGTTCCCGGCTCGGCGCCAGAGAGCACTTCCTCGTCCGTGGCGATGCCGACGCGTGAGTAGATGCCAATCGAACCCAGCGCCTTGGCTGCTGCCTCGATGCGGCTCGCCTGGCGGACCGTCTCCTCAATGGCCGTGCCCTCCGGCAGCGCCAGCGCGGCGACGACCATTCCCTCGTCCACCTGCGGCAGGATCTCCTTCGGCATCCGCCACATCGAGATCACCATCACACCGACCATCGCCAGCCCCGCCATCCCCATCGCGCGCGGATGCGAGAGCGACCACTCCATCCCTTGCTCGTAGACGTGGGCGAAGCGTTCGCCGATGTCGAGCAGCCGCTTCTCCATCGGGCCGGGTTCGCGCGTAGCCTTCTCGTGGGCCTTCGCTGCGTTCTTGCGACGGCCCACGATCATCACCGGCATCAGCGTGAGCGCGAGGATGAGCGAGCCGCCAGTCGACAGCACCACCGCCAGCGAGAGGTCGCGGAACAGCGCGGCCGCGAGACCCTTCACGAAGATGATCGGACCGAAGACGAGCAGCGTCGTGAGCGTGCCGGCAATCAGCGGCCCCGCCACCTCCTCGGTGGCGACCATCGCCGCCTCGTCCATCGGAAGGTCCGAGTCGGCAACCTTTCTCCCTGCCGCATCCGCCACGACGATCGCGTTGTCCACGAGCAGGCCCACGCCGAGCGCGAGACCACCCAGCGAGAGCACGTTCACCGTCACGTCGAAGAGCTGCAGGAACACCAGCGCCATCATCACCGAGAGCGGCAGGATGACGCCGATGGCGACCGACGAGCGCACGTGCCGCAGGAACACGAGGATCATGATCAGCGCCATCGCGCCGCCGATGAAGATCTCCTGCCCGAGGTTCGACAGCGCGTCCACCACGAAGTCGGCCTGCGCGGCCACCACGTGCATGCGGATGTCGGGGAACTCGCCCTGCAGCAGGTCGATGACCTCGCGCAGGTCCTTGGTCACCGAGACCGTGTTCGAGCCCGCGTCCTTGTAGACCACGAGCCCAACGGCCGCACCGCCGTCCAGCCGCGTGAGCGTGCGTGGCTCGGCCAACGTGCTCGTGATCGTCGCCACGTCACGCAGGCGCAGGTTCGCCGTCGCCGGTCCGACCGGCGTCTCGGCGATTTCGTCGAGCTGCCGAAATTCCGTCAGCGCCCGCACCGAGAAGCGGAACTGGCCGCGGCGAATCGTGCCGCCCGCGCCGTTCGCATTGGCCGCCTGCACCGCGGTAGCCACATCATTGGTGGATAGCCCCAGCGCACGCATGCGCTCTGGATCCACCTCGATGCGGATCTCGTCCTCCGGCGCGCCGACCACGGCGACCGACGCCACACCGCTGATCTGCTCAAGGCGTCGCGCGTGCACGTCGTTGGCCGTGCGGCCGAGGAGCCGCAGGTCGTTGAGGCCGGTGAGACCGATGACGGCGATCGGGCGCTCACCCGGGTCGCTAGTGAGCAGCGTCGGACGCGCCGCGCCCTCGGGCAGCCGTGCGCGGGCCTGGTCCAGTCTCTCGCGCACCGTGAGGATGGTCGTGGGCATGTCCGTGCCCCACGCAAAGCGCATCGTGGTCACGGCCTCACCGTTGCGGCTCACGGAGCGCAGCTCCACGAGGCCCGGCGTAGCCGCCACGGTTGCCTCGATCGGCTCCGCGACGAATCGCGAGACTTCCTCGGCGGCCGCGCCTGCGTACGTGGTGCGCACCGTGAGCACGGGCAGCGTCACGTCGGGCAGCAGCGTGACGGGCAGGCGCGTGAGCGAGACGCTGCCGAGCAAGACGATGGCCAGGGTGGCGGCCACCGTCGTCACTGGACGACGGACGGCGCTGGAGACGAGCGACATGGTGTCCTGGTCCGGCGCTTAGTTGCCGCCGGGCGTGCGCTCGCGCGCCGCCACGACCCGCACCGGCGCATCGTGCGTCAGCGTGAGGTGTCCTTCGACAATCACCTGGTCACCCGGATTCACCGGGATGATGCCGCTCACCGAGTCCGGCAGGATCTCCGTCTCGCGGCCGTTGCTGCGGCCGGGCAGCACGTAGGTCCATTGCGCGCGACCGTCCTTCACCACGAAGACCAGCGGGCGCCCGTCGCGCTCGATGATCGCGCGGGCCGGCACGACGCGGCGGTTCTCCAGGCGCTGCGCCTCGAGTCGCACGTCGGCGTACATCCCGGGCCGCAGCTTGCCACCGGTGCCCGACGCGCGCACGAAGGCGCGACCGGCGCGTGTGGTGCTGTCCACCATCGGCAGGATTGCCGCCACGGATCCGGCAATCACCTCGCCGGGAATCGCGGCGCTGGTGATGGCCGCCTCACCACCCACGCGGATCAACGGCAGGTCGTGCTCCAGTACCGCCGCCTCGATGCGCAGGTTCTGCAGGTCGACGATCTGCCCGAGTTCCTGACCGGCGTTCACGCGGTCACCGGCCACCGTATTGATGCGATCGATGGTGCCGGAGAACGGCGCGACGATAGTCGCGCGCTCGCGGGCGAGCTTTGCGCGGTCCAGGCGCACGCGTGCGGCTGCCAGACCGGAGCGAATCACGAAAGCATCGAGACGCACTTGCGAGGGCATCACGCCCGTGGCCGCCGAGTCGGGGCGGTAGAGATCCTCGTACTGCTGCTGCGAGACCTTCAGTGCGACCTCGGCTTCCGCGAGATCCAGGTCGAACGGGCGCGGGTCGAGCTGCACGAGCGGCGTGCCCTTCTGCACGCGCTGTCCGGGCCGCGCCATCACGCGTTCGACGGTGCCAGCCACTTCGGCGCGAATACGTCCTTCGGCGTCCGAGCGAACCTGGCCCGTGGTGTTGATGGTGAGCACGAGGTCGGCATCGGCGACTTCACCAGCGACGACCGGCAGCGACACTGAGCTGCTGCTCGAGCCGCCTTCGTTCGCGGCGGTGGAGTCGGCCGCAGCGGCATCCGCGGCGGCGGCATCGCCGTCCTTCTTGCAGGCGGTGGCGACGGCGAGGGTCGCGAGCAACAGCAGGCTATGGCGAAGTCGAAGGGCCTTCATGGCGATGCGAGTGGGTTCTGGGAATCAGGAAATGGTGGAGACATCAGTCGCGACGCCCCTGAAGCTGCGCCCCGTTTGACCCTCCGCGCCAGCGGAGGGTTGCTATCCCGGCCTAGGTCACTTGCTGATCTGTACGCGGGCGATCACGACGCCGCCGGAGTCCTCGTCGTCGACAGGAAACAGCACCTCGCCGGTGGGCAGGCGGCCGACGGGCAGGCTGTGGCCCGTGAGGGTGCCGGCGTAGGATCCGTCGGAGTCGAACACATCGAGAACAACGGGCTTGGCGTTGCCCGAGCGCTTCACCCACATCGTGCCATCGGAGAGCAGGGCGACTCCCGTCACGAACGGAAGCCACTCAGCGATGCCTGCCGACGCGATGAGCGCTTCGAGATCCAGTGTGCACGCGGCACTGCCGCCGAACTGGATCTTCATGCCATCCGGGAACTGCGCGCGTACATCGTCGACGGTTGGTGCTCGCGGCACGAGATCGCGGCGGATACGCGCAATGTGGCGCGTGCCCTCAATCAATTGCAGGTCATAGCCTGGCCCGACGTTTACGAGCACGCGGCCACCTGATGCGTCGAACTGGATGGCGGGCGAGAAGAACGGGGGAAACGGCGCGCTGAAGTTCAAGCCGCCCGAACAAGACACCTGGACCATCCTCGGGGTCGGACGCGAAATCTTGAACGAGGGCGAGGTGCTACCCGAATCGAGATGGAAGCTGTTCACCGTGGCCGAGTCGGCCTGGTACTGACGAAGCAACCAGACGCCGCCGGGCCGGAAGCTGAAGTCCCTGACGTCGGCAAACGCGCCATCCAACCGAATGTCGCTGATGGGCTCAAACTCCGGATCCCAGCGGACGATGGCCTGCCGAGCCAGATCCAGCACGGCGATTGAATCCCCCTGCTGCCGCATCAGGAAGGGAAGCTGCATCTCCCCCGGCGCTCCGCCGCGCCGACCGAACGAACGTTCATACTTTCCATCGCGCCCAAAACGACGCACCGCCGGCTCGCGTTCGAGCACGTACACGCGACCCGCGCGGTCGGTGAGCACATCACTCGTGCTCACATTCGTAAACAGCCACGGCTCACCAACCGAATCCCGCAGCACGCCCACGGTATCGAACTTCCAACCCAGCGGCTTGTCGGGTCCCGTCGACGTAATGAGCCGCACGCCAGCAGAATCGGCGCGCACCACGGACGGGTCGGCAGCATCGCCGCCACCACAGGCGACCAGAATGGCTGTACCGAGGGCCAGCAGGAATCGTCGTTGCATGCTCGTATCTGTCGTTCGGTTCACGGTCGGTCAATACGCTTCACCGACATCTAATGAAAGCAGGGCGCCGAGCCTGGTTCTGCCCGACGCCCCGCGGACTGTCACTCGCTGACGAACACCAACCTTAGCCGCGCAACGGCGTCTCGCCGATCGTGTGGCGACGCAGGTACACGAGCCCGTCCTCGTCGGTCGTGGTCGTATAGACCGTGTTCTTGCCGAAACCCACGAGCGTCACGCCCTCCGGGAGGCGGACCTGCATGATGACCGCGCCGGCCGGGTTCACGACATCATATAGCGTGCCCTTGGCACCGGCGGCCTCGAGGCGGCGGATCCAGAGCTCGCCGTTCGGACGCGCCCACACGCTGGCCTGGCCCGGACGGAACGGCGGCTTGAACTCCGGCCAATTGTCGAGCGGGGGAAGCGGCGGAGCGTTGGCACCGGGTCCAATCTGCGCGGAACGGCTCGTGCGGCCGTTCTCGTTCGTCACCGACATCATCATCGAGTTTTGGCGCGTCACCTCACGGAGGCGCTCCTCCTCGCGACGGTCGGCGGCCGTCATGCGGACCGGCGTGTAGCGGAACGGCGCCGGCGACACCTTCTTGCCGTCCGGCATCACGAACTCCACGCGGAACGGGTTGTGCCGCACGATGCCCACGCGGCCGTCGGGGAAGACCGCCCACTCGTCGCGCGGCGATAGTGGGTTTCCGCCGCCGATGCGGATGCTGACGTTCCCGCCGCCACCACCGCCGCCGCCGCTGACCTCGGGCTTCACCACGGCCACATAACCCAAGGTGTCCAGCCGCTTCGTGCCGCGGTCGTAGCGCACAAGCGCCGTGGAGTCCGCGCCCTGCGGGCCGTTCGGTCCCATCGTGATGCTCGGCGCCTCCGTGTAGAGACGACCGCGCGCATCGGACGTACGGGCCATCGACATCCCGCCAATGCGGATGCCACCCGGTGCCGACGATCCCGACTCGATCTCCACGCGGAACGAGTCAGACGGCTTGCCGTCCGGCGCGATGACGAGATAGCGCGAGTTGAGTGGATCGAAGACGAAGGCGGTGTCGCCCGGGGCGCCGAAGACGCGCAGCGGCATGCCGAACTCGCCGGGACCGCTACCCTCCCGGCCAATCGACTGGCTGCTGCCGCGCAGCAGGTCAACCAGCGAGATGATCTTGTCGCGAGGGTCGGCGACAATCACCCGGCCGTCGGCCTTTTCGTACAAGGCGCCCGCTCCGATGCTGCTGAACGGCTCCTCGAAGGTCTTGTCGGGCGCAGGCAGGCTGCGGACGCCCTGTTGGGCCTGGGTTCCTGTCGCACTAAGAGCGCTGGCGGCGAGCACGACCAGCCCGCAGGCAAATGGAGAGGGGAAACGTCGCATGTCTCGGTTCCGTAGATGAGTGGGACTGGGCGAAAGCTACGAGGATTTGGTCACCGCGTCGTCGCTCAGCGTTGCCTCGCCCCGGGAAACCCTCGGCGGGCCGGTTCGGTCAAACCTGAGTCCCCAGCCACTCAATTAGGAATGCGACTCCTCCTCCCGATCGCTCCCCTGCTCGCCGTCCCTGTCCTGCTCGCGGCGCAGCCCACGATGTTCCGCGGCAACCCGGCGCACACCGGCATCTATGATTCGCCGGCCCCAGCGCTCAGCACGGTCGCCTGGCGCTTCAAGACCGGCGCCCACATCCTGTCGTCGCCGGCCGTCTCCGGCGAGACCGTCTACATCGGCAGCGGCGATGGCTTCGTCTATGCCATCAACAAGGCCAGCGGCGAACAGCGCTGGCGATTCGCCACACGCGGCCCGGTGGCATCGAGCCCCGCGGTACACGACGGGCTCGTCTTCGTGAGTTCGCTCGATGGCAATGTGTACGGCATCGACGCCGTGGCCGGCACGCAGCGCTGGCGCTTTCAGACCCAGGGCGAGCGGCGATTCACCGCGCCCGGCATCCACGGCGCCATCCCGCGCACGGAGCGGATGCCCGATCCCTTCGACGTGTTCCTGAGTTCGCCCACCATCGTCGACGGCGTGCTCTACATCGGCAGTGGCGACCAGCACGTCTACGCGCTCGACGCCTCGACCGGCGCGCTGCGCTGGAAGTTCGCTGCCGGCGATGTCATCCACGCCACGCCGGCCGTGCACCAGGGTACCGTGTACATCGGCAGCTGGGACCGCAATCTCTACGCGCTCGACGCGCGCACGGGCGCCGAGCGCTGGCGCTACACCACGGGCAACGACACCACGATCTACAATCAGATTGGCATCGCCAGTTCGGCGGCGGTCGCGGACGGGATGGTCTTCGTGGGCGGCCGCGACGGCAAGTTCCACGCGGTGGATGCCGCCACGGGCGCCGTGCGTTGGGTGCACGACAATCGCGGTGGGTGGACGATTGGCTCGCCAGCGCTGCGCGACGGTGTCGTCTACTTCGCCACCAGCGATGGCACGCGCTTCAAGGCGCTCGACGCGCGCACGGGCGCGGTGCGCTTTGACCTGCAGAACAACGCGGTGTCGTTCTCGTCGCCGTCGATTGCCGGAAACCGCGTCTACTACGGCACCAGCGATGGCTTCCTGCACGCCGTGGATCTCACGGGCGGCAACATCGTCGCGCAATTCCAGACCGACGGCTCGCGGGCGAACCTCGCGCCCTGGGTGGACAGCACGGGACGCTTTCAGTCCGGGCGGATGTATCCGGACCGCACCCTCGACGGCATGGTGATGGGGATGCGGACGATGTACACGGTCGGGTCGATCCTGTCGTCGCCGACGATCGTCGACGGCGTGCTCTACGTCGGCAGCACGGATGGGACGCTGTACGCGATTCGGTAGCAATCTCTGCCGTTGAACAACTATTCCTCGATGAGCCTAGGGCACGCGAGCCTCTTGTGCGTACCGCGCGCACGGTGCAATGCTTGAGGGCGTTCGAGAAACTGCACCAGCCTGCCAGCACCCTGTCTTTCCGCAGATTCGGCGCGGGTGAGTATGGACGAGTCGATGTTTACCACAGAGGCGGATCGGGGATCGAGCGCGCTTCGACGGGCGGCGCTCTATTGGGCCGCAGACGCTGACGACGTCGAGGACCTTGTCCAGCAGACCTGGCTCATTGCATGGCAGCGCCGGTCTTCGTTTAGAGGCGACGGCGATTTTGTTGGTTGGCTCCTAGCGGTCGGACGATCGGTCCTTAGTAGAGAGTGGAAGAAGAGACGGCGCGAGCGCCGCGCGGAACTCTCGGAGGCAATCAGCGACGAGTCACTACCCCCTGACACCAGCGTCCAATCCGCTCACGCCCGTGATACCCAGGAAGACGAGTTGCTCGATCTCGTCATGCAGCTTCCCGCTAGACAGCGTACGGTCGTGGTGGCACATCACGGATTCGGGATGTCCGTCAAGCAAGTCGCGGAAATGCTCGGACGCAGTCCAGAGACGGTCAAAGCCACTTTGGCCCATGCGAAGAAGAATCTTCGAGGCCGGCGCGGTAGGACGGCCCGCCGGGTGCGTCCGGGGGTGCTCGAAGATTCGCGCGAGGAATCTCGCACTAACCCGATTTGACATCTGGATGCTCTCTAGGAGGCTCGTGGCGGCCTCGGCGCGGGTGCGGATTCCACAACAGAGGCCAAATCGTTTGGTGGCTACCTCGGTCCAGTTGCAGCTAACCGAGCGGCCACGCCACTCTATCCTTCACGGAGGCCGTATGCTCAGAAGTGGTGTTGCACGTTCATCGCTCGTGGTGGTGATTGCCGCACTTGCACTTCTCACCTCTTCACCAGAAGCGTCAGAAGCCGCGACATTGGCATGCGGTGATCCGATTCCTGCTTACAACTGCCAGAACGGCGACGAAGAAGACTGGGCGATTCTCTGCAACTCGTCATGCCCTGCATGGGAGGCCGCGGTTTGCTTTGAGAGTGGTGCGCTTGTGTGCCTTTCAGATCCATGGTAAGGCTGCCGCAGACTAATTTTCCTCCGGCAGCCAGGGGCGAAACAGAATGTCATCGCGCCTAGACCGGGCCCTGACGATCGTGCTGACGACAACCGCTGTGTGTTTGACGGCGGTTGTCGTCTGGCGCGAGCTGGCTCCTCGACCAACGGGGCGCGACACTTCGGCGCCAAGACAGGTCGCCTGGTGGGAACAAGCGCGCGCAGTCGGTTTGGAGATTGGAGACTCCACGGCGGCACTGAAGATTGTCGAATTCGTCGACCTGGAATGCCCCGCGTGCAGGCAGTACCACGAATCAGAGTTCGCTCGGTTCGTAGCTGAGAATGCGGATCGAGCTTACTCGCACGTAGTGGTTCACCTTCCACTTCGAGGACATCGCTTTGCCGTCGCGGCTGCGGTAGCGGCGGAGTGCGCCGCGGAGCAGGGTGTGCTGCGAGCCTTCGTGGACGTTGCTCTAATGCGCCAACGAGAGTTCGGCATTGCTTCTTGGAGCGAATTGGGCTCTGATGCCGGTGTGCCGGATCTTCCGGGGTTTGACGCGTGCCTGTCGGAACCGAGGGTGCGAGAGCGGGTTGATGCTGCAAGGAATCAGGCGCTTGCTTGGGGTATCAACGCGACACCGACGTTTGTGGTCAATGGATTCCTCTTGGGCGTGCCGCCGTCGGCCAGTCGGTTGTCTCGTTGGCTCGGTGAATCCAAGCGAGGGAGGCTGAGTCTTGCCGAAGGAACCGAGTGAGTCGCAGATCGCTGGAGGCCGAGAGCTCCGCTCGGATGCGCGCCTGCGTGTGAGTCGTGCAGCCGCGACCGTGCTTCTTGGTATCCTCGGACTGCACAGTGGCGACGCGCGCGCGCAGGCGGCCGTGGTTGACATGACCAAGGCCGAGTCAGGCAACCGCGTGAGTTTCAGTGCTATTGCGGGCGTTGTGGAGCTGGCGGACGGACGCATTGTCGTGCACGATCCAATCGATGCCGAAGTTCGAATCGTGGAGCGCGACCTTTCAGGCAGTAAGCAGCTCGTCCGTAGCGGCAGCGGACCATCCGAAGCGATGATTGCGTACCGCCTTGTTGCAGATGGATTGGGGGGGGTGCTGATTGTTGATCGTGTTGGCTCGCGTGTCATCGAAGTCGACGCAGCCGGCCGCGTGTCGGGCCAGTGGCGAGAGGCAGGAGGTCGTACATGTCTCGGCAGCGCGCGAACAACTACGATTCGTTTCGTCCTCGCTGATGGACGATTCTTCACGCAAGGTCCGCCCATCGCGACGCGCACGAACGGAGTGCGCGAAGCCGTTCCAGAGACCGCCATCGAGCGATGGCGCAACCGCTGCGAGGCGGACACGCTGGCAACGACTCCGTTTCGTCTTCCGGCGAATCCTGTCGTCATCGGCAACTCGGTCGCGGGGTCCGGCACATCCCGCCTCGCACCAGAGCCATTTGAGCCTTCAACCGAATGGGCCGTCGATGCACGCGGGCGAGTCGCGATTCTTACCCCGTTTCCCTATCAACTGAGAGTCGTGGAGGAAGGCCGGACAACGTCTATTCATACGTTGACCGCGACGCGAGTTGCAGTATCCGCTGATCACCGGCGCGCATGGTTGGAAGAGCAACGCGCCCCGCGACCGGCCACAATCATCACTCGCGGCGGACGCGCCTCAAGCTCGATGCAACGAGAGGCTATCGAGGAGCCCCGTAACTGGCCGGCCGTGCTTCCTCCGTTTCTCGCGGGCGCAACCACGATCTCTCCTCTCGGCGATGTCTGGATTCGCCGGACAGTAGAGTTCGGGAAGCCTTCGCTATATGACGTTGTGAACCTTGACTCGGGACTCATCGCGCAGGTGCGGTTCGAGCGAAACGCTCGCGTGGTGGCAGTAACGAGAACTCACGTGCTGCTTGCCCTTTCGGACGAGGACGACCTACAAACGCTGGAACGTCGAACCCTCCCAGCACCCGTCGCACGCTAGGCGATCTCGGACAAAGCGCCTCCAGGCGACGTAGGGATCGCGGGGCTTTGCAACTGCCTACAGCCATCGTGGAGCAATTCTGCGCGCACTAGTTACGGCAGCGGATGCCGGCGGATGTACAGCAGGTCATCCTCATCCTTCCGTGCCGTGTACACGCTGTTCGCCCCGAACCCTAGCAGCTGAATCCCCGGCGGGAGCTTGATCGCGTCGACGATTCGGCCCTCGGCGTCCAGCAGGTCGAAGCGTTGCCCAGGCGTACGATCGAACACGGGCACCCAGGCACGACCACGCGGATCCACCCGAATCGCGTCCGCCGTGAGCGGCGGACGCTCCGACTGCCAAGGATCGGGCTCCACGAGCTCGATTGGCGGGATGTTTGCCGCGCCGGCACCGGCGAACCCGGCCGCCTGCCGGATCCCTTCATCGATCGCGCGCCGCACTGAATCCATCATCGCCTTTCGGTCCGCCGCGGTCACCGGCATGCGCACGTACGGCAATGCCGATCCACGCTTCATCGCCGCACCCACGGGATAGATCTCCGGCACATAGCCGCGCCCACGCACGACGATCACGCGCCCGTCCGGGAACACACCCCAGGCGTCGAGTGGCGGATAGCCCGGCACGACCATCCGGATCTGCTGCGGTGAAAACTGTGGTGCGGTCGTAAACGTCGGAATCCGCGTCAGCGTGTCCCGCTTCATCGTCGCCGGATGCGTGCGCACCAGCACCGCCGAGTCGGACATACTCATCCGGCCACCTTCGAACGACACCGCGATCTGCTGCCCGTACCAGCGGCCCTGCGCGTCGATGTGCCGCGTCATCGGCTGGTTCATCATCGCCATGGGGTCACCGGCCCCCGGTAGCGGGCGCGTGCCAATCGCCTTCCCCGTCGGATCAAGCACCAGCATCCGCTGCTGGAACAGGTCCAGCGCCTGCACGGAATCGCCGGGCATCGCCCACATCCCGATCACGCTGCGGTACTCCGTGGGGCCGCCGCCCTCCTTCGACACCTCGCGCTGCTCCTGCGTCGCGAAGTTCGCGACGGCCATCCGCTTCTCACGGCCGTCGTGCACGAGGATGCTGCCGTTGCGCAGCTCGACCAACTGCAGCGGACCGGTCCAAGGCTCCTCGAGCTCGGCGTTGTGCGCGGGCAGTGCGCGCGCCGCGCGAGGCTGCTGCGCCACCGCCGGCGCCACCGCAGCCGACGCCAGGGACAGAAACACCACGGCGGCCCGCACCGCCGAGGATGGGACCGCCGTCGTGTTCATCGCTACTCCTGAGCGCTCAGCTCAATCTGTTCATCGGGTCCGTCCGATCCACCATCGACGGCCCCGTCTTCCTTGTCGTCCGATACCACGCGCGCGATCGCGGCCACCACATCGCCCATCTCGAGGTCCTTGAGTCGCACGCCCTGCGCCACGCGACCGGTCTCGCGGATCTGATTCACCGCGCAGCGCAGCGACTGCCCGCCGCGCGTGATGAGCATCAGCCCATCCTCGGGCAGTACCTCGAGCAGGCCGACCACATCGCCGGTGCGTTCCGTGCGCTTCACCGTGAGGATGCCCTTCCCGCCACGGCCCTGCACGCGGTACTCCTCGATGTTCGTCAGCTTGCCTAGCGCCAGCTCGGTCACCACAAGCAGCGAGGCCTCGCGCTTCACGACGACCATGCCGACCACCTTGTCATCGTCGGCCAGGTTGATGCCGCGCACGCCGGTGGTATCGCGGCCCATCGGCCGCGCCTCCTGCTCGTGGAAGCGGATGCTCAGCCCGTGCTTGGTCACCAGCACAACGTCGTTCGTGCCGCCCGTGATCTGCACGTCCACCAGCTCGTCGCCCTCCTCGAGCTTGATGCCCTTGATGCCCGTCGAGCGCACGTTCGAGTACTCGGAGAGCGCGGTCTTCTTCACCGTGCCCTTCCGCGTCGCGAACATCAGGTACTCGTTCTCGGAGAACTGCTTCACCGGCACGATCGCCTTCACCGTAGTGTCCGGCGTCACGTTGATGAGGTTCACGATCGGCTTGCCCTTTGCCGCCCGCGCGCCCTCGGGGATCTCGTGCACCTTCAGCCAGAAGCAGCGCCCGTCGTGCGTGAACACGAGCAGGTAGTCGTGCGTCTGCGCCACGAACAGGTGCTCCACGAAGTCCTCCGTGCGGAGCTCCGTGCCCTTGGTCCCCACGCCGCCGCGCCGCTGCTTGCGGTAGGTCGAGATGTTCGTGCGCTTGATGTAGCCCGCGTGTGAGATGGTCACGACCATCTCCTCGTTGGCGATGAGGTCCTCGACGGAGAACTCGCCCTCGTCGGACACGATCTCCGTGCGCCGCTCGTCGCCGTAGGTCTGCACCAGCGTCGCGAGCTCGTCCTTCATCACCTGCATCCGCTTCGGCTTGCTGTCGAGCAGGGCCTGCAGGTCCTTGATGGTCGCGCGGACTTCCTTGAGCTCCTCCTCCAGCTTCTCGATCTCAAGCCCGGTCAGCTTGGCGAGGCGCATGTTGAGCACGGCCTCGGCCTGCCGCTCGCTCAGCTTGAAGCGCCTCTGCAACTGCTCGCTGGCCTGCGGCGTGTCCTCGGCCGCGCGGATGACCTTGATCACCTCGTCGATATTGTCGACGCAGATCTTGAGGCCTTCCAGGATGTGCTCGCGCTCCTTGGCCTTGTCGAGGTCGAACTGCGTCCGGCGGACGATGACCTCGTGGCGGTGCGCGATGTAGTGCCCCAACACTTCCTTGAGCGGCATCACCTTCGGCACCAAGCGCCGCGTCACCGGGTCCGGCACCAGCGCCAGCATGATCACGCCGAAGGTCGTCTGCATCGACGTGTGCTTGTACAGCTGGTTCAGCACCACCTTCGGGATGGCGTCGCGCTTGAGCTCGATCACGATGCGCGTGTTCGCGTCCGACTCGTCGCGCAGGTCGCTCACGCCCTCGATCTTCTTGTCGCGCACCAACTCAGCGATGTTGATCACGAGGTTGGCGCGGTTGACCTGGTACGGCAGCTCGGTGACGACGATCTGCGACTTGTTCGAGGATTCCTTCTCCTCGATCACCGCACGCGCGCGCATCACGACCTTGCCGCGACCGGTCTCGATGTAGTCCTTGATGCCGGCGCGCCCATAGATGAACGCACCCGTCGGGAAGTCCGGGCCCTTGATGAGCTTCCGGATCTCGTCCACCTCGAGGTCCGGGTTGTCGATCATCGCTACGACCGCGGCGGCCACCTCGCGCAGGTTGTGCGGCGGGATGTTGGTGGCCATGCCGACGGCGATGCCGGCCGAGCCATTCACCAGGAGGCTAGGGAACGCCGACGGCAGCACCGTCGGCTCCTCGAGCCGGTCGTCGAAGTTGGGCGCGAAATCGACGGTGTTCTTGTCGATGTCGGTGAGCATCTCGACGGCGATGCGCGTGAGCCGCGACTCGGTGTAGCGATACGCGGCCGCAGGGTCACCATCGACGGAGCCGAAGTTGCCTTGGCCGTCCACCAGCGGATAACGCAGCGAGAAGTCCTGCACCATGCGCACGAGGGCGTCGTAGACCGACTGGTCACCGTGCGGGTGGTACTTACCGAGAACGTCACCAACGACGGTCGCGGATTTCTTGTACGGCCGCCCCGGCACCAGCCCCAGCTCGTTCATGGCATACAGCACGCGCCGGTGCACGGGCTTGAGGCCGTCGCGCACATCGGGCAGCGCACGGCTCACGATGACGCTCATCGAATAGTTGATGAACGACTCGCGGACCTCGTCCTGGATCAGGCGCGGAAGGATCCGTTCCCGGTTGTTCGGTGCGGTCATTTTCGCTCGCTCAGAGGGGCTGATTTCGCGGGGTGCGGCAGACCCCGAAATTTAGCCGATTTCAGAGGGGGAAACAACAGAAAAGACGGTGTGATTCTCTGGGTCTCTGTGTCTTGATATTTTTTGGCCACAGAGGCACAGAGACACAGAGGAACCACAACGGCGAACTGCAACTGCAACGGCAACTTCTTGGGGGAACTGCAACTGCCACGACTCAGCGCCAAGGCCGGCTGGGCGGACCCCCAAAGAAAAAGACACAGAGGGCGAGCGACGCCTGAGAACCGCGCCGACCCCTCTGTGTCTCTGTGCCTCTGTGGCAAAGCAGTTCGCCCTTAAGGCCCGTCCACCGAAGGAGGCTCCGCATCCGCCTGCGCCCTGCGCACCGCATCCCGCTCGGCACGCCACTGCTCGTAGGCCCGCCGGGTGACCTCACCGGCGAGCTCACGGTTGCCGAGCCCGAAGGAGAGCGCCAGCGCCAATGCCACGGCGCCGAAGATGATCGCAAACGCCGTCGTCACGATCCCCGTCGCCACGCCCAGCTCCTGCAGCGACATGAACACCGCCAATAGCACCACGCCCGCCTTGCCCACGCGCGCGAGGATCGTGCTCCCAGTCAGCGCCGAGGCCGAGGCAGAGATCAGGGCCGCCACCAAGTCACCCAGCACGATGCCGAGGATCACGATCACCACCGCCGCGATCACGCTCGGCACGTAGCTCACAAGCTCGCTGAACGCCTGGCCGAGGTAGTCGATGCCCAGCGTGTCCGCCGCCAGCAGCATCGCCGTGAACAGGATGAACCAGAACACGACGTTTGAGACCACGCGCGTCGGCGTCAGTGGCGTGCCCGAGGCATCAAGCGGCGCCGTCATGCCACCGCGGGCCAGCGTCTCGTTCAAGTGCACGCGGCGCAGCAGGCGCATCACCGTGCGCTGGGCGAGCCGCGCAATCAGGTAGCCAAGCGTGAGCACCACCGCCGCGCCGAAGAGCGCCGGGATGTACTCCCAGAGCCGCGCGAGGCTGTCAGTCAGTCTGTCGAGGAATGTCATGGGTCCTCAGGGGAGGACGATGGGAATGTGGACGAACTAGAACGTGATGCGCAGGATCGAATGCAGGCCGTTGGCGCCGCTGGCCGCGGCGAGCGCGCCGATCGGGTTGAACTCGGCGCTGGGCAAGCCGCGCGAGTCGTCGCCACGGGCGCCAGCCGGGCCGATGGGGCCCAGTCGTCCGCGGACGCCGGCGGCGCCGACCTCCATCCGACGACCCTGGTCCGCTGGCGGGCGCGCATAGCGCTCCGTGAGCCAGATGCCGGCCGCGCCACCCAGCGCCGCGAAGGCCAAGGTCGGCGCCGAGCTACGCTCGACGTTGCCGGACACGAGCACTCCGACACCGATACCCATCAGCGCGCCCGCACCAGCACCCAGCGAGATGAACGCACCATCGGCGCGCGAGTGGTCGAGACGACGCACAAGCAGACGGTCCGCAGCCCAGACGCCGGCGAGTCCACCGACCAGCAGCGTGCCGGCGATCGTCTGCGCGCCGGGGTCCGATTCTACGACTGCCGTACCGGCCAAGGTGCCGCCGATGGCTGCGCCAAGCCACAGCAACTGCGCATCACCCGCCGTGACCTCATAGCTGGCGCGGCCCGCATAGAGCCGACCCAGCGCGTAGCCCGCGAGGCCCGCCGCAGTCGGAATCATCACGCGCAGCTGATCGCTCGTTCCGGTTCCGTCGGAATCGTAAGGATCCACCACGTACATCAGCGCGAATGCCGACGCCGCCGAGATGTCGTGGCCGACGACCATCGACTGGGCCTCACCCTCCGTCAGCCCGCCACCGATGCCGATACCGGCACCCGCACCACCCAGCGCGCCAATCAACGTGAGCGCACCCGCCTCGCCCTCGCGCATCCGTGAGGCACCGGAGAGGAACAACCCAGCCGCGCCGCCGCGCCAAGCCATCCGCGACGACAGCACCTGCCGCGCCGGCGTGATGGCGAATTGGCGGGCCGTCTCGTTCGCGGCGAAGAACGTGCCGCCAGCCATCACCATGTAGCCGGCGATTCGCGTGGCGGGTTCCGTACCGACCATCGTCGCGAAGGCGGGCCCGTACACGAACAGCCCGAGGATCGTCTGGTTGCGCACGAAGGCCGTGCGCATCGCCGAACTCGTCAGTTGGTCCTGACGCGGCGCTTCCTCGACGGTGTCGGTGGAGAAGTCGAGCCGCGGGGGCGGCTCCTGCTGGGCTCCCGCAACGAAGGCGGTGAGCGCGATGGCGGACAGTGCGCGGAGGAGTGATCGCATCCGCGTGATAATGTAGCGACCGCCCTTCAGTTCCGTGTGCCGCGCTTCAAGTCAAAGAGCACGCTGCGCCGACACTGCGGACAGAGCAACCACTCGCGATGCCGCGCGTAGCCCAATCCGAAGCTGCCGCCGCCGATCTCGCGCTCGTGCATCCGCACCTTGCAGCGCGGGCATTCAGCGTGACCGTCGCGGCCGTAGGCCTCGCGCACCTCGCGCTCCTCCTCGGGCGTGAACTGCGCCTTCTCAGCCATCGCTCACCTTCAGCACGAGTTTGCCGAACTGTTCGCCGCGCTCCATCCGGGCGAAGGCCTCCCGCCCCTCGGCCAACGGATACACGGCATCTACGGAAGGCCACAGCCGTCCGGCCGCCAGCTCGGCAGTCACGGCATCAAACTCGGCGTCGTTCCCCATCGTCGAACCCATGATGCTCCACTGATACCAAAAGAGCCGCCGCACGTCCATCCGCAGCGACGGTCCGCTGGTCCCGCCGCAGGTCACCAGCCGACCTCCGCGCGTCAGGCTCATCAACGAGGCGTCCCAGGCCTGCTCGCCCACGGACTCAATCACCACGTCCACGCCGCGCCGCTTGGTCTTCTCTCGAACCACGCGGCCCACGTCCTCAGTGGCGTGGTTGATCAGCACGTCCGCCCCGAGCGCCTCGGCCTTCGTCAGCTTGTCAGGGCTCGACGACGTCACCCAGACCCGCGCGCCGCGCGCCTTGCAGATGCGCAGTGCGGCTTGCGCCACCCCGCCGCCGATGCCCCAGATCAGCACGTCCTCGCCCTCGCGGACGGCGGCGCGCGTCACGCACATCCGCCAGGCAGTCAGCGTGGCCAAGGTGTAGGCAGCCGCGACGTCATCCGGCACGGAGTCCGGAATGCGGCGAAGGTTCGCCGCCGGCAGCACCGCGTACTCCGCAAAGGTCCCCGGATGGTGCTCGCCGAGCAGGCCGAATCGCACGCAGAGCGACTGCTCGCCTCGCTGGCACCACTCGCACTGTCGGCAGGAGATGCCAGGGTTGACCACTACCCGGTCGCCGGCCTTCAGCCCGCCCGCATCGCCTTGCGCGGATTCGACCACGCCCATCCCGTCCGCCCCCAGCACCCAGGGGGGCACAATCGTGATGCCCGGAAGCCCGCCAATCGTCCATAAGTCGAGGCGGTTGAGGGCCACCGCCCGCATCCGTACCCGCACGTCGCCATCAGCACGCAGCTCCGGCTCCGCCACATCCTCACGGAACCGAATCTGCTCCAACCCGCCATGTGCATCGATGGTCAACGCTCGCACTGAATTCCTCCCGGCTTCTATATTTCGCGCATGATTGAGATCAAGGTGCCGCCCCTCGGCGAGTCCATCACCGAGGCGACCGTATCCCGCTGGCTCAAGCAGGAGGGCGATGCCATCGCGGTCGGCGACACCCTCGTCGAGCTTGAGACCGATAAAATCACCGTCGAAGTGCCCGCGCTCAATGCCGGCGTGCTGCAGAAGCGCGTCAAGCGCGAAGGCGATGTTGTCCAACTGAACGAGACGCTGGGGCATATCGGCGATGCCGGCAGCGGCGCGGCGGCGCCCGCCGCGAGCGCGCCGGCCCCGGCCGCACCCGCCCCGTCAGCCCCGCCCGCAGCCACCCCCGTCCCGCAGACGCCGCCGCGGATTCCGACGCCGCCGTCCACCGCCGCCATCGGCAGCGCGCCCGCGCCCCGTAACTCGGGCGAAGTCCGCGCCGCACCCTCGGCTTCCAAGCTTGCGAACGAGAACGGGCTCGACCTCTCATCCGTGCAGGGCACCGGCCGTGGTGGCGTGGTGTCCAAGCCTGACGTCGTCGACGCTCTCGAGCGCCGCACCACCGGATCCACGCCGTCGTCCACGCAGGCCAGCGACCCCGCTGCCGCGCCGCCGCCGGCCCCCAAGGCAGCCGCCCCGAGCGCCCCCCCCGCTACTGCGGCGCCAAAGCCGGCCGCCCCGGCCCCCGCCCCGCGCGCCCCCGGCGAGCGTGAGACGCGCGAGAAGATGACGACGCGCCGCAAGCGCATCGCCGAGAACCTGCTCAACGCACAGCACAGCACCGCGCACCTGACGACGTTCAATGAGATCGACATGAGCGCCGTCTCCGCCGTCCGCGCGCGGATGAAGGAGCGCGTCGAGAAGGAGCACGGCGTGAAGCTCAGCTTCATGCCCTTCTTCGCCAAGGCCGCCGCGATGGCGCTCAAGGCGTATCCGGTGGTGAACGCGCAGATCGACGGCGACAGCATCGTCTACAAGCACTACGTAAACCTCGGCATCGCCGTGGCCAGCGAGGCTGGGCTCGTCGTGCCGAACATCAAGGATGCCGACCGGCTCTCGATGGTCGGCTTCAGCCGCGCCATGAACGCCGTCGCCAAGCGCGCCCGCGACGGCAAGCTGACGATGGACGACCTCACCGGCGGCACGTTCACCATCACGAACGGTGGCGTGTTCGGCTCGCTGGTCTCCACGCCGATCATCAACTATCCGCAGGTCGCCATCCTCGGGCTGCACAAGATCCAGGACCGCCCCGTCGCCATCGACGGCCAGGTCGAGATCCGCCCGATGATGTACATCGCGCTCAGCTACGACCACCGCATCATCGACGGCCAGCAGGCCGTGCTGTTCCTCGTCCGGGTGAAGGAGCTCATGGAAGACCCGGCGTCGATGCTCATCGACGACTAGCCCTCCCTCCCGTGACCGACCAGAACCTGAATCCCGACGTCCTCGTCATTGGCGGCGGCCCCGGCGGCTACGTGGCCGCCATCCGCGCCGCGCAGCTCGGCCTCACGGTCGTCTGCGCCGAGTTCGACAAGACCCTCGGCGGCACCTGCGTCAACGTGGGCTGCATCCCGTCGAAGGCGCTGCTCGGCTCCAGCGAGCACTACGAGTTCGCCATCAAGCACGCGCAGGAGCACGGCATTCGCCTGAGCGGCGTGCAGCTGGACCTCGCGCAGATGATGAAGCGCAAGGACGATGTGGTTTCGCAGAACACCAAGGGCGTCGAGTACCTGTTCAAGAAGAACAAGGTCACCTGGGCCAAGGGCGTGGCCACGCTGCGCAAGGACAACGTGGTCGAGGTGAAGGGCATCGACGGCAATGTCACGGCCTACCGCCCGAAGAACGTCATCGTCGCCACCGGCTCCGTGCCGATGGGCTTGCCCTTCCTGCCCTTCGATGAAGAGCGCGTGCTCTCCAACGTGGGCGCGCTGCGCATCCCCGAGGTGCCCAAGCACCTCATCGTGATCGGCGGCGGCGTGATCGGCCTTGAGCTCGGCTCCGTGTGGCGCCGCCTCGGCGCGATGGTCACGGTGATCGAGTACGCGCCGACCATCCTGCCGGGCATGGACGACGACGTCATCAAGGAAGCGACGAAGATCTTCAGCAAGCAGGGCCTGGAGATTCACACGAAGACGCAGGTGACCGGCGGGCACCGCGAGGGCCAGCGCGTGGTGGTCGGCACGGGCACCAACGGCGACGCGCGCACCTTCGGCGCCGACTACGTACTGATCTCGATCGGCCGCAAGCCGGCGCTCACGGGCATCGACGCCGAGGCGCTGGGCCTCAAGCTCGGCAAGCGCGGCGAGATCGCCGTGGATGCGCAGATGCGGACCAACCTCCCGAACGTCTACGCAATTGGCGACGCCACGGGCGGCAAGCTGCTCGCGCACAAGGCCGAGGAAGAGGGTGTGATCGCCGCCGAGGTGATTGCGGGCAAGAAGGCGAAGATGCACTACCACAACATGCCGGGCGTCGTGTACACCTGGCCCGAAGTTGCCAGCGCGGGGATGACCGAGGCCGAAGTGAAGGCCAGCGGCCGTCAGTACAAGGTCGGCAAGTTCCCGTTCAGCGCGAATGGTCGCGCCCGCACGATGGGCAGCACGGAAGGTTTCGTGAAGTTCGTGACCGACGCGCGCACGGACGAGATCCTCGGCTGCCATATGATCGGCCCGAACGTGAGCGACCTACTCAGCGAGATCGTGCTCGCGATGGAGTACCGCGGCACCGCCGACGACGTGGGCGAGACGGTGCACTCACACCCGACGCTCAGCGAGGTGGTGAAGGAAGCGGCGTTGGGGGCGCTGGGGCGGACGATTCACATGTAGGGAGATGAAGGATGAAGGATGGAAGATGAAAGAGGGCGGCACCGACCATCGGTTGCCGCCCTTTATCACGTCGCGCAGTTGCCGTTGTAGTTGCCGTTCACTTCCATCCTTCATCCTCCATCCTTCATCCTAGAGGTATCGATCCTGAATCACCCCGAGATGATGGAGCAGATGCCCTGCCGTGATCCACGCAATCGCCCGTGCGGTGACGGGGCTGTCGGACGCCGTCCCCTTCCTCGTCCAGGCCTCGGCGGGCAGCCCGGTGAACAGCGTGACCGACGCCTCGCGCACGGACTCGAACTCGTCGAGGATGGACTCCATGGTGCGTGACGCGGCCCCGCTCAGGGGGGTGTAGGCGTTCTCGTCAAAGCCCGGCAGCGGCGTTGTATCACCGCGCGCGATGCGCAGCGCCCGATACGTGAAGATCCGCTCGGCATCAGTGGCGTGCAGCAGGACTTCCTTGACGGTCCACTTCCCTGGCGCGTAGGCCCGATTGGCCACGGAGTCCGGCAGGTCGCCGAGCAGCGCTGCGGCGATCTCGGCACCGCCAATCAGCGCCTCGACGATGTCCCCATCTGGGACCTGCGCGATGTAGCCCGCATAGAACTTGTTGTACTCGTCTGCCTGCGGCCGTATCCGGCGGTGTGCGCTCATAGGTGTTCCCGGTACTCGTGTGTGCGCGAGAAAGTACCACTCTCTGCGGGCTGATGCTTCTCGTGGTCGTACTCATCCAGTGTACGCTTGGTCGGTTCGAATGGTTTACCACGGAGACACAGAGACACGGAGAACTGCCGGATGCTGGAGCGGGACTGTGAGGGACTCATCGGCGCTGCCATTTCCGTGCACCGCACGCTCGGGCCGGGATTGTTGGAGTCGATCTACTCGAGGTGTCTCGGAATCGAGCTGGAGTGGCGAGGGTTCCGGGTCCATCGCGAAGTGCCCATCCCCCTGAAGTACCGCGGCATCACCCTCGACGGCCTGCTCCGCATAGACCTCATCGTAAACAATCGAATCGTGGTCGAAGTGAAGAGCGTCATCAGACACGAGCCCGTCTTCGAAGCCCAGCTCCTGACATACCTAAGACTCACAGGCCACCAAGTCGGCTATCTACTGAACTTCCATAAGCCTGTCTTGAAGGACGGCATCAAACGAATGGTGCGCTGAAGTTCTCCGTGTCTCCGTGTCTCCGTGGTAAAACAAGAGGGGCCAGCCTCACAAAGAGGCCAGCCCCCATACCACGAACCCGGAAGCGAGCTTAGTCGTCCGACAACTTCGCCAAAATCTGCGCCGGCACATGCGACGGCGTCGCCATCCGACGGCGGCGCCCAGTCTCGGCCGCGATCTTCTTCCACAGCGCCAGCTCCCGCTCCGCGCCGGCCAGCGAGGCATCCGCGACCGCGTCGCCGTCGAGGAAGGCGTGCACCGCAGGCGGCAACTCGCGGCCGTCCACCGGGACCTCGCGGTCCGTGGCAGCGTCCGCCGGCGTCGCCTGACGCGGCTCCGACGTCGGCTGGGCCGCGTCGCGGGGATCTAGGGAATCGTGCATCACGAGTATCGCTCCTCCAGCAGCTTCTGCAGCGCCTCACGGGCGCGATGGACACGCATCTTCAGGGCACCGACCGTCGCGTCCAGGAGCACCGCCATCTCTTCGTAGCTCCTGCCCTCGACGTGCTTCATCACAAAGGCTTCCCGTAAAGACGGCGGAAGCGACCCCAAGGCAACATCCAGGTCGTTGCGCAACTCCCCACGGTCCAGCTCCTCGTCCGGCGTCTCGAACGACGACGGCTGATCGTCCTCCTCGTAGCTCAGATGCGTGCGCCGGATGTTCTTGAGCCAGTCCTTGCACCCGTTGGCCACGATCCGAAAGACCCAGGCATCGAACCGGCCCCGGACCTCGGCGAGATGCTGAAACGCCTTGATGAACGAGACCTGCAGGATGTCCTCGGCGACGTCCGCGCTGCCCGTCATCCCGTAGGCGTGGCGATACAGCGGGTCGCTGTAGCGCTCGATCAGGATGCCAAAGGCGTTGCGGTCCCCGGCGAGCACGCGGTCAATGACCGCCTGGTCGGCGTCGAGGAGATCGTCCGGCGGGACGGGCTCAGTCTGTTTCACGGTCACGCCGCTAGTGTAACCCAACGGTCGCGCCTAGGACAGGCCCGCATACCACCGACCGACCCGCTCGACACGGGTCCATCGCAAGTGAGGGACGAGGCTCGCGGGCGCCTCGTCACAACGCCATCACGAGGAAACATCACGGCGCCCGAAGGAACGCCGCCCAGCCCTCGGCGCGCACGGCATCGCCGTGCTCGTTGAGGCGTGGCGGCGCCCGCCGCACGGCCGTCGCGCCGCGCGGTGCCACACCCGTGAGTGGCGACGCCTCCACCCCGCACAACGCCTCGAGTACCGGCTTCACCACACCGCAGGGAACGCCCGCCGACTCGAGCCGCGCAATCCACGCAGCTGCTGACTCGCCTCGCACACGGTCGGCGATTGCCGCCACGACGCGCTCGCGGGCCGCGATGCGCCCGGCGTTCGTGGCCAACGACGCATCGCGGGACAGCGCGTCGAGCCCAAGTGCCCGCGCGCAGGCCGCCCACTGTGGGTCGCTGCCAACCGCGATCACGAATGGACGGTCCGCCGCCTCGAAGAGTTGGTACGGCACCAGGTTCGGGTGCGCGTTGCCCCAACGCTTCGCCTCGGCGCCCGTGACCAACGCGTTCTGAGCGACGTTCACGAGAGCGGAGGTGGCGGAGTGCAGGAGCGAGACCTCGATGCGACGCGGCTCGCGGCGGCCGCCGGCGAGCGCGGCAAGGATCTGAATCGCGGCGTCCTTTCCCGCGAGCACGTCGGCCAGTGCCACACCCACTTTCATCGGCGCGCCGTCCGGTTCACCGGTGATGGCCATCCACCCGCTCTCGGCCTGCACCACGAAGTCGTAGCCCGGGCGAGGGGAGTCGAGCCCGAATCCCGTGATGGTGCACCAGACCAGTCGCGGGTGCGCGGCGAGCATCGTGTCGGCGCCGAGGCCGTGCCGCTCCAGCGTCCCCGGCCTGAAGTTCTCCAGGACCACGTCCGCTTCGGGCATCAGGCGTGCCAGGAGCTCGCGATCGGCGCTCACCGAAAGGTCAGCCGCGACGCTCAGCTTGTTGCGATTCACGGACAGGTAGTAAGCGCTTTCACCCCGGTCGTCGAACGGGGGCCCCCAGCCGCGTGTCTCGTCACCGCCGCCGGGACGCTCGATTTTGAGCACATCGGCACCTAAATCCGCCAGAATCATTGATGCCAGCGGTCCGGCAAGAACGCGGGAAAGGTCGAGAATTCTTATCTTGTGTAGCGGTAGTGTCATTATGATGGCGTTATAGAGCCGATATTTCATCGGCAATTTCCTGCTATTTCTCTCTGAAAATTGGCCTAAAATACCACCCCGCAGTCACTTGCGTAGGCCCCCAAAAATCATATACTTGCCGCCGTTCATCTCGCGCAGCACCTCGCAACACAGGACCCACCAAAATGCCCGATTCCGCGAAGCCGGCTGACGCCGCCGCTGACAAGACCACTCCCCCCAAGCGTAGCCCTGGCCACCGCGGCGCCGACGTCCGCGACACGGTCGCGGAGATGGTCGCCAAGGCCCAGGAAATCTCCCTCGAAGCCGGCTCCAAGATGGCCGCCGCGATGAAGGATGTCATCGGCGCCGCCGCCGGACTCTCCGCGTTCGCCATCGAAAGCGCCCGCGATCTCGTCCAGTTCATGGTCCGCCGCGGCCAGATGACCCAGGAAGAGGCCGACAAGCTCCTCGTCGAGGCGGAAGCCGCCTACGCCAAGAAGCACAAGGGCAAGCTGCCGCCGGCCAAGTCCTCGGCGACTGCCGCGAAGCCTGCTGCCAAGGCCGCCAAGCCGGCGGCGAAGGCTGCGGCCAAGAAGGCCCCTGCGGCGAAAAAGGCGGCTGCGAAGAAGCCCGCCGCCAAGAAGCCCGCCGCCAAGAAGTGATCCCGGGGCGTGCCCGTGCGGACTGACCCGCACGTCGCACCCGGCGACGCACTCGCCCTCACGCGCGCACTCGTCGCGTGTGACTCGCGCAATCCCGCCTTCGCCGACGATGCACCCGGCGAAGGCGCGGCCGCGGCGCTCCTGGCGGACACGCTGGGCGCCTGGGGTTTCACGGTGGACCTGCTGGAGGCCGCACCCGGTCGCCCCAACGTGCTCGCCCGCATCGGCGGCGGGCACGGTGGCCGCTCGCTGATCCTCAACGGCCATCTCGACACCGTCGGTGTCGTGGGGATGACGCACGACCCCTTTGCCGCCACGGAACGCGACGGCCGACTCTACGGGCGCGGAAGCTGCGACATGAAGGCCGGCGTCGCCGCGATGTGTGCCGCCGCGCTGCAGGCCGCCAAGGCCGGGCTCGGTGGAGAAGTCATCATCGCAGCCGTGGCCGACGAGGAGTTCGCCAGCGTCGGCACCAAGGCGCTGCTCGAGATGGGCGTGACCGCGCACGCGGCGATCGTCACTGAGCCCACGCGACTCGCCGTCTGCCCGGCGCATCGCGGATTCTCCTGGGCCGATGTCACCGTGCACGGTCGCGCCGCCCACGGCTCGCGCTATGACATCGGCGTGGACGCCATCACGCACGCGGGTCATCTGCTCAGCGAGCTCGACACGTACAATCGCGACGTGCTGGCCACACGCCAGCACCCGCTGCTGGGTCACGCGTCGCTGCACGCCGGCACCATCACCGGTGGCGGCGGTGTGAGCATCTATCCCGAGTCCTGCGCGCTTTCGTTCGAGCGCCGCACCTTGCCGGGAGAACGCGGCGAGGACTTCGCCGATGAGATCCGCGCGGCCGTCGCGCGGGTGGCCGCACGCGTCCCGAACTTCAGCGCTGACGTCACGCCCGGACTCATCCAGCAGCCGAACGATGTCGCGCCCGACCAGCCGCTGGTCACGTGGCTGGTCGAAGCAAGCGAAGCCGCCGGTAAGCCAGCCGTTGTCGAGGGCCTCTCCTGCTGGACCGACGCCGCGCTCTTCACGGCCGCCGGCATCCCCGCCATCTGCTACGGCCCGGGCGACATCGCACTCGCCCACGCCGCTGAGGAATACGTGCCCATCGCCGAGATCCAAACGGCCACCGACGTGCTGACGCGCTTCATCACCGCCTGGAGCGGACCCAAGGGGACGGCGTGGGGCAGCTGACCGTCAAGCAGTACGACGCGCTCGAGCGCGCCATCGTCGACCAGCGGCGCATCACGGTGATGCGCCGCGGCACGGAATACACGGTGATTCCCGAGCGCCTGGCGCTGATCAAGGGCCGCGAGGCCATCACGGCGCGGCATCCGTCGACGGGCGCGGCGCTCACGCTGTATCTCGACGAGGCGGATTCGCTCGAGGTGGTGAAGTGAGTGAGCCGCTTCCGCTCGTCGCCGTCTATGCCGACGAGTCCTGCCTCGGCAACGGCCGCGAAGGCGCCAACCCCGGCGGTGCCGGCGTGCTCATCGAGTTCCGCCACGCGGACGGCCGCATTACGCGCCGCGACGTGTGGATCAGCGAGCCCGGAACCACGAACAACCGGATGGCGCTGCGCTCGGTGATCGAGACCTTCCGTGCGCTCGGCGCCAAGGGCCAACACTTCCGCGTGCATTTCACCAGCGACTCGCGCTACTTGATCGACGGCCTCAGTTCCTGGCTCTTCAGCTGGTCGCGCGCCGGCTGGAAGCGCAAGACGGGGCCGATCGAGAACCTCGAGCTCTGGAAGGACGCCTGCCGCGCCAGCGTCGGGCATCGCTTCTCCTGGCACTGGGTGCGCGGCCACAACGGGCACCCGCAGAACGAGTACGCCAATCATCTCGCCACACGCGCCGCCGCCGACCAGTCGCATTCCGCCGGCGCCGTGGACTCGGAGTTCGAGCGCTGGCTCGCGGCGTATCGCGCCAAGGGCGGGCGCACGACGGACGTCGCGCCCTTCCCCGATTCCGATAGCTTCAAGGCAGCACCCGCGCTGCCACGCGTGGATTGAGGAGCAGACCCGAATGGACGCACTCGACCTCGTCTTCCGTCGCCTCGTCGTCGCCGCCCAGGCCGCCGATGCGCTCGAGCGCGCCATCGACCTCGGCGACGTGCTCGACAAGCTCGTGCCCTACAAGCTCGCGCGCCGCGACGGGCTCGACACCAACGACGACTACCTGCACGCGGTGATGCGGCTCGTCGCCGGCGAGCGCGACCTCGTGTTTGCCGACGACCTGATGCAGGACGACCTGCGCAACGAGCTCAAGTCGCCGAACCCGGACGTCGCGGTGCTGCGCACCTACGTGAACGCCAAGATCCGCATCGCCAAGGAGCCGGCGGCCAAGGTCCTCGCTGGTGACGTCGAGATCGACCTGCGTCCGCCCACGCCGTCTGGCGAGGTCGAGGTCACGTTCGAGATGGCCTCCGCGAGCGCCCCCGAGCCGCCGAGCGCCGAACCGCCCTCCACACGGCGGGTATCCACGCCCGTCGTCGCGGACACTCCCGACACGTCCTGCCCGTACTGTGCGCAGGAGCTGCCCACCGATCGCCAAGTGCGGTACTGCCCCGCCTGCGGCATCAACCTGCGCATCCGGCGCTGTCCCGGGTGCAGCGCGGAGATCGAAAGCGAATGGAAGTTTTGCGTGACCTGCGGACGCTCGGCCGCCTGAGCCTCGTGCTCGGCGCAGTGGCGATGCTCTCGACGAGCACAGCCACCAGCGCCGAGGCACAGCGCCGCCGCAACGAGCCCGCACCGCCTCCTGGCCCGCAGTGGCCACTCAAGACGCGCGAGCACGTGGACCTCTGGCTCCACGGCTTTGCGTTGCTGCAGGAGGACACCGCCAAGGTGCCCTTCTTCCAGCGCGGCTACGCCGAGCGGCTCACCGTGCTCAAGAACTCGCGCGGTCTGTACACGGAGTTCGACAAGGCACGCAACGACCTGATGCGCATCGGCGCCGAACGGAACCTCCTGCTCAACGCGCAGTTCCTGCCGCTCTACTTCGGCAGCTGGGACGAGATGCGCCAGGCCTTCGAGTACTTCTTCAAGGCCGAGGGCAACCCGCGCAGCGCGTCGAACCAGCAGGTCGCCGGCATCATCGCGTTCCTCGCCCAGCAGTTCCCGCGCAGCGACGACCGGGCCTGGGCCAAACGCTTCGTCGAGACGCTGCACGACGAGTACGCGCAGTTCTACAAGGCGTACTGGCTGGAGACCTTCCGCGCGCGCGGTGCGGCGCTCGCCAAGACGGACTCGCTGTGGCAGGGCAGCTGGCGCCCCGCGATGCAGCGCTTCCTCAGCTACGTGCAGCAGCCCGACGGCAACCTGATCCTCTCGCTGCCGCTGGGCGGTGAGGGACGCGCACTCGGCGCGGGGAAGTCGCAGAACGAGTTCGCCGTGCCCTTCCCGGCCACGCCCGACTCAGCGGAGATCGTGCTGTACGTGTTCGCGCACGAAGTCTCGGGGTCGATCGCGCGCAATGCGGTGAATGATCATCTCACGCCTGCGCAGCAGCGCGCGGGTGAGGGCGAGCGGTACAGTGCCGCTGGCCTCGTCCGCGGGGGAGCGCTGCTCGTCGAGCGATTGTTCCCGGGGATGGGCGAGCGCTACGCGCGCTACTACCTCGCGCAGATGGGCGTGGCGTACGAGGGCAGTGCCACTGCGGCGCTCGAGGCGGCGTTCCCGATGCTGCCCGAGATGGTGGCGGAGATGAAGCGGCAGATCGAACTCTCGTTCCAGGGCATCTGAGCTGTGCGCGCAGCGGTGCCTGTCCTGCCCCGACGCCTGACATGACCGGCCCCACACCGCCCGTCCTGCATCGTGCTGCGCTGGAGCGCGTGCTCCAGCGCGCCGCCGAACTGCACGCCGCAAGCACGGAGGTGCCCGAGACGCTCACCGAGGAAGAACTCGTCTCCCTCGGCGCCGAGGTTGGATTGAGCGCCACCGCCATCCGCCAGGCGTTGATCGAGGAGCGCATGCGCGTGGTGCTCCCCGAGGAGAGCGGTGTGCTCGCGTCGATTGCGGGACCCGCGACTTTCGTGGCTACCCGCGTGGTGGTGGGCACGCCCACCACGCTGCTCGCACGGCTGCGCGAGGACCTCGAAGGCGAAGAGAATCTCGCCGAGCGGCGGCGTTTCCCGGATCGCGTGGTCTGGGGCCCGCGTGGCGGATTCGCCGGCGCCATTCGACAGCTCACGCGGCTCGACGGCCGCGGCTTCCCACTCTCGCGCGCCGACGAAGTCGCGGCGACGGTCGTGGCCGCCGACAAGGAGCGCACGCACGTGCGCCTCGAGGCCACGCTGTTCGACCGCCGAGTCGGCGCGGCACAGGCCACCGGGGCCGGCGTGCTCGGCGGCGGAGCGATTGCCACCGTGGGGATTGTGCTCAACGTGCTCCCGCCGCTGGCCGTGGCCTCGGGCTTCATCCTCGCCGGCTTCACCGCCTGGCAGGCGCGCCGCAGCTACCTGCGCGACGCCCGGCACGCCCAACTGGCCATCGAACAGACCCTCGACCGACTGGAGTTCGGCGAACCGAAACGGCGACGGCTATTTTCAGGGCTATGACCGCCGTTCCGGCCGGAGTCCCGGCCTTCGTCCCACCCGCTGACCCCGCCGCGCGTATTGCCGAGGCGGAACGTTGGGGGCAGGCCATCCTGCCTGAGGTCTCGCGCACCTTCGCGATCTCCATCCGCTTCCTGCCGGGTGATTTGGGACGCGCCGTGCTCACGGCCTATCTGCTCTGCCGCATCGCCGACACGGTCGAGGACGACAACTCCACGCCGCCTGACGTCCGCGCGCAGCTGTTGGATGAGTTCCTCAAGACGCTCACCGATCGTGACGCCGCTGAGGCGTTCCCGGCCAAGGCCGCACGCCTCAAGGGCGATGAAGCGCACTTGCGACTCGTGGCCAACACGGACCTTGTGCTCGTGCTCTTCCGCACGCTGCCGCCGCGCACGCAGGAGCGCGTGGCGCATTGGGTGCGCGAGATGGGGCTCGGCATGGCCAAGTTCGTGCGCACGTATCCGCAGGGCATCCGCATCCAGACGCTGGCCGAGTACAAGGAGTACTGCTACTACGTGGCCGGCACCGTGGGATGCATGCTCACCGAGCTGTGGCATCTGCACGCCAAGCCCGTGGGCAAGCGCGAGTTCGAGAAGCTGTGGGTGAAATGCCAAGCCTTCGGCGAGGCCCTGCAGACGGTGAACATCCTCAAGGACATCGCCTGGGACGCGCAGCACGAGAACTCCATCTACATCCCGGCGCAGGACCTGGCCGCCGAGGGCAGCTCGCACGAGACGCTGCTGTCGCCGCAGCATCTCGAGCACAACCACAAGGCCGTGCGGCATTTCATCGAACTGGCGCGCACGGATCTCGATGACGCGCTCGAGTACATCCTGCTGATTCCGCGGCGCGCGGTGGCCATCCGTGCCTTCTGCGTGCTGCCACTGCTCTTTGCCTACGCCACGCTGCGCGACCTCTCCGGCTCGCGCGCGATGCTCACGGTGGGCGGCAGCGTCAAGATCTCCCGTCGCGAGGTGAAGGCGCTGATGGTCGTCGGCCTGCTCGCCCTGCTCAGCAATGCAATGCTGCGGCGCCTGGTGCGCCGCGTGAAGGCTCGGCCGTTTACGCTCGTTGCGGTCGGTGGCTAGCGGCGCGGCGACCTCGAGCGGCCGCTCCGGGGCCGATCCTGCTGCCGCTGAAGCTGCCCGCCCGGGCGCCGGAGGTTCCAGCGACTCGCTGAACGCGCCGCCCGGATTTCGCGGCACCTTCCGCAGCGACGACGTGGCCCGCGCGGTCTACAGCGAGGCAGCCGGCGTCGGTCGCATCCTGCCGACGGCCGTCGCCGTGCCCAGCGATGCCGAGGATGTCGTCACGCTGGTGCGATGGGCGGCGGCGAGTGGCGTGTCGCTCACCGCACGCGGCTCCGGCAGCTCGATGGCCAACGGCGCCATCGGTCCCGGCGTGATCGTCGACCTCTCGCGCCTGCGCGAACTCGGCGAACCAGACCTCGCGACGCAGCGCATTGTCGTCGGACCCGGCGTCACGCGGCACGAATTGAATGCCGCGATTTCCCACACCGGTCTCGTGTTGCCGGTGGATCCCTCGAGCAGCGCCTTTGCGACCATCGGTGGCCTCGTCTCCACCAACGCGGCCGGCGCCCGCACGGTCAAGTACGGCGCGATGCGCGCGTGGGTCGAGGGCCTCGACTGCGTCTTCGCCGATGGTTCCCGTGCCTGGGTGCGCCGCGGTGACTCGCTTCCCAGCGTGGCAGCCGCACAGCGGTTTCGGGACGAGGCCGCCACGCGACTTCGCCGAACGCCGCCCGCGGCACTGCGCCACGCCTACGTGCGCAAGCAAAGCTCCGGCTACGGGGTAGCGGAGTGGCAACGCACCGGAAGCCTCGTCGATCTGCTCGTCGGTTCGGAAGGCACGCTGGCCCTCGTCGTCGGTGTGCAGTTGCGACTGGCCCCGCAGCCGAAGGCAACCGTCGGCCTGCTCGCCGCCTTCCCCGACCTTGAGGGTGCCGCGGCGGCCGCCAGCCGCGTGGCGGCACTCGGCGCCAGCGCCGCTGAGATGCTAGACCGCAGCTTCCTCGAGATTGCCGCGAGTGAGGGAAATACACTGCCGGTCGAACTGCCGCGCGACACGGAAGCGGTTCTGCTGGTGGAAGTCGAGGAGCCCAGCGAAGGCATCGCCGAGCACCGCGTGCACGACCTCGCCGCCTGGTGCGACGCCGGCGGCGCGACGTTCATCGAGAAGGCCCTCGACGACGACAGCGCGCACCGCCTCTGGGCGCTGCGCCACGCGGCCAGCCCGATCCTCAATCGCCTCGCTCCCAAGCTGCAGAGCATGCAGCTGGTCGAGGACGGCTGTGTCCCACGCGAGCGCCTGCCCGAGTACGTGCGCGGCGTGCGCGAGGCGCTCGATGCCGCGCGCTTCCGCGGTGTGATCTTCGGCCACGCCGGCGACGGCCACGCGCACGTGAACGCGTTGGTGGACATGACCGAAGCCGACTGGCGCGAGCGCTGCCGCTTATTAATCGAGGACGTCACGCGACTGGTGAAGCGCCTCGGCGGCACCCTCGCCGGCGAACACGGCGACGGCCGCCTGCGCGCCCCCCTGCTCCCGCAGGTCTGGTCACCCGAGGCCCTCGCCGCCTTCCGCGCCGTAAAGGACGCCTTCGATCCGAACGGCATCCTGAACCCCGGCGTGAAGCTGGCCGAGCCCGGCGCCACGCCGCTCGCCGACGTGAAGTACGACCCCGCGCTGCCCCCGCTCCCGCAGCTAGCCCGCCAGGCGCTCGACCACATCGTGCGCACCAAAGCCTGGAACGCCGACCGCTTGGCACTGCTGGAGCCCACATCCGAGTAACTTTCAGAGCCGTGAGCCTCGCCACTCACAACTCACGACTCACAACTCACCACTGCCGTTCCCCATGCCCCAGTTCTACTCCGAGCCCAAGGTCACCGTCCTCGCCCGCCCCGTCTTCGCGGAGCCCGCGCATCTCCCGGTGAACTGGCTTGGCGAGAGCACCGACGGCGAGCGCCTCGCCGAGTTCGCCGGCCGCCTCTGCTACATGAGCCAGCGCAACCCCGCGAGCCGTAGCACGCGCGAGTACCTCGAGAACATCAAGAAGCAGGGCCACGGCTCGGTGCTCGAGCACGCGAACTATTCGTTGCTGCTTGAAGGCGTGAGTCGCTCACTGACGCACGAGCTGGTCCGCCACCGCGCGGGCTTCGCCTACAGCCAGCTGTCGCAGCGCTACGTGGACGAGTCCGACGCCGCCTTCGTGATCCCGCCCGCCATGCTCGGCGACGAGGCGCTGGTCGAGGCCTGGAAGAAGCAGATCGAGGGCGCGCAGCAGACTTACATCGCGCTCGTCGACCAGCTGATGGAGCGCTACAAGTGGGTGGACGACAAGGTCCACCGCCGCAAGATGGCCCGCGAAGCCGCGCGTGGCGTGCTGCCGAACTCCACCGAGACGAAGATCGTCGTCACCGGCAACGTGCGCGCCTGGCGCACGATGTTGGAGCTGCGTTCTAGCGAGGGCGCCGAGTTCGAGATCCGGCGCATGGCGCTGATGGTCCTGCGCGTGCTGCAGGTGGAGGCGCCGAGTTTCTTCAGTGACTTCGAGATCTACACGGCGGCGGACCGGGCTGAGTCGGCGCGCATCTCGTATCACAAGGTTTGACCGGTGCTCCTGACCGGGGCGTCGTCTCTGCTCCGCGTGCAATAACCGAAACGCCGACCGTCGCCCTGCGGCGCCGGTCGGCGTTTCGTCCTTCGCATTTTCGTCAGCGGTTTAGTCGAGAGAGTCTCTAACCGCCCGACGCCGACTGGGCACCATTCCTGCCGCGAGTTCGAGCAAACGAGTATCCGCCCAGACCTCCGGCTCCAAGAAACACCAAGGCCTTGAGCGTCTCGCGCGCGAACTCTTCCCTTCCCAAGAACAGCGAGTAGCCAACGAACCCCGAAAGCACCAGAATCACGAATCCTGAGAAGTACATGCGATCGCGCCGGGCCGCACGCGCTGCGCTTCGCTGACGCTCACGGTCCTCGGCCTGTGTCGACAGGGATGCTTTCGCGAACTCGTAGTTGTGAACATCCTGCTGCTTCTGAAGTTCAATCTCTTCCTTGCGGACCCTGAGGGTCTCTGCCTGCTGCTCGAGCATTTGCTCGAACAGCTCCGCGTTCACCTGAGCGGGAGACTCAGGCGGATTCTGCCGCGCGGGAAGTCCGGATGCACCCTCAGCTCCGCTCGTCATTTGCTGCTACTCGGATTCCGGAAGCGGCGAATCAGCATTCGCAATTTCATCGCTGCGCCGAGGACGCGAACCACCGCTTCCGACGGGGGGAAGCTGTTTCGTCAGTGTCGTCTACCCGCGGCAGCGAGCTCTCGGCTAACTCGCGTTCGAGAACGTACTCGGGCAGCCCGACAATCAGAATCTTGCCGAAGTCTTCAGATCCGACCACGGGTGGTGCGATCCGAAGCGTTCGAAACGAACCGGCATATCGCTTGAGAAGCCGCAGGTACGTCTCTGCATCCACGGCTACTTCGCGGCCAGGCAGTTCCGATGGAAGTGTTCCCATAAAAGAGACGAAGCTGGACGTCCGCTTTGGCATCTGCACAAGCTCCTAGATTGTTGCGACCTGTGATAAGCAGAATCACCAGGTATCGAATCGCCGATGCGCGAGAAATCGACATGACCGTACGCTCGCCGTCAACCTCACACTGCGCACCTCAGCATCAGTATCGGCACATTGCTACCCCTACGGAAATCCCTCGAGCAGGTTCTGGAGTTCCACGAGGGACAACCATGCATTCTCCATACCTTCGTCTTGCCCGGAGACAGACGACTCGGACCCATCCGCGATACATAGAGCCATCATAGAGACATCATAAAAACATAAAACGTGTATTCGAGACAGTTTATATCCCGTTCTACTCCGAAGCCTGCTCCTTGGTCACCTTCGCCACAACATCAGCAGGCGCCTGCTCAAACCCGTGCATGCGGTAGCGAACAGTGCCATACCCGTGCGTCAGCGACTGCAGCCGCGACGCATAGAGGTGCAGCTCCGCCATCGGCACCACCGCCTTCACCACCGTGCCGTCGCCGTCGGTTGACGGCTCCGTGCCCACGATGTGTCCGCGGCGCCCCGAGAGATCGCCCATCACGTCGCCCAGCGAGTTGTCTGGCGTGAACACTTCCACGTCCATCAGGGGCTCCAGCAGCACCGGCTTCGCCTTCGGCGCGATCGTCTTGAACGCCAGGATGCCCGCCATCTTGAAGCTCGCCTCGTTCGAATCCACCGAGTGGTACGAGCCGTCGAAGACCTCGACCTCGAAGTCCACCACCGGGAAGCCCGCGATTACCCCACGCTCGGCGGCCTCCTGCACGCCCTTGTCCACCGCCGGCACGTACTGCCGCGGGATCACGCCGCCCGAGATCTTGTCGACGAACTTGTAGCCCTCGCCGCGCGGCGTCGGCTTGATGCGGATCCAACAATCGCCGAACTGGCCCTTGCCGCCCGTCTGTTTCTTGTGGCGCCCCTGGCCCTCGGCCTTGCCGAGCAGTGTCTCGCGATACGGCACGCGCGGCGGACGCAGCGTCGCGTGCACGCCGAACTGCCGTTCGAGTCGCGCCAGCGCGACTTCGAGGTGCCGCTCGCCCAGTCCTTCGACAATCGTCTCGTGCGTCTCCGCCTCGAAGTGCGTCTGGATCGTCGGATCCTCGTCGTGCAATCGATGCAGGCCCAGCTGCAGCTTCTCCTCGTCGGCCCGCGCGGTGGCTTCGATCGCAAAACTCACCAGCGGATCCGGGAACGGGATCTGCGGCATGCGCACCGGATGCGCTTCGGTGCTCAGCGTGTCGTTGGTGTGGGTATTGCGCAGCTTGGCCACGCAGCCGATGTCGCCCGGATACAGGCGCGGCACCTCTAGGCGATCCTTGCCCTGCGGCACGGCCAGATGCGACAGCTTCTCCGGCTGCGAGCGCGTGGCGTTGAAGACCTCATCGCCGTTCTTCAGCGTCCCACTGAAGGTGCGGAAGTAGGTGACCTCACCCACGTGCGGCTCGGTGGTCGTCTTGAACACCAGCGCCGTGAACGGTCCGTCTTCCTTCGGGTGCACTTCCACCGCGTGGTCGCCCTCGGCGCCCTTCAGTGCGTGCAGTTCTTCCATCTCGTAGGCGTTCGGCATCAGGCTTACGAGCAAGTCGAGCACCGTGCGGATGCCATAGGTGAGCTGCGCCGAGCAACAGAGCAGCGGGAAGAGCTCGGCGTCCTTCATCGCCTCCTTCATGGCGTTCATCTCGTCGTCGCCGGGCAGCTCCTCGCCGGCGAAGAAGCGCTCGAGCAGCGCGTCGTCCGTGGCAGCGACGGCCTCGACCATCTCGGCGTGGTACTTCTCGAAGCGCGCCTTCTCGCTCTCGGGGATCGGGCCCTCATCAAACTCGCCGTTCTTGGTACCGGCCTTGAAGAGCTGCGCCTTCTTCGTGAAGAGATTGATAATGCCGCGGAAATCGGCACCGGCGCCGATGGGGATCTCCACCGGCACGACCTTGGCGGTGAGCTTCGCCTTGATGTCCTCGTAGGCCGCGTCGAAGTCCGCGTTTTCCTTGTCCATCATCGAGACCACGAACAGCACGGGGTCCTTGCGCTTCACGGCCTCGCGGAACATCCGCTCCGTGCCGACCTCGACGCCTGCCGTGGCACCGACCGACACGAGCGCGCCGTCAGCGGCCACGAGGCCGGCCAGCGCGTCACCGGCGAAGTCGCTGTAGCCCGGCGTGTCGAGCAGGTTGAGTTTGGTGTCCTTCCACTCGGCGTGGGCGCAGCCGAGGGAGATGGAGTAGCCGCGCTTGGCTTCCTCCGGGGAGCTGTCGGTGAGCGTGGTTCCGTCCTTCACCGAGCCGTGTCGTCGGGAGGAGCCGGAAACAAAAGCGAGCGCGTCGACCAGTGTGGTCTTCCCGCTCGCTCCGTGCCCAACGACCGCGATGTTCCGGATTTCCGCGCTTTGGTACTCCCGCATGGGACACCCTCCTCCCGCCTCCTGGCGGGCGCATCAGGGGGATGTCATTGTGCCACCTGGCCGCGGGCGATGCAAGACGGAGATTCCCCACGCACGTGCAAGGGAACCACCGGACAGGCCTGTCCGGTGCCTAGCGCCTACTCGTCGTCGGCGAAGTTCTCGGCGTCGGCGAGGCGGAGGTCGTCGAGGCGCGTCGCGTCCGAGCTGCGCCCGGCCGATGCCACGGCGACCTGCAACGAGAGCGCGCGGCGCGTGCCCTCCGGCCAGTCGGGCATCAGCAGGCCGGCCAGCAGGCGCCGGATGGAGTTGCCACCCTCGGCGAGCAGCTCGGCAGCGGTCTCACGCAGCACCGTCAGCGGGATGGCGAGCTCCTGACGGATGATCTCACCAGTGCGCCGGTCGGTGTAGGCCGCGTCGCCGACGGCCCCGTCCTGCGCGGACAGTCGGAGATCACCGGCGGCGATGGGCCCGTGGTCGCTGGCCTTGCGGGCCTCGACGGCGGCAGCGAGCGCGAGTGCCAGGGACTCGGGCGTCGGCACTCCGTAGAGCGTGACGACTTCGCGGGTGGGTGTCTCCAGCGTCTCGGGCGAGGCCACCGCGCTCACGCGCGCAATGGAACCCTGCTCGGCCTGTGTCTGATCCCACTCCACCATCACGTCCATTCTTCGCACCCCGCGTTTCCGCAGCGAAAGCCTGTTTCGCGTTCTACCCGACGGGACCGCGCGGTGTCACGGCCTGCCGTCATTGGTGCAGAGATGCAATTCACACGCCATCTGCTGCACCGACCAACTAACACGGGATGCGGTCACATCGTTCGCGCCGTTGCTCACGCTTGTCTACGCAGCCTCGTCGTTGGAAGTGTCGTCGCGGCGCCGCGGAGTCTTCACCCGGCGTGCCGGGACCCACTCGGTGCTCCGGTGCACCGACTGAGCGAACCGCATCCGATGCCAGGCCGCCACGATTGTCCGTGAGGTGGATGGTGCCGTGGCGGACATTGGCTCACGGCGCCGCTGTGGCCTCAGCTTCTATGCTGCGGCCCGACTCGTGTTTTGGGCTCTACAGCGGCTGGGCGTGAAGATATGCAACAGTTCACAGGTTCAGGACGTAAACCTCGCCAAGAGGCTGTCTCGTCACGTGGTGACGCGCTATCTTGCCGCCAGCGGCCCGAAACCCCACGTTCCTGCCACACATTTCATCTGGCCCTATGCCCATCAGACGCCCTCGCGGCCCAAAACCTGCCCTGCGACACATCGCCTTTCTGGAAGCCTTGGACAGCGCTCGGACTGACTCGGAGCGCGCTTCCGCCGAGGCTACGTTCCTCGTGCTCCGGCTGTTTGACGAGTGGATGCAGAGCGGAGGTCTCGTGGCCGCTCCGGAGTTCCCTTCCCATGCCGCCGCCACCCGGGCGATCGATCGCATTCCGGGGGACGAGGAGTCGCGCCTAGCGCTTGGGCGTGTTGCCGAGGCGATCACGATGCTGCACGAGCCGGACGCTCAGCCGGTGCTGCCGCGTGTGTATGCGCTCGGGGCGCTGCTTGAGCAACGCGGGCGATTTGCCGAGGCGGCGGACGTCTATACCAGCGTCTGTCGGTTCGTCGACGTGCGCGCGCACTTCGACCTGGCCTTCGACGCGTTCATGCGCCAGGGGTTCTGTCTCCGCAATATGGGTGAGTTCGAGCAGGCATCACGCGCATACTCGACCGCGGGCATGCACGCCGGCCGCATGCGAGACCGCGTGCGCGTGCTCGAATCACGCATCGGCGAAGCCAAGGTCCAGTGGGGTCGTGGCGACCTCCCCGGGGCCGACGCCTCGATGCTGAAGATCGCGAGCGAAGCCGTCGCGCTCGGTGCGCCGGCCGCGAAGGTTGTCGTGGCCACGAAGCACGACCGGGCAGGAATCGCCCGAAACCGCGGGGACCTCAAACAGGCCGTGCGGCTCGCGTTCGAGGCCTTTCAGCAGTCCACCACCGACTACGCGCGCGAACGCGTGCTCGGAGACCTCGGCAACTTTCTTGGACTGACGGGCGCCTTCGACACGGCCCGCGCGGCGCTCACGCTGCTCGTCGCCACCGCCAACCAGCAGGAAACGAAGTGGATCGCCGAGCAGAACTTGATGGACCTTGCGATTCGAGAGGGCAGCGAACCCAGATTCGTGCAGCATCGGCGCGCACTCGAGAAGGCGAAGCTGCCCACCAAGACGCGCCTGACCTTCATGCGGGACGTGGGCAAAGGCCTCGTGGCGTTCGGCCACCTGGATGAAGCCGAAGCCCCGCTGCGCTCAGCCCTCGAGCTGGCCGCGCGCATCGGCGCACATCAGACCGAGTTTGAGCTCGAGGGAATGCTGGCGGATCTCAGCGCCACACGTCGGGCGCTTGAGGCAAGTCGACCGGCCCGATCCGAGGCTCCACCAGACATCGCTTCGGAGATTGAGAATCTCCTGGCGTCGGTCGGCGTCGCTGTGTAGACCAGCTGCGATCGCCGGACTCAGTATCCCGTGGAGTGGACGTCGTCGGATGACGGCTTTGGCCCGAGCGGGGTGGTGCAGGCGGTGCTGGAGATGGCGAACGCGGCGAAAAGGACGGTGAGGAGAAGGCGGGTGTTGCGCATTGTGGCTCCGATAGTGGGTGGGTACTCCTGTATCGAAGCTAGATAGTATTTTGATTCCTTTAACTGCTGATTTGTGTCGTCATATATGTTTTTTGTGCCAGTTTTTGGAAGACTGCCACTGGAGGTGTCTCGGTGATTGTTGCAGCCTGTGTCGAAGCCCAGAAGCTCGCGAAGCTTCGTGGGGCCGTTGGCGAGACCCATCGCCTGCACGTCGCGCTCGACTGGGATCATGCCGACAGCATCGTGCGTCGACAGCCCGTGGACGTGCTCGTCGTGGATCCGAGCTTTGGCTCAGCTGGCGAGGTGCGCACCGAGCCAATCCGCACGCTGCGGAGCGCGTTTCGCTCGGTCCCGTTCGTGGTCTACTCCGCACTGGGCTCCAGCACCCTCCGCCCGCTTATCGAGCTGGGGCGCGATGGAATGGAGCAGCTCATCATCTATGGCGTTGATGACGATCCGCGGCAGCTGCGTCGCGTGCTCGAGCGCCAGCCGGGCGTGGCGCTCGCGGCGCGCCTGAGCGAGATGCTGCAGCCGCGGCTGCGCGCGCTCCCGGCGGCAGTCTCCAACGCCATCGAGCGCGTGATTCACACGCCCGCGGCGTTCAAGGGTGTCCCCGACCTGGCCGCGGCCGCGAACGTCTCACGCCGCACGATCTACCGCGAGTGCGAGCGCGCCGACCTCTCCTCGCCGCGCGAGATCATTGCCGGTGCCCGCGTGCTGCGCGCCTACGCCTTTCTGCGCGAGTCGGACTATGCGATCGAGGACGTGGCCGAGCACCTGCGCTTCTCGAGCCCACACCATCTCACGAAGACGATGCGCTGGGCCTGCGGGATGACCACCGCCCGCGCCCGCGACCGGATCGCGCCGGACGACTTCGTGCAGATGCTCGCCGAGCGGCTGATGCCGGCGCCGGGATCCCCGCCAGCCGATGAAGCCCCCTGAGGCCTCAGCCCCGCGGATTCTGGTGGTGGACGACGATCCCGTCATTGCGCGGCTCGTCGTTCGCTTTCTCAAGCCGTTGGGATACGAGGTCCTGACCGCCGGGTCCTCGGACGAGGCGGTGCTGCAGCTTGATGAGCGCGTGGACGCGATGGTGCTCGACGTGCGCATCCCCGGGATGCGCGGCGACGCCTTCTACTATCTCGCGACGGCGCGCCAGCCCTGGCTGCTCGGACGCGCGCTCTTCGTCACCGGCGACGGCACCAAGGACTCCGAAGGCGTCGCACGCGCGACGGGCTGCGAGGTGATGCTCAAGCCATTCTCCTTCGACCTGCTGCGCATCCAGGTCCAGAAGCTCGCGCCGCTGCCAAGCCAGCGTGTCCCGCGCGTCGGCTGACGCGCAGTCGAGGCAGCGCTAGGCCTTCCAGTTCCGCAGCGTGGTGAGCGCCGCGGCCAGCGCCTCGCGCTCTCGCGCCTCGGTCGCGGTCGCCATCAAGAGCTCATAGGTACCGATCGCCAGCTTGAGCGCGACCGGATCGTTCTCGGCGCTGGCGACACTTGCCGCGTTGTCGGCCAACGCGGCGTGCGCGAGCTTGTCCTCCGGGAAGCGCTGCGTGACCTGCTGCCAGCGCGACATCCGCCCGCGCGGCGAGGACTCGGTCAGCGCCCAGAGGTGCCAGGCGGCGCGATTCGACGGATCCGCCGCGAGCGCGCGGCCCGCAATCTCGCCCACGACGTCCGGCCCACGACCGGTGAGCCAGTATGCGTTGGCCAGGGCCACCAGTGCGTCCGCGTTCTCCGGCTCGCGCTCCACCACGCGCTCATAGACCGGGCCGGCGACCTCGTGCAGTTCACGATACGGCTCGACGGCCGCCAAGAGCTCGCGCGTGTCGGGCGTGGCGTGGCAGACGGCGTCGAGTTTCGCCAACAGCGTGGCGATGTCGGCGTCGTGCCGATATGCTTTCACGGCAGCCGCCACCGCGGCGCGTGCCTCGTGCACGGACTTGACCATCCGCGAAAGCTATCGGCCCCCACTTGGCGATGGCACCGAGACCACCCGACGTGTCAGAGCAACCGGCCAAGAGCCTCAAGCACACGCTCAACAACCCGCTGGGGGCCATCCTCGCGGAGTTGCAGCTGCTGGAGATGGAGGACCTGACGCCGGCCCAGCGCGAAGGTATCGAGCGCGCCATTGCCCAGGTGCGCCGCCTGGTCGGCCTCATCCGCGAGCACGTGCCCGACGACGCCTAGACTTGCGCCCACGCCCGGGAACCGGCATACTGATACAACCGCCCGTCACGGTGAGGCCCGTTGCCCACCCGGACGGTTGCGCTCCCAGACGCTCCCCCGCCGTGCCCATTCGCGCGGCGCACTCCCGGCACTGATGGCCGGGTCTCGGCTGGATTCCGTCTCAGGACGCTCCGCTTTTACAACGCTCCATCGTTGCTCCGCGGGATTTTTCTCCCGACACGACCCGTAGTGGTCCCACACCCTCTCGCATGACCGACAGTGAACGTCCGCCCCGTCGTGGGCGTGGTGCGCGCCCGCGTGGCGCCGCCGCTGAGGATTCCCTCACCGACGCAGATCCCTATCTCGAAGCCTCCGACTCTTCCGCCGGCAACACCGATGCCGCCGCGGGTGAGGAAAGCACGTCGGAGTCGCGGCCACGCCGCGGACGCCCGCGCCGTCCCCGCCAGACGCGGAAGGACAGCGCGGAAGCCGGCGCCGAGGCCGCTGGCAACGAGGAGGCCCGCCAGGACAGTACGGCTCCATCAGGCGATGACGCCGCCGCAGGGTCTCCTCCCGACGACAGCCGCGCAGAACGCGGCGAGCGTGAACAGAGCGGGGCGGGCGAGAGCCAGCAAAACGGAAACGGTCGCCATTGGCAGGATCGCGGTAACCGCCAGGACCGTGGGGACCGCAACGAGCGCGGGGGTCGCGGGCGACGTGGCCGCCGCCAGCGCGGCCGCGGACGTCGCGGGGACCGCCACGAGCGCGGCGAGCGCGGCGACCGCCAGCAGGGGGGCAACAACGAGGAGCGCGAGTATTCGCAGAACCCGCCGGTCATCCTCGTCGTCGACGGCGAGACCACGGGTTGGTTCGACCCGGCACGCGAGGCCGGCTTCATCCGCCGCGCCGAGTACAGCTACCTGAACGAGCAGGGCGATGCCTGGGTGCCGCCGCAGCTCGTCCGTCAGTACGGCCTGCGTCGCGGTGACCTGCTCGTCGCCAAGACCGGCCACGATCAGCGCGGCCGCATGGCTGTCGCCGAGTTGGTCGAGATCAACGGCGCCGTGCCCGAGGAGGGCAAGCGCCGCCCGGATTTCCAGACGCTCATCGCGTCGTATCCGGAGCGCCGCATCACGCTGGAGACCGGCAAGCCGGCGAAGGGCGGTCCCGAGCTTACGCGTCGTGCCATCGACCTTATTGCACCCATTGGCTACGGCCAGCGTGCGTTGATCGTCGCCCCGGCCCGCGCCGGCAAGACGATGCTGATGCAGGCCATCACGGAAGGCATCGCCCTCAACCACCCGGACGCGCACCTCATCATCCTCCTCGTGGACGAGCGTCCCGAGGAAGTCAGCGAGGCGATCTCCTGGGGCGTCGGCGAAGTCGTGGCGAGCAGCTTCGACCAGCCAGCGAAGCGCCACGTCGAAGTCGTTGAGATGGTCGCCGACCGCGCGCGTCGCCTGGTCGAGACGGGCAAGGACGTCATCGTCGTGCTCGACTCGCTCACCCGCATGGCCCGCGCCTTCAACACCGCGGAGCGGGGCACCGGCCGCACGCTCTCCGGTGGCCTCGACACCTCGGCCATGGCCCGCCCGAAGGCCTTCTTCGGCTCGGCCCGCAACATCCTGCCGCAGCACGGCGGCGGCTCGCTCACGATCATCGCCACCGCGCTCGTCGAGACCGGCTCGCGCATGGACGACGTGATCTTCGAGGAGTTCAAGGGCACGGGCAACTGCGAGATCAAGCTCGACCGCAGCCTGGCCGAGAAACGCATCTTCCCCGCCTTCGACATCGCCACCTCGGGCACGCGCCGCGAGGAGAAGCTCTACAAGGCCGAGCAGATCGACGCCATCTACACGCTGCGCCGTGGCTTGCAGCAGATGCCGCCGCAGGCGGCGATGGAGTGGCTGATCAAGCGGATTGCGGCGACGACGTCGAATGACGCCTTGTTGGCGGGGCTGTAAACCAACGGCCGAACGGCAGTGGTGAGTCGTGAGTTATAAGTCGTGAGTGAAACGGCGAGCGCAGGTGCTGTTCTCTCACGACTCATGACTTACAACTCATAACTGCAGTTCGGTTACCGCATCTCATCCCACAAAAGCGCCATCGCTCGCATCCCAAGCCTGAAGTTCTCCTGGGATATCCACTCATCCGGCGCGTGCGCGTTCTCGCCCGGGAGCCCGAAGCCCACGAGCAACACCGGCGCCTTGAGGATCGTCGCGAAGTCGTTCACCACCGGGATCGAGCCGCCCTCGCCCGTGATCACCGGCTCGCGGCCAAAGACGCCGGCCAGCGCCCGCGCCGCGGCGTCGTAGATCGGCCCTGAGAGATCCGCGCGCCAGGCGTAGCCGCCGTGCAAGTGCGTCACCTTCACGGTCACGCCCTTCGGCGCCACGTTGCGCACGTGGGCCTCGACGAGCTTGCCGATCTCCGCAGGGTCTTGGTCGGGCACGAGTCGGCAGCTCACCTTGAGCATGGCGTGGCCCGGCAGCACGGTCTTGGCGCCCTCGCCCGTGTAGCCGCTCAGGAGCCCGTTCACCTCGCAGGTCGGCCGCGTCCAGAGCTTCTCCAGCGTCGTGTAGCCAGGCTCGCCGCCCAGATCCTTCACGGCGAGGTGCGACTTGAATTCGGCTTCATCGAACGGCAGCGCGCGCATGCCCTCGCGCACGTGGTCGGGGAAGGGCCGTACGTTGTCGTAGAAGCCGGGGATGGCCACCCGGCCGTCGGCGTCGTGGAAGCTGGCGACAATCCGCGCCAATGCAGTCGCCGGGTTCACCACCGCGCCGCCGTACATCCCGCTGTGGAGGTCGGAGTTTGGTCCCGTCACGTCGACCTGCAGATACGCGAGCCCGCGCAGCGAGCTCAGGATGCTTGGTACGCCTGGCGCGAACATCGTCGAGTCGGAGATGACGACCGCATCGCAGGCAAGGCGCTTCGCGTGCTCGGCGACGAAGGGCGCGAGATGATCGCTGCCGACTTCCTCCTCGCCTTCCGCCAGTACGATGACGTTCACGGGCAGCGAACCGCGCGCCGCCAAGTGGGCCTCCAACGCAGCGATGTGCAACCAGAGCTGGCCTTTGTCGTCCACGCTGCCGCGGGCGAAGATCTTGCCGTCTCGCAGCGTGGGCTCGAAGGCCGGTGAGGTCCAGAGGTCCAGCGGCTCGGGCGGCTGCACGTCGTAGTGGCCGTAGATCAGTATCGTGGGCGCACCCTTCGGCGCCTTGCGCCATTCGGCGAGCACGATCGGATGGCCCGGCGTGTCCAGCGTCTCCACCGCCATCCCGATGCGTGCGCAGTGATCGTGCAGCCACTTGGCGGCGGCGCGCATATCACCTTTGTGCTCGCTGCGTGCGCTGACGCTGGGAATCCGGAGAAAGGCGAAGAGGTCGTCGTGCAGGCGCTGGTCGTTGGCATCGAACCACGCGGCGAGCGCGGGATCGAGGGCCGTGCGAGAGGAAGCACTCATGGCAATGTCTGGTCGGAAGTCGGGTTCAGCGGCCAGCTCCCACGCCAGCCTCGGAAGATCCACACGCGGCGCGCGCCGTGTTCCTCGGCGTTGCCACGCTGGAGTGCGATGCGCGGGCCGCGCTCCACGGATGCGAAATGATCCTGCAGCGCGACGATCGCGTCGGGCAGCCGGTCGACGCGCTCGGCGCGCACATCGAGCACGTACAGCAGCGTCGCTCCCGGCGACGCCGCAGCCGTGAGTGCGGGCCAGAGGTCGTACTGGTTCCCGCGAGACGCGGCAAGGTTCAGGCTGAACGTGCGCGGCTTGCTTGGCAAGTGGAAGGCGAGGAGCGCCGCGTCCTGATATCGATTCGCCGCGACGAGCACGGGCGCGCCGGCGGTCGCGGACTCCGCGGCCATCACGGCGGCGACTTCCGTCGACGCGCGCCGCCAGCCGTGCGCGCGAGCCACCGGATCCCGTGTCGGCGGCAGTGGCCACCAACCAGCCACAACGTGCGAGAGCGCCAGCAGGGTGAGCACGCCTGCCACCCACACGGCGGCGCGCTCCCATCGCGTGCGCAGCATCGGACGCGAGGCCGCGGCGAGCAGCAGCGCGCTGACCCAGGCAATGGCCGGCCAGTTCGCTTCCACCGGACGTCGCGTGGCGCTGTAGATGAAGAAGCCGAGGCAGCTGAGCGTCACGACGGCGAACACGAAGCGGCGCGGCTCGCCGTGAGGGTTCGCCGCGCGCCAACTGGCGCGCAGGAAGGCCCCGAAGAGCAGCGGCGACACCAGTCCAATCTGTCCGCCAAGCAAGTCGAGCTCACGTTGCCACCAGGCCCCGCGTGCGGTACTGCCCAGGCCGTGCGCGAGCTGGAAGCGGAACGAGATCCAGTCGTGCTGCGCATTCCACAGGAGCACGGGCAACAGGACCATCGAAGCGGTGGCGACCGCGAGGTAGGGTCCGGGCTTCCCGAAGTGTTTTCGCAGCTCCGGGTGCAGCGCGATGCCGAACGCGACGGTCGCCGGGATGAGCACGGCCGTGTACTTGGAGGCCATCGCCAGGCCGATGGCGACACCCGCGGCCAGCCAGGCGCGTCGCTGCTCGCGGGCATTCGCACCGGGTGCGAGGGCCTGCGTGAGCGCGAGAAGCGTGAGCGCCTCGAAGGCCAGCAGCGGCGCGTCGGGCGTCGCGAGCACGAATCCCGCCGCGGAGAGCGGCATCACTGCCAGCACCAGTGCGGCGAATCGCGCGGCGATGTCGCCGGCCAGGCGCCGTGCCGTCGCGGCAACCGCCAGGCTCGCCACGGCACCGAACAGGATGGGCAGCACGCGCACACCGATGTTCGTATCGCCGAACACGGCCGTGCCCAGGGCAATCGCGTACGCCAACACGCCGGGATGGTCGAAGTACCCAGGCTGCAGGTGTCGCGACCATTCCCAGTAGTAGGCCTCGTCGGGGAAGAGCGGGACGATGGCGCCCAGCATCAATCGGGCGAGCGTTGCCGCGGCAATCAGCCAGAGCGCCTGCCGCCAGGCCACCGACGGGCCGGCCACGATCGCCGCCGTGGAGCGCGGGGTAAGCTGCGGGCCCGACGGCCGCGCAGGAATGGGCGTCGGTGTGCCGGTCACGAGGTCAGAGGTCCGCGCAGGACTTGTTGATCTGCCGGCAATCGCTGCAGATGAGTTTGCACTTCCGCCAGACCAGCGTGCGCGAGCCGCAGTGGTCGCAGGTCTCGTCCGTGGTCGGGACCTCGTCGGTGGGAGGCGTCATCTGGGGCTGGGCCACGGGCAAAAACTAACACGGGACGGCAGGGCTGATTGCCCACCGTCCCGCGCCCTGCGTCTGCTGCCCTGTCTTACGGCATCCGATACGGGCCGGATCCCGTGCCCGACACCTGATAGCCACCCGACGACTGCCCCACGCCGGCGCCTGACCCGACCACCGGCTGCCGCGGCACCGTCGGTTGGCGCTGCGCCATCGGGGAGACCGCCGTCTTTCCTGCCGTCGATGACGGAAGCGTGCGCACCATGCCCTTGTCACGTAGCACCAGGTCCTGCGCGCGGGTGACCCACTTGGTCAGCGTGCGCAATGCCGGCACCGTGCGGGTGAGCCTCTTCTCCGCATTCACCCGCGCGAGCAGGTTCATCAGGTTCTGCGGATTCCTCATGCTCAGCTCGGCGACGGACTCCACGCCCGACGCGTCGAGCAACTCACTGAACTCCGGACCGATGCCGTTCACGCGCATCAAGTCCGCGCGATGGGCCCAGGCCTCGAGATGCGCCAGGGAAATCTGCGTGCGCTCAGCGAGCTTCTTCAGCCCGCCCTCATCCTTGGCGTGCCGCAGCAACTGGTCAGTGTTCTTCACGTTCACGTTCGCCAGGATGCCGGCGAAGTGGGGGCCGATGCCCTCAATCTGCTCAAGCTTGTAAGCCATTGTCGCTCCTCCGTGATGGCCGGGCGGCGCAATGCAGGCAGCGTCACCCGGAGGGGTGGATGCGTCCAGTGGCCGCTGCAACGGGACCGGGATTCTCACACCGGTAGCGGGAGCGGCCAGGAGGCGCAGGACTCAGCGCGAGTCTCCTACGCCAGAAATCGGTGCGGCAGGTGCCGCGGTTGTACTCCATCAATGTAGTCAATCGGAGTCCCGATGTCAAGTCGTAAACGATTGTGGGGCAATCGCTTACGCCTCAGCATCGCGGCCTTGCTCTCCGAGTGGAGGCTCGACTACTCGAAGTCCAGCGCCAAGTCGAGGCTTGGGGCGCTGTGCGTGAGCGCGCCGACCGAAATGCGATCCACGCCGGTCTCGGCGATGCCACGCAACGTCTGCAGCGACACTCCACCCGAGGCCTCCGTCCAGCAGTGGCCGCGCGCGAGCTCGACGCACTCGCGCAACGCGTGGATCGGCATGTTGTCGAGGAGCAACGCATCGGCTCTTGCGGCCACGGCGGCGCGCGCCTGCGCGACCGTGTCGCACTCGATCTGGACCAACGTTCCGCCAGGCGCGTACGCGCGCGCGCGCTGTACCGCGACGGCCACATCGCCGTTGCAGGCGGCAAGATGGTTGTCCTTGATCAGCACGGCCTCGGCGAGCGTGGACCGATGGTTGATGCCACCGCCGCAGCGCACGGCGTACTTCTCGAGGAGTCGCCAGCCGGGCGTTGTCTTTCTTGTGTCGAGGATGCGCGCGCTCGTCCCGGCGACGACTGCCACGTATCGAGCGGTCATGGTTGCCACGCCGGAGAGCCGCTGCAGGAAGTTGAGCGCGACGCGCTCCGCCGAGAGCAGGCCGCGCGCGGCACCGGAGAGATAGAGCACCGTATCGCCCTTCCGCACCGGAGAGCCGTCCTCCGCGTCCACCCGGATCTCGACGTGCGCGTCGAGCAGCCGGAACGCCGCCAGCGCCAGCGGGACTCCGGCCACGACGCCGTCGGCGCGCGCGACGAGTGAGCCGCGCGCGTGGTGGCCGGGCACGACGGTCGCCAAGGTGGTCAGGTCATCGAACGCACGGTCTTCCTCGAGCGCCGTGCGCACGAGCTCGACAATCTGCGATTCAGAGAATGGAAATCCGCCGCCAGGCGGCGCATAGGCAGGCGTCGCGAGCGGCGTGATCCGCCGTGGCGGCTGGCGCTCGCGATCGGCGCTCACTCGCCGGGATCCACGCCGGGTCCGGCCGGCGTCGGCTGCCCACCGCCAATGCTCACCATCCGCTCGATGGCCAGTGTCGCGCGTGCGGCGATCTCCGGCGCCACCGTGATGCGATGCTCCAGACGCTCGAGCGCGCCGAGCACCTTTGGCAGCGTGGTCACCTTCATGTAGGCGCAGCTCGCGCGCTCGTTGGCGGCGTGGAAAGTCTTGCCCGGATAGGCGCGCTGGAGGCGGTGCAGGATTCCCACCTCCGTGGCGACGATGAACGTTTCTGAGTCTGACTCGCCGGGCCGCTTGATCATCCCCTCGGTCGAGAGGATGTGCACGCCGTCGGGATCGACATCGCCCGCGCTCACCGCCTCCACCACACTGGTGGCGCAGCCGCACTCGGGATGGATCAAGAACTCCGCCTCCGGATGCATCGCGCGTTGAAGGCGGATGTTTTCGGGGTCGATCCCCGCGTGCACGTGACACTCGCCCATCCAGACGTGGATGTTCTTCCGTCCCGTGACCCGACGCACGTGCGCGCCGAGGAACATGTCGGGCAGGAAGAGGATCTCCTGGTCCTCGGGGATCGCGTTCACGATCTCGACCGCGTTGCCCGAGGTGCAGCAGTAGTCGCTCTCGGCCTTCACCTCGGCCGTTGTGTTCACATAGGCCACCACGACGGCGCCGGGATGCTCGGCCTTCCAGTGCCGGAGCTGCTCGGCGTCGATGGTGCTGGCCAGTGAGCAGCCGGCGGCGAGGTCGGGCAGCAACACCGTCTTTTGTGGCGACAGGATTGCGGCCGTCTCGGCCATGAAGTGCACGCCGCAGAAGACGATGACATCGGCGTCGGTGCGCGCTGCCTCGCGGGACAGGCCCAAGGAGTCGCCGACGAAGTCTGCGACGTCCTGGACTTCGGGGCGCTCGTAGTTGTGCGCCAGGATGACGGCGTTGCGCTCCTTGGCCAGCGCGCGAATGCGGCGCTGCAGCGCCTCGGTCTCTTGGTCGGCTCGTGGAACCATGGTAGAAAGTTAACGCCCTTGGGCCCTGCCCCGGTTCACCACTCGATGTGGCGACCCTTCCATTTGTTCTTGGGCTTGGGGAAGTCGCTGCGATAGTGCCCGCCGCGTGACTCGCGGCGCATCAGCGCGCTCTCGACGATCAACTGGGCCGTCTCGACCATGTTGATCTCCTCGGTGGCACCGGCCGCAAGCCGCGTCTTGATCGCCGCCAGTCCCTTCCGCGCCTCCCGCAATCCCTTGGCATCGCGGTCGATGCCGGCGTGGTCCCACATCAGACGGCGGATCTCGTCCGCGGCGACCTGGGCGGCGCCGCGATCACGGAGGACCGGCACGCGCCACTCCTTGGCCTGCGGCACGCGCGGAAGCTTCGGCTGCGCGACGGCATCGCGCGCCACGCGCTCGGCGAACACGAGGCCTTCGAGCAGCGAGTTCGACGCGAGGCGGTTGGCCCCGTGCACGCCGGTGCGTGAGACCTCGCCGCAAGCATAGAGGCGCTCCATCGACGAGCGGCCGGCAAGGTCCGTGACGATGCCGCCCATCATGTAGTGTGCGGCCGGCGTCACGGGAATCAGGTCGCGGCGCGGATCGATGCCGCGTGCGAGGCAGAGCGCCAGGATGCCGGGGAATCGGCGCGCGAAGGTGCGCGAGAGCTTGGTGGCGTCCAGCCAGACGCGGCTGCCGCGTTGCTGCTCACGGAATATCTCGCGGGCCACGACGTCGCGTGGCGCGAGTTCGGCGGCGCGGTGCCGGCGCAGCATGAAGCGCGTGCCGCGATCATTCACCAAGACCGCGCCCTCACCGCGCACGGCCTCGGAGATCAGCGAGAGCGGGTTCTCCGGTGTGTCGAGCGCCGTGGGATGGAACTGCACGAACTCCATGTCCGCCACCGTCGCGCCTGCGCGGTGTGCAATGGCGTAGCCGTCGCCCGTCGCGACGAGTGGATTCGTCGTGCTGCGATACAACTGCCCGCAGCCTCCGGTCGCCAGCACCGTGGCATCGGCAATGATCTCCACCGCGCGTCCACCCACCGCCGCGCGCACGCCGCAGCAGCGCCCGCCGGAAACGATGAGGTCCAGCGCGCGCGCCGTCTCCAGCACCTCGATGTTCTCGCGCTCACGCACGCGGTGGATCAGCGCCCGCGAGACCTCGGCGCCCGTCTGGTCACCCTTGGCGTGCACGATGCGCTTGCGCGAGTGCGCGGCCTCGCGGCCCAACGTGAAGCGTCCGTGTTCGTCGAGGTCGAACTGCGCGCCCGCGTCGGCCAGCTCGCGCACGCGCGCCGGCCCCTCGGCGACCAGCACCTCGACGGCGGCCGCATCGCACAACGCCGCGCCGGCGGCCAGCGTGTCCAGGCGGTGCAGTTCGGGCGAGTCGCCCGCGCCGAGCGCCGCCGCGATGCCGCCCTGCGCCCAGGCGGTGGAGGAGTCGCGCAACGTGCGCTTGGTCAGCACGACCACGTCGCCGTGGTCGGAGCAACGACCCGCCGTGTGGAGCCCTGCGATTCCCGACCCGATGACGAGGAATCGCGTGCGGATGCGCTGGGTCAGAAGATGCTCAGGTTGACGAAGCGCTTGGGATTCGCGCGAAACTCCGACAGCAGCACGCGCAGGTCCACCAGCAGCGAGTCCGTGTTTCGATACAGACTTGGGTCGTTGAACAGCAGGCCCAGCGAACCTTCACCTCGCTCGACCCTGCCGAGCAGCGTGTCCGCTTTCGTAATGGCACGCGACAGGCTGTTCTCGGCGCGCATCAACGACTCCGACATCTCGTTCAGGCGCCCGCTCATCTGCCGGAGGTCGGCGGCAGCGGCCTGGGCGTCGGCGACAATGCGTGCGATCTCACCCGCCGAGGTCGCGGAGTCGAGCCGGCCGACGGAGCGCTGCAGCGCGGCCGCACCGGACGACAGGTCGCCCACCCCGGCGCGCACCTGCGCGGCAATCATATCCAGATTCTGCGACTGCAGGCGCACCGTGCGCGTGAGCTCGGTGGACATCACGCTGAGGTTGCGGATGGTGGTGCGCAGTTCGCGCGCCGCGGAGTCGTCGAAGGCCGTGCGCACGCGCTCGGCCACCGAGGCCACGTTGCCGGCGATGCCGCCCGCCACCGAGGTCAGCTGCGCGATGTCTGGCAGCACGGCGCCCGCGAGCGTGTTGGCCGGCGCTCCGGCGGAGTCCTGCAGCTGCAGGACCACTTCGCGAATGGCCGGCACGGCATCGCGCTGGGTAATCACGGCCTGCCATTCTCCGAACAGCGTGGATGCCTGCGTGAGCACCACGGGATTGGGCGGCAACTGAATGCCGGGATCCAGCAGCAGTGTCGTGGTCACCCAGCCGCTGTCGGCCAGGTGGATGTCATCCACGCGCCCCGCGCGCACGCCGCGGATCACGACGGCGTTGCCCACCGCCATGTTGCCGACCTCGCGGAAGCGCGCCGTGACTTCCACGCGCTGCTGGCCGATGTCGGCCTGTTGCAGCCACATCGTGACAACGACCACCAGTGCCATTCCACCGAGCACGGTGGCGCCCACGATCCAATCGTTCGACCGCCGCTTCATGTGGCCCTCCCGAGGAGCCAGACCATCGCCCAGAACGCGTCGAGGACGAGGATGAACACTGCAGATTGCACCACGGCCTGCGTGGCCGCACCTCCGACGCCCTGCGCGCCGCCGCGGGTGCGGAGGCCGTTGGCCGACGCGAGGATGGTGACCGCGAAGCCGAAGCTGGCCGCCTTCACGAGGCCGTAGCGTACGTCGAAGTTGTCGAAAAACAACCGCACGCCCTTGAGGAACTCCGGCGTGCTCAGGTCCAGCAGCACCAGCGAGGCGCCCCAGCCGGCGCCAAGTCCCACCATCATCGCGACGCCCACGACCACGGGAAACATCAGTACGCCCGCGAGGACGCGCGGTACGACGAGGTACGCCACGGGGTCGAAGGACAAGGTCTCGAGCGCATCAACTTGTTCCGTGACGCGCATCGTGCCGATTTCGGCGGCGATGTTGGCGCCGACGCGACCGGCCAGCGCGAGACCGGTGAGCACGGGTGCGAGCTCCATCATGATGGTCTTCTGCACCAGCGTGCCGACCAAGTAGCGTGGCACGGCACCGGTGAAGCTGTAGCTGGCCAGCAGCGAGAGCACCACGCCGGTGAACAGCGCAATCAGGATGCCGATGGGCAGGGAGTCCACGCCCAGCTGCCGGGCCTGCTGCGAGAAGTTCGGGCCCCAAGTCGAGACGTCCTGCAGGGAACGGCCCGACTCGACGGTGAGCCGCCCCGCCGCTCCGATGGCGCCCAGGGACTTCCGGACGGACCGCCCAATGGCCTCTATCACCCTTCGAAGTTACCGCCCGGCCCGACGCCGACCAGTAGTAGTTAACCCGTGTATCTTTCAGGGAATGCCTGCCCATCCGGCCGGCAGCCGCCCGCAGCCTCGAGGGTTCTCCGCTGGGCAAGCTCGTAGTCCTGATGGTCACCGCGTTCGTGGATATGGTGGGGCTCCTGATGGTGCTCCCGCTGTTGCCGTTCTACGCGACGCGCTTCGTGGGCCGCGGACCGCTGTGGCAGGCGCTGGACGCCGTCGGGATGGGCGGCGAAGGCACGGTGATCGCGCTGCTCGTGTCGTCGTTTGCCGTGGCGCAGCTGCTGAGCGCACCCGCCTGGGGACGGGTCTCGGACCGTTATGGTCGGCGTCCGGCGCTGATGATCGGACTCGGCGCGAGTTTCGTCGCGTATATCGTCTTTGCGTTCGCCGGAAACCTCGAACTCCTGTTCCTGTCGCGCATCGTGCAGGGCGCGGGCGGCGGCACGGTCGGCGTGATCCAGGCCTATGTCGCAGACGCCACGGAGCCGCAGGACCGTGCCAAGGCGCTCGGCTGGCTCTCCGCGGCGACGAACGCCGGTGTGGCGCTTGGACCCGCGATCGGTTCCTTCTCCGCCCGGATGGGGCCCGAGTGGCCGGGCTTGCTGGCGGCTGTGATCACGGTGGTGAACATGGGATTCGCGTGGAAGTACCTCACGGAATCCAACGAGCAGGCCGGCGTGCGCACGGCGGACCGCCCGAAGGTCTCGGGTTCGCGCGAGACCCTGTTGCGCGTGACGACGCACCCGACGCTGCCCGCGAGCCGACTGATCTGGATCTACGCCATCGGCATGGGCGCCTTCCAGGGGATGACGGCGATCCTCGCGCTGTTCCTCTATGACCGTTTTGGCATCAACGAGACGAACATCGGCTGGGTGTTCGTCTACATCGGCGCGCTGTCGGTGTTCACGCGCGCGGTGCTGCTTGGCCCGGCGGTGGATCGCTACCGCGAGCCGCGGCTCTCGCGCTACGGCGGCGCATTCCTGACGGCGGGCTTGCTGGCGCTGCCGTTCACGACGAACTACACATCGCTGGCGCTGGCGGTGTTGCTGATCCCGCTTGGTACGGCGTTCACGTTCCCGTGCGTGACGGGGATGCTCTCTCAGGTGATCCCGAACCACGAGCGCGGCCTGTACATGGGCGTGCAGCAGACCTTCGGCGGCTTGGCGCGAGTCGTGGGGCCGATCTGGGCGGGCTTTGCCTACGACTACCTCGGCAAGGGCGTCCCCTTCTTCACGGGCGCGGCGCTGGCCGCGTTCACGATCGTGATTGGGATGGGGATTGAGGCACACATCCCTGCACGCAAGCCTGTTTCTGCGGCGGCGTAGAGACTGCTAACTGCTTTGCCACAGAGGCACAGAGACACAGAGGGTTTCGCGACGGTGCTGAAGCGACCGTGCGGCCTCTGTGTCTTCTTTCTTTGGAACGGCGAGCGCGCCGACCCGCTCGCGTAGTTCATAGGAAAAACGAAGACACTGAGAGTGCAGGCAGCCGTCGCGGTGCGCTCAAGCTCTCTGTGTCTCTGTGCCTCTGTGGCAAAGCAGTTGCAGTTCCAGAGCCTACGAATCCACCGAAGCCTGCTGCGAAGACCGTACGTGGAACTCCCCGGTCCGCCCCTGCGTCGCCGGGTGCCGAGACATCGACGCGTCCTCGGTCTCGGTAATCAGGCGCACACCGCGCTCGAAGAAGATGTAGTTGTAGAACCACTGCAGCAGCACGCTGAGTCGGTTGCGGAAGCCGACAAGGTACGCGATGTGGATGAACAGCCAGAGGAACCAGGCCAGGTAGCCCGCGAAGCGGAACTTGCCGTCGAAGAAGCTTGCGACCGCCTTGTGGCGACCAATGGTGGCGAGGTCGCCCTTGTTGATGTAGCGGAAGGGCTTCGTCGGCTCGCCCTTGAGCGCGCGGCGCACGTTGTGCCCGGCCAGCGCTCCCATCTGGTTCGCCGCCGGTGCGACGCCGGGCACCCACTTGCCGTCCGTCTGCTTCACCGCGGCGCAGTCGCCCACCACGAAGACGCGAGGGTCGCCGGGCAGGCTGAGGTCCTGCTCCACCAGCACGCGGCCACTGCGGTCCAGTGGCACGTCCAGCGTCTTCGCCAATGGTGAGGCCGCGTTCCCGGCAGCCCAAAAGACCGACTGCGAGGGGATGAACTCCTCGCCCACCTGCACGCCGAACTCCGTGATGTCCGTGACCATCGTGTTCACGCGCACCTCGACGCCAAGGCGCTCGAGGTCGCGCTGCGCGCGGGCGGACAGCGATTCCGGGAATGCCGGCAGCAGTCGCGGACCGCCTTCCAACAGGATCACGCGCACCATCGCCGTGTCGATGCGACGGAAGTCGGGCCGAAACGCCCGGCGACACATCTCCGGCAACACGCCGGCCAGCTCCACACCGGTCGGCCCGCCGCCGACGAGCACGAAGGTGAGCAGCGCGCGACGCGCCGCCTCGTCCTCCTCCCACTCCGCGCGCTCGAAGGCCAGCAGGAAGCGCTTGCGGATGCGTCGCGCGTCCTCGACGCTCTTGAGGCCCGGTGCCCAGCGCTCCCAGGCGTCGTTGCCGAAATAGCTGTGCCGGGCACCGGGCGCCACGATCAAGTAGTCGTAGTGGATCGGCTCGGGTTCGCCCTTCACCCGGATGACGCGGGCGCCGCGGTCCACCGATTCGACGCTGCCGAGCAGCGTCGTCACGTTCCGCTGGCGACGCAGGATCCAACGAATCGGGGCGGTGATGTCGCTCGGCGCCAGCGCCGTCGTCGCCACCTGGTACAGCAGCGGCTGGAAGAGATGGTGGTTGGTGCGGTCGATCAAAAGCACCTCCACACCCGAGGCGCGCGCCACGGCTTGGGCAGCGCTGAGCCCACCAAAGCCGCCGCCGATGATGACGACGCGGGCCGTTCGCTTCGCCTGTGCCATACGCTATCGATCCGCTGGCAACCCTGCCGAGAGAAGGTTGACCAGCAAGCGCGCGCCACCTGGCACGCCACCGGGGATCTGACGGAAGAGCGAGAGCGAGGTGTACACGTAACGCCCCTGCCCGTACCGCAGCTCGAGCAAGGCACCGCGGCGCTCGTCCTCGTCGGGGTCGTTCATCGCCAGCGGCGTGCGATACGTCGAGTCGATGTCGGTGGGCATATACAGCGCGCGCTCCTGCACCCAGTCCGCCCAGTCTGCGTCGGTGATGCGGTTCGGCCAGCGCAGCAGGCGGGACTGTGCATCGAGCACGCGCACGGGCGCGTCCTCGCGCGTCACGCGCGCCGCCGGCCGCGAGAAGCCGATCGGCGCCGGCGTCATGCCCGGCCGCTGCATCTCGTACTGCCCGTACTGGACGACCAGGGTTCCTCCCTTGCGCACCCACTCAAACAATCGGGGATTGGACGCCGCGAGTTCCGGGTTGGCGTCGTACGCCCTGGGCCCAATCACGACGGTCGTGTACTGCTCAAGGTCAATCAGCGCCAGTTGGTCCGCTGAGATCGCCGTGGTCGGGATCTGCAGCTGCGAGAGAACCGGCGCGATACCGTCGGACACGCCGACCACATAAGCCACGCGCAGCGCGCGCGGCACGCTCACCGGCACGGCCAGCAGATACGCCGACGACTGCCGGTACAGGCGCACGGGCCGTATGTGCGGATACTCGATCGTCGCGAAGCCCTCCACGAACACCGTGCCATCGGACTCGGCCCCGACGCCAAAGTCGTAGCGGCCCGGCGCCAAGCGCCCCGTAAGCGTAAGCGCGAGTTCCTGGGTCGCGCCGGGCGCTAGCACGAGCGAGTCCGGCAGGCCGGAGCCGCGAAGTCCCTCGGGAATCAGCGTGCGGAAGCGCAGCGTGCGCGGCTGCTCCGTGTGCGAACGCAGCGTCACCGTGATGCGCCGCTCCACCTGCTCGTTCGCCCGCATGTACTCGAGCGTGCGATCGAGCCGGATGGTGATCGGCGGGACGCCGCCGACCGGACGCCGTTGTTCCCCAAGCACCGGGTCGGCGAAGCGGTACACGATGCTGCCGCCATCAGCGGTCACGCGGGTGCCGGCGATCGCCATCTCCACGCGGACATCGGTAAGCCGCCGCGCGTCGTCGGCAACGGACACGCGCGGCACCATCTCCACCGTCACACCGCTCGAGACGCGCGCGACGCCGTCCGCCGGCGACTGGCCGTCGGGGAACATCGCGCCTTCCTTGGGGCCGATCCAATACGGGCGATGATCGGCGATGGCCACGATCGGCACGTCGATCACCGTGTCCGTCCCCGCAGCGATCTCCAGCGGCGCAGCGAAGCCGATCGGGCGCGCACCAGAGATCCGTGCGCCGCCAACCAAGATCGGCCACCGTCCGCGGTTGTAGATGTTGAGGCGCGCCCGTGTGCCGTCACCGAAGGCGAGCAGCTCCTGCGTGGTCGTCACCTCCACCACCACGCCCGCCGCCTCGAGCAACGCTGCCTGCGCGCGCTCCAGCATCAGGTTGACGCTGCGCTCCAGCGCGAGGTCGGTCTCGTCGCACACCGCCGGCACGCCGTTGATGCGCTCGTACTGCGTGATCGGCACGATGCCGCAGCGCTTGACGGTCTCGCGCGCGAACACCAAACGCCCAACCAGACGCGCGAGTCCCGGCACAATCGCACCGGGATCACGGTAGTCCGCCTGGCGCCGCAACGAATCTGCAAGCGCGGCGATCGTCACCAAGGGCACGCCGCGGGTCGCTGCAAGCGTCGCAAGTCCGGCGGCTGTGGTATCCACACCATCGAACAGCGTGTGCTCGTCTGCGGCCGCGACATCGGCGTTCACGCGCGTGAGTTCTCGCGTGAGCCGAACGGGCACCGTGCCCAAGCGCTCCAACGCGCCAAAGCCCTGCGAGCGATGCTGCGACCGGCTTTCGCCGGCGATTTCCGCCGCACTGCGTCCCAGCACCGGATCGTAGCGGCCCGCGTCCATCGTCAACGTCGCCGTCGCGCCGCGCGACCCTCGCGCACTGCGATAGAACTTCTGCGGCGTCCACGGCCGGCCGTGCGTGGCCACCGGGAAGCGCAGCGTATCCGCGGCCGCGTCGAAGCCATCGCGCGCGAGGATGCCCGAGGCCTCGTGGTGCCCGTGCCCATCCGCCCGCGTGCCAGTCCACACCGCCACCACCACCTGCGGCCGGAACGCGCGGATCACCCGCACCACGTCACCGGTCAGTGCCTCGCGGTCCCACTGCGTAAACGTTTCTTCCGCCGACTTGGAGAACCCAAAGTCATAGGCCCGCGAGAAGAACTGCTGCGCACCATCCACGCGCCGCGCGGACAGCAACTCCTCCGTGCGGATCGCGCCCAACGCGTCGCCCAACTCGTTGCCGATCAGGTTCTGCCCACCATCACCGCGCGTAAGCGAGAGGTAGGCGGTGTGCACCTGGTGCCCGCGCGCCAGCATCGCCAGCAGGTTCGTGTCCTCGTCGTCGGGATGCGCCCCGATGTGCAGCACGCGTCCCGTCACGGTGATGCCGCGCAGCAGTTGGTCCAACGCAGCAGCGCCGCGCTCCTGCCCGAAGGCAAGGCGCGGCGCCAGGACTGCCACCACGAGCAGCGCGCCCCACAGCGCGCGCCGGCTCACCATCCGATCTTCGCGGCACCCGAGGGGCGCCGCGCTCCCGTCATCCGCACCGGCGCCGACAGCGCCTCGTTCACGATGCGCTGCTGCTCGGCCGCGTGCGTGTCCGCGTAGCCTTCCGCCGGACTCGCTTGCTCAGCGCGTCCGTAGTAGCGAATCACCAGCGCGTTGCCCGTGGACACGCGCAGGCGCGGCGCGACGAAGCTCCATGCACCCATGTTCTTCGGCTCTTCCTGCACCCAGGCCACCTCGTCGATCGCCGGGTAGCGGTCCACCAGCGACGCCACGTCCTCGTGCGGCCAGGGATACAGCTCCTCGACGCGCGCCACCGCGACACTCTCCGGAATGCCCGCGGCGAGCAGGTCGTAGTAGACCTTGCCCGTGCAGAACACGAGGCGCTTCACGTGCTGCCGCTTCTCGGCGCCGGCGGGATCGTCGATCACCGCGCGGAAGCCCGCCTCGCTCAGGTCCGTCACCTTGCTCGCCGCCTGTGCCAGGCGCAGCAGCGACTTGGGCTGCATCAGCACCAGCGGACGGCGCGGCACCTTCGTCTGCCGCCGCAGGATGTGGAAGTACTGCGCCGGCGTGCTGGGATACGCCACGCGCATGTTGCCCTCGGCGCAGAGCTGCAGGAATCGCTCAAGACGTGCGCTCGAATGCTCCGGGCCCTGACCCTCGTAGCCGTGCGGCAGCAGCAGCACGAGTCCCGAGTCCTGCGCCCACTTGGCGCGGTCCGACGCAATGAACTGGTCGATGATCGGCTGCGCGACGTTGGCGAAATCGCCGAACTGCGCCTCCCACAGCGCCAGCGTCCGCTTGGCCACGACGCTGTAGCCGTACTCGAAACCAAGCACCGCGGTCTCGCTGAGCGCCGAGTTGTAGAGCTCGAAACGTCCCTTGGCGCCGGGGAGATGGGCCAGCGGCGAATACTTGCGGCCCGTCTCGACGTCGCTGAGTACGGCGTGGCGATGCGAGAAGGTCCCACGCTCCACGTCCTGCCCCGACATCCGGATGTGCAGGCCATCGACGAGGATGCTGGCGAAGGCCATCTGCTCGGCGTGGCCCCAGTCGATCGAGGCCTCACCCGAGAGCGCGTCGCGCCGACGCTCAAGCTGCTTGGCCAGGCGCGGATGCGGCTTGAAGTCGCCCGGATATGTCAGCAGCGCCTCGTTGTACTGACGCAGCGTCTCGGCGGGCACTGCCGTCGGCACCTGCAGCGTGCCGGAGTCCGGCTCCGCGCCCGTCTTCGGCTCGGGGGCGGTCTTGGACTCCTCGTACGCCGCCTTGTACTCCTCGGCGATCTGCTTGTCGAGCGCCTCGACCTCGTCCTTGCTGACCACGCCTTCCTGCTCCAGGCGCGCCGCCCACACGAGTCGCGCCGTCGGATGCGCCTTTACCTTCTCGTACAGTGACGGCTGCGTGTACGTGGGTTCGTCGCCCTCGTTGTGGCCCCAACGGCGGTAGCCCACGAGGTCGATCAGGAAGTCCTTCTTGAAGCGCGTGCGGTAGGCCGTGGCGATGCGCATCGCGATGATGCAGGCCTCGGCGTCGTCCGCGTTCACGTGGATGATCGGGATCTCGAAGCCCTTCGCCATGTCCGACGCGTAGCGCGTCGAGCGCGAGTCGATGGGATCCGTCGTGAAACCGATCTGGTTGTTGACGATGATGTGCAGCGTGCCACCCACGCGGTACGCGCGCAGCCGCGAGAGGTTGAACGTCTCGGCGACGATGCCCTCGCCGGGGAACGCCGCGTCGCCGTGGATGCAGATTGGCACCACGCGCGACTCGTCACGCGTCATCGGATCGTTGTTGTCGCGCTGCAGCGCGCGTACCGTGCCCGCGAGCACGGGGTTCACAATCTCCAGGTGGCTGGGGTTCGGCATCAGCGACACGCGGACCTCGCCGCCGTCGATCTGATGCGTGCCCTCGAAGCCGAGGTGGTACTTCACGTCGCCAGTGGAGGCGCCGGTGAGGTGGCCGTGCTGGCCCTGGAACTCGCCGAAGATCTGCGTCAGCGGCTTCTCGAGCACGTGGGCCAGCACGCTGAGCCGGCCGCGGTGCGCCATAGAGATGGCGACCTGCTTGGCGCCGGCGCGCGCGAGTTCCTCGACAGCCGTGTGCAGCATCGGCACCAACGCATCCGTGCCTTCGATGGAGAAGCGCTTGTAGCCCACGAAGGTGCGGCCGAGGAAGCGCTCGAAGCCGTCCACCTCGGTGAGGTGGCGCAGCGCGGCCTTCTTCTCGTCGGGCGTGAGCGGGCGCGTGAGCTTCTCGGCCGTGAACAGCTCGCGGAACCACTGGCGTTCCTCCTCGCTGCCCACGTGCTGCACCTCGACGGCGAGGTTGCGCGTGTAGCGCAGGCGCAGGCGGTCGGCCACGTCCTTGGCCGTCTCAAGGTGCGGGAAGCCCAGGGCCGCGCCGCTGACCTGCCCCAGCTGTTCCTCAGTAATGCCGTAGAACTCCGGCGTCAGCTCCTGCGCGCCTGGCGGTGGCGTGCCGAGCGGATCCAGCTGCACGGCAAGATGCCCGTAGTGGCGAATTCCGTTGATGTGGCGCGCGGCGGCGGCAGCGATGCGGGCGAACTCCTCGTCACCCTGCGCGCTGGGCCCACGACCCATCGCCTCTTCAGCGAAACGGAAAAACTGGCGCCAGGACTCATCCACGGAGGACGGGTCCTGGCGATAGGCCTCAAACATTTCTGCGGCGTAGGCGTCGTTGAAGACGCTCGCAATCGGCTCCTGTGCCATAGGGGGAAATCTAATGGGCGACGTCCGGAGGGGGACGCCGCCCAGTGGGCCGCCGTGCGTGTCGGCAGGTGGCGCCTTGCCCGCGCCGCCCCGCCTCGGCTAGTCCAGCGCCGCCAGCCGGTCGTGCATCGCCGCCGCGTTGGCCGGCCGCTGGGCGGGCTGCTTGGCGAGCAGGTCGGCGACCAGCTGGTCCAAGGCCCCCGGCACCTCGGGATTGAGCGAGCGCACGTGCGGCGGGATGTCCTCCAGCAGCTGGGCGACAAGCTGGTAGGGCGTCTCGGCCTTGAACGGCGCACGCCCGGTGAGGCACTCGAAGAGCACGCAGCCGGCAGCGTACAGGTCGGCGCGATGGTCCACGCCCTCGCCCAGCACCTGCTCCGGCGCCATGTACTCCGGCGTGCCGACAATCGCCCCCTGCATCGTCACGCCGCTCTCCTGCGGCTGCGACGCCATCCGCGCGATGCCAAAGTCCATCACCTTGAGCACGCCGTCCGGCTCGACGACCATGTTCGCCGGCTTGATGTCGCGATGGATGATGCCCTGCTCGTGGGCCACCTCCAGCGCGCGCGCCAACTGCTTGCCCACCGACAACGTCACCGCCACGGGAAGCTTGCCGCGCGTCTTGATCAGCTCGCGCAGTGACTTGCCGTCGACGTACTCCATCGTGATGAAGTACTGGCCGTTGGTCTCACCGAGATCGTGCGTGCGCACCACGTTGCGGTGCGAGATACGCCGGGCGAGCCGGATCTCGGACTTGAAGCGCTCCAGCGCCGCCGGTTCCTGCTTGAGGAAGTCCTCCTTGAGCGTCTTGATGGCGATGACCTCGCCCAGCTCGCGGTCCACGGCCTTGAACACCGTGCCCATCCCGCCCTGGCCGAGCATCTCCTTCACTTCGTAGCGATTGGCGAACAGGCCGCCCGGCTTGATGCCCTGCTCGGCGATCTGCCGCCCGACGGTGCCGCTCATAGACGGCATCTGCACCGTCTTGGCCTCGTTGGACGCCGAGCTCAGGAACTCCACCAGCTGCTGCTTCTCGCGCAGGTCGGCGAGCAGCCGGCGGAAGGCGGCGGCCAGGGCGCCAATCTCGTCGGGCGAGTTGGCGGTGATCTCGGCGTTGTAGTCGCCGTCGCTGGCGCGGCGGGTGGCGTCGGCGAGCTTGGCCACCGGCCGCGTGACCCAGCCGGCCACCAGCCAGGAGAACAGGCCGGCAAAGGCGAGGGCAATCAGCCCCGAGTAGAGGATTGTGCGCTGCAGCGCGCGGAAGACAGCGAACTCAGCGTCGCGATCGCGGAGTAGCGCGAATCCGCCGAGCGGCGTGCCGCCGGCGGACCGGAGCACGCCGCCGAGGGCCACGTACTCGTTGGCACCGATCGTCACGGTGGTTGTGGACTGCGACTCTTCCGCCTCGGCGACCGCGCGCAGGTCGGAGAGCGCGGCGCGGCTGAGTGCGCGTCGCTCCAGCGTCGCGCCGTTTGCGATGGGGTTGTCTTCCATGTCCAACGCGTAGAAGACGACCTCGAGCTGGTCGAATGCGGCTTGGCGCACCTGCGTCGCGAAGGCGTCGTCGAGGTAGCGCACGACCATCAGCGCGCCGTAGACCCGCTGGTCGAGGATCGGCACGACGGCCAGCTGCATCAGCAGGGTGTCGTCGTCGATGCCGAATGCGGTGACCGGGTCGCCCTCGAGCGCGCCGCCGATGGCCGGCGAATTGGCGAGCGAGACAAGCGGGGCGTCGGGCTCGTCGCTCTTGGCGAGCCGCGTCCCATCGCGGTCCACGAGCTGGGCCCAGTCGGACTGGGTGACGTCCACCGCGACCATCGCCTGGTCTATGGCCGTAGCCGTATCGCGGTCCGCGACGATGGCGCGCAACCCGGCATTGCTGGCCACGCTCTCCGCCGACCGCACGAGGCCCTCGCTGCGCCCATCCAACTGCGCCAGCAACCCCGTGCGCGCCGAACTCACCACGCGCTGCACCGACGCATCCGCCGCCGAGCTCGCCGAGCGGGACGTGAACGCGAGCGTCGTCGCCAACACCAGCGCGAGGACCGCGCTGGTGCCGAGGAAGATCTTCAGGGTGAGGCTGAGTCCGCGTGAGGCCACGGAGGGGGGCTGAGGCTAGCTGAAGCTAGTACCGGTCGCGGCCGGTCTTGTCGTACTCTCGCCCAAACTTGTTCTTGTGCTGCGCGAAGCGGAACCCGCGCGCATCGATCGTGAGGTCGTTTCCACCCAGTCCGCCGGCGGCGACCGTGACCTCACGCTCGAACTCGGCGGCTCGCTCGTGCCAGACGTGCAGCGTGTAGCTCCCCGCCGGCACGTTGGCGATGCGGAACGAACCGTTCTCCTGCGCCATCGCAAACCACGGCGACGGCACGACCACCACGAACGCCGTCATCCGCGGATGGATGTTGCAGTACACGGGGAACGCGCCCGCGCGGCGGAAGTGCGCATCCTTGGACTGCCCCGCCGGATACAAGCCGAGGTCAAAGACTGCGCCCGGCGTCGTCGAGAAGATGTTGTGGCGGAACGGGTCCTGATTCGGGAAGTCCACGCGGCTGCCCGGCGTCACGATGCGCACCCGTGGCATGAAGCTGCGTTCCTTCATCGCGATGTCAACGCGCTGCGGCGAGGTCCGCGCACTCGCGGGATCCTGCGGCACGAGGTAAATCACCGTATTGGCGATGTCGGTCGTTTCCTCGCCGGGACGCTCCGTGATCGTGATTCGCCCGCTCACCGCTCCTTGGGCGGACGCGGACGCGCCCATCCCGGCCAGCAACGCCGCCATCACGGCGATGCGTCCCAGCGGACGTGTGCGCTTTGAGTCCCGATACCGTGCGTGCATCACGCCAAGGGTACCCCTATGCGGAAGCTCCGGTCAAGCAACTACGTCACAATTGCGCTGTGCGGCGCCCTGCTGCTCGGGCTTGGCGCGCCGACGGCCGAAGCGCAGACGCCGGAGCAGCGGCGCCTCGACTCGCTGACGATCCGCCTCGAGGACGCCGAGGCCTACATCAATATGTTGCGGCAGCAGCTGGCCACCGAAGCCGACGCCGGCGTGCGCACGCGCTCGCGCATCGGCCTCGAGTTCTCCGGCCGCGTGCTGATGCACGTCTTCCAGAACTCCAAGGAGACGAACAACGCGGACGTGCCGATGTACCGCAAGCAGGTGCCGGACGGCACGCCCAAGGGCGGCATGGGCATGACGGTGCGGCAGTCGCAGTTCGTCGGCGCCGTCACGGTGCACGATGTGTTCGGCGGCACCTTCCTCGGCGACATCGACGTGGACTTCTTCGGCGGACAGGTGCCGAGCCCAGGCGGCCGCACGTTCCCCTTGATGCGCATCCGTACGGCGCGCGCGATCCTCGAGTGGGAGAACTCGCAGCTGTTGATCGGCCAGGAGCAGCCGCTGGTATCGAACCTGAATCCGATCAGCATCGCCGCCATCGGCGCGCCGAACTTCAGCTACTCCGGCAACCTGTGGCTGTGGCTGCCGCAGATTCGCTATGGCTGGCACACGAACGGTGCCCTGCGATTCGGCGCGCAGGCCGCGGTGCTCGCCCCGACATCCGGCGAGCCGCAGACCCCGTACGAGACGGGCTTCGATGCCGCCGAACGGACGGGAATGCCCTTCGTGCAGTCACGTCTGTCAATGGGTTGGGGCGAGCAGGACGCCGGCGGTGAGTTCGGTGTCGGCTACCACATGGGTTCGATGCAGGACAGCGCGCAGACGAACCACCCGAGCAACGCCATCACGGTGGACTTCCTGGTCCCGCTGCCCCTGAACCTCGAGATCCGCGGCGAGGCCTTCGGTGGCCAGATGCTGCACGGACTCGGCGGCGGTGGCATCGGGCAGAACTTCGGCGTGGACTCGATCACGCCGGTGCGCAGCGTGGGCGGCTGGGTGCAGATCAACCACCGCCTCTCGCAGCGCCTGCTCTGGGGCATCGGCTACGGCTTCGACGACCCGAACGACGATGACCTGCCGGCGGTGAACGTGAAGTTCAAGAACGTGACGCAGGAGGCGCACGTCCATTGGCGTCCGGCGGGCCCGCTGCTCTTCGGCCTTGAGTACCGCAGCGTCAAGACTTCATATGATGCGAGTAACTACGGCAACACGCATATCAATCTTGCGTTTGGGTTTGAGTTCTAGGACTTAACTGCAACGGCAATTCACCACGGAGACACGGAGAACTACAGCGCACGCGATGTGTTCCGAGTCTTCTTCCAGCCGATTTCAAAGGGGGCTCGGCGGACAGATCTGTCCGCCGAGCCCCCTTTGAAGTTGCAGTGAGGAGCATACCCCGAGACTGGAACCGCGTCCCGACAACCTCCGTGTCTCCGTGTCTCCGTGGTAAACGGCAGTTATCGAACTGAGCCTCGGGCCGAAGCAATGACAAGCCGCACTGGAATCCCCCCGTTGCTGGTCTTCAACGCCTCGGTGAACCGCAGCCCCGTGTGACCCTCGAGCGCCCGGTCCGCCGAGAGCAGGGCCACGCGCCAGCCGGCGCCGCGCGCGCGGACGACTTGGCCGAGTCGCGAGTAGAGATCGCGCAGCGGAGCCTTTTCGCCCACACGCAGCCCGTATGGCGGATTCGAGACGAGCAGGCCCCGCTCGGTCGGCAGCTCAAGGTCAGAGAGCGCGCGGCGCGTGAAACGCACATCGTCAGCCACGCCCGCGCGGACAGCGTTTGACTCGGCGGCGGTGATCGCGCCTTCGTCGCGGTCGCTACCCTCAATTGGCGCCGGCGCGCGCGGCAGGATCCGCGACTCGGCCTCGGCGCGTTCGCTCAGCCACACGGACGCATCGCCTTCGGGCCACGCCTCGGCCGCGAACGGACGCCCAAGGCCGGGCGCGATTCGCCGCGCCAGCATCGCCGCCTCGATTGGCAGCGTGCCCGATCCACAGAATGGATCGACCAAGGCCTGCGACGCGTCGTAGCGCGCCCCCGCGAGCATTGCAGCGGCCAGTGTCTCGCGAAGCGGCGCACGCGCCACCGCCTGTCGGTAGCCGCGCCGATGCAGTAGCGGCCCTGAACTATCCGCGCTGATCGTGCAGCGGTCGTGCTCGAAGCGCACAAGGAATCGCTGCGACACTGTCTGCGCCGCGGCCTCGGCAGGCGGCGCATCCATCTCGACCGGAAGCACCGACTCCGCATCGCCGTCATCGTCCACGCCTTCGGATGCACGCGCGCCCTTCACCCCTCGCGTGATGGCGTCGGCAACACGCTCGGCGATCGCGTCCGTGTGGTAGAGCCGCGACTTGCGCGCCGTCACGCGGAGGTCAAATGCCGCGCCCTCAGGCAGCATCCGTGCCCACTCCACCTTGCGCGCCGCGCGCTCGAGCTCGTGAAAGGCCGTCGCCTTGAATGCGGCCAAGCGCACCACGATGCGCGAGGCCAGCCGCGTGTTGAGATTCGCGCGTGCGAGGCCGCCCAGATCGCAGCGAAAGGCCACACCACCCGGATTGGCCTCGGCGTCGACGAATCCAAGCGCCTGTAGTTCGGCGGCCAGCAACGACTCGAGGCCCGGAGCGACAATCGCCCAGGCCTCGTAGGTCAGCGTCTTGGAAGCAGCGGGTCTCGGCACCCCGCAAATCTATGCCGCCGCGACCTCGCCACCGGCCGCTGCCGCGCGCCTCCGACTATCGCGCCAGCGCCAGCCCATCAGCACGAGATAGATAAGGATGTAGATCGCCGGCTCACGGATATCGAGCTTCACCGCCATCCAGAAGTGCACCAGTCCGAGTGCGGCCACCACATACACCAGGCGATGCAGCTTGCGCCACGACTTGCCGAGCCGCGCAATCATCTTCTTGGTGCTGGTCAGTGCCAGCGGGAGCATCAGCAACAACGCCGTCATGCCAATCGTGATGAACGGCCGCTTCAGCAGGTCCTCCACCACCGTGTCCCAGCCCACGAGGTCATCGATGATCAACTGCACGTCGATGATGGCCCAGACCGAGAGATGCAGCACGCCGTACGTGAAGGCGTAGAGTCCAAGTGTGCGGCGATGCTTGGCGAGCCAGTTCCAGTGCGTCACCCGCCGCAGCGGCGTGATGGCCAGCGTGAGCAAGAGGAAGCGCAGCGTCCACTCCCCATATGCGTGCTCGGCGGCCTTGATCGGATCCGAGCCCAGGAAGCGCGTGCCGCGCGCGAAGTCGGAGTAGATCGCCCAGGCGAACCACAGCGCGGGAACGGCGGCCGCGACAATCAGCAGCGCGCCAAAGCCACGCGGTTGGCGCTCAATCCCGCCGAGTGCGGCCATCGCTGGCTAGTAGTTGCGGCGGAGATCCATCCCCGCGTACAGCGACGCCACCTGATCGGCGTAGCCGTTGAACATCAGCGTGGGCCGGCGGCGGAACTCGCCGATGCGGCGCTCTGTGGCCTGGCTCCAGCGCGGATGGTCGACCTCGGGATTCACGTTGGCGTAGAAGCCGTACTCGCTGGCGATCGCCTTCATCCAGGCCGAGCGCGGCATCTCTTCCACGAAGCGCATCCGCACGATGCTCTTGATGCCCTTGAAGCCATACTTCCACGGCACGACGAGACGCAGCGGTGCGCCATTCTGGTTCGGCAGGTTGCGTCCGTACACGCCCGTGGCAAGCAGCGTGAGCGGGTGCCGCGCTTCATCGAGGCGCAGGCCTTCCTTGTACGGCCAGTCGAGGATTGGATAGCGCTGACCCGGCATCTGCGCCGGATCCATCAGTGTCGTGAACTCCACGAACTTCGCGGACGCCCGCGGCTGCGCGCGATCGATCACGTCCTTGAGTGGAATCCCGCGCCACGGGATCACCATCGACCAGGCCTCGACGCAGCGCATCCGATAGATGCGGTCCTCCATCTTGGACGGCTTGAGGAAGTCCTCGAGCGCGTAGTCGCCAGGCTTCTCGCAGAGTCCGTCCACCTTCACGGTCCAGGGGCGGGCGCGGAAGGCCTGCGCGTTGGCCGCCGGATCTTCCTTGCCAGTCCCGAACTCGTAGAAGTTGTTGTAGCCCGTAACGTCCGCGAAGGGCGTGGGCTCGTCGTTGGGTTGCAGTCCGTACGGCGTGCCCAACGAGCCCTGGCCCTGCTGGCCCGCCTGGCGGGCGTCGAGACCGCCTGTGCCGGCCGCCGGCGGCATGGGTTCGCCATCCGCGCTGAGCACCTTGGCACCCGCAAGCCCGACCCCGACGACGCCGGCGGCCACGAGAAACTTGCGACGATTCAAGTACGCCGATTCCGGCGTCATCTCGCTGGAAGTAATCTTGGGATCGGCCATACTAGAATGTAGGCAGGGAGCCGAAGTGAGGTTCCCGAGTGGCTTGCCTCGCAGGACCCCCACCTCCACACAGGCTCCCCATGGCTGCCCAGCCGCAGAGCTACAGGACCCACGCCCGCTGGTTCCCGATGTACCACTTCTTCGCCAGCCCCGTCACGGGCCTGTACGCGCTGCACTCGCTGCTCTACCTCACGCAGCACTTCAGCTGGTGGCATCTCGCCGAGTCGCTGTTTGCCTGCGCGCTCTTCGCCGGCGTGCTGTCGTCGCGGATCATGGCGGTCACGGTGCAAAACCGACTGGTCCGCCTCGAGATGCGACTGCGCCTGAAGGAAGTCCTGCCCGCTGCGATGCACGCACGCATCCCCGAGCTTCGCGTGAAGCAGCTGATCGCGCTCCGCTTCGCGTCGGATGCCGAGCTGCCGGGACTGGTCGAGCGCACGCTGAAGGGCGAGTTCGCCACGCACCGCGACATCAAGCGCGCCATCACGGACTGGCAGCCGGACTACCTGCGCGTCTGACGCGCATCCACGCTCAACCCAACAGGCTCTTGTGCCAGGTGTCAGCCGCGCGCGCCTCGAAGCGTGCGCGGTAGTCGCCCACGTTTGTGACGGTGAGGTCGAACACCGACGTCTCCGCGCCGACGTCGCCGTCCTGCGCCATCACAGCGAAGTCGGCTCGCGCCACGCAGTGGACCATTCCACCGGCGTCGCGGAAGTGCACGAGCCCGCCACCAACCATCGTGGTGCCAATCCCCTTCTCCACGTCCTGCAGCACCCGGAACAACCCGTCGATCGAACAGCCCGACGCGTCGGAAGCGCGTTCGTCCACACCGATCACGAGAAAGTGTTCGTCGCGGAACTCACGGGCGCAGACCAAGGGATTCCCGTGCGCCTTCCACTGCTTGAGGTAGCGGTCCACGGCGCTGAGCAGGCGCGGGCCGTCCACGTCATCGAGCGGCGCGCGGGCGCCGAAGACCCAGCAGCGGGCGTCGTCGGGGAGGGAGGAGAATTCGGTCAGGGGCATGGCTGCAATCTATCGCCGCGTGCGGGCCTGCCCGGTTCAGGCATCCTCGGGGCGGCCGAACAATAGCTGCACGAAGGGGCGGTCCTCAGCCGTCGTCACCACGTACACGTGGTCGCCAGCCGCGAGCGAGGTGTGGCCCTTGGGCACGATGATGTTCTCGCCGCGCAAGACCAGGGTTACCGCGCTGTTGGCTGGAAACGGGATCTCGCTCAGAGGCACTCCAGTCACGTCCAAGGCATCATCGACGAAGAAGCTCACCAGCTGGCCGTTCAGCCTCTGCGTCGAGGAAATCTCGAGGACCGCTGGCGGTGCGGGCGGGTCGTCGCCCTCAAGCCGCAGGCGGCGCAGGGCTATCGGGACCGTTCCGCCCGTGATGAGCACACTCACCACCACGACGAAGAACACGATGTCGAACAACCGCTCGCCTTCGGGCATCCCGTTCAGCACGGGATAGGTGGCAAGGATGATCGGCACCGCGCCGCGCAAGCCGCCCCAGCCGATGAACAACTGCTCGTTCCACGGAAACCTGAACGGCAGCAGGGAGACGCCGACGGCCACGGGTCGCGCGACGAACATCAACACCAAGGCGAGCGCGAGGCCGATCGGCGCGACGTCCACCAGCCGGGAGGGAAACACGAGCAGCCCGAGCAGCAGGAACATCCCAATCTGGCTGAGCCAAGCCAGCGCGTCGTGTACGCGACTAACGCTGGCTCGGTAGGGAAGATCGGCGTTCCCCACCACCAGGGCCGCGACATACGCCGCAAGGAATCCACTGCCGCCCAGCAAGGTTGTGATGCCAAAGGCCAGAAATGCCGTGGCCACCGTGAGCGCGGGATACAGTCCACTCGCGCGCAGGTGCACGCGCGAGAGGACAAGCACGCCGAGCTGGCCACCAATCCATCCGCCCACGGCGCCGACCAGGAGCTGCAGCACGACTTGGCCAACGAGCGCGCCCCACGCTGGTGCCTGCGACGGCGCCGTGATGGCGGTCGTCAGCGAAAGCGTCAGCAGTACGGCCAGCGGATCGTTGAGGCCGGACTCCAGCTCGAGTGTTGCCCCGAGACGGCGTTTGAGGGCGAGTCCGCTGCCGCGCAGGACGCTGAACACGGCGGCGGCGTCCGTGGACGAGACGATGGCGCCGACGAGCAACGCTGCCAGCAGCGGCATGCCCATCAGGTGCGCTGCGAGTCCCACCACTCCAGCGGTGACGACGATGCCTAGCGTGGCGAGGACGACTGCCGGGCCCCAGTACTGCCGGACGGCCCGCAGTGGCGTGTTGAGCCCGCCGTCAAAGAGGATGAGTACCAGCGCAATCGTGCCCGCCCGGAAGGCCAGCGCGTAGTCGTCGAACGCGATGCCGAGCACGCCCTCGGAACCAGCCAGCATGCCGACCAGCAGGAAGACCAAGGCGGCCGGAATGCCGGTGTACTCGCTCGCGCGACTGGAGACCACGCTGGCGCCAAGCAGCAGCCCCAGCAGGGCAAGCACGAGGGCCGTCGCGTTGGGTTCCGGCAGCATCGCTGCAATATGGACGCGCGCAGCGCCGGCGCGCGCCGGGCGCGGTCAGAGCAGACCGAGCTCGAACCGCAAGGCGCTCGACAGCGTCGGATGCTCAAATGCGAACCCTGCCCGCGTGAGCACGGTCGGCTGCGCTCGCTGACTCGCCAGGATCGTCCCACGGGCCATCTCGCCGAAGACGGCTCCAAGCGCGAACTCCGGCACCGGGATCAACGCCGGCCGGCCCAGCACCCGCGCCAGTGTCGAGGTGAAAGTCGCATTCGTGGCCGCTTCTGGCGCCACAAGGTTCACCGGTCCCGACAGTGAGTCGTGCATCAACGCAAACTGCACCGCGCCCACCCAGTCCTCGCGGCTGATCCAACTCATCCACTGCTTGCCGCTGCCGAGCTTGCCGCCTACGCCGGCCTGGAACGGCAGCAACATCTTGCCCAGCGCGCCACCGCCGGGGTTCAGCACCACGCCAGTGCGCAGGAACACGGTGCGGATGCCCGCGTCCCGCGCCCGTGCCGCCGCGGCCTCCCACTCCCGCCCAACGCCCGCGAGGAAGTCGTCGCCGAACGCGCTCGACTCGTCCAGCACTTCGTCCCCGCGGTCACCGTACACACCAACCGCGGATGCGCTGAGCAGCACCGATGGCCGCGGTGAGGCCTTGGCCATAGCCTCGGCGATCAAGCGCGTGCCCTGCACCCGACTCTCGCGAATCGCACGCCGCCGCTCCGGTGTCCAGCGCTCGGCGATACTCGCCCCGGCCAGATGAATCACGGCGTCCACACCGTCGAGCGCACGCGGGTCCAGTTCGCCGCGCGCCGGATCCCAAAGGAAATCGCTATCCGCCCTGCGACCGATGCGCCGCACCTCGTGTCCGCCGGTCGTGAGGAAGGGCACGAGCGCATCGCCGAGAAACCCGCTGGCCCCGGTGATCGCGATTCGCAGCGGCCCGCGCGACGCGAACGCGGCGTGGCGCTCAAGGTCCATTCGCGTGAGCGCGTGCCGCCAACGCAGCAACCGCTCGAGCCGATCGCGCGTGAAGTGACCGGCCACGATCTCTCCGAAGGGCGGCGCCGGCAGCGCAAACTCAATCCGGTCGTCCAGCACGCTCGTGCCATCCGGTTGCGCGTCCATCAGATGCCGATGCTGCCAGCGCGCGAACGGGCCTGATCGCTGCACATCGCTGAACTCGCGCCCGGCGACGTAGCCGACGTGCTCGACCTCCCAGGTCGTGCTCAGCGGACCAACCGGCACTGACAGCGTCACACGCGAGCCGTCCTCAATGCCGCCCGTTCGCGAGCGCACGGTCGCCGGCATGAACGCTGGCGTGAGCCGCTCGAAGGCGCCCGGCCGCTCGTGCCAGGCAAACAAGTCGGCCGCCGACACCGGCATCGCCGAACGCAGCTGCACTGCAGTGCCGCCATCCGGCGACGCCGCGACTACCACTCCTGTGTGTCCACCACCTTCCACAGATACCACGACGCCACCGTGCGATAGGGCGCCCAACGGGCACCGATCTTGGCCAGTCGTTCCGGTGTGGGATGTTTGCGCAGCCCGTACAGCCGCTTCACCGCCGTCTGCACGCCGAGGTCCAGCGTCGGCAATACATCGGGCCGTCCCAACCGGAACATCAAGAACATCTGCGCGGTCCACTCGCCCACCCCGCGCACCTTCGTCAAAACTTCGATCGCTTCTGCATCGTCGAGCCGCTCAATATCAGCCAGCGGCACACGGCCCTCGCGCACGTCGGAGGCGAGCCCGCGCAGATACTCCGCCTTGCGGTCCGACAACCCGACACCACGCAACGCACGATGTTTCGTCGCCAACACCTCGTCGGGCGACGGCTCGCGGCCGCCAAAGAGCGCGAGATAGCGCCCGTGGATCGTCGCCGCGGCCTTGCCGCTGAGTTGCTGGTACACAATGGAACGCGAGACGTGGGAAAAATGTGTCCCAGTGCGGCTGCGGCTCAGCGTGCAGGGACCGGAGCGGCGAATCCAGTCGCCGAGCACGGGATCGACGTCCGTGAGATGCGCGATGGCGCGCGCGTGGCGTGGCGGCATTGCCCGAAGTTACCTTCGTCCTCGCCATGGCCACCATCCTCTACGTGGACGACGAGCCCGCCGTCGGCACGCTCCTCGACCACGCCATCCGACGCGCCGGACACGAGGCCGTCGGCGCGACATCGGTGGCCGAGGCGCTCCAGGTCATCGCACGTGGTGGGGTGGACCTTATCCTCTCCGACCACCAGATGCCGGGCCTCACCGGCCTCGACCTGCTCGACGTGCTGCAGCAGGACGGCTACGACATCCCGCTGATCATCCTCACGGGCTACGCGAGCATCGAGCAGGCGGTCTCGGCCATCAAGAAGGGCGCGCTCGACTACATCACCAAGCCGGTAGACGCGCAGCAGCTGGAGCTGGCCATCGACCAGGCACTGGCCGTCGTCAAGCTCCAGCGCGAGAACGCCACGCTGCGCGAGGAGGTCAGCGCGCTCCGGCAGCGTCACGCCATCGTAGGAGAGAGCCCGAGCATCCAGCGCGCACTCAACGAAGTCGCGATGGCTGCGCCCACCCGCGCGTCGGTGTTGCTGCTGGGCGAGAGCGGCACGGGCAAGGAACTCTTCGCGCGCGCCATCCACGAGCAAAGCGATCGCCGCAGCCGTCCGTTCATCCAGATCAACTGCGCGGCGATGCCCGAGAACCTGATCGAGAGCGCGCTGTTCGGGCACGAGAAGGGCGCCTTCACGGGCGCCATCAAGCGCGTGGAGGGCGCCTTCGAACGCGCGCACCACGGCACGCTGCTGCTCGACGAGATCTCCGAGATGCGCCTCGACCTGCAGGCCAAGCTGTTGCGCGTGCTGCAGGAGATGGAGTTCGAACGCGTCGGCGGCACCGCCAAGGTGCGTGTGGACGTGCGGATCATTGCGACCAGCAATCGCGACCTCGCGGTGGAAGCCGCCGAGGGACGGTTTCGGCAGGACCTGTTCTTCCGTCTCAGTGTCATTCCCATCCAGATCCCGCCGCTGCGCGATCGCGCCGATGACATCCCACGCCTCGCCACGCGCTTCGCGATGCACGCAGCCGAGGAGTATCAGCGCCCCGTCACCGGCATCGCGCAGGACGCGATGGACTGGCTGCGCGCGCAGCCCTGGCCCGGGAACGTCCGCGAACTGCAGCACACGGTGGAGCGAGCAGTAATTCTTGCGCACGAGCCGATACTGCCCTTGCACCGCTTCCTCGGCGGCGCCCGCGCGACACCGGCCGTCTCGATGCCGCGCGTGGAAATGGACGATGGTGCGGTGGTCCTCCACTCGCTGCGCATTGCCGACGCCGAGGACGCGCTGATCCAGACAGCCCTGGCCCGCACCGAGGGAAACCGCACGCACGCTGCCGAACTGCTCGGCATCTCGCTGCGGACCCTTCGGAGCCGGCTCAACGCACCCAGCAAGTAGCGGAAATTCATTCCGCTGCGGCCGCGGCATTTCTTGCCGATAGGCAAGCTTGACCGAGCTAGCGCGAGACAGACGGATTTGTAAGTTGTTGTCTGTCAACGTGTTAAAGCTGACGCTGCGGCGGCACGATTCCTGACTAGGCCTAGGACGGAAACCTCACCCCGTCCGAACGCCTCAATGCCGACTGCTACCGCACCCTCTCGGGCCTCGCGCGCCATCGATGCGCGGAACGAACTCGTCCAGGCCCACGTCGGCCTCGTGCATTTCCTGGCCCGCCGACTTCATAGTTCGCTCGCGGACGAGGCGGAGCTCGATGAACTCGTCAGCGCCGGTCTCGTGGGCCTTATGCGCGCGGCGGAGTCGTTCGACCGCAGCCGTGGGCTCGCCTTCACGACCTACGCCACCCCGCGCGTGCGCGGCGCGATGCTCGATGAACTGCGTCGCCTCGATCGCGTCCCCCGCAGCGTGCGTGCGCGTGCCCGGCAGATGCAGGCGGTGCACAACATGCTGGCCCACCGACTCGGCCGCCAACCCGATAGCGAGGAGATGGCAGCAGCGCTCGGCGTCGACGTGGAGACCTACTTCGGGTGGGAAGACGATGTGCGCGGCGGCACTATGCTCACGCTCGACGACCACGGCAGTGAGGCATCCAGCGCCGGCTCGGCGCTGCGCGATCGCATCCCGGTTCCTGATTTCGACCTCGACGTCGAACTCGACCGCGAAATCGAACGCGAGCGCGTGCGCGATGCGCTGGAGTCGCTGAGCGTCGACGAGCAGCGCGTGCTGGCGCTTTCGTACTTCGAGGAACTCACGCTGCAGGAGATCGCGCCCCTGCTCGGCATCACGGAGTCCGGTGCCAGCCGGATGCGCACACGCGCGCTGCGCCGCCTCCGCGAAGCGCTTGGCGCCCGCCTGGCCGCATAACGCGTCGACCGGCAGCTCCAGCTCGGCAGTATTCGCCGCCCGGCAACAATTGCCGGGCGGCGCTGTTTTGCAAGTGCTTACAGCATAATGTCTTAGCGAGAACTAAAGCGGGACCGCTGAATGCCGATATGGAGACTCGAGACAGTATCCGAGCCCCGTATCCGCACTCGACTCCCGCTCCTCGCCATCGCGGCCATCAGTGGCCTCGTACTCGCGCCCGCCTCGGCACACGCCCAAGGCAACGCGCAGCACACGGTGCGCGTGAACGCCCGCGTCGAGATTCCGACGCTGCTACTGATGAAGCCCGTCACGGCGGCGGTCGCCAGTTGGGAAGGCTCGAGCTACACCGAGTATCAGATCCGTGTGCAGGTCGCCACGAACGCACACTGGGAACTGTTCGCCGAGAGCCTGCCCGAAGGCGTGACCCTGCTCGCAGAGGACGGCTATTACCGGGACGGCGCTGGTGTCGTCTCCGAGCGCGGTGCGCCGACCAACTGGAGCGAGCGGCTGGTGCGCGTGCGGGTCGCCTACGGCGCGCCCGACAGCTGGGAGATGCAGCTGCGATTGTCGCTACGCGAGGCCAGGTAGCGAGAGCACCAAATCCGCGTGCGTGTCGGAGACGCGCTCGCAGCGCAGGGCCCCGCCTTCGCTGGTCGCCGCGCGCGACAGTGCCTCGAACTCCGCGGAAGCTGAAATCACCTCCGCCGAGTTCTGCGCCGTCACCGTCACCTCGGCACTGGCAGCCGGCGCCGCGAAGGTGACGAAATATTCGCCCTTGGCCGTGCCCGCGCCCGCCGCCAACAGCAACAACACGCCGAAGCGCAGGTGATCCGCCGCCCAGAGATTCACCGGCGGGACATCGCCGGCCTCTTCCGTCAGCGTGATCGTCCAGTTCCGCGCGACCGCGTGATGGGCCAGCACGTCCACCGTTCCTTGCAGCACGTCGCCCAACCGCACCGGCTCGCGTGAAGGGGCACGCCGCACGGTCATCGCGCGGAACTTGAGCATCAGCGCGCGGAGCCGCGCGACCTCATCGCGCAGCTGCGTCAGCGCCTCGTCGGCTTCCATCAGGTCGTTCTCCTGCAACTGCACGATGCCACCCAGCGCCGCGATCCGGTTGTTTGCCGTGTGGACCAGGCCGTGTAGCAGTTCGTCGTGCACGTTGGCCCAGTCCTCGGCGCGCACGGCCGACTGCAGCGGAAACTCGGAGATGCTCACGCGACCTCCGAGTCGGCACGCCCGTTCTCCGTCGCACGGCGCACAATGCCCGCCGCGTCCGGCCCGCCGACGAACAGCCACTCGGTATTGGTCAGGTGTCCGACCTCACCAACCAGCACACCCTTGAGGTCGTGGATACCGATCTTGGCCCCGACGTAGCGCGCCGATGGCACCGCGAGCGCCGCGACCTCGCCGCAGCGCTCGGCCAGCAGGTCGCGAATCGCCTCGACCGTGAAGAAGCCCTCATCGGAGAACGACAGCACGACGTGTCGCGCGCGCAGGCCAAGCACGACCTCGCGCAGCGCCTGCCAAGCCTCGCCGCGCAGGTTGAACGCCGAGCGCGTGGTCCGCGCGTCGGCGCGCTTCCGGGCGATGCCATAGGTCGACGGCTCGTCACCGCGGACCAGGGTCTCCCAGACGTGGTAGTTCCGGTAGTAACTGTGCTGGTTGTACGGCGGATCGAGGTAGGCCACATCGTAAGTGTCGACACCTCGAATCGCCTCCCGAGCGTCGGCACGCATCGCGCGACCGGGCCCCTCGATCAATTGCGGCACACGCAGCGTGAGCGGGCTGTGGCTGCGCGCCGACCACTGCTTGAGGTAAGCCATCTGGATGCCGGTGGTCGAATCCACGCGGTCCGCCGCTTCAAGCAACGCCGTGAGCAGGATGGCGCGCGTGCCGGCGTTCACCTGCATCGCCTCGATGCGCGCGCGGATGGCATCGACGCGCATCCCGTTCTGCGGCTGCAGGTAGCGCGCCTCCTCGCAGAAGGTGCGCGTGAAGTAGCCGCGCTGGCCCGGCAGTGCATTCAGTTCGGCGATCATTCCCGCGAGCGCCAATTCGTCCACCGCCGCCGCGTCGGTGGCGATGTAGGTGGTCGCCAGCAGCTCGGAGTAGCTGGCCAGGTCATTGGCCGTGACGAAGTACCCGGCGCGCTTGAGGCCCTGCGCCACGCGCGTCGTCCCCGTGAAGAGGTCGAGCACCGTGTGCGCGCGGGGAATGGCCTGCACCAGCCGCAGGATCTGCGGCACCAGCCGGCGCTTGGACCCGATGTACTTGATCACGCAGCCAAGCTAGGGTGGCGGACCGCCGCCAGCCAGCACAGCCAGTAGATTCTCCAGTGGCCCGAGCCCTGCGACGGCCTGCGCGCTCACCCGCGCACCCCGCATCACCCCTTTTTGCTTCTCGGAGCACGCATGCGGATCACCAAAGTGGGCGTCGTCGGAGCCGGCGCGATGGGAGCGGGTATCGCCGCCCTCGCCGCCTCCGCAGGACTCCCTGTCGTCCTGCTCGACATCCCCGGGCACGACGACCCCCAGCACCCGGACCGTTCCAGACCCGCACGCGACGGACTCGAACGCGCCCGCAAGGCCAAGCCCGCCGCGTTCATGGACGCGAAGGCTGCCGCCCGCATCATCACGGGCAACACGGCCGACCACCTCGAACTCCTCGCCGACTGCAGCTGGGTCTGCGAGGCCATCATCGAGAAACCCGCGCCCAAGCAGGAGCTCTTTGCCAAGCTCGAGCGCATCGCGCCCAACGCGGTGGTCACCAGCAACACCTCGGGCATCCCGATGAACATCCTGCTCGAGGGACGCAGCGCGAAGTTCCGACAGCAGTTCCTCGGCACGCACTATTTCAATCCGCCGCGCTACATGCACCTGCTCGAGCTCATCCCGACGCCGGAGACGGCGCCGGCAGTGCTCGACGGCGTGCGTCACTTCCAGGAACGCATCCTCGGCAAGGGCATCGTGCTCGCCAAGGACGTGCCCGGCTTCGTGGCCAACCGACTCGGCGTGCATGGGATGGTCGTCGCCGGTCGATTGATGATGAAGCACGATCTCACGATTCCCGAGGTCGACACTCTCACGGGCGCGCTGATTGGCCGCGCGAAGACCGCCACGTTCCGCACCGGTGACCTCTCCGGCCTCGACGTGCTCGTGCACGTCACCGCCGGTCTCTCGCAGACCACGGGCGAGGACCTCGCGCTGGTGCCCTTCGTCCACGAGCTCGTGAAGCAGGGCCGGCTCGGCGACAAGACCAAGCAGGGCTTCTATAAGAAGGACGGCAAGAGCATCCTCGCGCTCGACTGGAAGACGCTCGAGTACCGGGACATGGGCCGCTTCTCCACGCCCGAGATCGACAAGGCCACCAAGCTGCCGCTCGACAAGCGACTCGCCGCCGCACGCGATCTTCCCGGCAAGTACGGCGACTTCCTGCGCGAGCTGCTGGTGGAGCAGTTCCTCTACGCCTGCTCGCTCGCGCCGTCGCTGTCGTACTCGATTGCCGCCGTGGACCGCGCGATGGAGTGGGGCTACGGCTGGGAGATCGGCCCCTTCAAGGCGATGGATGCCGTGGGACTCGACTGGCTGCGCAAGGAGATGGGTGCCCGCGGCCACAGCGTGCCCGCGTTGCTCGACCGCGCCGGCGACGGCTTCTACGGCGACGACGACACCATTCTCGCCATCGATAGCGCTGCGCGCATCGAGACGCCGCCTGTGCCGGGACAGATCTCACTCGCCGCGCGCCGACGCGCCGGCAAGGTCGTGCGCGAGAACGCCGAGGCGCGGCTCGTGGATCTGGGCGATGGGGTGATGTGCCTTGAGTTCTGCGGCAAGATGAACACCTTAGGCCCCGGCGTGATGGACCTGACCGCCGAGTCGCTGGAGCTGGTGGCCAAGCACGGCAATGCGGGGCTGGTGATCGGGAACGACGACCCGCGCACATTCACTGCGGGCGCGAACCTCGCAGGTGTGGGCCAGCTCGTGCAGGCCGGTGATTGGAAGACGCTTGAGGTCATCACCAGGCGCTTCCAAGACACGGTGATGTCGTTCCGCTTCGCGCCGTTTCCTGTCGTGGCCGCACCCTTCGGCCTCACGCTCGGCGGTGGCGCGGAGATCTCGCTGCACTGCGATCGCATCCAGGCGCACGCCGAGTTGTATATGGGACTCGTCGAAGTTGGTGTGGGATTGATCCCCGGCGGTGGCGGCACCAAGGAGCTCGCGTTCCGTTTCTCGAAGGCGCTGGAGGCCTTTGAGGAAGCCGACGCCTTCGAGGCACTCAAGCGCGCCTTCAAGCTCATCGCCCTCGCGCAGACCAGCACCAGCGCACACGAGGCCCGCGCGATGGGCTTCCTGCGCCCGCAGGCAGACCGCATCACGATGAACCGCGATGTGCTCATCGCCGACGCCAAGGCTCGGGTGATCGACCTCGCGCCCGACTACGTGGCGCCGCTCCCGAAGCGGATGACCGCACTCGGCCGCGCCGCCGTGGCCAACCTCGACTACGCGCTCTGGGCCTTCAAGGAAGCCGGCCAGGCCAGCGACCACGACCTGCGTATTGGCCACGAAGTCGCCGTCATCCTCGCCGGCGGCGACGGCCCCGCGCGCGAAGTCAGCGAACAGGACCTGCTCGACCTCGAGCGCGACGCCTTCCTCCGCCTCCTCGGCACCAAGGAGACGCAGGAGCGCATCGCGCACACACTGACCACCGGCAAGCCGCTGCGGAACTGAGCGGCTCACATCACGGAGAGACCAATGACGCAGGAAGTCGTGATCGTGAGCGCCGCCCGCAGCGCGGTGGCGCGTGGCAAGAAGGATGGCGCGCTCGCGAGCGTGCATCCCGTGGACCTTTCGGCGACTGTGATGAAGGCCGTCGCCGAGCGTGCCAAGCTCGACCCCAAGTTGATCGATGACGTGATCTGGGGCTGCGCGATGCCCGAGGCCGGCCAGGGTCTCAACGTCGCGCGCCTCGCCGTGCTGCGCGCGGGATTCCCCGTGGACGTCAGCGCGATGACCGTGAACCGATTCTGCTCCAGCGGCCTGCAGACCATCGCGCTTGGTGCGCAGGCGATCCTGAGCGGCATGAACGACATCATCCTCGCCGGCGGCGTGGAGATGATGAGCGCCGTGCCGATGAGCGGATTCCACACGCGGCTGCACCCGGAGCTCACCGAGGAGAACATCGGGATGGGCTTTACTGCCGAGCGGGTGGCGAAGCGCTGGGGCATCACGCGCGAGCAGCAGGACGAGTTCGCGATGCAGAGCCAGCAGAAGGCGGGCGCCGCCTGGCAGCGCGGCGACTTCGTGCACGAGATCGTGCCGATGCCGGTGGAGCGGGTGAAGTGGAACGGCGCCAAGAAGGAATCCGAGACGGTGATGTTCACCACCGACGAATTGGTGCGCCCCAAGACGACAATGGAGACGTTGGCGAAACTGCCACCGGCGTTCAAACCCGGTGGCACGGTGACGGCGGGCAACGCGTCGCCGCTGAGCGACGGCGCGGCTGGCGTGCTGATGATGACCGCCGCGAAGGCCAAGGCGCTGGGCCTCAGGCCCATGGCGCGCTTCGTGACTTTCGCAACAGCTGGCGTGGAGCCCGACGTGATGGGCATTGGCCCGGTGAAGGCGGTGCCGAAGGCGTTGGCCCGCGCTGGAGTGTCCCTCAAGGACGTGAAGCTGATCGAGTTCAATGAGGCCTTCGCCGCGCAGGCCTTGGCCGTGATCAAGGACCTGGAGATGGACACGTCGATCACGAACGTGAACGGCGGCGCGATCGCACTCGGCCACCCACTCGGCGCAACGGGCGCAAAGCTCACGGTGCAACTGCTGCACGAGGGGGCACGTCGCGGCGGCGGCCTCGGAATGGTGACGATGTGCATCGGCGGCGGGATGGGTGCGGCAGGCCTGTTCGAGGTGTACCCGGCCTGAATCTTGCACCTCCTTCATCAGTGACCGTGCGCACACTGCGCCCGCACCGGAACTCTCCACCCACACTCACGCGTTGGTGGCCACTATGAGCTCACAAATGCACCCCGACAGCGACGCCGGCCGCGCCACGGCCATGGCCCGCGCCGAGAAGCTGGACCGACTCGAACTCGAGATCCGCGCGCGCACGCCACGCCCTGGTGCGCGCATGCACGTCTCGCTGACCGCGGTCCCGATGGGTTCCTCGCCGCAAAGCCGCACACGCATTGCCGGCGCGCGCGATGACGTCCTGGACTTTGTCGCCGCGCTTTACGACGAGATCAAGGGAATGCTGCGGCCCGATGGCACGCTGCCGCTTTCCGTGCAGGCCATCGAGTCAGAGAGCACTGAGCACATCCAGTTGCTGCTCACTCGAGATCTTCTCGAGGGCTGACGAACGGCAACTGCTATTACCACGGAGACACAGAGACACGGAGAACAACAACTGCTTTGTAGTTCTCCGTGTCTCCGTGTCTCCGTGGTAAATTGCAGTTAGCCAAGCTTCCGCGACTCCGAAATCGCAATCAAGTTGCCTTCAGGGTCCTTGCAGAAGGAAACCCATATCTCGAAAGCCTCGGTCCGCCCGACCACGTGAGGCTTGTCCTCGAACGTCACGCCTCGAGATGAGAGCGAGGCATAGGCATCGTCAATCGACGCCACGTCGAAGTAGAGGATCGAGTTCTTGTGGTCCACCTCCGGCGATGACGGCTTGGTGAGCATCAGCCGAACGCCGCCCGCGTCGAAAAACGCCATCCCCGCCATCGCGAACTGCAGCGTCAGCCCCAGCCCATCTCTATAGAAGGGGACCGCGCGGTCCACATCGTGTTGAACCAGCGCGATCTGCTGGATTCTCCCCAGTCGAACGTCCATCCCTCACTCCGTTTGCGAGATGGCTGTAATGTGGGCGAGATTCCCTGTATGAGCGAGCGTCGATTCTCCGATGACGAAGTGGCCGCGATCTTCGCGCGGGCCACCGAGGTGCGCGACCACCAACCCAAGGCGCTGGTCCGCAGCGAAGGGATGAGCCTCGGCGAGCTGCAGGCCATCGGCGTGGAAGCAGGGATCTCCGCGGAGCTCATTGCCCGGGCCGCCCGCGAGATCGACCAACCCTCGGCGCCGCCGGTGCCGACGCTGCTTGGGCTGCCCATCGGCGCTGCGCACACGGTCGAACTGCCGCGGGCCCTCACGGACCGCGAGTGGGAACTCTTCGTGGTCCAGCTGCGCGAGACCTTCGACGCCCAGGGCAAGGTCTCGAGCCACGGTTCGTTTCGGCAGTGGCAGAACGGCCACCTACAGGTGCTCGTCGAGCCCAGCGGCAACGGCCAGCGTGTGCGCTTCAAGACGGACAAGCGCGACACCAAGGCCTTCGTCGCCATCGGCGCGAGCATGGCCGGCTTCTTCGGCTTGATGGCCTTCGGCGTCTCCTTCGTGAACCCCGAGAAGGCCGTGCGCCTGGCCAGCGTGCTCACCCCAATGGTCATCGCCGGCGCTGCCTACACGGGCTTCAACCTCTCCCGCATCCCCGGCTGGCGGCGCCTCCGTTCCTCCCAGATGCAGCGGCTCGGCGACTCACTGCTCGCGCTCACGTCCGGTTCTGATAGTTCTCAACAAGGCTAGGAACTGATTGCCACAGAGGCACAGAGACACAGAGGGCATCCGCGGCGAGCGAACCCTCTGTGTCTCTGTGCCTCTGTGGCAAAGTCGTTCCTTCCTAGGTGCCAGCGCCGGCTACACCGCCGCCAAACTCTCCTAGCAACCGCACCGCATCCCCCAGCGAGGCGAATCGGGGATCAGGCGCGTGGCCGGCGAGATGGCGTGCATAGATCTGTTGGGCAATCACCGCGATCTTGAAGACACCATACGCGTGGTACCAAGTCGCCGAGCGTGACGCGCGGCCGCTCTTCTTGAGGTAGCGCTCCCAGAGTTGGGCCCGGCTGTGATTGCCGGGGAGCGCCGTCATTCCAAGGCCCAGTGCCTTGAACGCGGGGTGGTCGCCGGCTTCGATCCAGTAGCCGAGTGACGTGCCCACGTCGAGCAACGGATCGCCGAGTGTCGCCATCTCCCAGTCCAGCACCGCGACGATCTTGCCGGGTTGCTTCGGGTCCAGGACCAGGTTGTCGTACTTGAAGTCGTTGTGAATCAAGCAGGCCCCGCTCTCGCTCGGCTGGTTCGCGTCCAGCCACTTGGCGAGTGAGTCCACCGACGGCACCTCGCTCGACTTCGACTTCTCCCAGCGCGCCGTCCAGCCTTCGACCTGTCGCTGTACGTAGCCCATCGGCTTCCCGAGCCCGCCGACCACTGGATCGCTTGGCGTGGCACCGTGGATCGCGACCATCGTGTCGAGAAATCGCTCGCTGAGCTTGGCGAAAGTGTCGGCGTCGTATCCGGCGGGCAGCTTGGGGCCGCGCAGCACCACGCCGTCGACGAACTCCATTACATAGAACGGCGCGCCAATCACGGACTCGTCCGTGGACACGCCGAGCGCCTTCGGCGCCGGGATGCCACGCAGTTCGCAGACCGAGAGGATGCCGGCTTCGCGAGGCATGTCGTGGGCAGTGCCGGAGCGCTCGCCCGCGGGTGGGCGACGCAGCACGAATGTGCCCGTGCTCGTTGTGAGCTTGTATGTGAGGTTCGAGAAGCCGCCGGGGAATCGCTCCACCGACTTCACGGCACCGACAGCGGGCGCGTGCTCGGCGAGCCAGGCGTTCAGCAGCTTGAGGGGGAGCGTGTCGGTCATCGCGCCAACGAGTTGTCCGTGGCACGCACGCTCACGACGCGCCCCGCTTCATCCCCGCCGCCTGAAGGATCCGCCGCGCCACCGATGACTTGTGCACTTCGTCGGGTCCGTCATAGATCCGCGCGCCGCGCTCGTGCCGGTACCAGTACGCCAGCGGCGTCTCATCCGTCATTCCGTAGGCTCCGTGCACCTGGATCGCGCGATCCAACACACGCTGCAACACGCCCGCCACGTGGAACTTGATCAGCGAGATCCCATCGCGCGCCGCCTGCGCGCCCTCGGCGTCGATTTGTCGCGCCACGTCGAGCACCAGCAGGCGCGATGCATCGATTTCCGCGCGACACTCGGCGATCCAATGCTGCACCACCTGCTGCTGCCCGAGCACCTCGCCGGGCGCGAGCTCGCGCGTGGCCGCGCGCTGCACCATCAGCCGGAACGCACGTTCACAGATGCCGATCCAGCGCATGCAGTGATGGATGCGGCCAGGGCCGAGTCGCTCCTGCGCCAGCGCGAACCCCGCGCCTTCGTCACCAATGCGATTCGTGACCGGCACGCGCACGCCACGGAAGGCCAGCTCCGAGTGGCTCGCGTAGTCCGAGCCGCCTTCGCCCATCACCGGGATGTTGCGCACCAAGGTGACGCCCGGCGTGTCCATCGGCACGATGATCTGGCTCGCGCGCCTGTGCGCCGGCGCGGCGGGATCCGTCACGGCCATCACGATGGTGAACGCCGCACCGTCCGCGCTCGAGGTGAACCACTTGTCACCTGTGATGACGTACTCCTCGCCCTCGCGCACGGCCGTCGTGTCCATCCACACGGGATTGGACCCGGCGCGCGCGGGCTCCGTCATCGCGAAGCAGCTGCGGATCTCGCCGCGCACCAGCGGCGCCAGCCAGCGCTCCTGCTGTGCTGGCGAGCCGTGTGCGTGCAGCAACTCCTGGTTGCCGATGTCCGGCGCGTTGCAGTTGAAGAGGTAGTGGCCGATCGGGCTCTCCCCGAGCGCCGCACTCACCTCGGCGAACTGAGGCAGCGTGAGGCCAAGGCCGCCCATCGACACCGGAAGATGCGGCGTCCACAGCTTGAGGCGCTTCACCTCCTCACGCAGCGCGGCGAGTTCTGGCACCAGCTCGGCGAAGGGCTCCGAGAGGAAGCGCGGCTCCATCGGCTGCGCGCGCTCCAGCAGGAATGCGCGGATCTCGCCGACAAGCGTCGGCAACGAGCGCGTCGTCACGTCACGCGCCTCACAAGCAGGGCAACGTCGCCGTTTGAACGACCGCCTGCCGACACAAGCCTCACGACTGCTTCTCCTTGTCCTTCGCCGTCGCGCCGCGCGCCGAGGCCTCGAGCGCCGCCCACTGCTCCGGTGCCAGCGACGACATCCACGAGAACTGCCCCGCCCCCTTCAACTTCTCGCCGCCGTCAATGCCGATGCACTCGCCATTGATGTACGACGCCGCGTCCGACACCAAGAACGCCGCGAGGTTCGAGAGCTCGATCAACTCACCCGGGCGCCGCATCGGAATCCGATCCAATGCTTCGTGCAGCAGCGACGGATCCGGCAACAACCGATCCCAAGCGCCCTTGGTGGGAAACGGCCCCGGCGCAATCGCGTTGCAGGTGATGCCCTTCGGTCCCCACTCCACCGCCAGCGATTGCGTCATCGCCAACACACCCGCCTTCGCCGCCGCACTCGGTACGACGTACGCACTGCCGCCCACCGAGTAGGTCGTGACGATGCTCAGCACACGACCCTTCCTGCCCTCGGCGATCCACTTCTTGCCCAGCGCGAGCGTGCAGTAAAAAGACCCGTGCAACACGATGCCCAGCACCGCATCCACTGCGCGGTGCGAGAGCCGCTCCGTCGGCGAGGCAATGTTGCCGGCGGCGTTGTTCACCAGGATGTCCACGTGCCCGAAGTGCTCCCAGGCGCGCGCGATCATCGCGTCCACCGCGTCCGGATCACGGATATCGCAGGGAATCGCCAGCACCTCACCCGGTTCCTCGGCCATCATCTGCTCGGCGGCCTCGGTGAGCACCGCCTCGCGACGCCCACAGATCACGACGTTCGCGCCGAGTTGCAGGAATCTCTCGGCCATCGCGCGACCGAGTCCGGTGCCGCCGCCCGTGACGAGCGCGATCTTGCCGGTCAGCAATCCATCGTTGAAGGTCGCGTCGCGCACGCCTAGCGCCCGCCAGCAGCGCGCCGCGCACGCGCGGCGGACACCATCTCCTTGATCTCCGCCATCAGTGTCGGCCCGTGGTACGGCAGCCCGCCGACCAGCGTCCACTCCACACCAAGCGTGCGCTGCTCGGCGCCGTCCACGATCCGCGTCGTGCCGCCGGGATACAGCACCTTCATGTCCTCGAGCGGGTTGCCGTCCACGACAATGAGATCCGCCTTCCAGCCCGCGCGCACGCGGCCGAGCCGCGAGGACTCGCCGAGCACGCGCGCACCGTTGCCGGTGCAGTGCTCGATGACCTTGAGCGGATGGAAGCCCGCTTCCTGGTGCAGTTCCATCTCGCGGATAAGGCCGAAGCCATACATCTGATAGATGAAGCCCGCGTCGTCGCCGCAGGCAATCGTGCCGCCCTTCTGTTCGTAGCTGCGCAGCGCGGCCATCCAGATGCGGTAGTTCTCCTTCCAGAAGATCTCGTCCGTGGAGCTCCAACCGATGAAGTACGAGCCGTGGTTGGCAGGATCCGGCTTGAAGTACTCCTCCAGCGCCGGATGCAGGTAGTCGCGGAACCAGGGCTGGTTCTGCGCGCGCTGCAGGTCGCGCGAGGCTTCATAGATGTCCAGCGTCGGCACCCAGGACACATTCGCGCGCACCATCGAGGTCAGCACGCTGTCGAGCAGCATTGAGTCCGCCTCGCGCCACAGCCGGCCGGCCCAGCGGAAGCGGTCTGTTTCGTCGTTGTAGTTGTAGTCCGAGGGGAAGTGCTGCCGCTTGTCCTTGATCGCCGCGTCGGGAATGCCGTACCAGTGCTCGATGGTCGTCGTGCCGCCGGCGATGTCGTCCCAGACGTTCGTCTCCTCGACGCCCACGTGGTGCGCGACCGGCAGGCCCTGCTTCTTGGCCTCGTCGAGCATCGCCATCAGGATGTCGCGGTCCAGGCCCGTGATCTTGATGCCATCGGCGCCCTGCGCCTTCAGTGCGCGTACGCGTGCGCGCGCGAGCTCAGGCGTGCGCGCGTTGCCGAATCGCAGATACGCGAAGGCGCGCGGCGAGGCCATCGAGCCGTTGCGCTGCGCGGCGCGCACGGCGAGCAGGCCCGGATTCGAGTCCGTACCGACTTCGCGGAAGCTCGTGATGCCCGAGGCGAGCCACAGCTTGAGTGTGTACTCGTATGGCTGCGGGTAGTTGGAGCGCTCGTGCTGCAGGTGGGCGTGGGCGTTGATCAAGCCCGGCAGCACGAACTTGCCCGTCGCGTCGATCTCGGCGTCCGCCTGCGGGCGCCGTGCACGGCCGGCGCGCACGGCGACCGGATCCAGCCAGGTGACCGAGGCGATCGTGTCGTTAACGATGAGGATGTCGGCAGGGCCGCGCGCCGGGGTGCCGTTGCCGTCCACGATCGTCGCGTTGCGGATGGCGAGCGAGGTGGTGCGGGCGTTGTGGCGGGCGGGGGCACTGCCGGTGCCTTGGGCCTCGGCGACGAAGGGCGCGAGGGTGGCGGCCGCGAGGGCCACCGCGAAGCGGGCGTGAAGCGGGCGGGTGGGACGCACGACGCAGGTTCTCCGAGGGAGCGAGGGTCTCGAAGGTTACGCGCCGAGTGCACGGGCCGCTACGCCGCAGCACACCGCCGCTGTGCCGAGGGCGGGTGTTCGCTAGTTTCGAGGGAACCCCAGCTGCTGAGGGATCTGTCGAGATGCGCAGTGTTCGCCGCCTCGCCGTCGCCATCGCGGTTTCCGCCACCGCGTGGTCATCGGTCGCCGCCCAGGATGGCGTGCCGCCGAACGCCGCCGCCGACTCCGTCCTCGGCCGGCTGCTCGGCGATTGGACGATGATCGGCCAGGTTGCGGGGGACTCCGTGCGCTACACGCTGCGCGTGACTCGCACACTGCAGGGTCGTTACGTGAGTCTGCATATGCTCGAGGACGCCACGCCGCCCACCTACGAAGCGCGTGTGGTCATCGGTGCGGACACGGTGGCGCCACGGGTGATCGCGCACTGGATGGATTCCTTTGGCGCGGCGTACTCCGTGCCCGCTGGCTACGGCACGGCGCGGGGCGACAGCATCCAGTTCACGATTGCGTATTCCCGCAGCACGTTCCGCGATGTGTTCAGCGCGAATGCCGACGGGACCTGGCGCCTCGCGGTAGACGCGCAGACGCCCAACGGCTGGCGTTCCTTCGCCGAGTATCGCATCGTGCCCGTGCGGACTGTCAGGCCTGATCCCTGACGGCAGCAGGAGCCGCAGCCAACGCACGAGGGCCAGGCCGCTAGCGCGACCTGGCCCTCAATGCATCCCGAATGAGTGGGAGGCAGCGGCCTTACGCCGCCGCCGACTCCTTCTGCTCGGGCTTGGCGGCAACCGCCTGCGCCTCGATCTCCAGCTTCACCTCGTCGGAGACCAGCACTCCGCCCATCTCAAGCGCCTGGTTCCAGGTGAGGCCGAACTCCGAGCGCTTGATCTTGCCGGTGACGGCGATCGAGCGGCGCTGCAGGCCCCAGGGATCCTTCACGACGCTGGACAGCTCGCCCTTGAGCGTGATGGGCTTGGTGACGCCGCGGATCGTGAGGTTGCCCTCGATCGTGAGCGCGTCGGCATCGCCCGAGACTTTCGTGGACTCGAAGCTGAGCTTCGGGTAGTTGGCGACGTCGAAGAAGTCGGCCGACTTCAGGTGCCCATCGCGCTGTTCGTTGTTGGTCGAGACCGAGGCCGCATCGAGCTCCATCGAGAGCTTGGTGGGCAGGTCGGTGGTGTCGTCCGTCTCGCCGGAAGCCGAGAAGAGCTTGAACGAGCCGCGGACGGTGGAGATCGCCATGTGCTTCACGGTGAAGTCGACGTTGGCGTGGGTGGTATCGAGATTCCAGAGCATGGTAGGGGTGTCCTATTTGAGTGGTCCGAGTGCTGCTGCGATTTCTTCCTTCTCCTTCTGCAACCACGGCGGGAGCTGCAGCTCCTCGCCGAGTGCCTCGGGCTTCTCGTCGATCGAGAACCCAGGCCCATCAGTGGCGATCTCCAGCAGCTGCCCATCGGGCGCCTGGAAGTAGATCGACTTGAAGTACTGCCTATCCATCACGGGCGAGACCTGCAGCCCGATTGACATGAGGTGATCGCGCCAGCTGAGCTGTTCGTCGTCGTCCTTGGCGCGGAAGGCGACGTGGTGCGTTTGGCCGATGCCGTGGCGCGCGTGCGGATGCCGCGGCGACCAGCCGAAGAGGGTCCACGACGAGCCCGGCAGCACGCGCGAGCCGTCGTAGTTGGCCCAGAACCAATGCGGGGTGTCCGGGTCGTCCTGATTGATGGTCTTCTTCACCAGCCGCAGGCCCAGCGCCTCTTCATAGAAGTCGCTGCTGCGTGCGATGTCGTCCGTCATCCCCGTGATGTGGTGCAGGCCGGTGAGGGCCATGTCCTCGGTGATGTGCGGGACGGGGTCCGGGTGGGTGGTCGCAGCGATAGCGCGCTCATCGCGCGTGCCCGGTAGCTGGTGTGGCTGCTGGCCGAGCACGTGCTGGCCGAGTTCGGAAATGGGTTCGTCGATGTCGTAGCCGGGGCCGGCGGTCGCGATCTCGAGCACCTGGCCATCGGGATCGCGGAAGTAGAGCGAGTTGAAGTAGCCGCGCGGCATTGGCCCCGAGACCGGTAGCCCAAGGTCCTGGAGACGGCGCTTCCACTTGAGCAGCGTCTCGTAGGTGGGCGTCGAGAAGGCGAGATGGTGCACGCCGCCGACGCCGTAGCGACCGCGGGGCGCCGTGGGCCACTCGAAGAACGTGACCAGCGTGCCAGGCGCGCCGGTGGCGTTGCCGAAGTAGAGGTGGTACGACGACGGGTCGTCGAAGTTGACCGTCTGCTTGACCAGCTTGAGCCCCAGCACCTCGTGGTAGAACGCGAGCGTGCGGCGCGCGTCCGAGGCGACGAGTGTGATGTGGTGGAATCCGAGAGTTGTGGGGCCTGGCATAATAACCTACCGGTGAATGTCTTACCACTAAGATACTAATACCGCGAAAGGTTCTGTCAAGAGTTGTCCAGGTTTTCTCGGTTTGTCCAGCTGGTGAAGGCCTGGACGGGCGGGGTCAGTTCCCGGCCTTGGCGGTTCCGGAGGGTTCGACCGGGAGGGCGGCGGCGCTGAGGCCGAGCTTCTTGGCCAGGGCCGCGAGCTGCTCCTGCTCCTCGGGAGTCAGGCCGGAGACCACACGGCGAATGACCTCGGCGTGGCCGGGGAAGATCTCCTTCATGAGCTGCTCACCCTCGGCGGTGAGGGCGGCCCAGCGGGCTCGGCGATCGGACTCGCAGGGGCGGCGTTCGACCAGGCCGCGCTTCTCGAGCTTGTCTATAAGGAAGGTGATGCCGCCGGAGCTCACGAGGATCTTCTTTTGGACCTCGTTGAGGAGCATCGGGCCCTTGTGGTAGAGGGCCTCGAGGATGGCGAACTCGGTTTGGGTCAGGCCGTGGGATTCGATGTCGGCCTTGGTGTGGGCGTGCAGGGTTTCGGACGCCCGGGAGAGGACGATGTAGAGGTGGAGGGGGTCTGATCGGTGTGCAAGTGACATCTCAGGACAAAGCTAACATCGCTTCGAAATTTCCTTCGCTGCGCACTCGTTGCTTCGGTGTTTCGCCGGGGTTGATCTCGGGCCTATATTGAGCCGTCCACTTTGTGCACCACTGAGGTCGAATGCCGACGAAGGGAAAGAAGAAGCAGCTTCGTGTTGCCGAACTATTCGCGGGGGTCGGTGGGTTCCGCATCGGCTTGGAGCGGGTGTCGAAGGACTTCGTCACCGTGTTCAGCAGTCAGTGGGAGCCACCGGGAACGGACGCGAAGCAATTCGCGTCGCGATGCTATGTCGAGCGTTTTGGTCCCAACGGCCACAGCAACGAAGACATTGCCAAGGTTCTCGATGCTGTCGAGCGCGGCGAACGGAAGCTGCCCCTCATCGACATGGTTGTCGGTGGCTTCCCCTGTCAGGACTACTCTGTCGCGAAGCCGCTGAACCAGTCAGCCGGTCTCATCGGCAAGAAGGGCGTGCTTTGGTGGGAGATTCACCGGCTGCTCCGCCTGCTTAAGGACAAGAAGCGTCCGGCCGAGTGGGTGTTCCTCGAGAACGTTGACCGACTGATCAAGTCTCCCGCGAATCAGCGCGGGCGCGACTTCGCCATCATGCTCGCGAGTCTCTGCGATCTCGGATACGAGGTTGAGTGGCGCGTCGTGAATGCCGCGGACTACGGATTTCCGCAGCGACGTCGGCGCGTGTTCATCGTTGCGCGGCGGCAGTCGAAGGGAAAGGCAAATGGCGCGAGCGTCGCCTACGAGAATGGTGTATTCGCGCGCGCACTGCCTGTGCAGGCGGAAAACCGGCTCGACCTATCGGAGCCTGAGCACTTTGAGCTGACGGGGGAAGTACACGAGATCTCTGCCGAGTTCGGGCGCGGTGTGGAGCGGACTCGGTTTGGCCAGGCGGGTTTCGTGCGCACGGTCGGCGTCGGAAAGCACCGGAAGCGGGTCGTGTGGACTTACAACCCGAAGCCGAAGTTCAACGGGCGCTACCAGACGTTGCGCGACGTGCTGGAGCGTGGAGACGTGCCGGAGCAGTTCCTTGTCGATGACGCGGCGTTACCGAAGTGGAAAAAGGCGAAGGGTGCAAAGGCCGAACACCGCGTCCACAAGGCTAGTGGCTTCACGTACTTCTATACGGAAGGGGCGCTGCCCTTTCCGGATCCGGCGGACAAAGCATCTCGGACCATCCTCACATCTGAAGGTGGCGCGTCGCCTAGCCGGTCAAAGCACATAGTCCCCGCGAAAGGCGGAGGATACCGGCGACTGACGCCGGTTGAGCTCGAAAGGTTGAGCGGATTTCCAGACAACCACACTGCCACGGGCATGAGTGACGGCCAGCGGGCGTTCTGCATGGGTAACGCGCTCGTTATTGGGCTTGTCGAAGCCATCGCGGCTGAGGTTGCGGTGCGCGCGCATCTTAGTTGTTCCGGGCGGTCCGGTGCGCTTGCTGGCTGATCCACGTTCTCCCGATTGCCCAGATGAAGCCGCGAGTATCGACATCCTCCAAGCTGCTTGGTGACGCCGGCGAGCACTACGCGCTCAGCCAGTTCAGCTTTTCGGGCAAATCGGCCGCGAAGATGCCAGACAACTGGGAGGGCTATGACCTAGCAGTCGAGGGAGGGTCAGGCCTTCTTCGGATTAGCGTCAAGACTCGAAGCGACACCAAGAGCTGGGATGCGAACAGTTGGTTCAACTTCGATGACCGTCAGACCGTCGAATGGATTGTGCTCATCTTCAAGGCGCGCAAGGAGAAGCCACGCGCATGGGTGGTGCCCTTCGACGTCGCGTTGGCGAATGCAAACGTTCCCGGTCCGCGCCGTAAGGACGCGTGGTACCGCGAAATATCCTGGCGGAAACTCCAGCAGGAGCCACTCTTGCAGTATGAAGACAACTGGGACCTGAGGCGCTTCTAGGTTGGCCCTCAGCAGAAGCATACGTTGTGCGATCTCTATCCTAAGAGCGCACAAACTCGTAGAGCTCTGCATACTCGTTCGCGTCCGCCCGAACCAAAGCCTTGAGATAGCGAGCTCGCGTTATCGCCGGCTCCGTATCTTCGCTCATTGCACCCCAACTGAACGGGGCGCGCTTCCACATCTTTAGCAGAAGATCTGTCGCCATCCGCCCGTGCCTACCATTGCCGTTAGGCCACGGATGGATTCTTACAAGTTCGTGGTGGAATCGCGCTGCAGTACGGTCGAGCTCGTCGCCATCGCCGTTGCAAGCTTCGTACTGGGCCTTCGTGTTATTGATGAGGTCCACCATAAGCCGTGGAACTTCCGGTGCGGAGAACGGCGAGACGGTTTTCATTGTCTTCCTGTATTTCCCCGCCCACTCCCACGTCTGCCCAAACATCCGGCGGTGCAACTCCTTCAGTATCGCAATATCCAAGACGTCGAGTGTTCGACCAGCAATCCAGTCTATAGCGAGTTCAATGTTCTTCCCCTCCCACTGATTGAGTTCTGCGCGAGTCTGCAGATGTGCTGGAATGAGCCCGTCGACCTCGTCTTCATCTAGCGTTGTGTTGCCATCGCCCGAGTGCGATTCACCGAGAGCCTCGCGTTCCATAGGTCAATCCCACAGCCGGCTTGCTCGCTTGGTTTTCCACAGGTCGACGGCACGCTCCTCCTCCAACACCTCGCTTACCCCTTCCGCTTGCGACTCCAAATGCATCGTGTGGAGCAGGCGATTCCGCTGCTGCCTTGCCTTGCGTACAGCCTGCTGGTGCACCGTCTCTTCGAGTGAGGTTTTCGGTGCGAGAACAAGCTTGAGTTCACAGTCCATCGCTTCCGCAGCTTTAATCAACTTCGAAATCGAGATTGTGCCTGCCCGTTCTCGTTCCTCGAGGCTCCTGAGCGACTGAGGGGATATCCCCATGCGCTTTGCAAGCTGCGTCATCGTCATCCCCAGGGCTTCGCGAATCGTACGAATCCAGCCGTCCCTTGGCGCTTCCATATTTGGCAGCCGCTTTAGCCGACCATCAAGCTGCCGTCTTTGTAGGGCGAGCATCTCTGGAGACTTTCGTGGGGATCTCATAGCTCTTTTCACGGTTTTCTCTTCAGAAGCCAGTTAACAGCTTACGAACTGTAATCATTTGCTATATTTACAGCTTATAGACTGTTAATACAAGTCAACGCAACAGTGTATACACTACGAAATGGTAATTCCCTATTACGCAAGCACTTACGATGGAACCTGGTGACTGGCGGAAACGGGCTGCTGGAGCGGATGGTCAGAGTTCTACCGCGACTCATGCAACAAGAAGGACCGGAAGTTCGGTGCGTAGAAGGAGAGGAACGAGAGGAGCGAGAAGAAGGAGGGTAAGAAGAAGAGGAAGAAGAAGAGAATCATGACGGTGATGACGATGCCGCGCGCTCACTCTGGCAGGCCAGCAACACGAACAGCTGTGAATCCAGCCGACGTCATGATCTTCATCCGAGACGGCGCAGGCATGCACCGAGATGCCGAGTAACGAAGCTTGCAGCTGACGGGCCGCGGTAGGAAAGCGAGAGCGCGGCGCGCGCCGACTGCCCTCGGTTGGCCTGGCGCGCGCCTCGCTCCCGCATTTTGTTGAAGCGTCCGCAGCTAAAGCAAAGCTTATGCGCACAGAAGCAGGCCCGTGCCCTCAGTCCTATCTATCTCTTGAGTGCGATGACAAGACTGGATACTCGACTTGAGTCAGAGGGAGCTGAGTTCCTGGTGCTCGGGCAGCTCCTACTGCATCGCGTCGTCGCATACAAGACGTACACGAATATGCCGGGGTACGACCTAGTCGCGACCAACCCGGCAGCCGGCAAGTCGGTCAAGATTCAGGTTAAGAGCCGCTGGAGCACGACGGCTCGCGGGTTCGCAATCCGCAATCTTGACTGTGACTTCGTCGTTTACGTGCGACTCAACCGCGGGAACAAGCAGGGAACGGGAGTGGTGAAGCCGCCCGACTATCACGTTCTGCCTATACGAGTCATCAAGCGAGCCTTAAGCACGGACAAGGTGTGGGGGACGCGCGTGATGAACCGTGATGTCAAGAACCTCGATCAGTACCGCGAGCGCTGGGACCTAATCGACGCTGCGCTCGGCAAGGCGAAGAAGAAGCGTCGCGGAGCGGGCGCATGACGACGAATGCCGCGGACGGCGGGTCTTGATCCAGTATTTCGAGAACCGCCACTCGACGAACCGCGAGGAGGCGTCAGATCAACAGAGCGAACTGCACCGCTCAGCGGCTGAAGATCTTAAGACTTAAGCAATCGCTTCTTGAGCGCTGCAACAACCGCAACTCTCGCATCACGCTGAGTAGCGTACAGACCGAGCTCGACATCCTCGACCTGACCGGGCAGATGCCGTTCGCAGTAGGCTCTCCACCCGTCGGCGGCTTGCCACACACATCCGTAGACCCGTGTAGGCGGCCAATACCAGTAGGCCGCCCGAATCGCCACGGAGGTCCGGAACCCCGGCTTCTCAATCCGAAACCCACTATAAGGGCGCCACCGCATCCTTCACTCTCCTTGGTACAGGCTGGAGAGTCGCAGGGCCCGGAATCGCGCGGAATATACAACTCAACTCGCGAAAGATCAAGATCTCCGCGGCGAGACCCCCGCGCCGTGATTCTCCTGTACGAGCCGCGCGACGAAGTCGGTATTCAGCCAGAAGCACTTCTTCACGACGTGCCCCACTCGCGGAGCTTCCTCGGTGTCGCTTCCGTCCCTGCCATGCGGCCTTACGTGAATGAACCGAGTCTCTCCGCTCCCCGGCAGGTCATTTGCTTTGCCATCCTCAATCAGCTTGGCGTACATGCGCCACTCATCCTCTATGCCGGCAAGCTCCGTGGGCGATGGTGACCAGAAGAATGCAGAGCCCCACAGTTGAGTCTCTTTCGGAGAAGACCGCTTCTCCCGAATCAAGGGCACTATGAGCAGACGGCTGAGGTGCTGAAGGAACTCGCTTTCGTCCCACTCCTCCTTCCATACCTCCATATGATTGAACTTCGGAAATGACATCGCCTCATACGGACGCCCAGCCGGCGAGATCGGAACAATCTTGACTTGAATACCGCGCTCCTTGAACTCGCGAATCGCAGCGCGGTCGTCGAGCACACCGATGGCGCGTCGAACAAGAACCGCGGCGCCAGACTTCGCTCTGCTGAGCGGTACACCCAGCGCCTCTGATATTCCTGCCAGTGTCCTGCCACGGTATCCGTCGAGGCGTTGAATCACCACTTCTTCGAAGCTCTGCTTGGCGGTGAGCTTCAAGGCGCTCCGAAGGTCAACCACCTCGCGATTGCCGAGCCGCTCCCGCTCCCAGAGCCATGTGGTCAGCGAAGGCTTGAGAGCCCAGACACGAGGCCTCGCCCGCACGGAGCTCTTTGGCTGGCGCACGAGCTGGCCACGCCCCGCTCCCTTCGTGGCTGCACCGAGCACCCGACCGTCGCCCTCCGAGATTTCATGTGCGAGACCATCGAGCACCTTCTGCTGAACCGCCGACCAATCCGTCTCAAGCTGCGGAACGAGGTCTTGCGGTGGCGTCCAAAGCACGACCTCTTCAATCACAGTGTCCAGCGGATGCCCGGCATCCAAGTGAAAGAAGAACACGAAGAGAATCTTGTGCAGCTTCTGTCGGACTTTCGCCTTCTGCCACGTCTCATCCACCAGCGCGTCGTAGTCAATCATCGTCACGCTGGTGCGCTCCTTCGCTCGCACTGACCGGGAGCTGCGCTTGAGCGGAACGGCTTTCAGTTCGATGCCCGAATGCGTGAAGTCCGGCCCTTGTTCGCTGCTTCGGGGAAGGCCGAACGCGCGCTCGACAAGCTGGCCGACTCGTCCCTTGTCGCCGGCCGACGATTCCATCATGCGACCGCTGGCTGGCAGCACCTCGCGCAGCGACTTACCGCGCAACTTGCGCGCGAACGCGAGAATCTCCTCCTCGCTCGCGGTTCTACCGTTAAATGCGCCGTAACGAAGCTCCGCCAATCGAGCTCACCTAGTTGGGACGTCCTCAAATCACTCGAGCGACGTCGCGTGAAGTGCTTGAGAGCCGCGCATCGTGTTCCACAGAGTGCGACTCGCGCTGTTGAATTCTTCGGTTCGGACCGTCTGCTCGCAACTCGCTTGACCTAGGCGGGCGATTTCGGAACTGCGTCCTTGATGTGGGCCGCCTGTGGGACCGGGTCCCAGGGTCAGTGGCGAACCCAACGTCCCTTCGCGACCTTCTCCCAGTGCCAATCCCCATCCGCCTCACCACCGCCCTAGCCGACCGCTACCGCATCGAGCGCGAACTCGGCGCCGGCGGCATGGCCACCGTCTACCTCGCCGAGGACCTCAAGCACTCCCGCAAAGTCGCCCTCAAGGTCCTCAAGCCTGAGCTGGCAGCAGTCCTCGGCGCCGAGCGGTTCGTGGTGGAGATCAAGACCACAGCAGCGCTTCAACACCCCCACATCCTCCCCCTCTTCGACTCCGGCGAAGCCGACGGCTTCCTCTACTACGTCATGCCGTTCATCGACGGCGAGACGCTCCGCGACAAGCTCAACCGCGAATCCCAACTGGGAGTAGACGAGGCAGTCAGAATCACCAGGGAGATCGCCGACGCCCTCCACTACGCCCACGGCAACGGCGTCATCCACCGCGACATCAAGCCGGAGAACATCCTCCTCCACAACGGCCGCCCCATGGTGGCCGACTTCGGCATCGCGCTGGCGGTGAGCGCCGCCGCCGGCGGACGGATGACCGAAACTGGCTTAAGCCTCGGCACCCCGCACTACATGTCGCCGGAGCAGGCCACGGCCGAGAAGGAGATCACCGGCCGCAGCGACGTCTACTCGCTCGCCAGCGTCTGCTACGAGATGCTCGCCGGCCAGCCCCCGCACCTCGGCGGCAGCGCGCAACAGATCATCATGAAGATCATCGCCGAGCCGGTGGAGCCGGTGACGCGGTATCGCAAGAACGTGCCGCCGCACGTGGCCGCCGCCCTGGCGCAGGCGCTCGAGAAGCTGCCCGCCGACCGCTTCAACAGTGCCGACGCCTTCGCACACGCGCTGCGGGACCCAGGCTTCACCAGCTCGACAACCCTGAGCCCGGCAGGCAAAGCCGCGCCGCGCGGTCCGAGCCGCGCCGTGATGGTCGCCGGAACCGCGCTGGTGCTGCTGGCCGGCGTTGCCGCGGGCTTCGCGCTCAAACCTGCATCGCCCACCACACCGGTCGTGGCACGCTTCGCGGTCCCGCTGCCGTTCGACAGCAACCTCGTCAGCCTGATGGCGCGCGCCGGCAGCGACCTTGCCGAACCCGTGGTGTCGCCGGACGCGCGATATCTCGCCTTCGGTGCGGCTGCTTGGAACGGCGCGCGTCTCTACGTCCGACCAATGGCCGGCACCGAGGTCCGCGAGATTCCCGGCGGAGGGTTCTGGCCCGTCTTCTCGCCGGACTCGAGGGCCCTCGCCTTCTTCCGGGAATCGGAGATCTGGCGGTTCGAGCTCGACGCCGAGCAACCGACGCGCATCGGCGCGATCGACGAGCGCCCTTGGGACCTGACGGCGGCGGTGTGGCATCCCGATGGACGGATCCTGGTGACGGGCGCACTCGGCGTGTGGGCGTTGCCGGCCGGGGGAGGCGAGCCGAGCCTGCTGATTGCCGCGGACTCGGGACTGCGCGAGCGGCTCGACGGCATCAACGTGCTGCCGGACGGCCGTCTGTTGCTCGAGGGGGAATCGCCCGCGGGCGTGCGGGTCCGCGTCTTTGATGCCGACGGCAGGGGCGAGCGCAGCGTGCTGGCAGGACTGTCACGGGTGCGCGTCGTCGACGATATCCTCTTCTTCGAGCAGGCTGGCCAACAGCGTGCCTCGCGCTACGACGCGCGCAGCCTGCAGCTGCGTGGCGAGCCGCTGGGGCTCGTGCTGCCGTCGGTCCTGCGCGTGGGCCGATCCATTGCCTGGACGGACTCCAGCACCGCCGTGCCGCTGGAGATGGTGTGGGTGTCGCCGTCCGGTGTGGCCACGTCGCTCGGACTGCCGAGACACCCGTTCCGCTGGCCGCGCGTGTCGCCGAGCGGCGCGCGTATCGTGGCGAGTCCCCACCGCGAGTCCGGCATGGTGGTCTACAACCTGCGCAACGGCACGCAGGTGTCGATTGCCGGATACACCGAGCCGGTGTGGCTGCCGGACGAGCGGGCCATCATCACCTCGCTCGGCAATCGACCCTTCGGAGGCTTGGGCGTGGTGCGCGCCGATGGCACGCAGGACCTCGACACGCTGATGACCACCAGCAATGGTGACGCCTGGCCCACCGACGTGTCCCGCGACGGCAAGTGGTTGGCCTGGTACGGTGCGACGTTCGGCGATGGAGGCTCGGGTGTGTCCAAGGACGCGAACGATCTCTTCGTGATGGACCTCGCGACCCGTGAGTCACGCCGCATCCCGATCCAGGGCGAACAACGCGCTGCGCGATTCTCGCCCGACGGGCGATGGCTCGCGTATCAGTCCACCGAGAGCGGACGGCAGGGCATCCACGTGCGCCCCTTCCCTGCCCTCGACGACAATTGGGTGATTAGCACGGATGGTGGCGAGGAACCCACGTGGTCGAACGACGGCCGCACGCTCTACTACCGCCGGAGCGGCGTCGTCTACGCGGTGGGCATTTCCGTGCAAGGCAATACGCTGGAGCGCACCCCGCCGCGTGAACTGTTCCGTGGCACGTATCTCCGCGACCACTTCGGCGACATCAGCTGGGACATTGCACGCGACGGGCGCTTCCTGATGTTGCGGCCCGTGCGCGGCGCGCAGCTGCAGGTCGAGGTGATGCTGCATTGGATCGAGGATGTGCGGGCGCGGCTTGCGCAGCGCTCTCGCTAGTCAGGCGTCGAGCAACTCCTCAAGCGCCAGCCGCGTCTTCACCGGGATGGCGTCCTCGCCGACGTAGCGGGCGACGATCTCCAAAGCCTCGCGCGACGACGTGAGATTGAGATAGCGCAGCAGGTAGCGCACGTCGTCGAGATCACTGAACTCCTCGCCGAGCCGCATCGCGGCGCACTTGAGGGCGAGCAGATACTCCGGGCGCGCGGTGAATACGCGTAGCTGTGGGAGTTCGAGGAACGGATCGAACTCGCCGCGGTCGCCGAGGAAGGACTTCACCGCATCGTTGAGCCAGGTCTCGGGCACCCCGGCCTGGGCCGCGACGCGTGCTGCTGCGCTGCGGACCTCGCGCGTGGGCACGAACATCGCATCGACGTCCCGCGTCGACTCGCGCGCACCGAAGGCCAGGCACATCACCGCGCCGCCAACCAAGTAGAGCTCGGCCTGCGTGTCTGTCGTGGCGAGTTCGTCGTTGAGCAGCGCGAACAGCCGATGGATCTCGGCGGCCGTGAAGGCGTGACGCGCCACGGCTCAGACCCGATCGCCGATGCTGGCGTCCACGAAGATGTTGCGACGCTTGAAGGGCACCGGGGCGTTGCGGAGCAGGTGGGGGCGAAGACTCACGAGCGAGCTGGCGAAGTGCGGCGACTCGAGCGGTTCGACGCGTCGCGTCCACGCCGGTGGCATCACGCGCTTGCGGTCGGCGGCCTTCTCCACCATCGCCGCCAGGTAGTTGGCGAGGTACAGCGAGAGACCGCGCAGCTCGGCCTGCTCGACGGCTGCTGCCAACTCACTGGCCGACAGTCCGGTCAACATTTCGTTCAACTCGGCTAGCACCGCACGCGCGTCCGCGGTGTTGGCGAGGGCGGCGACCAGCGCGCGGAAGCGATCGCGCGACTCCGGCAGCACACGCGCCAATACGTACTCCGACATGCCGACGCCGGCGGCGCGGGCGCGGGCGCGCAACGCGGCCTTCTGCTGGGGGGTCACGCGGATCTGCAGCTGAAGGGTCCGGGCGGGCATGCTGGAGCGTACAAATCAAAGATCCCTTTGTCAATACATATGTACTGACATTGTATCGGGCTTCGAGCCGCGCGGGTCGGCTGCGCCCGCTGGTCGCGGCCCGCCCGAAGGCGCTGCATCTTTTTCCGCGATGCCTGAAATTCCCAGCCGTCTCGTGGCCGCGCTGGCCGACCGCTACCGCATCGAGCGCGAACTCGGCGCCGGCGGCATGGCCACCGTGTACCTGGCCGAGGACCTCAAGCACGACCGCAAGGTTGCCCTCAAGGTCCTCAAGCCGGAGCTGGCCGCCGTGCTGGGCGCCGAACGCTTCGTGGTCGAGATCAAGACCACCGCGGCGCTGTCGCATCCGCACATCCTGCCGCTCTTCGACTCCGGCGAGGCCGACGGCTTCCTGTTCTATGTGATGCCGTTCATCGACGGCGAGACGCTCCGCGACCGGCTCAACCGCGAGACGCAACTCGGGGTGGACGAGGCCATCCGCATCACGCGAGAGATCGCCGACGCCCTCCACTACGCGCACAGCCGCGGCGTCATCCACCGCGACATCAAGCCGGAGAACATTCTTCTGCAGGGCGGACGCCCGATGGTCGCGGACTTCGGCATCGCGCTCGCGGTCAGCGCGGCGGCCGGCGGGCGCATGACGGAGACCGGGCTCAGTCTCGGCACGCCGCACTACATGTCGCCGGAGCAGGCGACCGCTGACAAGTCGATTACCGCGCGCAGCGACGTGTACTCGCTGGCCAGCGTGTGCTACGAGATGCTCGCCGGCGAGCCGCCGCACACGGGCGGCAGCGCGCAGCAGATCATCATGAAGATCATCGCCGAGCGGGCGCAGCCGGTGACGGAACTGCGGAGTGCTGTACCCGAGAATGTCGCAGCGGCGTTGGAGAAGGCGCTGGCCAAGCTGCCGGCGGACCGCTTTGCCTCGGCGCAAGCATTCGCCGAGGCACTCGGGAACACGACGTTCACTGTTGCGACTCGCACAGCTGCTGGAATGCGTTCCGCCGCGCCCTGGCAGTTGAATCGTCTCGCGACCAGCCTGGCTGCCGCCCTGGTGTTGGTCGGAGGAGTTGCCGCCTGGTTGCTGACTCGCCCCGCGCCTTCGCAGCCGGTCTCTCGGTACAGCATCCGACTGCCAGATGACGGCCGCATCACCGGCCTATGGCTGCGCCTGGCACTGTCGCCGGACGGATCGCGGATCGTCTACACCGGTGGCGTGCCGCCGCAGGTCAACCTGTGGGTGCGCGAGCGGAACGCGCTGGAGAGCCGCGCACTCGCCGGCACCGAGAATCCGGTGGCGCCGTTCTTCTCCCCGGACGGAAGCAGGATTGGGTTTGAGCGGAGTAGCGGGCTGCATCTCATGACGCTCAGTGGCGGCCCGCCGATGGTGCTGGACGACGCCCGGGTCGGAGCGGCGGGCGCGACGTGGAGCCCCGATGGGTTCATCTACGCCGACGGGCTCGGCCCGGTCTCGCTCGTCCGCGTGTCAGTCGCGGAGGGTGGCAAGACGGAATGGTTCACGCAGCTGGATTCGGCGCGCGGGGAACGCGACCACATCGCGCCGTCCGCGCTGCCAAATGGCGAAGGGGTGCTCTTTACGGTGATCCAGGGCGAGGGTGGTGTCGCGTCGCGAGTGATTGCCGTTGCCTCCACGGCGACCGGAGCCCACAAGGTGCTGGTCCGCGGCGTCTACGCGCGCTACGCGGAGACTGGCCACCTGCTCTACGTGACGGCGGACCGCGCATTGATGGCAGTCGCGTTCGACCAGGACGAGATGACGGTCTCCGGCGAACCGGTGGTGCTCGCCCGTGACGTCGAGCTACGCGGCAACCTCGCCGTGCCTGACCTCGCCATCTCCTCGGATGGAACGCTGGTGTACACGACAGGCGCCGGCGCCTCCGACGGCGGCGCACCCGTCTGGGTAGACCGCGATGGCAAGGCATCGCCCATCGCCGAGGGATGGGCACCGCGCGCCAGTCATGTGTCCGTCTCGCCGGACGGTTCACAACTCGCCATCGCAATTCAGGACGCCGGCGTGACCAATCTTTGGGTGCGGCGCCTGAACCAGTCCGGCAACGCCTCGAAACTCACGTTCGAGGGCGGCCTCGATATCCGACCCTCATGGTCGCCGGACGGACGCCGCATCCTGTTCATCAGCCAGACCGACGGCATCCGATCTGCGTTCGCGCGACGGGCCGACGGCACAGGGAACAGCGAGCCGATCCTGCGCTTCCCACCCTCGATGGGCGAGGAGCAGGCGGTGCAGGAGGCGCTCCTCACCAACGACGGCGCCTGGCTCGTGTACCGCGCGGGAGGGGGGACCGCCGCCAATCTCTATGCGCGCCGCACGGTGGGCGACACGACGCCGGTCATCCTCGCCAACAGCATCCACCCCGAGAACTCGGTGACGGTCTCGCCCGACGGGCGTTGGGTCGCCTATGCGTCTTCCGAAACTGGCCGCTACGAGGTCTATGTCCGCCCGTTCCCTGACGTCTCGACCGGCAAGTGGCTGATCTCCGTCGATGGCGGCACCGAACCGCTCTGGGCCCCGAACGGACGCGAGCTCTTCTATAGGAACGGCAAGGGCGAGATGGTGGCGGTGGCGGTGTCCGCGGGCGGCGGCGCCCCGCCGACGGGGCTGCAGCGCGTGCTGTTCGACGCGACGGCGTACGCGACGGACCAGCAGCAGCGCGCGTATGGCGTGTCGCCGGACGGCAGGCGCTTCGTGATGCTGGCGCAGGACAACGTTGCCGGGAACACGCCGCTGGAGCTGATCGTCGTGGAGAACTTCTTTGAGGAGCTCAAGCGGCTGGTGCCGCGCCGCTGAGCTGGGTTCGGCCCTACCCGTCGGCCCGAACCCCAATCCGGCGCCGAAGCACCTCGCGCTCCTCCAAGGCGTGCACGGGCATCACGAGCAGGTCCCCCGGCGCGCTCCACGCCAACAGCGCCTCCGCGGCCTCCACCTCGCTTCCGCCGAGCAGCACCTGCTCCTCACGCGCCCCACTGCGCAGCAGCTCATCGCGCAGGATCGCGGGCACCTCGCCGGGCGCGCGCCCGCGTAGGTAGTGCGTCATCTCCTGCAGCATTACGCAGTCGGGCGCGGCTGCCCAGGCCGTTCGCGCCAGCGCACGCAGGGATTCGTCCGGTCGGTCGCCCGCCTGACCAAGGAGCAGCCCCAGCCGTCCGCTTCCGCGCGCCTCCTGCGCCAGCGCCAGCAGCGCCGCGAGCCCGTGCGGATTGTGCGCGTAGTCCAGCCAGATGCGGCGGCCGTCGAGTTCGTAGCGCTCCAGCCGGCCCGGGTTGTCGCGGTTGTCGCGGCCGAACTGCCGCAGGGTCTCGGTGATCACCGCATCCGGCAGGCCAAGCGCTCGCGCCGCACGTGCGGCCGCCTCGGCGTTGGCGATGTTGTACGCGGCCTGACCGGCCATCGCGATCGGCATTTCCTCGAGCGTCGGCAACAGTCCCGAGGCGTGCTCGCCACTTCCGAACCACTCCACCTTCGCGTCCGTGTGCGGCGGATGCGCGCGCAGCGTGGGATCGTCGGCGCCGAGTATGAGCGTGCCGCGCGCCGAGAGCGTGTGCGCCACGACACCCTTGGCGGTGGCGATATCGGCCAGTGAGTCGATGCCGTATTCGCCGAAGTGATCGGCGGCAACGTTGGTGATCACCGCGACGTCGGCCCGCGGTGCCACGAGGCCGCGCCGGAGCAGGCCGCCGCGCGCGCTTTCCAACACCGCCGCCGTCACGCTCGCGTCCTCGAGCACACGCCGCGCCCCGGCGGGTCCGCTCCAGTCGCCACGCTCGACCGCCTCGCCATCAATGAACACGCCGTCGGTGCACGTGAAGCCCGCGCGGTGTCCCGCCGCACGCAGCATGGCGGCGATCAATCGTACGGTGGTGGTCTTGCCGTTGGAGCCGGTGACGAGGGCAACTGGGATGTCGCGCGCTTCAATCGCCGCGGCGTCATCCGGCGGTGTCTCGCGCTCGGCATCGAGTAGCTCCCGCAGACGCGCAAGCGCCGCCGTCTGCTCCAACGGCAGCCGCTCTTCCTCCAGCGACGCGGGATCGTATGTCACGTCGCAGGCCTCGGCCGCGCGCTCCAGCGCCCATTCATTGAGACTGGTGGCGCTCATCAATGCTTCACGAGGCGCAGTGAATGCGAGACTGCTCCCCGCTGCGTGCGTGCGCACGGTGAGCGCGGTGTCGGTCCAGCCGAGTGCGGCGCACATCCACGTGACCTCGGCGCCCCAGCCGCGCAGCAGCGCGGCGTCGCTGCCGTGCGGGCGCGGCGCCTCGAGGATCACACCGGGTGCATCGAGCCAGAGACTCGGGCCGAGCAGGCGCCTGGAGTCGGTGAAGAGCGGCGGCGCGCTGGCGGAGGGCGCGCCGGTGGGTGGCGCGCTCAGTCGTCGCTCTCGCGCGCGAGGCGCACGCCGCGCTCGTCGCGCACCAACGACGAGAGGTCGGTGAGCGTCGGCTCGGGCGGCGGCGCGGGTTCGACCACGCGCGGGATGGCGTGCTCGGCCGTCACGGGCCGCTGCGCGCCGTCCGGACGGAAGTGGATGATCTGCTTCCACGTGCGCGTGATCTCGTCGCCGAAGACGAGCAGCAGGTCGCCGGCGCGCGCCATCCGCAGGCCGGCATCAACGGCCTCCTGCTCGTCAGGGATGATCGTGATCTGCGCGTCCGGCACGCCGGCATCGCGCAGCGCCTGCGCCATGATGCGCGGGACTTCGTCGCCCGCGCGGCCGCGCAGCCCGTCATCGCGGCGGCAGATGTAGTGGTCGAACTTGCCGGCGGCCACTCGGGCGATCTCCCGCAGGTCCTCGTCACGGCGATCACCGGGACCGGCGAGCACGACCAAGCGGCGGCCATTCACGTCCAGGCGCTGCGCGAGTTGGCACATCGCCTCGATGGCGTGCGCGTTGTGGCCGTAGTCGAGGATGACCTTGAACGGATGCTCGCTGAAGACGTTCGCGCGCCCCGGCGCCTGGAAGAACGTGGTGTCGAAGGTGCGCAGGCCCTGTCGGATGGTCTCGAGCTTGAGGCCCATCGAGAAGGCCATCGCGGCGGCGACCATCGCGTTCTGCACGTTGTGCATCGCGCGGCCTTCGATCGTCGCCGGGATCAAGTGCGTCCACAGCAGCGGGATGTGCGCGCCCTTGTCGTAGATGGTGATCATCTGCCCGTTGACGCCGCTCTCCAACGACACGGCGCGACCGCCCGCACGAATGTGTTCGCGCACCAGCGCGTGGCCGGGGTTGGTGGTCACGTAGCAGAGATGCTTGGCGTCGGTGTAATCGGCCATGCGCAGCACCAGCGGATCATCGGCATTGAGCACCGCCGTGTCGCGGGCCACCTCGACGATGATGCGCTTGACCTCGGCCAGGGCCTCGAGCGTGTCGATGCCCTTCATCCCCAAATGGTCGGAGCGCACGTTGAGCACGGCGCCCACGTCCACGTAGGGCGTGCCCATCCCCGCGCGCAACAAGCCGCCGCGCGCAATCTCGAGCACGGCGACATCGATGGTCGGGTCGGCGAGCACCAGCCGCGTCGCGACGGGGCCGGTCATGTCGCCCTCGACGGTGCGTTGGCCGTCGATGTACACACCGTCGGTGGTGGTGAGGCCCGGTGTGAGGCCGGCCATCTTGCAGATGTGCGCGAGCATCCGCGACGTCGTCGTCTTGCCGTTGGTGCCGGTGACGGCGGCGATGGGCACGGTGGCCGGCGTGCCCGGCGGGAAAAGCATGTCGATCACCGGTCCGGCGACATCGCGCGGCTTCCCGTCACTGGGCGCGCTGTGCATCCGGAAGCCAGGCGCGGCGTTCACCTCGCAGATGGCACCGCCGTGCTTGCGGTACGATTCCGTGATGTCGGGCGTGAGGAAGTCCACGCCGCCCACATCGAGCCCGATGGCCTTGATGGCGCGCTCGGCCATCTCGCGGTTGTCGGGATGGATGATGTCGGTGACATCGGTGGCGGTGCCGCCGGTGGAGAGATTGGCGGTGGAGCGCAGGTACACCGTCTCGCCGGCGGGCGGCACGGTCTCGGGCGTGTAGCCCTTCCGCTCGAGCAAGCCCAGGGCCTGCTCGTCGAGCGCGAGCCGAGTGAGGACCTTCTCGTGGCCGACGCCGCGTCGCGGATCGGCGTTCACGATGTCCACCAACTGCGCAATGCTCTGGCTGCCATCGCCGACGACGTGGCCCGGCGTGCGGCGCGTGGCAGCGATGAGCGTACCGTTCACCACGAGGAGTCGGTGGTCGTCGCCCACCTGGAAGCTCTCGACGATCACCGAGCGCGAGACCTCTTGCGCAGCGTGGAAAGCCGCGCGCACCTGCTCGTCGGTGGTGAGGTGGATGGCCACCGCGCGGCCGTGATTGCCGTTGTAGGGCTTCACCACCACAGGGAAGCCGATGCGCCGCGCCGCGCGCAGCGCCCCCGCCTCGCTCTGCACCAGCTCCTGCTTGGGCACCGGCAACCCGATGCGCCCGAGGATTCTGTTGGTCTCCTCTTTGTCACCCGCCAATTCCACGGCGATGTGCGGCGTGCGGCCGGTGACCGTGGCATGGATGCGTTGCTGGAACTTCCCGTGCCCGAGCTGCACCAACGACTGGTTGTTGAGGCGCATGAACGGGATGCCGCGCGCCTCGGCGGCGTGCACCAACGCGGCGGTGCTCGGACCCAGCGCGCGGCGCTGTTCGTAGCGGATGAACTGATCGCGCTCGGCCGTCCAGCTCCAGTCCGCAGGCACAAGGCCCTCCGGCCGGATCTCCTCGGGCAGCAGCGAGCCGAGCAGCTTCATCGCCATCTCGCCGGCCTCGAGACCTTGGTCGCGCTCCTCGTACTCGTAGACGACGTGATACTGGCCTTCGACGCCGGTGCCGCGGGTCTTGCCGAAGGTCACCGGAACGCCGGCGATGTTCTGCACCTCGATGGCGACGTGCTCCAGCACGTGGCCTAGCCAGGTGCCCTCGTCCTCCGTCATGCGGCGGACGAATCCGCCAGGCTCACCATACGAGCAGCCGTGCTCGCGCAGCCCGGGCAGCACCTCGAGCAGTCCCTCGATGAACGGGGCCCCGAGCCGGCTGGTGGGCCACTGCTCCAGCGCGCCGAGGTCCAGCGTGAGCCGGATTACCGGGAAGTGCGCGTACAGCGACGGACCGACGTAGACGGAGCGTTCGAGGATTCGCATCGTGGGAACCTGCCGCTAACCCTTGCTCACCGCGAGCGATCCTGCCGAGGCGATGCGGGTGTGGAGGTTGAAAGTGGTGCCGCGGACGAGGACGTGCATGATGAGGCTGAGCATCGCTACGGAGTCGTCGGCGTCGGCGCGGTCCATCGACGAGAAGGTGAGCTTGGACGAGTCCACGATGGTGATCGTGCCGCTGCCCTCCACCTCGACGGTCTGGTCAGGGCCGATGAACGCCGCGGTGTCCTCGTCGATCCCCATCCCAATGAGGAAGGGATTGAACGCCAGCGCGGTGATGAGCCGGCCGAGCCGGCCCCGCTGCGTGAAGTGCTGGTCGATCACCACGCGATTGGTGAGGCCGAGTCCGGGCGCAAGGGTGACGGACCCAGCGTGCGGCGTCCGGTTGTCGTCGCCGAAGGCGATCATGTGCTCACTGAGAAAGCTCGCGCCGGCGCTGGTGCCCGCGACGTGTCCGCCGTTGGCATTGTGTTCGCGCAGCGCCTTGGCCACCGCGGTGCCGCCGATGGTGGTCGCAAGGCGCATCTGGTTTCCACCGGTGAGGAAGACGCCGTCGCAGGCCTTGATGGCGGCCACGCGTCCGAGCTCGTTGCCGTCGCGGCGCGTGTCGAAGTCCATCACCTCGACTTCGGCGGCACCGAGTTCGCGGAAGATGCTGCGGTAGCGGTCGCCGGTGTCGGCGAGCTTGGAGGCCGTGGGAATTACGACGAGCTTGGCGTCGCGCCCACCGCAGAGCTGCACGAAGCGCTCGAGGATGTGCGGGTTGTTCTCCTTCTCCTCACCGCCGCCGATGGGGATGATCCAGCCGCGGGTCGCGCCGTCCGGTGTTTGTGAGGGCGTCACGCGCGCTCCGCGGGCTGCGGTTCAAAGGTGCCGCGCTGTGTGGGCTGGCCATCGCGTAGCATCCAAGTTCCCATCGCCATCACGTCCCGAATTCCTCCGTTGGGGTCGAGTACCACGAGGTCGGCATCGGCATCCGCGGTGAGCTGTCCCTTGCGAGGCAGGCGGAGCAACGTCGCCGTGTTGCTGGTGAAGGCCGGCAGCGCCCGCGCGAGCGGCACGCCGGCGTCGAGCAGGCGGCGCAGCGTGTAGGCCAGCGCGCCGGGCGATCCCACATCCATAGAAGCCACGCGGCCGTCGGCATCGAAGGTCGGCAGGCAGCCGCCACCGTCGGAGCTGATGGTGATGCGCTCCGGCGGGGCGCCGGCATCGAGGTATCGCTGCAGCGCGTCCTCGGCGCTCCACGCGTCCTCGCCCTCCGCCACGGGGAACGCCGTGAGGTCCACGGCTACACCGCTGCGTGCGATGGCGATGGCTTCTTCGAAGAGTGCGCGTCGCCGGTTCACGTGCGTGGGGTGGAACACGCGCGGCGGCAGCTCCGAGTGCGCGAGCGCGTCGCGGATGGGTTCGAGCCCGCGGGGGCCGTCGCCGACGTGCAGGTGCAGGATGCCCGCCTTGCCCGTCATCAGGCCGCCGACGTGCACCTCGCTGGCGAGGCGCAGCAGATCGTCGCGGGTTGGCTGGCTGCTGCGGTGGTCACTGATGGCGGTCTTGCAGCCGATGATGCAGTCGATCATCGCCAGGTCGCCACGCACGCTGCCGGTGATGGTCACTGGGGGCAGGTGGTAGCCGGCGGTCCAGCTCCAGGCCGAGAGTCCCTCGGTGCGGAGGCCGTGCACGGCGGCAACGAGTTCGCGTGGATGGCGGGTGGCGTCGTCGGTGCCGAGCACGGCAACGACGGTAGTGACTCCGCCGCGAGTGAACTGCGAAAGCGGCAGCGGCGGGACCTTGGTATGCGCGCCGGCCTCACCGCCGCCGCCCGTGAGGTGCACGTGCGGGTCGATCAGGCCGGGGACGAGGCGCAGGCCCTCAAGGTCGACGACCTCGGCGCCGAGTGATGCGTCCAAGCTCGGGCGCTCGTGGCCGATCCAGGCGATGCGCCCGCCAGCGACGAGGACGTGGCAGATGCCGCGTGGCTCTGGGGCGTGGAGATCGGCGTTGAGGAGGAGACGGAGCACGCCGAAATCTACGCCAGAGCCGCGCGACGTACCCGTCGTGGCGCGCGAGCCGCCTACCGCGGCAGCTTCCGCTCCAGCTCCTCGATCCAGTTCGTGATCACCACGTTCGGTGCCGCACCTGGCCGCTCGACGGGGGTCACCAGCAGGAACCGTTGCCCGTCCGGCGACACGTCGTACCCGCGCGTGCGACCGCCCGCGAGCCGCCCGCCGTCCTTCACGCGGAACAACTGCATGGGGGTGCCGATCTCGCCGGTCCCAGGATTGAACGACGCCGCGTACATCGCGTCGCCCTTGCGGTACACGATCTCCCGCCCTGCGCGCGTGAAGCGCGGCTGGTCGCCGCCGTCGGACGAGACCTGTCGACGGCCGCCCGTGCCATCCGCCAGTCGCACGTAGACCGCCGAGTTCCCCGCGCGATCGGATTCGTCATGCACGATCCAGCGGCCGTCCGGCGTCAGGTCGGCGTTGAAGGCATCGCTGCCGGTGTTGAACCTGCGCGAAGCCGTGTCGCCGACGGTGGCCACCGTCAGCCGCGCATCGGCGATGACCTCGTAGTAGAACACCTGCCGCCCGTCCCGTGAGATGGCCGTCGGCACCTTGTCGTACTTCGTGTTCACCAACTCTTCGTCCGGGCGCCCATCGATCGGCTGGCGGTGGATGTTGTACTGCGGGACCTCGCGCGCGATGATCAGCGACTTCGAGTCCCAGGCCCACACCGGCGAGAACGCCACACCGTCGGTGAAACGCGTCAGCTGCGTCAGCACCGCGCGGCCGTTGTCGTAGAGCCAGATCTGTCGCGTCGGCGCGGTACGCGTCAGGGCGATCCAGCGGCCATCTGGCGAAAGCCGCGGCTCGGACCAGCTCCCGGCCTCCGGAAGCAATGGCGTGGTTCGCCCGCTCCGATCGGACCAGACTACCTGTCGCGCGACGCTAGCTTCGGAGCCTTTGACGTAGACCAGCGTGCCGTTCGCCGAGACATCATACGCCGCAACACCGTCCGTCTGCGTCCACGCCACGTCCTCGACCACAGGCACGGCCTCGCCAAGAGTGCGGAGCGTTTTGGGATCGAATCGCTGCGCAAAGACCGCCGCCGAACGCGCGAACAATAGGATGTCCGGCGCGACGAACTTTCCATGGATGGCGTTGGTGGCCAGCACGCTACGCGCGCCGGTCTTGAGGTTCAATGCCTCAATCCGCGAGGCGTCCACCGGACTGCGGTAGCTGGTATAGATCAGCGCATCGCCACCCGGCAGGACCTGCGGATACCAGTGCGCGAACTCTCGCTCGGCCGCACTAATCGACGTCAGCGTATCCGCCGTGAGTCCACCGGGAGACAGGCGCACTAGTCCCGTGGTCAGCGACGAGTAGATCAGACTCCCGTCCGGATGCTCGATGAAGCCGGCGTTGACGCCGGCTTCCATGACGACGCTGGCCGGCCCGCCGCCCACCGGCACCCGCTTCATCTTGCCTTCCGACTGGAACAGGATCCACTGGCCGTCGAGGCTGAACCTCGGGTCGCGCGCGCCGGCGGTGCCTTGCACCGGCTGCATCGTCGCGGAGCCCAGCGACCGCGTGGCGACGAGATCCAAGCCGTTCGAGTCACGGACTACTTCCAAGATCTGACGGCCGTCGCGCGAGATGCTGACGAAGGGACGGTCGTTGCGCGACAGGATCGGCCGATACGTGAACTCCACACGCTCGGCGGGCTGCTCGCGCTGCAACGCCCACAGCGCCGCAGCGGTCGCAACGACAGCTACGGCGGCAGCCGCAATCGCGATGGCGCGCCAACGCGTGGAGCCCTGCGCAGCCACTGCCCTGCGCGCCGTCGTGCGATTGCCGGCCTGCGCACGCGTGCCGCCGCCACCTTGCAACGCCGCCGCGAACTCCGCCGCCGAGCCAAAACGGTCCGCCGGCAGCTTCTCCAACGCCTGCGCCACTGCGTCAGCCACGTGTGGCGGCACCGTTTTGCGCAGGCTGGTCACATCCTGCGCTTGCTCGGTGATGATCTTCATGATGATCTGCTGCGCGGTCGATCCCGTGTGCGGCGGGTTGCCGGTCAGCATCTCGTACAGCACGCTCGCCAACGAATAGACATCGCTGCGCGCGGTGATCTCCTTCTCTGCCGTGGCCTGCTCGGGCGACATGTAATGCGGCGTGCCGAGACTGAGACCGGTCTCCGTCATCCGCCCACCGGCGGCCGCTGATACCGCCAGGGCAATTCCAAAGTCGGCCACCATCGGCCGGCCGTTCTGCAACAGGATGTTCTCGGGCTTGATGTCGCGGTGGATGACCCCGTGCTGGTGCGCGTAGTGCAGCGCGTCGGCAATGTCGCAGGTCATCCGAATGGCCTCGTCCACGCCGAGCTGGGACTCGCGATTCAAGCGGTCGCGCAACGTCTCGCCATCGATGAACGGCATCACATAGTAGAGGAAGCCGTCCGCCTCGCCCGAATCGAACAGCGGCAGGATGTGCGGATGCTGCAGTGCCGCCGTCGTCTTGATCTCGACCACGAAGCGCTCGGCGCCGAGCACCGCGGCCAACTCCGGCTTGAGCACCTTCACCGCGACTTTACGGTCGTGCTTGATGTCGTGCGCCAGGTAAACGGTCGCCATGCCGCCCGCGCCCAACTGGCGTTCGATGCGATAGCGTCCGTCGAGCGCGGCGGTGAGGCGTTCGGTCGAGTGGGACATCCCGGGGAAACCTACGCCTAGCCCACTAGGCGGAAAGAGGCCAGAATATCGGAATGCCCGTTCCGGACCGCCTCGTGCAGGCCCTCGCCGACCGCTACCGCATCGAGCGTGAACTTGGGCAGGGCGGCATGGCCACGGTCTATCTCGCTACCGACCTCAAGCACGGCCGCGAAGTCGCCATCAAGGTCCTGCAGCCGGACCTCGCACAGTCGCTCACCAGCGAGCGTTTCCTCCGCGAGATCGCCATTACGGCGCGGCTCAACCATCCGCACATTCTCGCACTGCTCGACTCGGGCGCCGCGCTCGACGGCGCCCTGCTCTACTACGTGATGCCCGTGGCCACCGGCGAGTCGGTGCAGGACCGACTCACGCGCACCGGCGCGCTGCCGGTGGACGAGGCGCTGCGCGTATCTGTAGATGTGGCCGAGGCGCTGGTGCACGCGCACGCGCAGGGCGTGGTGCACCGCGACATCAAGCCCTCGAACGTGCTGCTCTCAGCGGGCCACGCGATCGTGGCGGATTTCGGCATCGCCAAGGCACTGGGTGATGCGCGCGACGTGGCCGCACTCACCAGTGAAGGCATGTCGCTGGGCACACCGGGCTACATGGCGCCGGAGCAAGCCGCTGGCGAGGCGAACGTGGACCACCGCGCCGACATCTATGCACTGGGGGCAATGCTGTTCGAGATGGTGAGCGGCGAGCCGCCCTTCTCGGGCTCGTGGCAAAAGGTGGTGGCCCGGAAGATCGTCGAGGACGCGCCGTCGCTTGCTGACAAGGCACCGAATGCTTCACCAGCGCTGGTGTCTCTCGTCGCACGTTGCCTGGCACGCAGTCCAGACGGACGGCCGCAGACCGCCGAGGCACTGCTCGGCGAGCTGCGTGAGCTAGCGGCCCCGAAGAGCGCGCCCGTGGCGGCGAAGTCGCGCGTCCCCATCATCGCCGCAGCAGCGGCGGTGCTGGTGATTGCCGTCGCGTCGTACCTCGTGGTGAAGGACCGCCGGGCGCGATGGCTGCACGAGGAGGTCTTCCCGGAGTTCGTCCGGATGTTCGAAGCCGATCAGCTCGACTCGGCATTCTCCCTTGCAGAGTTGGCGGAACGACGCGTGCCCGGCGACTCGGTGCTGGCGCTGCGCGTGCGGGGGATCTCCACGCTGCGCGAGTTCCGCAGCGAGCCCGCCGGTGCAGTCGTCACGCGTGCCCCGCTCACCGATACAACGACCTGGGTCCCGGTCGGCACGACACCCACCGCAGCGACGCGAGTCCCCAACACGCCGTGGCTGTATCGCTACTCGCTGCCTGGGTATCGCAGCGAGACCGTGCTGTCTGGGCGCATGGGTGGCGAGAACGTGGATCTGCCGAATCCCGTACGGTTGCAGCGCATCACGGATCCCGATACCGGGATGGTGCTCCTGCCGGGCGGCGAGTTGCGCAGCGCGCTCTTCGGGGCGTCGACCGAACCGGCGGAGTTGTCAGAGTACCTGATGGACCGCCTCGAGGTGACGAATCGCGAGTTCAAGGCCTTCGTGGACGCTGGCGGCTACACGCGCCGCGAGTTGTGGGACTCGACCATCACGCTCAATGGACGCGCCCTCGCATGGGAGGCCGCGGTCGCACGCTTCACCGATCGCACGGGGCGGCGCGGGCCATCCACCTGGGAAGGCAGCGCACCGCCACAGGGACAGGAGGACTTCCCCGTAGGCGGCGTGAGCTGGTACGAGGCGCGCGCGTACGCGCGCTTCGCCGGCAAGGAGCTGCCGACGCTGCCGGAGTGGAGCAACGCGGCAGTGCCTGAGGCGGCGCGCTGGATTGCGTTCACCGGACGCCTCGAGTCCTCGGGCCCCGTGCGCGGCGGCAGCAGCATCGGCCCGCGCGGCGTGTTCGACGTGGCCGGCAACGTGCGCGAGTGGCTCGTGAATCCGCGCGAACCCGGCACGCGTTTCATCGTCGGCGGCGGCTGGAGCGATCCGCGCTACTTCTTCACCGAGGCCGTGGCGCAACCGGAATTCGATCGCAGCGCCATCAACGGCATTCGCCTCGTCCGGCGACTGCGCGAGATGCCGGGCCTCGCCGTCGCGAGTGCGCAGGTCATCGGCCAGCGCCGCGACTATCGCGGGGCGCGACCCGTGGACGATGCCACCTTCCGCGCGCTGCTGGCGCTCTACGAGTACGACCGCACGCCGATCGAGCCGACGCTGATTTCGCGCGACACGAGTGCCGCGGACTGGATCCGCGAGGATGTCAGCTTCCCGATCGAGGGGGAAAGCGGTCCGATGCAGGTCGCCGTGTTCCTGCCGAAGCGCGGCACGCCGCCCTACCAGACGGCGATACTCTGGCCGGCCTCCGAGGCGTTCAGCGGGAGCAGTCCGCAGCACATCACGATGACCTTCGTGGACTATCTCGTGCGCAGCGGCCGTGCGGTGGTACACCCGATCCTCGAGCACACCTACGGCCGCGGGACGCCGATGGAACGGCACGTCCCCACAAACTCAGTGGCCAGCCGCGACCAGACCATCCGATGGATGTACGAGTTCCGTCGCAGCGTCGACTATGTGGTGACGCGCCCCGACGTCGACACGACGCGCCTCGCGCATATGGGCGTCAGCTGGGGCGGGCGGATGGCCGGCATCGCGCTGGCGTTGGAGTCGCGCTTCAAGGTGTCGTCGCTGTTGGTGGCGGGGCTGCCCGCGCAGGAACAGCGGCCGGAGACGGATCCCGTGAATTTCCTGCCGCGGATTCGCATCCCGGTGCTGATGCTGAGCGGCCGGCTCGACAGCACCTTCCCGCTCGAGACCTCGGCGCGGCCGTTCTTCGAGTTCCTTGGCAGCCCGGCATCGCAGAAGATGCAGGTGATCTGGGACGGCGGGCACTACTTCCCGCGGAATCGCTGGGTGGCGGAGACGTTGGAGTGGTATGACCGATACTTGGGGCCGGTGGGGCGTTAGCGGCGCCCCAGCGCGGCGTCCCCGGCGCGGCTAGCCAAGAACCGCCTCCGTCGCGAGAATAGCCGCATGTCGACTCGCCGCCGCTCGCTCGTCCCGACCCTGCTCTTCCTCGCCGCCTCGCTCGGCATATCGCCGAACGCCAGCGCCCAGGGCCCGCGCTTCACCGTCACCTTCCCCGCCGCGCGCTCCGCAGCGCCGATCGACGGACGCGTACTGCTGTTCATCTCCGCGGACACGACAGGCGAGCCGCGCTTCGCCTCGAGCTTCAACGTCGGCACGGCACAGGTGACCGGCGTGGACGTGGACGGCTGGCGACCGGGTGCGCCAACGGTGGTCGACGCGATTGCCTTCGGCTATCCCGTGGCGTCGCTGCGCGACCTGCCGCCGGGCCGCTACCGCGTGCAGGCGCTGGTGAACCGCTACCAGACCTTCCGTCGCAGCGACGGCTTCACCGTCAAGCTGCCGCCGGACCACTGGGAAGGGCAGCAGTTCGCGCGCAAGCCGGGCAACCTGTACTCGAAGCCCGTGACGGTGAGCCTCGACGCGCGCAGTCGCATCAGCCTCGAACTCAGCGAGGAGATCCCGCCGGTCGCGGACTTCGCGCTCAAGGAAACCAAGTACGTGAAGTACGTCCGCATCCGCTCGGAGCGGCTGTCGCAGTTCTGGGGCACCGACATGTACCTCGGCGCCTGGGTGTTGCTGCCCGAAGGGTTCGATTCGCATCCGGATGCGCGGTATCCGCTGGTGCTGAATCACGGGCATTTCCCCTCGGGTGTGGACGGCTGGCGCGAGACGCCGCCGGACACGACGCTCGCGCCCGACTACTCCACGCGCTTCAGCCTCGCCGGCTACAACCGCATCCAGCAGCAGTTGGCGCATCAGCTCTACAAGGATTGGACCGGCCCCGGTTTCCCTCGCATGCTCGTCGTGCAGGTGCAGCACGCCACGCCGTTCTACGACGATTCGTACGCGGTGAACTCCGCGAACAACGGCCCGTATGGCGACGCCATCAACTATGAGCTGATCCCCGAGATCGAGCGCCGCTTCCGCGGCATCGGCCAGGGCTGGGCCCGCTTCACGTACGGCGGGTCCACCGGCGGTTGGGAAGCGATGGCCGTGCAGATGTTCTATCCGGACTTCTTCAATGGTGCGTGGATCGCCTGCCCGGATCCGATCGACTTCCGCCACTACACGTCGATCAACATCTATGAGGATCGCAACGCGTACTACACGGAGGGGCCGTTCCGTCGAACGCGACGGCCGGCGTACCGCAACTATCTCGGACACATCCTCGCCACGGTCGAGGATATGAACCTCCGCGAGCTCGCACTCGGCACACGCACGCGCTCGGGCGACCAGTTCGATGTCTGGGAGAGCGTCTACTCGCCGGTCGGCCCCGATGGCTACCCAAAGCCGATCTGGGACAAGCGTACGGGCGTGATCGACACCGCGGTCGCGCGGCACTGGCGCGACAACTGGGACCTCAACCACATCCTGCAACGCGACTGGGCAACGCTCGGTCCCAAGCTGCGCGGCAAGCTGCGCATCTATGTGGGCGACATGGACAACTACTATCTCAACAACGCGGTCTACGAGACCGAGAAGTTCCTGCGCACGGCCAGCCCGCCGGCGGATGCCGTGGTGGACTATGGTGATCGCGACGAGCACTGCTGGAACGGCGACCACACGCGCAGCAATGCGTACTCGCGGCTGCGGTATCCGCAGATGGTGCTGCCCTGGGCGTTGGAGCGGATCCTGTTGACGGCGCCGCCGGGGGCGGATGTGCGGAGCTGGCGGTACTAGCGATGTCGTCAGACATCGCCTGACAGAGCTGCGGGTCGCCGGGAGAACCCGCGACCACGCCTGCGTATTGCTCAAGTACACAGAATCTCGAGACCGCCATGACGACTCCCAGCTACGGCTTCGCCAAGACCCTCCCCACCACCGCCTTCGCCGACGCCGTCACCAAGGTGACCGACGCGCTCGCCGCCGAGGGCTTCGGCATCCTCTCCACCATCGACGTGTCCGCGACGCTCAAGAAGAAGCTCGACGTCGACGTGCGCCCTTACACAATCCTCGGCGCCTGCAACCCGACACTGGCCAACAAGGCGCTGGCCGCCGAGCCGCACATCGGATTGCTCCTGCCGTGCAACGTGCTCGTGCAGGGCGCCGAGGACGGCAAGGGCAGCACGGTGTCCATTCTCGATCCGCGCGCGATGATGCTGATGACCAACAACGCCGCGCTGAACGAGGTGGCGGCGGACGCCGAGGCACGGCTCAAGCGGGTGATGGCCGCGCTCTAGCGAGGGCGCTAGGTTCGGGCATGACCTCCCGCCGCGCATTCCTTCGCCACGCCGCCGCTGCCTCGGCGGCCTCCGTCCTCGTCCCGACCGGCCTCGCTGCGACAGCACCGTCGCGTGAAGTGCTCGAGAGCGCGCGTGCGCGACGCCCCATGCCCGCCCCTCCGCTCGGCACGCCCGAGCAGGTCGCCCAGGACGAGGCCTACTGGCGCGAGATCGCCGCCCAGTTCGCCGTCACCGACGCCGCCACGAATCTCGAAGCCGGTTACTGGGGCATGATGCCGGCGCCCACGCTCGCGGCCTACCACCGCAACGTGGACCGTGTGAACCGCGAGAGCTCCTACTTCGCGCGGCGCTCGTTCCCGGCCATCACGGCCGACGCACGACAGAAGACCGCCACCGCACTCGGCGTCGACGCCGGTGAGATCGCCTTCGCGCGCAACGCCACCGAGGCGCTGCAACACATCATCGGGCAGTACAATCGCCTGCAGCCGGGTGACACGATCATCTACGCCGACCTGGACTATCCGGCGATGCAGATGGCGATGAACGCACTGGCCGAACGGCGCGGGGCCAGGGTCGTGACCATTGACCTGCCGGAGCCACCGACACGCGAGTCGCTGGTCGAGACCTACACGCGTGCGCTCGATGCCAATCCGCGCACGCGGCTGTTGCTGCTCACGCACCCGAGCAACAAGAGCGGGCTGATGCTGCCGCTGCGCGACATCACCGCGCTGGCGACGGCGCGCGGCGTGGACACGGTGGTGGATGCGGCGCACGCCTTCGGTCAGGTGCCGCTGTCGCTCAGCGAGTCAGGTGCGACCTTCGCCGGCGTGAACCTGCACAAGTGGGTGGCCGCGCCGATCGGCGTGGCGGCACTCTACATCCGGCGTGACGCGCTGGATCGCATCGACCGCGCGCACGGTGATGACGGGCCGCTGGATCGCATCGACAGTCGTATCCATACGGGAACCACGGACTTCGCCGCTGTCATGACCGTACCCGACGCGCTGGCCTTCCAGGACCGGATCGGTGTTCCACGCAAGGCGGCACGTTTGCGCTACCTGCGCGACTCCTGGGTGAAGCCCGCGCGGGAGATCGCCGGCGTTGACCTGCTGTTGAACGATGACCCCGTGACCGCAGGCGCCATCACGAGTTTCCGCATCCGCGGCAACGGCGACCGGGCGTTCAATGCAAACCTCGCACGACGGCTGCTTGATGAGTTCGGGATCTTCACCGTGGCGCGCTCGGGACTGGCCAAGGGTGACTGCGTGCGTGTGACGCCGGCACTGTACAACTCGCCGGCGGACACGGCGAAGCTGGTGGCGGCGCTGCGGGTGATCGCACGCGCCTAGTGGCGCGGCCACGCGCCACCGTCTCGGCGCGGCGGCAGCGCGGCGGCTACATCCGCCCTTTCCGCGGCAACGCCTCGCCGCACTCCTTGCAGAACTTCGCGTCGGCATCGTGCCGCTCGCGCCCGCACTTGCCGCAACTCACCCCGCGCGGCACCAGCGAGGCCTTCTGCATCTCCATCGTCACGATGCCCGTCGGCACGGCGATGATGGCGTAGCCGAGGATCATCAGGAAGCTGGCGAGCATCTGGCCGAGGGGTGTCGCCGGCGCGATGTCGCCGTACCCCACCGTCGTCAGCGTCACGATCGCCCAGTACATGGCCACGGGGATGTTCGTGAACCCGTGCTCCGGTCCCTCGATCAGATACATGAGTGAGCCGACCACGCTCACCGACGTGACCACGGTGAACATGAATACCGTGATCTTCGCACGGCTGGCGCTCAGCGCCGCCAGGATCGTGTTAGCCTCGCTCACGTATTCCGTGAGCTTGAGGATCCGGAACACCCGCAGTACGCGGAGGATGCGCACCAGCGCGAGGAAGCGCCCTTCGGGGAAGAGCAGCGAGATGTACGTCGGCAGCGTCGCCGCCAGGTCCACCACGCCATAGAAGCTCCTGGCGTAGCGCAGCCGGTCGGCCGCGCACCAGAGCCGCATCGCGTATTCGATGGTGAACAGGAGAGTGAACACCCACTCGAACAGCATCAGCACTTGGTGTGCCCGCGCCGACAGGCCGCTCATCGAATCGAGAATCACCACCGCCACGCTGCCGACGATGGCGATGATCAGGATGACGTCGAAGAGGTTGCCGGCGCGCGTGTCGTGGTCGAAGATCACGCGGCGCCAGTACTCGCGCGCGCTTGGCGATGCAGCGGTCTTGGTCACGCCCCGAAGCTAGCCTGGCGTCCGCGGCTTCGCCGCCCTCTCGCAATCATTAGATTCTGGCGATGCGCCTCCGTCTGGTTGCCCTCGTCTCCGCCGCGGCCGCAGCGTTGGCCGCCAGTGCCGCCGCGCCGCTCGCCGCCCAGGCCACGAACGGCCCGCGTCTCATCCCCGCCCCGCGCGAGCTGGTCCGGTCCGCACCGGCCGCGCTCTTCCGCGCCGAGATCACCATCGCGCCCGGCGCCGACGAACAGGACCGCTGGGCCGCCGGCGAGTTCGCCGAGTCGATGCGTGCGCGAGGCTTGAGCGCCGCTGTCACCTCGAACAGCCGCGGCTGGCACGTCACGCTGCTCCGCCGCGAGTCCGACGCCGCCCGCCAGATCCTCGAGCGCGAACGCCTGCGCTTTGACCGCGCGATGCACGACGAGGGCTACATCCTCCTCGCCAGCACCGACGGCGCCACGGTCATCGCCGACAACGCCACCGGCATCTTCTACGGGCTGCAGACGCTCAAGCAGCTCTTCACCGGCGCCGGCGACCGCACGCAACTGCACCCCGTTACCATCCGCGACTGGCCCGCCATGCGCTGGCGCGGCGCGCAGGACGATGTCTCGCGCGGACCGCTGCCCACGCTCGAGTACCAGAAGAGCCAGGTGCGACGCCTCGCGGCCGTGAAGCTCAACACGTTCACGCTGCAGTTCGAGCATACGCTGGCCTACGCCTCACAGCCGGTCATTGCCCCGCCGGGCGGCGCGATGTCGCGCGAGGACGTGCGCGCGCTCGTCGCCTACGCCAAGCAGTACCACATCACGATCATCCCGCACCAGCAGACCTTCGGCCACCTGCACCACGCGCTCAAGCTCGAGCTCTACGCCGATCTGTCGGAGACGCCGCACGGCCACGTCCTCGCACCCGGCCAGCCGGGCACGCTGGCCTTCACCAAGGGTGTCTTCGCCGAGATCGACTCGATGTTCCCGTCGCCCTTCGTGCACCTCGGCGCGGACGAGACCTTCGAACTCGGCAAGGGCCGCACCAAGCCGGACGTGGACACGCGCGGCATCGGCCCCGTGTACGTGGACTACCTCAAGCAGATCGTCGAGACGGTGCGCGTGCCCGGCAAGCGCTACCTGTTCTGGGGCGATATCGCGATGAACCACCCCGACCTCGTGAAGGGGCTGCCCAAGGATCTCATCGCGGTGGGTTGGGACTACTGGTCGCGCTCGAACTTCGACCGCTACCTCAAGCCCTTCCGCGATGCCGGCATGGAGACCTGGGTCGCACCCGGCGTGAACTCCTGGCTTCGCGTCTACCCGAACAACATTTCGGCGCTCTCGAACATCCAAGGCTTCGTGCGCGACGGGCAACGCGGCGGTGCGACCGGCATGATCAACACCAGCTGGGACGACGACGGCGACGCGATCTTCGAGCAGGTGTGGTACGGCATCTACTTTGGCGCGGCCGCCGCCTGGCAACCGGGCGAGGCCAGCATCCCGCAGTTCCAGGCAGCGTATGGCACAGTGTTCCACGGCGATACGCTTGGTGCGATCGACGCCGCACAGCGCCATCTAATGGAAGCGCACCGCGCCATCGACGCCGGTACCTGGCTCTTCTTCGTGGACCCCTGGTCCGAGGAAGGCGCCATCGAGACCGTGCGCCTGCGTCCGAAGCTCGCGCAGATGCGCATTCACGCCGAGAGCGCCTTGGTACAGATCGCGCGCGCACGGACGCAGCGGCACATCCGCGAACAGGCAGCAATCGATGCGATGGAGCTCGGCGCGCGCCGCATGGACTGGCTGGCAATGAAGTTCCAGATCGCCGATGAGATCGCGCAGGGTATCTACGCGCTGGCGTCGCTCGACACCGTGACCTGGAAGGAACTCGCCGAGTTCACGGGCATCAACGGCAAGCTGCAGGACATGCGCGATGGCTACGTGCTCACGCGCGAGTTGTTCGAACGCAGCTGGCGCCAGGAGAACCGGCCCTACTGGCTGCAGAACAACCTGGCGCGCTACGACGTGGAGATCGCCACCTGGGTGGGCCGCATCAACCAGATGGATGCGGCGCGTCGGCGCTTCACGCGCGAGCGAAAGCTGCCGACGCCCGAGGAGTTCCGATTGCCCCCGACGCTACGCGCGCCGCGAATTTGACTTGCTGCGCTCGAGCGCGCGGCGTACGGCGCGCTCCAGGGCGTCGATGGCGTGATCGAACGCAGCACGATGGTCGTAGTCGACGACTTCGACCACCACGCTCTCGTGCCGGGTCAGCGTCGCCTTGATGGCGCAGCGTCGGGCCGGCGCACCCTTGGGACCGCTGATGTCCTCGAGCCGTACGCTGGTGCGCTCGATGCGCGGTGCGAACTTGCCGAGCTTGAAGCCGCAGCGCTTGGCGATGTAGTCGCGCAGCTGGTCGTCCACCTCGACGCCACGCGCGCGGACGGCCAGCGGGGTCTCGGGCGCCGTCGTGCGGCCCCGTTCGGTCTTGTGCTTGGCGTTCGAGGCGGTCCCCATCGGGGCGCGCCGGGCCTGCCTGGAGCCACGTGCTGCCATCGGCCAACTCCGTCGTGAATCGGGTGTCGAAGGACCAGTAATCTGCCCACGCGTACAGGGTCAGACCACCCCGCCCGGCGAAACCCTGACAGTCCCAACGGCTCGCCAGTGGAGCCCGTATCTTGGGGCGATAGCCACCTTCCTCCTCCCACCTCCCTCCTCCATCCTGAAAATGCGCTCCCTGAGGCTCCTGGTCGCTGCCGGCTTCGTCGCCGGCACCGCGACCCTCCACGCCCAGACGATCGACCAGTCGATGATCGACGGTCTTCGCTGGCGCAACATCGGCCCCGCCAACATGTCGGGTCGCATCTCTGACGTCGAAGGCATCCCCGGCAGCGCGACGTTCTTCGTCGCGGCGGCGGGCGGCGGTCTCTGGAAGACCACCAACGGCGGCGTCACCTTCCGTCCGGTCTTCGACGAGTACGGCGTGCCCTCGATGGGCGACCTCGCCATCGCGCCGAGCGACACGAACGTCATCTACCTCGGCACCGGCGAGCCGAACTCGCGCAACTCCATCTCCCCGGGCGGCGGCGTCTACAAGTCCACCGACGGCGGCCTCACCTGGAAGTTCTCGGGCCTCAAGGAGACGGAGCACGTCGGACGCATCGTCGTGCACCCGACCAACCCGAACGTCGCCTGGGTGGCGGCGCTGGGCGCGGCCTGGCGCACGAACCGCGAGCGCGGTCTCTACAAGACCACCGACGGCGGTGCGACCTGGCAGAACAAGAAGTACATCAACGACACCACTGGCTTTGTGGACGTCGCGATCAATCCGCGGAACCCGAACATCCTGTTTGCCGCGAGTTACCACCGGCTGCGCCAGCCGTACTACCTGCAGTCGGGCGGCCGTGGCTCGGCGCTGTGGACGTCCACGGACGGCGGCGAGACCTGGACCGAGGTCAAGGGCGGCGGATTCCCCGAGACGATGAAGGGCCGCATCTCAATCGCCATCTCGGCGTCCAACCCGGACGTGATGTACACGATGGTCGAGGCCGAGCCGGCTGCCGGCTCGACCGAGCGTCTGAGCGGCCTGTATCGTTCAGCGGACGGCGGCAAGACCTGGGAGCGCACGTCCACGGACAACGTCCGGCCGTTCTACTACTCGCAGGTGCGCGTGCACCCGACCAACCCCGACCGCGTGTGGTTCTCGTCCACGCCGGTGAAGGTGTCGGATGAGGGCGGCAAGAATGCCCGCAACGCCACGATCGGCATCCACGTGGATCACCACGCGATGTGGATCGACCCGAAGGACCCGAACCGCCACATCATGGGCAACGACGGCGGCATCGGCATCTCCTTCGACAACGGTGGCAACTACTGGTTCCCGAACACCTTCGCCATCGGCCAGCCGTACAACGTGTCGGTGGACATGGCCGTGCCGTACAACGTCTGCGGTGGCCTGCAGGACAACGGCTCGTGGTGCGGCCCGTCGCGCCGCCGCCAGGGCGACATCACCAACGCGATGTGGTTCACCTACAACGGTGGTGACGGCTTCGGCACGGCGCAGGACCTGACGAACCCGGACATCATCTACGGCACTTCGCAGGGCGGCAACATCGCGCGCTTCATCGTGTCGGCGGGGCAGTCCAACCGACTGCAGAAGCCCGACTACCGTGAGCAGTACATGAAGTGGGAAGACAGCATCATGGTCATCCGCGGCGACACCACGCGGCCCATGAACGCGGCGATGCGCCGGCAGGTCGACGCGCTGCGCGCGCAGCAGAAGAAGGACTCGGTGGACCTCTCGCTGCGCTGGAACTGGAACACGCCGTTCTTCCTCTCCCCGCACAACCAGTCGGTGATGTACCTGGCGGCCAACCGCGTGCTCAAGTCCGTGAAGCGCGGTGACGAGATGTTCCCGATCTCGCCCGACCTCACCTACGCCGACACGATGAAGGTTCGCGTGTCGACGCAGACCACCGGTGGCATCACGACGGACGCCACGGGCGCCGAGACTTTCGGCACCATCGTCTCGCTCAATGAGTCGCCGATCAAGCCGGGCCAGCTCTACGCCGGCACGGACGACGGCCGCGTGTGGATGACGGCCAACGACGGTGGCTCCTGGACGGAGCTCACCAGCCGCATCACGGGCGTGCCGGCTGGCAGCTACGTGTCGCGCATCGAGCCCTCGCACTTCGACGTCGATCGCTTCTACGTCACCTATGACAACCACCGCCGCGGCGACTTCACGCCGTATGTGTTCGTGTCCAATGACGGTGGCCGCAGCTTCAGCAGCATCGCCGGCGGCCTGCCGCGCGGCGCCGCGGACTTCGTGCACGTCGTGCGCGAGGACCTGAAGAACGAGGACCTGCTCTTCGTTGGCACGGACGTCGGGGCCTACGCCTCGGGCGACCGCGGCAAGACCTGGCAGAAGTTCATGACGGGCCTGCCGAACGTGCCGGTGCACGATCTCGTCATCCATCCGCGCGAGGCCGAGCTGGTGGCGGCGACGCACGGGCGCTCCTTCTGGATCGTCGACATCTCGCCGTTGCAGCAGATGAAGGACATCAGCACGACGGTGGCCGCGCACGTCTTCAAGCCGCGCACGGGCTACCAGTTCGGCGACCGCCGCGTCGAGGGCCAGTCCACCGGCAACTCGCTGTTCGCCGGCACGAGCCCGGGCTACGGCGCGGACATCTACTATCGCGTGACGAAGAGCGTGGGCCCGGTGCGCCTGCACATCCTCGACGCGATGGGCGACACGGTGCAGACGCTCACGGGCCAGGGTGGCGTGGGCCTGCACAAGGTGACCTGGAACTTCAACGGTCGCCCCGCCCCGCGTCCGGCGCTCAAGGGTGCCGCGCTGCGCGACTCGATCCTCGGCGCCCGCCGCACGGTGGCCGCGCTCGACTCGATCGAGAAGGAAGGCAAGGTGCCGAAGCCGGCGCTCGATATGATCCGTCGCAACATCGAGGGCGGCGCGCAGGGCATGCAGGCGATGGCCCGCGCGTTCGGCTTCGCTGGAGGCGGCGGTGGTGGTGGTGGCGGCGGCTTCGGCGGTGGCAATCAGGCCCCGCGCTGGGTGGAGCGCCCGGCCGAGCAGGCCGTGCAGCCGCAGCGTCCGGCTGGTGGACGTGGTCCTGGTGGCGCGGGTGGCCCCCCGGGCGGCGCCGGTGCCGGCATGGGAATCGACCAGGGCGAGCTGTTCAGCATCATGCGCGCCATCGGCGTCACGGGTGGCGGCGGCCGCTTCTTCGGCGGCGGCATCCCCACAGCCGAAGCCGGTGATTACCAGGTCGTCACGACGATCGATGGCCAGACCCACCGCCAGACCCTGCGCGTCGAGCGCATGACCGGCGGCGAGGGCTCGGGCTTCCCCTTCGAAGTCGAACTGATGATGAAGGAGTACGAGCGCTGGTTGCGTAGGCAGTAACTACAACTGCTTTGCCACAGAGGCACAGAGACACAGAGGATTTCGTGGCGTAGTACCTGCTGCTCTGTGTCTTCTTGAACGACACTTCTAAGGGGGCTCGGCGGACAGATCTGTCCGCCGAGCCCCCCTAGTGTTTGCCGTTGGTCTAGTCACAGAGGTTTATGTGCGTCCCGACACCTCTGTGTCTCTGTGCCTCTGTGGCAAAGCAGTTAGCAGTTCGAAGATTATCGAACCCGCAACACAATCATCGGCCCTTCAACCGACGCCCGGTCCACGGCACGGATCGCGACACGGTCAGCGCCAGCCGGCACGGAGAGCTCACGCACGCGGCCAGACATCAACGAGCTGTGCCAGGAGCCGTCGGGACGCCGCGTCTGCACCAGCCAGAACTGCGGCGACTCCGTCCCGGCGGGCGAGACCTTGAGCGTCACGCGCGTACCGCTGCGACGCAGCTCAAGTTGTGGCTCTCCCTGCGGCGCGACATCAAGCCACGGCGAGGGCGGCACCAAGGCCGGTGCGCTGTACACGTGGCGACCGAGTCGCGTGGCCAGCGAGTCACGATCCTCGAGGAAGGCCTTCGCCGAGAAGTGCACATTCCCGCTCGCACCGGCCTCGGCGCGCGTGAGCCGGATCTGCGCCTCGATCTCGCTCGTGCGCCAGGCCGTGCGCGACTGCTCGCCCACCTTGCTCGTGTAGTTGCCTGGCCAGAGATGCCGGCCGAAGGCGTTCTGCTCCGCCCACCAGCGCAGCAGCACCGGATATTCCTGCCCACGCTGCGCCACAGGCCAGTAAAGCTGCGGCGAGAAGTAGTCGAGCCAACCCTCGTGCAGCCACTTCCGCGCGTCGGCATAGAGCTCGTTGTAGGCGTCGAAGCCCACCACTGTCTCCGGGAAGCCCGGTCGCCAGATCCCAAACGGACTCACGCCGAACTTCACCCACGGCTTCTCCGCGTGGATGCTGCGGTACAGCTCGCTCACCAACGCATTCACGTTCTCGCGGCGCCAGTCGTCGCGCGCGAGCGTGCCACCACCCATCGAGTAGCGCCGGAACGTGGAGGCATCTGGGAAGTCGACGAGGCGACCGCTGCGATCGCGCTCCTTGTACGGATAGAAGTAATCGTCGATGTGGACGCCATCGATGTCATAGCGCTTCACGACGTCGACAATCACGCGCACCGTATGCGCACGCACCGCCACCTCACCCGGATCCATCCACTGCTGGCGGCCGTAGTTGCGCACCAACGACGGGCGCGCGACGGCCAGGTGCTTCGGCGACAGCGCGCCCTTGGCCGAGGTGTGGCGGGCGCGATAGGGGTTGAACCAGGCGTGCAACTCGAGCCCACGCGCGTGTGCCTCGTCCACTGCGAACTTGAGCGGGTCCCAGTACGGGCGCGGGGCCACGCCCTGCTGCCCGGTGAGGTACTCGCTCCAAGGCTCCAACTCCGAGGCGTACAGCGCGTCACCCGACGGACGCACCTGCAGGATCACTGCGTTCAGTCCGGTCGCCTTGGCCTTGTCGAGCAGTTGCCGCAGCTCCAGCTGCGCGGAGTCCGTGGGAAGCCCGGGCCGCGAGGGCCAATCGATGTTCCCAACAGAGGCGATCCAGAGGCCGCGAAACTCGCGCGCCAGTGGTGGCGGCGAACACGAGACGTCATCCAGCGCGCAGGGCTCCGGTGAAGCGCCGGAGGCAAGCGGTCGCACGACCGTGCCGGCGGCAGGCGGCGTTGATGCGGCGGCGCCACCGGACGTCGGCTGCGCCAATAGCGGCGATCCCGCAGCAAGTGCCGCGAGCGCCAGGATTGTCGAACGGAAGAACGAACGGATCATTGCACCACGTAAACGAGATTGCCGCTGGGGTGTGCGGAACAGGTACCCCCGTAGGTGCCAGGATACGCAATCGTGAAGTCCCGCGTCTCACCGGCCGCCGCCCCGAACAGCGCGAGTTGGTGCCGCAGGGAATCACGGTTCACCACACGCACCACGGTACTGCGACCACGGGCCTGCACATACAACGTTTCCGGCAGGGCGCGCCCAGCCACCGTCGCCACGCCCCCAGGTGCGATCTCGATCACCACCGACGGCCTGGGCCACATCCAGTAGGCGAGCGCCCCCGTGACAAGGACGACCAGTCCCACCGCGAGGCTACGGCCGCCGGACACCGGCCCGCACCTGGACCGTCTGGCCCGAGACGAACGTGAGCGTCGTCACCACCGTGTCGCCGGCCACCAGCGGTCGGCGCAGCCGCGTCAGCATCACGTGCGCGCCTAACGGCTTGAACTGCACGCTGTCGTCCGCCGGCACCGGCAAGGCGGTGACCTCCGACATGTGCATCGTCCGGTTGTGCTGCATCGAGATGTGCATCTGCGTCAGCTCGGCGGCCTCGCTGGCCACTCCCTTCAGAGTATCGGCCACCGAGCCGGCATTCCCCAGCGTGAAGTAGACGGCGGCGTTCGCGCCGCTGTCGGCCGCCCGCGCCCAGGCCTCCCACACACTCAGCTCCGATGTCGGCACCGCCGCGCGCTCCGCGCCGCAGGCCATCAGCACCGCGCTAGAGCAGGCGGCGCAGATCCTCTGCCAGTTCCTCACCACGAACCCCCGGTTCATAGAGCACCCGTAGCCGGCCCTGGCGGTCCACCACGTAGGTGTGTGCCGGGTGTGCCACGGTGTAGTCCCGTTCCCGCGTGTCCCCCTCGGGATACGCAGCGATACTCCACGAGCGCTTGAGCGCCTCGAGCCCTTCGGTGTCCGGCGCCCAACCGACGAACGTCGAGTCAAACTGGCGAGCGTACTTGAGCGCCAACTCCGGCGTGTCGCGATCCGGGTCGACGCTCACGAACACAAATCGCACGTTTGCCGCCCGTTCGCCCAAGGCACGCTTGGCCCGCGCCCAGTCGCTCATCGTCGTCGGACAGACGTCCGGACAGTGCGTGTACCCGAAGTAGAGCAGCACGACCTTGCCGCGTTCGGCGGAGAGATCGAACGCCGTGCCATCGAACGCCGTGAACTGCAACGGCGCCGCCGGCTCGGGATCCTGGATGCGCACGCCGCGCTGCGGCTCGCCGCAGGACGCCAAGCCCACAGTCAGCGCCAGTGCGCCGCCCAACAGGCGCGAAGCCGTTCGCATCAACACTCGCATCTATGGAAGATACCGAGGGGGCCAAGGCACAAAGGCGCTGACTTCCCGCTGATAGCGGCGGTACGCCTCGCCCCGTGAGCGCAGCGCGTGGGCCTCGGTGGCCGCGATGCCCGTCACGCGCGTGAGGAAGTACAGCATCAGCGCGGGCGACAGCAGGCCGATCCAACCCAAGGGTGAGGCCAGGCCGAGCAGCGCGAAGCCGCACCAGACCAGCCAGTCGAAGAAGTAGTTCGGATGGCGCGACCATCCCCAGAGTCCCACCCGGCAGACGGTGCCGCGATTCGCCGCATTGGACTTGAACCAACGCAACTGCGCGTCGGCAAGCGACTCGCCGGCCATGCCCAGCACGGCGAGTACCGCTCCCGCCCACGTCAGCCAATGGATGCTCGGCGTGCGATCGACGCTCACCGCCAGGAATGGCCAGGCCAGGATGACATCCAACACGCCCTGACCGACGAACAAGAGGAAGAACTTGAGGCCGAGGCGCCCGCCCCAGCGCTCCCGCATCTCCGCGTAGCGCGGATCCTCGCCACCATCGCGCAGCAAGCGCAGCGCGAGATGCGTCGACAGCCGAAGGGACCAGAGCCCGACCACGCTGCCGATCAGCAGTCGGCGCGGCGCATATCCCTCAGCCCGCACGGCATACAACGCCGCCAGCAGCCCGAGCGTGAGCGCCCAGCCCACGTCCACCCACGACGCGTTTCGCGTCCGTCGGTGCACGGCCCAGAGCGCCAGCATGACCACGGAGGCGAGCACAGCGCCCTGCCCCAGCAGTCGAAGTGTCTCCTGCGATGCAAATCCCGTTGACATCAGACCTGGGAATATATTACCATTCAGGCATATATGACAGCCCTCGCCGCCGTCCTCGCCCTGCTCATCGGGCTCACCCTGGGGCTCCTGGGCGGTGGCGGGTCCATCCTGACGGTGCCGGTCATCGCCTATTCAATGAATGTGGATCCCAAGCTGGCCGTCGTGATGAGCCTGCCCATCGTGGGCGGAGCGTCGCTGGTCGGCGTGGTCCGCAACCTGCGGATGGGCAACATCGACCTACGTCTGGCGATTCCCTTTGGCCTCGCCGCCATGGTCGGTGCCTTCGGCGGTGCGCGCGCCGCGCGCTTCCTCAGCGGCGAGATGCAGCTCCTGCTCCTCGCCGTCGTGATGCTCGGCGCCTCCGTCTCCATGTTCCGCAACGCCAAGCTGCCGGAGCCGGCGGCCGGCGAGCGGCCGCATCTGGGCGCCGGCGTCCTGGTCATCGGTGCGCTCACCGGCGTCCTGACTGGGCTTGTCGGCGTCGGCGGTGGATTCCTGCTCGTGCCCGCATTCGTACTGCTCGCCGGACTGCCGATGCGCTCGGCCGTCGGCACCTCGCTGTTCGTGATCGTGCTCAACACCACCGCGGGGTACGCCGGCTACCACGGCGTCGTCTCGGTGCCCTGGAATCTCGTGCTCTGGTTTGCCGGTTTCACCGCCGCCGGGCTACTCGGCGGCACCTATCTCGTCCAACACATCAGCCAGTCGCTGCTCAAGCGCGCCTTTGCGGTGCTGCTCGTCGTCGTGGCCGGCTACATCATCTACAAGAACGGCGGTTCGCTGTGATCGGGAGATCCTGATGTTCCTCAAGCGCTTCTATGATGACGGCCTTGCGCAGGCCTCGTACCTGATCGGTTGCGCCGCCACCGGCGAAGCCATCGTGATCGACGCCAATCGCGACATCCAGCAGTATCTCGATGCCGCGGCCGCCGAGAAGCTCGGCATCACGCACGTGACGGAGACGCACATCCACGCGGACTACGTGTCCGGCTCGCGCGAGCTCGCGCAGCGCACCGGTGCCCAGCTGCTCCTCTCGGCCGAGGGCGGGAAGGACTGGCAGTACGCCTTTGCCAAGCAGGATGGCGCCACGCTGCTGCACGACGGTGACGTGATCAAGGTCGGCAACATCAAGATCGACGTGCTGCACACGCCGGGACATACCCCGGAGCACCTGTCCTTCCTCGTCACCGACACTGCCGCCGCGCACGAGCCGATGGGCATCGCCACCGGCGACTTCGTGTTCGTCGGCGATGTTGGGCGCCCGGACCTGCTCGAGCGCGCGGCCAAGGTGGCGAATACGATGGAAGCCGGCGCCCGCACGCTGTTCAAGTCACTCGACCGCTTCCGCGGCCTGCCCGACTACCTGCAGGTCTGGCCCGGTCACGGCGCCGGTTCTGCCTGCGGCAAGTCACTGGGCGCCGTCCCGACCTCGACGGTCGGCTACGAGAAGCGCTTCAACTGGGGCGTGGGCACGACGGACGAATCCACCTTCGTGGACGCCGTGCTCGCCGGCCAGCCGGAGCCACCGCTCTACTTCGCGGAGATGAAGCGCATCAACCGCGACGGCCCGCCGATCCTCGGCGGCTTCAAGGCACCGGCCCGCGGATCGCTCGCCGAGCTTCGCACCGCACTCACCGATGGCGCGGCCGTCCTCGACCTGCGCCCTGCCGCGGAGTTCGCCCGCGGGCACATCCCCGGCACGCTCAACATCCCGCTCAACAAGAGCTTCTCCACCTGGGCCGGCTGGCTGGTGAAGTACGACCAAGCCATCCACCTCATCGCCAACGAGCGCGACGCGCTCAAGGCCGTGCGCGAGCTCGCGATGATCGGTCTGGATGCCGTCGCCGCGAGCTACGAGCCGCGGATCATCACCGAGTTCAAGGACCAGGGCGGCGCGCTCGGCACCGTGGCCAAGACGGAGAGCAAGGCGCTGGCGCCGCGCGTGGCCCGCGAGGAAGTCACGGTGCTCGATGTGCGGAACCGTAGCGAGTTCGATGCCGGCCATCTGCCGGGCGCCCTGCACATCCCCGTCGGCTACCTGCCCGCGCGACTCGGCGAGATCCCGCGCGACAAGCCCATCATCGTACAGTGCCAGACGGGTAGCCGCTCGGCCATCGCCGCTTCGTTGCTGCAGCGCCTTGGCATCGAGCAGGTCTCCGATCTGACGGATGGATACGTCGGGTGGCAGGCCGCCGGCTTCGACATCGTCACCGAAGACGCCCCCGCCGGGGCTGGAGTCTGACCATGGCACGCCAGAACATGACACCCGCATTGGTGGATTCGCTCGCCGAGCGCTTCAAGGCCCTTGGCGAGCCGGCGCGCCTGCAGCTCCTGCTCGCCTTGCGCGGTGGCGAGCGCGCGGTCGGCGACCTCGTCGAGCGCACCGGACTCGGACAGGCCAACGTCTCCAAGCACCTGCAGCAGCTGCATCAGTGCGGATTCATCACGCGGCGCAAGGAAGGGACGTTCGCGTACTACACGATCGCCAACCCCGACGTGTTCATGCTCTGCGACGTGATGTGCGGACACATCGAGGATGAGGCCAAGGAACGCCGCGCGGCGCTTCGTATCGCGCGTTAGGCAACGATCTGCACAAGCCGGAAAAGAGAACGGTGGTAGGGGTTAGCCCCTACCACCGTTTCACCTTCATCCTTCCACCTTCATCCTGTTCCAGAGGCGCCGGTCGGAATCGAACCGACGAATAGCAGATTTGCAGTCTGCCGCCTTACCACTTGGCCACGGCGCCGTAGGGAGGAAGCTAGCCGCGGCACGCGCCCTTCTCAATAGAAAGGAGCGGGCCGCCCCCGAGCCCGGACTCGCGTCCGGGAGTGGTGGCGCTCCGGCGCCCCCGAGCCCGCAGCCCGGGCCCTAAACGTTCCAGGCGGCAGCCGCGTCCAATACTGCGGTTCCCACCCTGTCCATCCCAACAATGCGTCCCGCCCTCCGGTCCGTGGCCCTGCTTGCCGCGGCCCTGTTCGCCCTCCCCGTCCAGTCGGTCGACTCCCAGACCGGCAACGGCACCGAAATCATCGTTGGGCGTGTGCTCGACACCGAAGGAAAGCCCGTTGAGGGGGCACGCGTCGAAGCGACTTCTATAGAAACGCAGACGACGCGCGGTCGCACGACGAACGACAAGGGTCAGTTCACGATCCTCTTTCCCGATGGTTCGGGGCAGTATCGGGTCGTCGCGAGGGCGATTGGCTACGCCCCGGCGACCCAAGTCGTCATCCGGCAATCCGATGAGGATCGCCTCGAGGTCACGCTTCGCCTCCAACGCTCGGCGCAGACACTGCAGCAGTACGTGGTCACCGCCAACCGCGGGCCGCTGCAAAGCAATGCCGACCGACCGACGCCCGGCACGCAGGAGCGCGTGCTCACCGGCGAGCAACTGTATCGGCTGCCAGTGGACGCCACCGATCCCACGGCGCTCGCGGGACTGTCCGCCGGCGTCGTCACGCTCAGTGGCACCGATTCCAGCGCCTCCGCATTCTCCGTGGCCGGCCAGCGCGTCGACCAGAACCAGATTACGCTCGACGGGCTCTCGTTCGGCACGGGCTCGGTCCCCCAGGAAGCCGTGCGCGCGAGTCGCGTGGTGACTTCCACGTATGACGTCGCGCGTGGCCAGTTCACCGGCGGCCAGGTCGCCAGCACCACGCGCAGCGGCACTAACGAGATCCAGGGCTCACTCGGCTACGATCTCCGCACGCCGGAGATGCAGTTCTATGACGAGGAGGCCATCCAGTTCGGGCAGCCGTACACGCAGAACCAGTACTCGTTCGGACTTGGCGGCCCCCTCAAGAAGAACAAGATCTTCTGGTTCGGCTCGGCGCAGTTCCGCGCGCGATCGGACGGCTTGCAGAGCCTGCTTTCCGCCAACGAGGTGATGTTCCAGCGTTTTGGCGTCGCGCCGGACTCGGCGCAGCGATTCCTTGACCTCGTCACGGGCTACGGCCTGCCGCCGCGCGTGGACGGCGTGCCGTCGCGGCGCCTCTCGGAGAACCTCTCCACGCTGGGCCGCCTCGACTGGGTGTTGAGCGACAAGCACACCCTGACGATGCGCGCCGACTGGCGCTTTGGCGTGCAGGACGGCCAACGCATCTCCGCGCTCAGCGTGCCGCACTCGGGCGGTGACCTCAACTCGCTCGGTGGCGGCGTGCTCACGTCGTTGATCTCGCAGTTCGACAACGGTGTGATCAACGAGTTCCGCATCTACGGCGCCCTCGACACGCGGGACACGCGACCCTACCTGCTGACGCCTGCGGGGCGTGTGCAGGTGGTGAGCGACTTCGACGACGGATCGCGCAGCGTCTCGGCACTGAGCTTCGGCGGCAACGGTGCGCTTCCACAGGACATCGAGAACGACCAGCTCGAGGCCACCAACGAGCTGTCGTACATCTCGCAGGACGGCCGGCATCGCGTGAAGCTCGGCACGATGCTCAACGTGAGCCGCTACAACCAGGACTTCGCGACGAACCGCAACGGCACCTTCCTCTACAACTCGTTGGAGGACCTGGAGAACAACACGCCGTCGCAGTTCTCGCGCACCTTGGCCCCGTCCGAGCGCAACGGCGGGATCTGGAACGGTGCCGTGTATCTGGGCGACACCTGGCGGAAGTCGCGCGCCTTCCAGCTGACCTACGGACTGCGGCTGGAACACACCTCGTATTCCGGCGAGCCACGCTACAACCCCGACGTCGAAGCACGATTCGGCCGACGCACGGATGTCTTCCCCAGTGAGACGCACGCGAGCCCGCGCGTTGGCTTCACGTGGACGCTGGGCATTCCGGAGCAAGCGGCAAACGGGCAGGGCGCGCGTCCGGGCGGCGCCGGCGGTTTTGGCGGAGGCGGTGGCGCTGGTGGTGGTGGCGCACGCGGCGGTGGCGGTGGCGGACCGATGGGCGGCATGGGAGGTGGCGGTGCTCGTGGCGGCGGCGCAGGCGGCCCCTTCGCCGGTCTCGCGACAACGATCATCCGCGGTGGCATCGGCGAGTTCCGCGGCCGCGCGCCCAGCGGGCTGCTCACCGGCGCCGTGGATGCCACGGGCCTGCCGGGCGCCGAGACGCAGTTGCTCTGTGTCGGCGATGCGGTGCCCACGCCCGATTGGGCGCTCTACGCCGCGAACCCCGCGGCCGTACCGACTGCCTGCGCCGACGGTGGCGGCGGCACCACACCGTTCACCAACCAGCGGCCGAACGTCACGACCTTCGACTCCGACTTCGGCGCGCCACGCTCCTGGCGCGCATCGCTCGGCGTGCAGCGTCGGCTCTTCGAGCGCCTGAACGTCTCGTTGGACCTCGGCTACGCCCTGGGCATGGACCTGTATGGGGTGCGTGATCTCAACCTTGTGGCCACACCGCAGTTCACGCTCGCCAACGAAGGCAACCGTCCGGTCTATGTGGTGCCGGGCGCAATCGTGCCGAGCACCGGCGTGGTGAACAGCCTGGGCTCGCGTCGTGAGGCGACCTATGGTTCCGTGTACGCCGTGGGCTCCGGGCTTCGGTCGGACACGCGTCAGGTCACGCTCGGGATCAACGGCTTCCTGCGCAACGGCGTGCTGCTCTCGGCGAACTACACGTACGCGCGCAGCCGCGACCAGTCGTCGTTCTCCTGCTGCTCGGCGCAGCAGGCCTTCGCATCCCCGACGACGTCCGGGAATCCGAACGACACACCCTGGGGCACCAGCGACCTTGAGCGCCGGCACGTGATCGTCACCACGGCGACGATGCCCCTGCATCCGTCGGTGGAGTTCACGATGATTGGTCGCGCGACCTCGGGCCAGCCGTTCACGCCACGTGTCGGCAACGACATCAACGGCGACGGCTCGCGCAATGACCGCGCCTATGTCTTCAATCCTGCGACCGCGTCGGATCCTGCGCTCGCAGCGGGAATGCAGTCCGTGCTCGACAACGCCAGCCCGCGAGTGCGCGAGTGCCTTGAGTCGCAGTTCGATCAGGTCGCCGGCCGCAACAGCTGCCGCGCGCCGTGGTTCCCGTCGCTCGACTTCCGGCTCAACTACCGGCCCGACCGCCTCGGACTCAAGCGCAACCTGATGATCTCGCTGCAGCTGGTGAATCCGCTGGCCGGACTCGACCGACTGCTCAATGGCAACGACCAGAAGGGCTGGGGCCAGCCGCGGCGCGTGGACCCGAACCTGTTGTATGTGACCGGCTTCGACTCCGTCGCGCTCACGTATCGCTACACGGTCAACGAACGCTTCGGTGACGCGACCGGATCGGGGAGCGGCGGGCGTGGCGTGGGCCAGCAGCTCAATCCCTTCCAGGTCGCGCTGCAGGCGCGCTACACCATCGGGCCGGACCGCATGCGCCAGGCGATGCTCGCCGCGCAGAACTCGGCGCGCGGCGGTGGCGCAGGCGGCGCCGCGGGCGGCAACCCGATGGCCAACGCTGGCGCGCTGATGCGTCGCATGGCCGCGAACCCGTTCCAGCAGGTGCTCGCCCTGCGTGACACGCTGGCGTTGGACAGCGCACAGGTGCAGCGGCTGACCGCCGAGCAGGAAGCCTACGAGGGTCGCGTCAACACCTTGGCGACCGCCGTGCAGGAGCGCGCGGCGCGGATCGGCAACAACGCCGATCCGCAGGCCGTGCTGCAACTGATGCGTCAGCCGCTGGAGGACATCCAGAAGCTGCGCGGCGAATCCCTCAAGACACTCGAGTCCCTGCTCTCCCCGGAGCAGTGGGCGCGCGTGCCGGCCCGCATCAAGGCGATGCAACCCGGAATGCCGGGCGCTCCCCGTAGGTAAGCCAACGCCAGAGATACTCGAGCGGACCGAAGCGGAAGTGACGGAGCCAGATCGGACTGGTGATCAGCTGGAACAGCCAGATGGAGCCGACCACGTAGTAGAGCTGGTGCCGGCTCAGCTCGCCGTAGAGCCCGAAGCCGAAGCCGTAGAACACGATCGCGCAGATGATTGAGTGCGAGATGTAGTTCGTGAACGCCATCCGCCCCACGGCCGCCAGGCTGCGCTGTAGCCAGGGCAGGATGCCGCTCTTGCAGAAGAGCATGATGCTGCCGAGGTGCCCGACAGTCATCAGCAGGCGGCCGAGGTCGTAGGTGACGCCCGCGCGCCGGAAGGCGATCAATCCGAACTCGCCGTCGAGGATGGTGCGCAGCTCCCAATAGTTCACGGCGAGACCGCCGACGTAGCCCACCAGCATCAGCAGCGCGTAGGTGGACGCAGGCTTGCCACCCGTAATGATGCCGAGCCGCAGCAGCGCGATGCCCAGCAGCATGATGGAGAAGATGTCGAAGAAGTAGCGGTACAGTCCCCACGACTGCCAGCGCGTGAGGCTTGGCGCCTGATGCTTCAGGATCCCCCAGTACCCGCCGTGGTAGACCTCCAGCTCCTTGGCGATCTTCGCCGAGTCGGGCGAGTGGTTCTTGAGCATCCCCTCCCACTTCTTGATTGCGTCGCTCTGTTGCGTGCTGAGCGTGTCCCCTTCGGCAAGCGTCTGCTTCACCGAGTCCGCGGCGACGTAGGCACGGTGCGCGTCGATCGGACCTTTGGCATCAATCAAGTTCCATCCGGCGTTGAACAGCAGCCCACCGAGCGCGATCCCAATCATCGTGCGCGGCGTGGCATTGCGGAGACCGTAGACGAAGACCGCCGTCGCACCGTAGAAGAACAGGATCTCACCCGTCCACAGCAGCAGAAAGCCGTGGACAATCCCGAACACCACGAGCCACAGCGTTCGGCGGAAGAACAGGTCCTGTGCGTGTGGGCGCGTGGACTTGTCGAGTGAGGCCGTCATGATGGCGATGCCCGCGCCGTAGAGCAGCGAGAAGAGGCCGCGTTGCGTGCCCTCGAAGCCCATCTCGGTGATGATCCAGGCCCAGAGATCGGCGCCGGTGGACCCGCCAAAGTTCGCCGGGTTTGAGTACGCGAAGGGCATCCCGAACATCGTGATGTTCATCAGGAGGATGCCGAACAGGGCGATGCCGCGCGCGACGTCGAGCGCGGTGATGCGCACCTCGACCTGCGTCGGACCAGCGGTGGTACCGGCTTCCATCGGACTCTCGGGGGTGGGGGGATGCCAGAACCTGCGACCGCCGGTCCCGTTGTCAACGGCGCGTCGGCTCGCGCAGTACGTTCCGGCACCCCCTCCCACTGCGCTCGACGTGCTGCCCACTCGATCCCGCCTTCCAATCCTGCGCGCCCTCGTGCTGCTGTTGCTTGTCGGCGCGCTCATCGTGCTGGTGAGTGCGGACACGCTGCACGACGCCGTCATTGGCGTGCTGGAGGCCTCGCGCGGCATTATCGCGGCGCATCCGGTGGCCGGCCCGGCGGTCTTCCTGGCCCTCGCGGCGCTCTCGGCGATGGCCGGATTCGTCTCGAGCGCGGTGCTGGTTCCCGCCGCCGTGTTTGCCTGGGGCGCCGTCCCGACCATGGCCATGCTCTGGGTCGGCTGGATGCTCGGCGGCGTCTTTGCGCATCAGCTCGCGACGCACTTCGGGCGACCCATCCTCCGCTGGCTGGTGCCGGATCGCAGTCTTGGACGCTACGAGCGATTGCTCGACCGGCAGCCGCGGTTCAGCAGCGTGCTGCTCTTCCAACTCGCGTTGCCCTCGGAGATTCCGGGTTACTTGCTGGGACTCGTGCGCTATCCCGTGCTTCGTTACCTCGGCGCGATGGCGATCGCCGAGCTGCCCTACGCCGTCGGCACCGTGTTGCTTGGCGTCGGCTTCGTGGAGCGTGACACGACCACGCTCGTCGCCGTGAGCGTGACGGGAATCGTGATGCTCATCGTGTTGGCGCGCGTGCTGCAGCGGCTTCGGCGCGCATAGCCGCCCGCTCAAGCGCAGACCTCGCCCGACACGTGCGCCACTCGCGCACCGCTCTCGCCACTCGCGCCACTCGCGCGCCGTGCCTAGGTCAAAGACGGGTGCTTGAGGTGATGCCCTGATGCCTGTTGGTACGCCTGTGCGACCCGGAGCATCGCCTCCTCGCCGAAGAGCTTTCCGAGGAAGGTGATCGACACCGGCGTCCCGTCCGTCTCACGGAAGCCGTGCGGCAGGATAACCGCCGGGTGTCCCGTCAGGTTCGTTGCCAGCAACTGAGACGAGCTCGTCGGTGCGACGATGACATCGATATCGCGCATCAAGCGATCCCAGTCCTGCATCGCCAGCGTGCGCACACGGTTGGCATTGATGTAGTCCGCCGCGGGAATGAGATGCGCGCGCCGGAACAACGTGGGCCAGGCGTTCGGCGTCTGCTGCGCCATCTCGTGCACCTTGCCACTGCGCGTAAACTCGTCGAAGGCCGCCGCCGCCTCGCAGTCGAGGATGATGCGCATCGCGTCGTACGCAGCCTCCGGAACCTCCACGGGCACGAGCTCCACGCCGAGACCGCGCAGTGCTTCAAGCGCGGCCGTATCGAACGCGCCAATGCCGCCGCGCGCAGCGCTCGCGTCGAATGCGCTCTTCACAAATGCGACGCGAAGGCCGCGGATGCCGGCGTTGCCGTCCCAATTGAACGGCGCCGCGTGTGTCGTGAGATCGCGACCGTCGGGGCCGTGGATCGCCGCGAGCACCAAGGCGCAGTCCTCTACGGAACGCGTGATGGGGCCCAGCTTGTCCATCGACCAACTCAACGCCATCGCGCCCGTGCGGGGCACGCGGCCAAAGGTCGGGCGCAGGCCGGTGGCGCCGCATCGCGTGCTCGGCGACGAGATCGAACCCAGCGTCTCCGAGCCGATCGCAAAGCCGACGCAGCCGGCAGCGGTGGCGGACGCCGAGCCGGCGGACGAGCCGCTGGATCCCTGATCGAGCTTCCAAGGGTTGCGCGTCATCCCACCGTACCAGCGATCGCCCATCGCCAACTCGCCGAGCGTCAGCTTTGCAATCAGCACAGCGCCCGCGGCATCCAGTCGCTGGACAACTGTTGCGTCCTCGGCGAATTGCTGCTCGCGAAATGGCGGCGTGCCCCAGGTCGTCGGCGCACCCCGCACCGCCAGCAGGTCCTTCGCACCCCAGGGGATGCCGTGCAGCGGGCCTCGGTAGTTGCCGCGCGCAATCTCCGCGTCGGCCGCACGCGCCTGCGCCATCGCGCGATCCTCGAGCAGCGTGGTGACGCAGAGCAACTGCGAGTCCAGTCGCTTGAGTCGCCCCAGGTACATCTGCGTGAGCTGAACGCTCGTCACTGCACGTCGCCGCAGCAGCTCGGCCAGCACCGTCACCGGCTCAAACGCCAAGTCCTCCAGGACTGCGGGTGCCCGACGCTCGGCTCGTCGCGAGACAACGATCGGTCGCTGCGGGCCACTCGGCAGCGCCTCAGGCCGCGGCAACGGGTTGAAGTGCAAGGCCGGCGCGGTGGAGTTCGCCAGCGGCACTTGATGCAGCGCCCGGATCTGCGCCGATTGCCGCCGCACGGCAGCGAGCATCTGCTCCCGTTCCTCGTCCGTGAAGGACAGGCCCGCCAGTTCCGCCGCGGCGGCGATGCCGGCTGCCGTGATCTCCTGCCCCTGCGACGCTTGCGCCCAGAGAATGCCGGGAAGGAGGGTCGACCCGACGCCGAGGGCCGAGAACTGACCCAGAAAGGCCCGGCGGGCCGCGGAAAGCGGTGAGGACATGGCTACCACACTGTGACGGAGTGAGAGCCGGGAATGTGTCGCGTTTCGATGCAAAGCGCGATATTCGTACAATGCGCTCCTTGCCGATTCTTCCGATCCGCATCGCGGCGGCAGTGATGCTCGCTGCCCTGCCCGTCAGCGTGGCAAGCCAGGCCGCAGCGCCGCAGGTCGTCACGCGACAGGACCTCGCCGACGCCTACCAGCTTGTCGACAGCTTGGTCTCCGTCCGACCGATACCTGCTGCCCGTCGCAGCGACTGGAACCAGCGCTTCGATCGCACGACGCTCGCGTTCCTCAGCGGCGACCTCGGACGGACGCTGCGTGAGATGCACGGATTGGTCGCCGAGATGATTGGCGACACGGCGGCTGCGGGCCCCACTCGCCAGGTGCTGCCACTACGCATCGAACCCGGCCAGCGCATCCTCGTGACGGGTCGTGACCGCGCGCTCGAGGTCTCGGCGACCGTCCGCTACCTAGTGCCGGGTACGGCCCGTGTGCCGCGCGAACTCACCGTGCGCGTGCGTGACTCCCAGGGCGCCGTCCTGATTCGAGGTACGCTTGTCGTCCCGGCCGCGTTCGGTCCGGGTGCCGCAGCTACGATTACGCTCGACGCCGCACCGATCATCAATGGTGCCGGCCGCTACCGCCTGGAAGCGTCGATGGAAGGCACCACGCTCGCCATCGGCACCGACATCCACGTGCTGGGCGAGTCCGCGGACGACATTCGGGCTCGGCTGCTGCGCCAGATCGCCGCGCTTCCTGCAAGCGTCGACCCGCAGGACCGCGCCACCGTGCGCGCGCGCGCTGAGCTCATCACCGAGTCACCGAACAGCGCGCAGTCCGCACAGTTCCTGGCGAGCCCGACGGCGCTCGCGGCGGAGGTCGGTCGCGAGGTCGCGGCATTGGCTGCGGGCCGGAAGGCCTACGAGTTGCGCACCGGCGACTACTGGCGCGTGATTGGCGGGCCGAGCGGACCGATCCCCGCCCGACTCTTTGCGCCGCGCGCGGTGACGCTTGGTTCGGCGGTGCCGGTGGTCATCGCGCTCCACGGCGCCGGGGCGGACGAGAACATCTTTTTTGAAGGCTACGGCAACGGTCGCCTGCGCGCGCTCGCGGACTCCGTGGGGTTCATCCTGCTCACGCCGCAGACCACACCCTTTGGCGCCGACGCCGCGGCGCTCGACTCAGCACTTACTGCGCTCGAGCGCCTCTACGTGATCGACCGCAACGCGGTGTTCGTGATTGGCCACTCGATGGGCGGCGCCGCGGCGGTGAAGCTCGCCTCGGAACGACGCGCAGCGGTACGCGCGGCCGTGGTCGTTGCTGGCGTGGGTGCCGTGCCGGCGAACGGGCAGATGTCACCGACGCTGTTCATCGGCGCCGGTACCGACCTCGTGATCCCGCCGGCCAGGGTGCGCGCGGCGTACCAGCAGGCGGTCACCGCGGGAGCGCTCGCCGAGTATCAGGAGGCGGAGGGTTGGGGCCATACACTCGTTGTTGGCGCACGAATTGACGACGTGGTGCGTTGGCTCTTCAGTCGCTGAGCGTCGCGGCAACGCGCGCTCCCTTCGCTCCCAAAGTCAGCCCTCTCGATATGAAGCGCTCGTTCTCCATGCTCTTGCTGGTCGCGTTTGTTGGAAGTGTTGGATGCCGTGGCGCCGTCGCCGAGGCGCCTGCGCCAGACGCACTCACCGACGCCAACATCGCGGCCATCGTCGTCACCGCGAACACGGCGGACATCCTCTACGCCGACATGGCGCTGGCCAAGTCGCAGACACCGGCCGTGCGGCAGTTCGCACAGATGGTGAAGACCGATCACCAGTCGGTGAACGAGGCCGCCGGTGCGCTCGTCGCCCGACTCGGCGTGACACCGGTCATGAACACACTGGCGTTCGACCTGCGCGACGATGCGGAGACCAAGCGCCTGACCCTGCGCGACTTCGAGGGCATCGCCTTCGACAGCGCGTACGCGGCCAACGAAATCAGCTACCATCAGACGGTGCTCGACGCGATTGACCAAGCGCTGATCCCGGGCGCGCAGAACGCTGAGCTCAAGGCGCTGCTGGTGCAGGTGCGGCCAGCTGTAGCGGCTCACCTGGAGCACGCGCGTCACCTGTCAGCCCAAGTCGGCAGGCGCTGATCGTGCTCGCGCGGATGTTGCTTGTGGTCGTGGCCGGCGCCGCCTTCGCCGGTGCCACGGCGGCGCGCGACCCCGAGACGCACGTGGTGCGCATGCGCGGCAACTCCTTTGCGCCACGCACGTTGACCGTGACGCTGGGCGACACCGTGGCCTGGCTCAACGTCGACATCGTCCGGCACAACGCCGTGCGCTCCGAACTGTTCGACTCCGGCGACCTGCGGCCGGGCGAGCGCTTTGTCTGGGTCCCCAGCGATACCGGCACAGTCCGCTATGAGTGCACGATTCACTCGCGGATGCGCGGAAGCGTCCGGGTGAGGCCAGCTCAGTAAAGCATTGCAAGTCAACGAGTTATCTGCAACAGGGGGCGCCGACCGGCGCCCCCTTGTTCTTGTATCGTAGCCAAAACGTGGCACTGATTTTGCGATTTCTGCAATCACCACGGCCGTTCTGGTGATTTTGACCGTTGTTTTCTGCAGAATGTACTGTAGATTTTGCGTTTGCTGCACAAACCCACCGCCACCGCCGCCGACATGCCAGCCTCCGAAACGCCACGCGTCGCCGCGCTCCGCGCCATCGCCACGCGCCCCGCCATCCTGCCCGACGTCCCCACCGCCACCGACTCGGGCACGCCCACGTCCGCCTACTTCGGCGTCAACACCTTCGGCGCGCGCCAGATGCGCGACAAGCTCCCGAAGGACGTCTATGCCCGACTCGTCGAGTCCATCAAGCTCGGCAAGAAGCTCGATCGCGACATCGCGCCCGTCGTCGCACAGGTCGTGAAGGAGTGGGCCGTCTCGCGAGGCGTGACGCACTTCTGCCACTGGTTCCAGCCGCAGACCGGTCTCACCGCCGAGAAGCACGACGCCTTTCTCTCGTTCGACGAACACAAGAACGTCGTCGAGTCCTTCTCGGCCGAGCAGCTGATCCAGTCGGAGCCCGATGCCTCGTCGTTCCCGTCGGGCGGCCTGCGCGCGACCTGGGAAGCCCGCGGCTACACCGCGTGGAACCCGGCCTCGCCGCTCTTCATCATGGATGTCGCCGGCACCAAGACGATGTGCATCCCGTCGGTGTTCATCGGCTACAACGGCGAGGCGCTCGACGAGGTCACGCCGCTGCTGCGCTCCTCCGACGTGCTCTCCGAGCAGGCGATGGCGCTGCTCGAGACCATCGGCGACAAGGGCGCGAGCCGCGTCTACACGACGCTAGGCGCCGAGCAGGAGTACTTCATCATTGACCGCACGCACTTCGCGATGCGGCCAGACCTGGTGATGGGTGGCCGCACGCTCGTCGGCGCCCCACCGCCGCGTGGCCAGCAGCTCGAGGACCACTACTTCGGTGGCATCCCCGAGCGCGTGCAGGCCTGCATCGCCGAGGTGGAGTTCGAGCTCTACAAGCTCGGCGTGCCGATCGTCACGCGGCACAACGAGGTCGCGCCTTGCCAGTTCGAGATGGCACCGGTGTTCGAGGAGACGGACATCGCCACGGACCACAACCAGATGGTGATGTCGGTGCTGAAGGACGTCGCGCTCCGCCACGGCCTGCAGGCGCTCTTGCACGAGAAGCCCTTCGCCGGCATCAACGGTTCGGGCAAGCACTGCAACTGGTCGATGGCCATCCACGCGGACAACGCACTGAACGGCATCAACCTGCTCAAGCCGGGCAAGACGCCGCACCAGAACATCCGCTTCCTGCTCTTCCTCGCCGCGGTGCTCAAGGGTGTCTACAAGCACCAGGGCGTGCTGCGCGCCAGCATCGGCACCTCGGGCAACGAGCATCGCCTCGGCGCCAACGAGGCGCCGCCGGCCATCATCTCGGTCTTCATGGGCGCGACGCTCACGAACATGATCGAGGACATCATCGCCGGCCGCGCCGGAAGCTCCGCCGCGCAGGCGATGCTGAAGCTCGGCGTGGCCAAGCTGCCCGAGATCGAGCAGGACAACACGGACCGCAACCGGACGTCGCCGTTCGCATTCACGGGCGCGAAGTTCGAGTTCCGTGCGGTGGGATCCTCGCAGTCGATCGCCTTCCCTGCCACGGTGCTGAACACGGTGGTCGCCGAGGCGATCGGCGAGATCACTGCGGACCTCAAGGCCGAGCTCAAGAAGACCAAGTCCGTGGACGACGCCGCATTGAAGGTCGTGCGCGCCGCCTTCAAGGAGACCTCGGCCATCCGCTTCGAGGGCAACGGTTACAGCGAGGAGTGGGTGAAGGAGGCCAAGAAGCGCGGCCTGCTCAACCTGCGCCGCGCACCCGAGGCGCTCGCGCAGCTCGACACGCCGGCGGCGAAGAAGTTGTTCACGTCCACCGGCATCCTGACCAAGGCTGAGGTGGAGAGCCGCTTCCACATCCGGATGGAGCGCTACATCAAGGACGTGCTCATCGAGATGTACACGATGGCCGAGCTGGTGGACACGATGATCCTCCCAGCCGCCTATGACTACCTCGGCGCACTGGCCAACGGTGCGGCGCGGGCGAAGGAAGCGGGCATCAAGGCGATCCCGCAGAAGGCGGCCGCCGAGAAGACCGGCGCGTTGGTGGCCAAGCTGCAGGGCCAGTCCGAGGCGCTCAAGAAGGCGATCGCCAAGGCCGAGGGCATGCACGAGGATCTTGTGAAGGCCGCGATGTTCCTCACGACGACGGGCACGGATGCGATGGCGGCCTGCCGCGAGTCGTCGGATGCGCTGGAGCTGAGCATCGGCGACCAGTACTGGCCGTTGCCACGGTATCGGGAGATGCTGTTCCCGGTCTAACGGCTGACGAAGGATGAAGGTGGAAGGATGAAGGAAGGGGTGGGCCGGCATCGGCTCACCCCTTTCGCTTCGTCGCGGGCTTCTTGCGTGCGGCCGACTGCTCTCGCTGCGGTGGCGGCTTTGCACCGGCCTTCGTCCTTCGTCCTCCGTCCTTGGTCTTCTTCAAAAGCACCAGCTCCCAGGACTCCGCCACCAGCTGTTCGATCTCCTTCCACGGCGCCCGCTTGTCGAGCCGCACGCCGATCCAGCCCGCCTTTCCCACGTAGGGCGGCACGAAGTAGCGGTCGGGATTGTCGCGGACCATGAGCTGCTGGTTTCCCGCGGCCGCCTTGAGCGACACACTCGGCCGACCGCCAGAATGGATCACGTCGTCGGGCATCCCATAGATCGCGAAGATCTTTCCCTTGCGCCGATACGTGAACGTATCCCAGGCCGGCACCTCCGCACTGTCCGGCAGCGCGAGGCAGATGGTACGCAGGCGTGCGAGGGGGTCCGAGGCCATGCCTTACGTTAGCCCGGCGCAAGCGATTCCGCCCCTTCCGGCGTAGCTTCTGCGGACGATTTCTCCCACCCCGCTGCCGGAGCCCGTATGTCCCCGTTCCGCCCGAAGACTGTGCGCGCGCTGCTCCTCGCCGTCGCGCTCGGCCTTCCGTCGCTCGCTGCCACTCAGCAGCAGCCCATCGACCGCGAGTACACGGCGAAGATCCGTGAATACCTCCAAGACTCGCGCATCAGCACCGAACTCGTCGACCACCTGCCGGCCTCGGCAACGGTGCCCACGCCGCTCAAGTTCTTCGGGCGCATCGTCGGGACGCCTGGTGAGCTCACCTATGCCAAGGACATCCACCGCTACTACGAGGCGCTGGACGCTGCCTCCGACCGCGTGCGCACCTGGAAGATCGGCCAGACGGAGGAGGGGCGCGACATGGTCGTGCTCGCCGTCGCCGACGAGGCCACGATCCGCGACCTCGACCGCTACAAGGGCTACCTGAACGAACTCACCGATCCGCGTCGCACCTCCGAAGCTCGTGCGCGCGAGATCATCGCCATGGGCAAGCCGATCTACTGGGTGACCAGCGGCCTTCACTCCGGCGAGACCGGTGGCCCCGAGATGCTGATGGAGATGGCGTATCGCCTCGCCGTGTCCGACCAGCCGCTCATCAAGAACATCCGCGAGAACGCCATCGTGTTCATCACGCCCGTGCTCGAGGTGGACGGGCGCGAGCGCCAGGTGGACACCTACTACTTCAACAAGAAGCGCCCCGAGGGCGAGGCCCGGCTGCCCCTGATGTACTGGGGCAAGTACGTCGCGCACGACAACAACCGCGACGGCATGGGCCAGTTCCTCGCGCTCACGCGCAACACCAACCGTTTCTTCCTCGAGTGGAAGCCGCAGGTGATGCACGACCTGCACGAGTCAGTGTCCTACCTCTACACCTCCACCGGCACCGGCCCGTACAACGAGTGGCTGGATCCCATCACCGTGACCGAGTGGTGGACGATGGCGCAGGTGGACGTGATGGAGATGACCAAGCGCGGCGTGCCCGGCGTGTGGACCTACGGCTTCTACGATGGCTGGACGCCGAACTACCTGTTCTTCGCCGCCCACGCGCACAACTCGGTCGGCCGCTTCTATGAAGTGCAGCGCTACGGCCCGGACAACGTCGAGAACCTGCGCGTGCCCTCGAATACCACGAGCCGCGAGTGGTTCCGCCCGAACCCGCCGCTGCCCGAGATCAAGTGGGGCCCGCGCAACTCGGTGAACATCGGCCAGTCGGCGCTGCTGTTCTCGCTCGACCACTTCGCCAAGAACCGCCAGCTCTACCTCGAGAACTACTGGCTCAAGAACAAGCGCTCGGTCGAGAAGGGCCGCAGCGGCCCGACCTACGCCTGGGTCGTGCCCGCCGGCCAGCGTCGGCGCGCGGACGCGGTGGACGCCGTCAACGAACTCCAGCGCCAAGGGCTTGAGATCCACGTGGCCGACCAGGCCTTCACGGCCGGTAGCCTCCGCGTTGAGCGCGGCGACTACATCGTGCGCGCCGACCAGCCGTACCGTACGCTGGCCGACATGTACTTCTCCATCCAGAACTTCTCGCCCGCCAACCCGCGTCCTTACGACGACACAGGCTGGACCTTCCAGCTGATGCGCAATGTCGTCGTGCAGCCGGTCGCCGACTCGGCCGTGCTCACGCGCCGAATGACGCGCCTCACGCAGCCGGCCAAGGCCACGGGTGGCATCAGCGGCAACGGGCGTCACATCGTGGTGGACCATACCACGGACAACGCGCTGGTCACGATGCGTTATCGCCTGCGTGACGTGGCGATGCAGGCCGCCGAGGAGGAGTTCGAGGTCGGCGGTCGCAAGTTCCGCGCGGGCGCCTTCATCATCCCCGACGCAGATGCCGCCAAGGTCGGCCCGGTCCTCGGCGAGCTCGGCCTCACCGGTGTGGCGATGGCGTCGCTGCCGACAGTGAAGTCACACAACCTCGACATCCCGCGCATTGGCTACGTGCACGCCTGGCAGCGCACGCAGGACGAAGGCTGGGTCCGCGCCGCGCTCGATACCTACGGCGTGCCCTACGAGTACTTCGCCGACACGAAGCTCCGCGAAGGCAACCTGCGTTCGAAGTACGACGTGATCATCTATCCGCACGTCGGCGGCTCCGCACAGGCGCAGGTGAACGGCATCGCAATGACCGGCACGATGCCGCTGCCCTACCGGAAGACGGATGAGACGCCGAACCTTGGCGCCAACGACGCCGCCGACGACATCCGCGGCGGCATGAGCTACGAAGGCCTGCTCGAGCTCTACAACTTCGTGAAGGCCGGCGGCACGCTGATCGTCGAAGGCGCGACGTCGACCATCTTCCCTGAGTACAACCTCGTGTCTGGCATCACGGTCGAAGAGCCGGGGAACCTGTTCGCCCGCGGCTCGGTGTTCCGCGGCATGGTCTCCGACAAGCGCAGCCCGATCGCCTATGGCTTCAATGCGCAGGTGCCCGTGTACTTCAGCCAGGCGCCGGTGCTCAACGTGGGTGGCGGCGGCGGTGGCTTTGGCGGCTTCGGCGGTGGCGGCAACTCGCAGCAGCAGAACACGACGCCGATGGCCTCGCGCGTGACGGTCTCGACCTGGGACTGGAACGCGATCGAAGGAATGAACGCGCCGGCCGCCGAAGGTGCAGCGGCCACGCCGCGCGGTGGTGCGGGTCGCGGTGCCGCAGGCGCGGGTCGCCCGGCAGCCCGTGGCGGCGATGACGACGAGGAGGGTCCGGGTGGGAACGCCCGCAGCGCGCAGCGCGACACGCGCCCGCGTGCGATCCTCAGCTTCCCGTCGAACCCCAACGAGATGTTGCTCTCGGGCACGCTCGCCAACGGCCAGGCCCTGGCCAACCGCGCGCAGGTCGTCGACGCTCCGCTCGGCGACGGCCACGTCGTGATGTTCGCCATCCGTCCGTTCTGGCGCTGGCAGACCCACGGCACGTTCTTCCTTGGATTCAACGCCATCCTGCACTGGAACGATCTCGACGCCGGTCGCTGATCGGCGTAGCCAGCAAGAACGAAGAAGGCGCCCGGGCTCCTGCCCGGGCGCCTTCTTCGTTTGTCCCGCGACATCGACGCTACTTGTAGAACACCCCAATGCCGAAGAAGCAGGGCTCCGACTTGCAGGACGCCATCGTGACCTTGATGGTATACCGCGTCTCACCCTTGGACGAGAAGTTCACGATCGGCACGTCGTCGTCGAGGACATCCTCGGCCACCTTGCGATCACCGTCCATCACCGCGATGTCGAGGTCATCGCAGTCGTTGTCGCAGACGCCGATGATCCGGTAGGTCGAGTTGCCCGGCAGCGAGAAGGTCCAGCTATCGCTCGCGCCGCTGTTCATCCGCCCGATGATGTAGTTGCGCGTGTTGTAGCCGTCACCGTTCACCTGTTGGTAGGCGCGGTTGAGCTGGTTCCAGACGGTCTCGGCGTAGCTCTGGGCGCCCGCCTGCTGCGGGATGAGCAGGACGGCGAGCGCGGCCAAGGCGGCAAGCGACGATACGATGCGGCGGTGCATGGGGGCTCCTGGCAGGGAGGGGGTGGGGGGAAACTTGCTACGAGGCGTGGCGGCGCGCGTGCTCCCGCGCCGTCACCGAGTTGGAAGCGGTCCCGACGATGCGCCCTCGACAGCGCGCGGAGCCGCAGGCGCAGTCGAATGGCTCCGCACTATCGTCGAGGAAGTCCGCGTAGTCCAGTGTCAGCTCCTCACCGACCGGGATCGCGCGGCGCGCGACGACATTTAGCCCGTCATACGCCGTGTTGGGCTCGCAGGAATGGTTCTGCGGGGCCCATTCCTCGGGTTCACGGTCCCAGATGATGGAGACCTCGTCGCTTAGCGGATACGCGTAGCGATCGAACAGTGCGCGGTCCGAGGCGTTCCAGCGCTCGTCCACGTGCCGCCGCGTCACGATGCGCTGCGCGCGCTCCTCGCCGCGAAACACGATGTCGCCGGGCGCCAGCGCACGCGTAGCGACGATCCCATAGCCCGCGATGGAGTCGCCCCGCAGCACGTACGCGCGCCGACGGCGCGCGTGCCGCGCCCGGCCCTCAGCGATGATGCGCATCAGGAAGCCGGCCTGGCCCAACCCATCGAGCGCGAGGATGTGGTCCGCCGAGCCTTCCCATCCGCGTGGATAGAAGACCGAGCAGGTGAAGTTGACCTCGAGGAAGTACAGCGTGCCGGCGGCGTCCATGCGAAAGTCCATTCTCGCATATCCCGTGCCGTCGAAGCCGCGAAACACCGCCTCCGCCGCGGCACGCAGCGCATCGCGGACGGCGGGCTCGGTCACGCGGACGTTGGCGTCGGGATGCAACTCGCTTGTCTTCAGCGCGTAGCTCTTGAACCCGATGTCCGCCGGGAAGCGATACTCGATCGGCGCGAGCGCCGTGCCCTTGCCGGACTCGGTGGGGTCTCCGACCACCAGCACCGTGAACTCGCGACCCGCGATGTACTCCTCGATCAGCAACTCCGGATGCTCGGGCCGGACCCGCTCGACCTGCAGCAGTAGACCCTGTTCGTCCGCCACGCAGGAGTGCTCGTCGATGCCCAGGCTGTCGCCGGCCTTCGCGGGCTTCACGAAGAGCGGATAGCGGAGACCGGCGCGCCGCGTGGCCTGCGCCGCGTCATCACCGGCACCCAGCACGACGTGTCGCGGCGTCGCGATGCCCGCCGAGTGCGCGACGTACTTCATCACCGGCTTCGGTGGGTCGTAGAGCCGAGCCGATGCGCCCGTGTACGGCAGGTCCAGGGCCTCGAGTGCGTGGATGACGTCGATGGACGGCACGTCCCACTCGAGGTAGCCCTCGCAGAGGTTCACGAAGACGTCGAACCCCTGCCCGGCCAGTGCGCGCAGCTGCGCGTAGGTGCTCAGCTTGTGCAGCGACTCGTGGTGCACCTCGTGGCCGGGTGCGAGCGGGCGCAGGTCACGTGGAGGGTCGTAGTGGCGATAGTCCACCGTCGAGGTGGAGTAGTCCGGCTGCAGGACGCAGATCTTCAAGCGGCCTCGATGCGCCGCCGCTGTCCGCGCCGGGCGCGTGGGCCCGCCGCCGAAAGGATGGCCTGGACGGCGTGGGCAAACGGCCGCCGCGCGAAGCGGAGGATCGCGCCAATCGATGTGTAGTTCTCGTCTTCCGAGAGTCCGCACTGCGCGTTGACCTCAAGCACGGCCAAGGCGCCGGTGGTTGCGTCGCGTCGCAGGTCCACGCGACCGTAGCCACGCCCGCCGACTGCCGCGTACGCCGCCCAGCTCACCTCACGTAGCTCGGCGGCCTCCCGCCGATCCACTGGCGCGTACCGCCACAGGTCCTCGTCCTTCTCGCCCCCGACCGGTTCCTCGACCTCGTACATGCCCCAGAGGCGATCGAACGAGAGGAAACGCTCCTGCGCGCTCAGACGCTCGTTGAAGCGACGTTCGACGGGCGCGTACACGAGCCGACGCGAAGGCGCGTCGTGGTGCCCGACGACGAACGTCGTGTACTCACGGCCGCTCACGAATCGCTCGGCCAGGACGCCGTCCGTGGTGAGGTCCCATCCGTGATAGCCGTGCTGCAGCCGCTTCATCTGCGCGCGCAGTTCGTCGGTCGAGTGCACTACCGACTTCGTGGTGACGCCCATCGACCCCGCCGACACAGCGGGTTTGACAATCAGAGGCGCCCCGATGCGCTCGAACAACGACGCCGCGTTGCGTCCCTCCGGCTCGACGACGCCCCAGACGGCCGTCGGCACCGACGCCGCATCGAAGGCGCGCTTCATGTCGATCTTCGAGGTCGTGCCATCGAAGTAGGGCGCATCCGCACCGGTATAGCGAAGGCCGGCGGCTTCCAGGGCGTGAATGACCGAGAGCCCCGGCACACCGTTGCGTTCGTCGCCATCACAGAGATTGAAGACCGTGACGGGACGACGACGCGCGAGGCGGGCAAGACGCGCAATCACGGCGTCGCGATCATCAAGCGTGATGCGCTGCCAACGCCACTCGAGACCAAGCGAGGCAAAGGCGCGGCGAAACTCCGCGCGACTCTGCGAGAAGTCGCAGTACCAGGCGAGGTTCGGGTCGTCGGTCTCGAGATGCGGCACCAACACGCACACAAGCGCTTGCGCGTGTGCGGTGGGCTCGTCGGACTGCGACCCGGATCGCAGGACGGTACTCATCGCCGGAATACGAGGAGCATTCGCCGTTAATGATAGCGCAGCCAGTTCCGCGCGCCTACTACTGCGTCGCGAGTTGGGAGCGTCTCAGAGTACAGGGGAGAAGCTGAGCCCGGCGGCGCAGGGCTGGCCGATGCGCGATCTGCCGACGCGCTATCCGGCGACGCCCTTCCCGATCTCGATGCCCTTCCAGGCCCCACGCCGGAACCGCAACACGCTCAGCGCACCGCGCGTGAGATGACCCAGCACGATCGCGCGCCAAATGTCCACCGGCTCCAACGGTCCCTGCATCTGCAACACGGACAACAGCCCGAGCGGCACGACAATCTGCGAGATGATCGAGATGTACAGCGGCCCCTTGGTGTCACCCGTGCCCTGCAGCCCACCCGTGTAGGTCAGCGCCGTCGAGACAAACAGCCCAGACACAGCCAGCCAACCCATCAGTTCGGTCGCGATGGCGACGCTGACAGCATCCGTCATGCCGAACACCGCCAGCAGCGCCTCGGGCACGAGCAGGAACAGCGTGCCAACCACCACGGCGATCCCCACACCGTAGGTGGAGGCGATGCGCACCGCCTGCGCCACACGTTCCGGCTTCTGGGCCCCGAGGTTCTGGCCCGCCACCGCGGCGGCGGCCCCCATCAGACCCACCGAGGTCCAGGTCACCAGCGAGAACAGCTCCGTATATGCCACGGCATACGCCGCCTGCGCCTCGGCACTCTGCCGCAGCGACCCGATGAAGCGCAGCAGGAACACACCCGCCACGTTCATCGCAATCCCCTGCAGACCCGCCGGCAGACCGAAGCGGAAGAGCTCGCGGATCGTCGGCCAGTCCACGCGTCGCGACATCTCGCGTGGCCAGTGAATCACCAAGCGCCCGCTGAGCATCAACCAGAATCCGACAGCTCCCACCACGATGCCGGCAATCAAGGTGCCCATCGCCGCGCCCATCGTACCGTAGGCGGGAATCGGTCCGAGCCCGCGGATGAGGATCACGTTGCAGACGATGTTGAGCGCCGTCATCGCGGCACCGAGTCGCAACGGCGTCTGCGCGTCACCTGCCGCGCGCAGCGCGCCGCTCAACAGGAAGAACGACATCATGCCGATGTTGCCGAGGAACATCAGGCGCAGGTAGGGCAGCGCCTCGAGTTGCACCTCCGGCGCTGCCCGCACCAGGGCGAGGAGCGACGGCGCCAATAGCCAGCCCACCGGTGCGAGGATCGCCACCGCCAGCACGACCGTGGCGACCACCGCTTGGTACACGACGTGGTTCACCTTCGCGGGGTCGTTGGCGCCGGCGAAGCGCGCCACGAGCACCCCCATACCGGTGTACAGCGACATCACGAAGACCACGACCACAAGAAAGATCTGCAGCGACACACCGATGGCCGCGTTGCCCGTGTAGCCCACGTAGTGGCCGACCATGGCGTGGTCCACCACGCCCTGCAGGCCGCCAATCACGTTCCCCAGCACGGTCGGCCACGCCAGCTTCCAGACGGCAGCCGCAATCGGGCCTTCGACGATCGAGCGATCGAAGCTCTTGGGGGATTTTCCGGCGGCCATGGGGTCCCGCACGATGCCTGTCCGGCGACGCGGCAACAAGGGGTGGCCGGCCCGGGCGCCGCGCCGCACTTTCCCCACTCCCCCTTCGCGAGTCGCCGGTGCGCCTTCTTCCGCTCGCCTTCGCCGTCCTCTTGGTCGCAGCGCCTGCCCACGCGCAGCAGCGCGCGCTGCGTTGGCCGTCCATCGACATCACCGCCCACCTGGACGCCGACGGGCGACTGCGCGTCGAGGAACGGCAGACCATCCGGCTCTCGGGCAATTGGAACGGTCCGGAGCGCCGCTTCAGCGTGCCGTTCGGGCAGAAGCTTACGCTCACCGGCTTCACGCGCACGGATCCCAGCACGGGCAGCAGCACGCCGATGCGGCTCGGCGAGCTCGACGCCGTCAATGAATACCGGTGGATGGAGGGCCCGGTGCTGCGCTGGCGCAGTCGATTGCCGTCGGACCCGCCGCACCGCGACGACACGCTCATCTACACCATCGAGTTGCTCTACGAGCGCGTGCTGCAGCTGGATGACGACGGGGGATATGTCCTTGCCCACGACTTTGCCTTCGCCGACCGCAATGAGCCGATCGAGCACTTCACCGTCGCGCTGACGGTCGATCCCGCCTTCAGTACGCCGGCGGACTTCACGGGTCGCTATGAGGCGGGACCGCTGTCGCCGGGCCGTGGCTACGTGGTCCGTGTGCCGCTGACGGTGCGCGCCGGTCACCAACCGCGCTCCGTCGTGCGCGGTGCTTCGCCCCTTGCGCGACAGGCACTCGGCGGCGCGGTCGTCGCGATCTTCGTGCTCTTGCTGCTGCGATTGGTCGCGCTTGAACGACGGAACGGGCGATTCGCCGCGAGTCCGACGCGAGGGGAGATCACCCGCGAATGGCTCGACCGCGAGGTCTTCGCGTATCCGCCTGAAGTCGTTGGCACGGCCTGGGACGACTCAACGTCGGCGCCCGAAGTAGCGGCGACTATCGCGCGGCTGATCGCCGACGGCAAGATGCGCAGCGAGGTCAAGCAGGAGACGATGTGGATCTTCAAGCGCGATGACCTGCAGTTGGAGCTGCTGGTGCCACGCAAGGAGCTCTCCGCGCACGACCGCGTGCTCATCGATGCGCTGTTCTCGTCGGGCAGCAGTGTGACGAGTACGGCCAAGGTTCGCGAGCGCTACAAGAGCACTGGCTTCGATCCCGCCGCATTGATCACGCCGGGCATCAAGCAGCGGCTTGATGCCACCGTCGGGCTGGGCGGCACGGTGCCTGCGCCGCGTAAGCTGCCCACCTTCCTGCTCTTCGTGGCCGGCCTGGCGGTGATCGTCGCGGGCGTCGTACTACAGGTGACGGACGTCCTCGCCTTGGCCGGCGTCGCTGCCTGTATCGGCGTGTATGTGCTCATCGCGATCCAGGCCGCGTTCTGGCAACGGCGTGTCGAGCGTCCCGCACTACACCTCGCACTGCGGGTCGCGGGCCCGTTGCTCGCTGCGGGCCTCGCGTTCTCGGCGTTCCTGGCCGGCGAGTTCGCGCCCGTGAGCGCCGTCGGACTTCTGGGGCTCTCCATCGTCGCCTGTGCACTCGCGCTGAGCGTCACGAACATCGCCCGCGCACGCCAGGATCCCCGGCGGCTTGCCGTGCGCAAGCGGCTCGCTGCGGCGCGGCGTGTGTTCGCCGACGAGCTGCGGAAGCCGCAGCCGGCCTTGCTCGACTCCTGGTTCCCCTGGGTCCTCGCCTTCGGGCTCGGGCGCCAGGCGGATGTCTGGTTCAAGGCCTTTGGCGCTGCAGGCTCAGGACACAACTTCGGGCACCACACACACTCGGATTCCTTCGGCAGCGGCGGCCGCTCGGGCGCGGGAGGATGGAGCGGCTTTGGCGGTGGCGGCGGCTTCGCGGGTGCCGGATCCAGCGCTTCGTTCGCGGCCGCTATCGGCGGAATGGCGGCATCGGTGCCGAGCCCAAGTTCCTCAGGCTCGAGCGGAGGTGGAGGCGGAGGCGGCGGCGGAAGCTCAGGCGGGGGTGGCGGCGGCGGCTGGTAGCGCGGCCCGCCGCAGGTCCATCACTCCACGCGTTCCAAACGCGCGATCATCACGAGAATCGCATTGGGCGGCACTGGCCCCCGACCGCGTGCGCCGTAGGCCAGGCGCGGTGGGATCACCAGCTGCCGCACCCCACCGACCTGCATTTCACGCACGGCGATATCCAGCGCGGGAATCATCGAGCCGTCCCCGACACGGAACCGCAGCGGGGACTCGGGTTCGGCGCGATCGACCTCGCGCCCGTCAGCCAAGCGCACCACGTACGAAACCTGCACCCAGCGGCCCGCCGTACCGCCGGCGCCTGACCCTGCGAGGATGTCGCGATACAAGAAGCCGCGCGGGTGCCTCGTCAGCTGGTCCGGCAGCACCTCGGCTTCAATCCCGTAGGTAGTCGTGAGCAGCGGATCCTCGCCGGGGGCCGGCGTGCTGCCGGCGGCGCTGCAGGCAGCAGCGAGCAGGGCGGTCACCAGCGCTGCGAGACTCAATCGAACACCGGGACGCATCATCGCCTCAATACTTGGCGAGGTAGCGCTCCAGCTCCCAGGCCGAGACCTGCGAGATGTAGTCGCGCCACTCTTCGCGCTTCGCGGCCAGGAAGTGCTGCGTCACGTGCGGACCCAGCGCCTCGCAAATCTCCGCGTCCTTCTCCAGCTCATCGCAGGCCTCGTTGAGGTCGCGTGGGAGGTCGTCGATGCGCAGCCGCCGCCGTTCGCGGTGGCTCATCTCCCAGATGTTCTCGTTCACCGGCTCGCGACTGGTGGCTTCGGTCGCAATGCCGTCGAGACCCGCCGCCAGCATCACCGCGAGCGCGAGGTACGGATTGGCCGCCGGGTCGGGCGACCGCAACTCCACACGCGTGCCCGTGCCGCGACGTGCCGGCACACGGATGAGCGGCGAGCGGTTGTGCATCGACCAGGCCACGTTCACCGGGGCTTCGTAGCCGGGCACGAGGCGCTTGTACGAATTCACCAGTGGGTTCGTGATGGCGCACATCCCGCGCGCGTGCTTGAGCAACCCACCGATGTAGTGGTGGGCCACGCTCGAGAGCTCGAACTCGCCCTTTGCATCGAAGAACGAGTTCTCGCCCTTCACGAACAGCGATTGGTGCGTGTGCATGCCGCTGCCGTTCTGCCCAAAGACGGGCTTCGGCATGAACGACGCGACCAGCCCGAACTGCTGCGCCACGTGCTTCACCACGAAGCGGAACGTCGCGATGTTGTCGGCCGTGGTCAGCGCGTCGGCGTACCGGAAGTCGATCTCGTGCTGGCCGTGCGCCACCTCGTGGTGTGCGGCCTCCACCTCAAAGCCGAGCTGCTCGAGCACGCCAACGATGGCGCGACGCGCATCCTCGCCACGATCCATCGGCGCCAAATCGAAATAACCGCCCACGTCGTGCGTCAGCGTCGCCGCCCCTCCATCGCTGGCTGGACGGAACAGGAAGAACTCGGCTTCCATCCCCGCGTTCATCACGTAGCCGAGCTTGGCGGCGCGGGCGACCTGCCGCTTGAGCACCTGGCGGGGATCACCGGCGAAGGCCTCGCCCTCCGGATTCGCCACGTCGCAGATCACACGCGCCACGCGCTGCGCCGGATCACCCCAGGGAAACACGCGGAAGGTCGAGAAGTCCGGCTTCAGCAACTGGTCGGATTCCTCGACGCGCACGAAACCCTCGATGGACGAGCCATCGAAGAGGATGTCGCCCGCCAGGGCCTTGGCGAACTGCGACGCCGGCACTTCGACGTTCTTGTTGATGCCGAGGATGTCGGTGAACTGCAGTCGGAGAAAGCGCACGCCTTGCGACTCGGCGAGGCCGAGGATGTCCTTCGCCGTGGCGCCGCTGAGGTCGCTGGGAACCGCTGGGGACTTCTGAGCCATACGGGGAATATCTCCGCTCCCGCAGGGTCTTCGCCATTGCCGCCGCAGGCGGCGATTAGCTTTCGCCCATGGCTCGTCATTGTGCGTCCTGTGGCGCCGCGCTCGGGGAGCGTGGCGCTTTCTGTCACCGCTGCGGCGCCGCCCGCGACGGCGCCGCAAGCGCCGCGCGAGGTACCCCAGCCAGCGCTCCGGCGGCCAACGCCCTGGCCACCATCCTCCCGTGGTCGGTGGCGGGTATCGCACTGCTGGCGCTGCTCGCCTTTGTGGTGGGACAGCAGTTTGGCGGGGCGCGGCGAGCGTCCACCGCGGCAACTCCCGTGGCAGCGACGGCCGGACGCGCGCCCGACATCTCGCAGATGGGTCCGCAGGAGCGTGCGGACCGCCTTTTCCAGCGCGTGATGACCTACGTATCCGAAGGAAAGAGCGACTCGGTCACGTTCTTCGCGCCGATGGCCATCCAGAGCTTCGAGGCGCTGGCTCCGCTCAATGCACATCAGCGCTACGACCTCGGCCTGCTCGGATTGGTGAGCGGCGACGGGGAGCTTGCACTCGCGCAGGCCGACTCCATCCTCGCCACGCAACCCTCGCATTTGCTGGGACTCATTCTCGGCATGCGGGCCAATGGGCTGCTGAGCAACATCGATGCGCGCGCGCGTTTTGCAGCGCGGCTCTCGGCGGCACTCGTCAGTGAGCGCGCCAAGGCTCTCCCGGAGTACGAGGATCACGCTCCTGACATCGATGCAGCTGTTCGAGAGGCTGATGGCAGGACACCATTAAGACAGTAATGGCGCATCATTTTAGCATGAGCCTGTTTGTGCGCGCGATTGTTCGTCCTTGATCGCATGCCAGCGGTCCTGAGATCCTTGGCTCCGATATTCCGCTGACGTTGCGCCAACGAGCGCGCTCGGCCGATACTCGGTAGGTCCCCACCGGCACCGCGCGGTCCCACGCTCGCGCTTCACACCCCGAGTTGTATCTTCTCCCGAATGGGAGGCTCCCCCGTATGACCGCTCCACGATCCTCGGCCCCCGGCCGGCTCACCACGGCGATGCGCGCCATGACAGAGCCGGTCACGCGCCGCTTGCTCGTCGTGGACGACGAGGAGTCGATTCGGAGCGCCTTGGCGCGATTCCTCCGCGCCCGTGGATACGACGTCACCACAGCCGACTCGGGAGCCGCAGCGCTGGACGCACTGAGCCAGGACAGCTTCGTTGCGGTGCTCTCCGACATCCGGATGCCCGAGATGACTGGGCTCGAGCTTGTGCCGCAGGCCCTGAAGGGCGACCCGGACCTCGCCATCGTGATGCTCACTGCCGTCAACGATGCACCCACCGCGACGGAGGCCCTCGGCCTTGGCGCGATGGACTACCTGATGAAGCCCGTCGAGCTCGGCGATCTCGCTGCCGCGCTCGAGCGCGCGCTGCACAAGCGCGCCCTCGCCATCGAGCAACGCAAGGTCGAACGGCTCATCCGCGAGGAGGTCGCCGCCCAGACGGAGGAGCTCCGCGTCGAGCGCGAGTTGCTCAACTCGATGGTGCTCGACACCGTCACGGCCCTCGTCCGCGCACAGGAAACGAAGGACGCCTTCCTGCGGGGGCACTCCGACCGCGTGGCCGACCTCGCCGCCTCGATGGCCTCAACCCTCGGCCTCTCCGATGACGAGGTTGAGGCCATTCGCCTCGCCGGCCGTGTGATGGACGTCGGCAAGATCGGCTTGCGTGAGTCGGTGATGAACAAGCCCGGGGCGCTCACCCCGGAAGAGTTCGACCACGTGAAGACGCACGTCGAGCTGAGCCTGGAGATTCTCTCGCCTATCAAGCCCCTGGCGCACGTTCTCCCGGCCGTCGCCCATCACCACGAGCACTTCGACGGCAACGGCTACCCCGAACAGCTCTCCGGCGAGGACATCTCCCTGGGCGGCCGCATCCTCGCTGCCGCCGACGCCTTTGACGCGCTGGTCTCGCCGCGCGCATGGCGCGCCGGCATGAAGCCCGCCGAGGCCGTCAAGTTCCTCGGGGAGCGCGCCGGAACGATGCTCGACCCCAAGGTCTTTGAGGCGCTCCGGGCGAATGTCCAGGGGCGGAAGACCCTGCAGTTCCTGGACTCCGCCACCGACTGACGGCCGGGGCCGTGGCGGCCCTGAACGCGCACGTGCCGCCGCACGTTTATCAGCGATGCCCCTTCGCCATCTTCTTCGCCTGCTGGCCTGTGCGCTGGCCCTGCCCGCGGCCGGCGCCGCCGCGCGTCCGCTGGCCGCCCAAGACAGCCTGCGCCTGGCCTTGCCGGATGTTGTGCGCCAAGTGCTGCGGAGCTCGGACGAGACCCGCATCGCCGATGCCTTGGTCGAGCTGGCCGATGCGCAGGTCACGGCCGCGCGCGCCGCGGGCCTTCCCCAGCTGCGGCTCAACTCCACGTACACGCAGGTGCTCAAGAACGCGCGCGCCGAGATCGTCGGCCAGCTGTTCGGGCAGAACTACGTCTACAACTCCAACCTGCAGCTGCAGCAGTCGCTGTTTCAGGGCGGCCGCATCCTGGCAGCCGCACAGGCGGCCTCGCGCGTGGAGCGCGCGGCCTTGGCCACGCGCGACGAGACGCGGGCCCAGCTCGCCGTGCTCGTCCAGCGCGTCTACCTGAATGCCCTCTTCTCGGCGCGGCTGGTCGACATCCAGCGCGGCAACCTGACCATCGCCGACGAGCGGGTCACCCAGGTCGAGCAGTTGGAACGTTCGGGCCGCGCGTCGCGCTATGACGTCCTGCGCGCGCGCGTCGAGCGGGCGAACCTCGAACCCTTGCTGCGCCAGGCTGAATCGGACCGAGCGGTGGCGGACCTCGAGTTGCGGCGCCTCCTCGACCTGCCTGCGGACCAACCCATCGCGTTGGCCACCGAGTTGGACGCGGAAACGGTTCGCAGCTTGGCCGCAGCCGCCGTCGCCAACGACCGCGTACCGGGCACGCGTCCCGCCGTGGCCGCCGCCGAGTACACAGTCTCGGCACGTCGCGCGAGCATTCGCGCCGCACGCGCCGACTTGCTGCCGACGTTCAACGCCTCGGTCTCCTTCGGCTACCTCGCGCTGCCATCGGCCAACGGGTTTCCCACGGTCTTCGGGGATCGCGCCTCGTCCTACTGCCCGGCCGGTTCGGACCCCACACGCATCTGCCAGAACAACGGCTGGTTCCCCGACCGTAACATCGGCTTCCAGTTCAGCTGGCCGCTGTTCGACGGCCTGCGCGCCAAGGGACAGATCGACCTCGCCCAGGCCCAGACCAAGACGGCGGAGGCCCAGCTCAAGCAGGCCCGTGAGAACGCCGCAATCGACGTGGCACGCGCACGCGCAGAACTGGAGCGCGCCCGCTCGGTTGCGGCCGCTCGCGAGACCACCGTGCGGGAGGCAGAGGAGGCCTTTGCCCTCGCCCGCCTGCGCGCCGAGCGCGGCGTCGGCACGCAACTCGAAGTCTCCGATGCCCAGCTCGCCCTGCTGACCGCGCGCTCCACCGACGCGCGCGCCTTGATCGACCTCTTCCTTGCCGTGGCCGACCTCGCGCGCGTTCGCGCCGAGCCGATTCCGTTGCCTGACGGCGCCAGTATCACGCTCCGGGAATCCCGCTGATGTCGCGTATCGCAGTCCTCTCGCTCTTCGTCCTTGCCGTCACCTCCTGTGGTGGTGACAGCGCCGCGGCGAGCGCCGGCGCGGCGCCAGGTGCCGGCGCGGCACCGAGCCCGGCCACGGGCGCCGCGCCATCCGCGGCGGGCGCCGCCCGCAGCGGCGGCTCCATCGTGCTCTCCAGCGCCGACCTGCACACCGTCGCCCGCGAACTCGTCGAGGAAGGCGTGGCCATCAGCGGCGGGCTGCGCCCCATCGAGACCATCAGCGTGCGGGCTCGACTCGAAGGCGACGTGCTCGAGGTCGCCGTGCGGGAGGGTGACCGGGTCCGGCGCGGCACGCTGCTCGCGCGGTTCGAGGACACCGAGCAGACCGCGGCGCGGGCCTCGGCCGAGGCTGACCGGCTGGCCGCCGAGCTCGACGCCAGCACGGCGCGCTGGAACTTCGAGCAGACGCAGGAGCTCTTCCGCGCCGGTGCGATTCCGGAGCGGGAGTTCCGCGTCGCCGAGCAGGCGGCAGCCGCCTCGGCCGCGCGCCTCGCTGCCGCCGAGGCGCGGCTCCGCACCGCGACGCTGGCGGAGCGCGACACGCGCATCGTCGCACCGGCCGATGGGATCATCGAGCGCCGGAGCATCGAGCGCGGCGTGCGCGCCCAGCGCGGCATGGAGCTGTTCACGCTGGTGCGCACCGAGACCCTCGAGCTCACCGCCGCCGTCCCCGCGCGGCGCGCCGGCAACATCGCGCCCGGACAGGCGGTGCGCTTCACGTCCGATGGACGCGCCTTCGAAGGCAGCGTGGCGCGCGTGAGTCCGACCATCGACCCGACCTCGCAGTCCATCACGGTCTACGTGCAGGTCCCCAATGCCGATGGCGAACTCAAGGGCAACGCCTTCGCCACCGGACAGATCATCGAGCGCGGCCTGCCGGACCAGCTCGCCATTCCGCAGCCTGCCGTGCGCCAGGCGCCCGGCGGCGGCGAGCCCTTTGTGTGGCGCCTTGCCGGCGGCTCGTTGGAGCGGGTCGGCGTGAAGCTCGGCATCGTCGATGAAGTCCGCGGCGTCGTACAGGTGCTCGACGGACTGGCCGTCGGCGACCGTGTGGTGGTCGGCAACGTCGGCATGATGGGCGTCGGCATGCAGGTGCAGCTCATCGGCGGCGAAGGCAACGCCGCGGCAGGGGCGCGCTGATGTTCCTCTCCGACATCTCCATCAAGCGGCCGGTGTTCGCGACCATGATGATGGTCGCGCTGGTCGTCATCGGCGCCGTGTCCTTCGTGCGGCTGTCGGTGGACGAGTATCCGGACATCACGTACCCGGTGATTGTCGCGCAGACGCTCTACCCGGGCGCGTCACCCGAGGTCGTCGAGCGCGAGGTGTCCAAGCCGCTCGAGGAGGCACTCAATACGACCGAGGGCCTGAAGGAGATCACCTCGACCTCCACCGAAGGCGCGTCGATGGTGCGCCTGCAGTTCAACCTCGGCGTAGACGTGCAGAAGATGCAGCCCGAGGTGCAGGGCAAGATCGGCCGCATCCGCCGCAGCCTGCCGCGCGACATCGAGGAGCCGGTCGTCATTCGCTTCGACCCCAACGACCGACCGATCATGAGCATCGCGATGCGCAGCGACGCGCGTCCGATGCGCGAGCTCACGGACTTGGGCCGCGAGGTCATCAAGCCGCGGCTCGAGGCGATTCCCGGCGTCGGCGGCGTGCAGTTGGTCGGTGGTGCCACACGCGAGATTCGCGTGGAGCTCGATCCCGTCGCCCTGCGCGCGTATGGCCTTTCGCCGGCACAGGTGGCGGCCGCACTCGACCGCGAGAACCAGGAGGTGCCAGCCGGCCGCATCCAGCGCGGCAACGGCGAGCGCCTCGTGCGCATCACGGGCCGCATCACGGACCCGGCGGCCTTCGGCGACGTGGCCATCGTGGTGCGCAACGGCGCGCCCGTCCGCGTGCGCGATGTCGCCACGGTTGTCGACGGCGTCGCCGAGAAGCGCAGCGGCTCCTTCATGGGCAGCGATCCCGCGTTGTCGCTCGACGTGCTCAAGATCTCCGGCTCCAACACCGTTGAGGTCGCCGACCAGGTCCGCGTTGTCGTGGATGACCTGATCCGCCAGCTGCCCAACGACATCAACCTGCAGATCATCCGCGACGACTCGTCCAAGATCCGCGAGGCGCTGTGGGACGTGGAGCTGGCGCTGGTGCTGGGCGCCATCCTCACGGTGATGATCATCTATCTGTTCCTCGCGAGCTGGCGCTCGACGGTGATCACGGGCCTCACGCTGCCCGTGGCGATCATCTCCAGCTTCTTCGCGATGTGGGCCTTCGGCTTCACGCTGAACACGATGACGCTGCTGGCGCTGTCGCTGTCCATCGGCCTGCTGATCGACGATGCCATCGTCGTGCGGGAGAACATCGTGCGCCACGTGGCCATGGGCAAAGACCACTTCACCGCCGCCCGCGAGGGGACCAGCGAGATCGGCCTCGCGGTGTTTGCCACGACGCTTGCGGTGATCGCCGTGTTCATCCCCGTCGCGTTCATGGGCGGGATGATTGGCCGCATCTTCTTCCAGTTTGGCGTGACCGTGGCCTTTGCGGTGAGCGTGTCGCTGTTCGTCAGCTTCACGCTGGACCCGATGCTCTCGAGCATCTGGCACGACCCGGAAGCGGAGGAGCACGCCGCCGGCAAGCACGGAAAGGTCGGCCCGATCCGCGGCATCGCGCTTTGGTTCGACCGCGCCTTCGAACGTGTGGCCGACCGCTACCCGCCGATGCTCGAACGCGCCATCCGGCATCGTTGGTCGGTGCTTGGTATCGGGCTCGTGTCCGTGGTGCTTGCCGTGGGCATTGCCGCGCGCCTGGGCTTCACCTGGATGCCCGATTACGACGCCGGCGAGTTCAACGTCAGCTATCGCGTGCCGCCGGGTGCGCGCGTCGAGTACACGCTGGGCAAGGGCCACGCGGTGGACTCCATCGTGAAGACGATTCCCGAGGTGGAGTTCACCTACCTGACGGTCGGCTCCGGCTTCCGCGGCACGGTCACCACCGGCCAGCTCTTCGTGAAGCTCAAGCCCAAGCACGACCGCGAGCGCTCGATGGCCGAGATCCAAAATGGACTGCGGCCGTTGCTACGCAACGTCTCCGGCACCCGCGCCAGCATCGATGGCACGCGCTCGATCTTCGGCGGCTATCGCCAGCCTATCGTCGTGAACGTGCAGGGTCCCGAGCCCCAGCGTCTCAAGCTCATCGCCGGCCAAGTCAATGAAGTGATGCGCGACGTGCCCGGCATGGCCGAGCCGCTTTCCAGCGACGAAGGCGACATCCCGCAGCTCGACGTGCAGGTCGATCGCCAGCAGGCCTGGGCCGCCGGCCTCGGCGTCGGCACGATCGCCGGCACGCTGCAGCCGCTGTTCACGGGCACCCGCGCCACCCGCTGGCAGGACCAACAGGGCTACTCGCACGACGTGCGCGTCGTGTACCCGGACTCGATGCGCACCAACGCCGAGGACGTGGCCAACATCCCCGTCGCGGTTGGCGCCGTCGATCCGCGCAGTGGCGTGCCGGTCACCATTCCCTTGGCGCAGGTCGCCGACGTGCGCGCCGGCGTGGGGCCGCAGCAGATCGAGCGGCGGCAGCTCGAGCGGCAGATTTCCATCTCGGCCGGCGTCCTCCCAGGCGCGGCCGTCGGTGACGTCGCCGCCACCACCGAGCAGGCGCTGGACTCGATCGTGCTGCCCGCTGGATACCGCACCGTGTTCACCGGCGACGTACAGAACCTCAACGAGACCAAGGGCTACGTGCTCGAGGCCCTCGTGCTCGCGGTCGTGTTCATCTACCTGATCCTGGCCTCGCTCTTCGGTTCCTTCCTGCAGCCGATGGCCATCATGTTCTCGCTGCCGCTCTCGCTGCTCGGCGTGTCGCTCGCGCTCTGGGTCACCGGCGGGACCATCAACGTGATGTCGATGATCGGCATCATCATGTTGATGGGCCTCGTGACCAAGAACGGCATCCTGCTCATCGACTTCGTGAACCACTCGCGCGCGCAGGGGCACGACCGCATGAGCGCCATCCTCGAGGCGGGCCGCATCCGCCTGCGCCCCATCGTGATGACGACGGCGGCGATGGTCTTCGGGATGCTGCCCTTGGCGCTCGCCTTGGGCGAGGGCGCCGAGCAACGCTCGCCAATGGCCCACGCCGTGATTGGCGGGCTCATCACCTCCACGCTGCTGACCCTGTTTGTGGTGCCGGCCGTCTATACGTTGCTCGACGACCTGGGCGTCTGGTTCCGACAGCGTCGCGGGCTCCCAGAGTCCGCCGCCGACCACCCCTCGGCCGACGCCCCGATCCTCGCCGCCGACAGGATCGAAAACACCGCTTGACGAACGGCAGGTTGCCGTAGTATTCAGCGGTCTAAGCGCAGGGCTTTTCACCGAGTAGAGGAGGCCACGATGCCTGGCAGGGAGCTTCTCGACCGCCTGTTCTCCGACGGCGACGATGACGATGAGTCCGGTTACGGGGGCGGCGGCGGAGGCAGGTCGTCGTACGACGATGAGGACGATGAGGACGGCGGCTGGGCCGCCAACAAGGACCATTCCGACTCGCTCTGGGACTCGACGGAGGATTCCGACGAGGACGAGGAGGAGGGCGGCGTAGCCCCGATGGCCGAGGAGGAGGACGAGGAGTCCGACATCTTCGGCGAATCGATGGCGCCCCGTCGCCGTGGCCGGAAGCCGGCGGAGAAGCCCATCGTGCGCAGCGTGTTCGAGACGACGGGAGAGATGCCCGTTCCAGCCGCGGCCCCGGCACAGGCGAAGCCGGCGCCGGCCGCCAAGCCTGCCCCGGACGCCAAGGCCGCTGCGAAGCCAGCGGCCAAGCCAGCCGCAGCGGTGAAGCACGCGCCCAAGAAGACGGCGAGCGCCAAGCCGGCGGCTAAGAAGGCCGCCAAGAAGCCCGCGAAGGCCAAGAAGGCGGTGAAGAAGGTCGCCAAGAAGGCGGCCAAGAAGCCCGTGAAGAAGGTGGCGAAGAAGCCCGCAAAGAAGGCGGTGAAGAAGGCCGCCAAGAAGCCTGCGAAGAAGCCAGCCAAGAAGAAGTAGGCCGCGCCTGTAAAAGGGCGACGGGCGAGCTATCCGCGCCGACCGTTCCGCGTTAGTCTTTGCGCACGATGTCGGACTCGCCCGTCGCCCTTTTGCGCGTTCACGCCAAACACGCGCCTTGGAATGCCCGTGGACTCGCCTCCCACGCCACGGCCTTGGTGGATGCCGCGGGGATGCGCCCCACCAACACCTCTGCCCGCGCGACGCCAAGTGCCCGGGCCATTCGGTTCTACGTCGCCAGTGGCCTGCTCGATCATCCGGAAGGCAAGGGTACGGCTGCGACTTACCACTACAAGCACCTGCTCCAGTTGCTTGCCATCAAGGTGAGGCAGCGCGAGGGCTACACGCTTGACTCCATCAAGAGCGAACTCGCGGGGCTGCAGGGTGACCAGCTCGAGAAGCGGGTGGCGGCATCGCTCGCTCCCGCGCTCGGCAACGGGCTCCCTCTGCCAAGCCGCAGTGACGACGACACGCCGGCCACCTGGCAGCGCGTGGCCGTTGCCGACGGCGTGGAAATCCACGTCCGCAGCGACTCGCCGGCCGCGCACGAATCAGGCTTCGTGGCCATGCGTGAGGCCCTGCGTGCCGCACTGGGTCGCGAAGAGCTGAGATAGCGAAGCTCTTGCCCGCATTCACGTGCGGGCCACACTATACAGTCGCATGACGCCCGCCGCGCGCCGAAAGCCCCAAGCGCGCACGGTGCTCCTCGACCGTGCCATTGAGGGCCTCCCGCTCTTTCGCCTCTCCGATTCTTCGGACGATTCCGTCGTCGCTTTCACAGCGGACAACGGAGGGCGCTGGCGAGTCCTCCCCGCACCCGGCGAACGCCTGCCAGGCACCTTCGACCAGGATGTCTACTTCGAGTTGATGCGGCGCTATGCGGAAGCCGAGGCGCCCGCCGACGGCACGCTCTCGTTCACGCTGCACGCCTTCCTCCGCTCGATGGGTCGACGCGTGGACGGCCGCACCTACGAACAGCTGCGCGGCGCGCTCGCACGCCTCGAGCGCACGGTGCTCGAGAGCGAGGCCGCGTGGTACGACGCCGCACGGCGTGAACACCCCGCGGCGCGCTTCACCATCCTTTCCGCGGTCGCCATCGACCGGCGACGCTTCACGGACCGGGACCAGCTCGCGCTCTTTCCTGCCCTCGCCTCCAACGAGCCCGGCGACGCGCGCGTGACGCTCGCACCGCAGATCCGCGGCAACCTCGCCGCCGGTCACGCGGTGGCCCTGTTGGCCCCGCGCTATGTGGCCCTGTCCTCCCCGGTGGCCCGCCGGCTCTACCGGCTGCTCGAGGCGCACCGTGCCGAGTCCGGCGCTGGGCAATGGCGCCTAACCCTCGAGCGCCTCGCCGAGCTGCTGCCCCTCACCCAGCGCTACCCGTCGCACCTCCAGCGGGTGATCCAACCCGCCCACGAAATGCTGGTTGCCGCGGGCAGCGTGAAGCGGGCCCGTTTCACCCAGGCAGGGCGGATCTGGAGTGTGGAGTACGACTGGAACTAGCGGTGGCCCCTCGCGTATTCGCTGAGTACGTTCCGTAGACTCATCGAAAAAGGTCGCCGCACATGTTCCGTCGCCGTACGCTTGCCATCGCCGCCCTCGTGCTCGCCCCGCTTGCCGTGGGCGCCTTCGTGGTGCAGGAACGCAGCGCCATCAACAGCGCGCGCCTGTTCGACCAAGTACTCCAGCTCGTGGGTGAGCGCTACGTCGATTCCATCGGCGTCCGCGAGCTGTACGAGCGTGCCGCCCGCGGCCTCGTGGACGAACTTCGCGACCCGTATTCCGAGCTCTACACGCCCAAGCAGCTCGAAGAGTTCAACACCACCACCGGCGGCTTCTACGGCGGCGTCGGCATGCTCATCGAGGATCAGGAAGGCACAATCATCGTGAGCCGTGTCTACCCGCACACGCCCGCCGAAGAGGCTGGCATCCGCGAGGGAGACCGCATCATCGGCGTGGACACCAACTCCACGCGCGGCTGGCGCATTGACCAGGTCTCCGGCGGACTCCGCGGCGCGCCGGGCAGCAAGGTGAAGGCGCGCTTTGCCCGTCCGGGCGTGACGCAATCGTTCGAGGTCGAATTCACGCGCCGCACCATCCGCATCCCGGCGATTCCCTTCGCCATCATGCTCGACCACAAGATCGGCTACATCCCGGTCCAGCAGTTCAATGAGACGACCACGCGCGAGTTCGCCGAGCAGTACCAGCGGCTACGCGCCGAAGGTGCCACCTCGATCGTGATGGACCTGCGTGGCAACTCCGGCGGCTATCTCGATCAGGCGCTGGAGATGACGAACTTCTTCATCGCGCGCGGCAAGGAACTCGCCAGCGTGCGCGGCCGCGCCGGCCAGATCGAGCGCTATGTCGCCGAGGCCACGCCGCTGGCCCCGGACATCCCGATGGCCATCCTCACCGACGGCTACTCGGCCTCCGCCTCCGAGATCGTCGCCGGCGCGCTGCAGGATCACGACCGCGCCCTGATCGTCGGCACCACCTCGTTCGGCAAGGGCCTCGTGCAGTCGGTGTACCGCCTCGACGGCGGCTACGCCATCAAGCTCACCACGGGCAAGTGGTATACGCCGAGCGGCCGCTCGATCCAGAAGGAGCGCGTGCTCGACAGCAACGGCCGGCTCGTGGAAGTGCAGCCCGACTCGCTGGAGACGGACGACGTACGCCTGAACCGCCCAGTGTTCCGTTCCGCCGGCGGGCGCCCGGTCTACGGTGGCGGCGCGGTCACGCCGGACGTGATCGTGCCATACGACACCATCACGACCGCCGAACAGAAGCTCGCGCGCGCACTGGTGCCGCGTTCGCAGGACGTGTACCTCGCGCTCGACGACTACGCCTTCAGCCTGAAGGACAAGGTCACGCCCGATTTCGCCGTGACGGCCGAGATGCGCGACGGCTTCCGCCAGCGCCTCGTGGCCAAGGGCGTCGTCGTCGAGAAGGCCGAGTGGGACGCCGGCCGCGCCTATGTGGACCGGCTGCTGCTCAATCGCATCGCCCGCCGGGCCTTCGGCGACTCCACGGCCAAGCGCCGCGAGATCCCCGAGGACACGCAGCTCAAGGTGGCGATGGACTACCTGCGCCGCGGCCAGACCACGGCCGACCTGCTGGCCCTCGCGGCACCCGCCGCCGCGCCGTCCGCCGCCGCGCGACGGCCCGATTGATTCCGACTTCCCAACCCTGATCCGATAGATGTCCGCACGTTTCGTTGTCGCCGTCGCGCTGCTGGGCGCGGCGGCCTGCGCCGAGCGCTCCCCCATCGTCATCCGCGAACCCCACCCGCAGGAAGCGCGGCTCTCCAACCTTCGGCAGATCACCTTCGGCGGCGAGAACGCCGAGGCCTACTGGGACGCCAGCGGCGAGTGGATCACCTTCCAGTCCACACGCGACGGCCGCACTTGCGACCAGCAGTACGTCATCAAGCCTGACGGCACCGGCCTGACACGCGTCTCCGACGGCCGCGGCAAGACGACTTGTGGCTGGTTCCTGCCCGGCTCCGACAAGCTCTTCTTCTCGTCGAGCACCGCGCACGACGCCTCCTGCCCCGCGCGCCCCGATCCCTCCAAGGGCTACGTCTGGCCGCTCGACAAGTACGACCTCTACACCGTCAACCGCGACGGCTCGGGGATGACGCGGCTCACCAACTACGACGTCTACACGGCCGAGGCCATCCTCTCGCCTGACGGACAGCGCATCGTGTTCACGTCCCTCAAGGACGGAGACCTCGACATCTACACGATGAACGTGGATGGCAGCGACGTGCGTCGCCTGACAAACACCGTGGGCTACGACGGCGGCCCCTGGTGGTCGCCCGACGGCACGAAGATCGTCTACCGCGCCCACCATCCGCAGGACTCGACCGAGCTGGCGCAGTATCACGAACTGCTCGGCCAGGGTCTCATCCGGCCCAGCAAGGTCGAGCTCTGGGTGATGGACACCGACGGCAGCAACCAGCGCCAGGTCACCGCGCTCGGCGGTGCGAACTTCGGCCCCTCGTGGAGCCCGGACGGCAGCAAGATCATCTTCTCGTCCAACCACGTCGCGCCACGCAGCGGCAACTTCGAGCTCTACCTCGTGGACGCCGCCGCTTCGATGGCTGGTCCCGACCAGCTCGAGCAGGTGACGTTCGATCCCTCGTTCGACGGCTTCCCGATCTTCCATCCCAACGGCCGGCAACTGCTGTGGGCGAGCAACCGCCACGGTTCCACGGAAGGCGAGACGAACCTCTTCATCGCCGACTTCCGCTGGTAGGCAACGATTCGCTGCGGTCGGCAGGGGGGTCCGGTGGACGCACACCGGACCCCCCTGCTAGTATCACGACATCCCCCGGAGGCCTCTAATGGAAGTCGTCATCGGTGTCGTAGTCCTCGGTATCGTCGGCGTGTTGGCGAAGTCCCTCCGCATCGTGGGCCAGGCCGAGGTGTTGGTCGTCGAACGCTTCGGTCGCTTCAACCGCCTCGCCCGCTCGGGCCTGAACGTCCTGATCCCATTCGTCGAGCGCCCGAAGGCCATCGACGTCCGCTTCTTCGAGAGCGACGTCACGGGCCTCAAGCGCATCACGGCCGCCACCACCTCGCGCATCGACCTCCGCGAGCAGGTGCTCAACTTCCCGTCGCAGCCGGTCATCACGAAGGACAACGTGACGATCGACATCGATGCCGTGCTCTACTACCGCATCGCCGACCCGCAGAAGGCGACCTACGCGGTGCAGAACCTGCCCTATGCGCTGGAGACGCTGACGCGCACCACGCTGCGCAACATCGTCGGCGAGATCGAACTCGACCAGACGCTGGCCTCGCGCGACATGATCAACAAGAAGATGCGCGAGGTGATCGAGGAGGCCTCGATCGGCTGGGGCGTGGACGTCACGCGCGTCGAGCTGCAAAGCATCGAGCCGCCCAGCGACATCCAGCAGTCGATGGAACTGCAGATGCGCGCGGAGCGCGAGCGTCGCGCCGCCGTCACCAACGCCGAGGCGTCCAAGCGTGCCGCGGTGCTCGAGGCCGAAGGCCAACGCGAGGCACAGGTGCGGAAGGCCGAGGGCGAGAAGGAGGCGGCGATCCTGCGCGCGCAGGGCCTGGCCGAAGCACGGCTCGCCATGGCGGACGCGGAGGCGGAAGCCGTACGGCGTATCGCGGCCGCGTTGCCCGAGGGCGACGCCGCGACCTATTTGCTCGGCCTCAAGTATCTCGAGGCACTGCCTTCCCTGGCGCAGGGCAAGGGTTCGACGATTTTCCTGCCCTCGGAAGCCAAGGGAATCCTTGGCGCGGTTGGCGGCATCCGTGAGTTGCTCAAGGCCACCGGCGGATCCGGTGGCAGTTCGACCCCCTAGTCTCGCGTGAACGTGACCGAACTCTCAAAGGACCGGGCGGAGCGGATTGCGAAGGGCCACGCCTGCTCGCACTGCAAGGAATACTCGTACCGCAAACTCTCGGTGAAGGCGGCTCCAGACGGCATTCGCGACGAACTGGGCGCCACGTGGATTGCCAAGAAGACCTGTGGCGTCTGCGAGTACGAGAGCGAGATTGGCATCGCCAATGACGGCGACATCGTGTTCGAGAGTTAGCGAGGGTGCCGGCACTCGACATTCCACGGCTTGGCGTCGGTGAGCGCGTGCAGCACGAGCTGCTCGTGCGCGAACGCGATGACCGCACCACCAAGGCCGGCGATCCATACATCGTCTTGAAGTTGGGGAACGCGACAGGCACGCTCGGCGCCAACGTGTGGAAGGAGATGGTGCCGCAGATCGAGGGTGTGCAGCCCGGGCAGGTCGTGCAGGTCATCGGGATCGTGGAGGAGTACCAGGGCCGCCGCCAGCTCAAGCTCTCGGCGCCGCCTCGCGTCGTGCCGTCCGGCGGCGCTGACCTTGACCAGTTCCTTCCACGCGCCACGCAACCCGCACTGGAGTCGTGGGCGCGCATCGACGCGTGGCGCGCTGAAATGCCCGAGCGCCTGCGACGCGCCGTGGACTGCTTCTTCGCTGATGACACGTTTCGCGAGGCCTTCGCGAGAACGCCCGGCGCGACGCGCGGGCACCACGCCGTCATCGGCGGCCTGCTACAACACACCTGCGAGGTGGCTGAGATCGCGCGGGCGTCCGTGCGCACGATGGGCGGCGATGTTCCGCTCGTCACCGCCGGCGCGATGCTGCACGACATCGGCAAGGTGCAGGCCTACGACGTGGCGCTCAGCGGCTTCGAGTTCACACGCGCCGGACAGCTGCTCGGGCACATCGTGCTCGGCTCCCTGATGCTCGACGAGCGACTCGCGGCGCTGCCCGCGCATCACCGCCTGAGTGAGGAGCAACGGCTCGAGCTCCACCATTTCATCCAGTCACACCACGGCATCCCCGAGTTCGGCGCCGCGGTGCGGCCGATGACGCTCGAGGCGGAAATCCTGCACTTCGCCGACAACACCTCGGCCAAGGGCAATGATTTCACCGAAGCGGTCGTGGATGGCGAGCTGTTCCCCAACGCCGAGCAGGAGTTCTCGGCCAAGCGCAGCTGGCGGCTTGAGCGTCGCGTGTGGCGGCGCGCGCACCGCTGGGACTAGCGCCTGGTCGCGTCGGACAGCGGTGGTCTTCCCACGCCGAGTACCACGGGTAGCCCCACGAAGAAGACGTGCCCCGCCAGCTGCACAGCCCAGCGAATGCTCAGGGCTGCGGCGCGGCCCGTCATGGTCGGGATCACCACGCGCGACATCACCACCCAGATCAGCGGGCCGTAGACGGCCGCAATGGCAAGCTGTCCGCGGCGGGTGGAGCTGAGAGTGTGCAGCCAACGGCTGTTGCGCTGCAGCAAGAGGTAGAGCGCCGCCCAAGTGAATGCGACGGCCACGTGCGCCAGCAGGCCGAGGGCGAGCGTCGGCTGCAGCTCGGGCATCCAGGTCGGGGCGGTAACCACCGCGGCGACGCCGCGAAAGGCCGACAGCGGCGCCGCACCGTACGCCCATCCAAGTACTTCTGCCCAGAGGAAGTCCACGACCGCGAGCGTCAGGCCGCCGCGAAGCAATGGCGACCAGAGGCGGAGCGTCCGGTCGCTGATCGTTGGAGCTGGCATGCGCGTTGGTGATTCGAGGGAGTGGCTTGCTGGACCCCCGTGCTACCCAGCGACCGCCCCGTGCATCACAGGTCCGCGGCGGCGGCGTTGGCGCCACGAGCGCCAGCGCCGCCAAGCCAGCGTATAGCCCGTCCACACAAGCAGCACACCAACCGCGCTCGCAATGGTCGCGAGCAGCTGGCCGAAAATGCCGAAGACCTCACCCGTGTGGCCGAAGCGCACCCAGGCGCGGATCTTCCGCGCTGTACTGAGATCGGTGTAGCCGCTGCTGCGCTGCAGTGTGGCCGACGCTTGATCCAACTCGAGCGTCCACCGCAGATCCGGCCGGTACGTGTTGCCTTCGGCAACCGCGACACGAACCGCGCCGTTCCCCTCGGGCAGGGTCAGGGTGAGCTGTGACCACGCCGGGTGCGCGTGGCGCGCCGTCTCGAGGTATCGCTCGAGCGGCGCTCGTGCCCCGACCGGCGCTGCCTGCGACGTGGTCGTGCCTGCGATTGAACCGCGCTCCTGCGACGCCTGCGCGACACTCGCCTCGGCCCCGCCTCGCGCCGCAACCGTCGTGCCGCGTAGCGCCGCAGCTGCCTCCGCGCGCTCGCGGGCAGAGCCCAACGCCAGATCCAACACCTGGCCCGGCCAGCGGAACGAGATGAACACGCCGCTGGCAATCACGAGCGCGAGCGGGATGGCGAACCAGAACCCGAGGCTGTTGTGCCAGTTGAAGTCCCTCACCTTGCCGGCGCGATGCCATTGTGGGAGCGCAGTCGCACGCAGTCGCGCGCGTGTCCAGCGCCGAGGCCACCAGAGGTAGAGGCCCGACAGCACCAAGGCGAGGAAGACTAGGTTCGCGCTGCCGTTCACGACCTTCATCTTCGCGCGAAGCCCCTGCGCTTCCGCACCCACCCATCGATGCCATCGACGCAGTGCGGCGAAGAAGGCGCGCCCGCGCTCATCGGCGTTGGCGTCAACACGACCGCCACGATGCGGATCGAGAAGTACGGCCGCCGCACCGCGTTCGCGCAGGCGAATGGTGTATGGCGCCGTCACGTTTGCGCGCACCACCACCGACGCGACGGATGCTCGCTCAAGACCAGCCGCAGCGAGGAGATCGTCGAGCGACATCGGCGCGGCCTCGGTGGGAACTACGGACGGCGTCCCGTCGATCCAGGCAATCATCTGGCGCTCGAATCCAAGAAGGACACCGGTGGCGCTCATCAGCGGGATGAGGATTCCAGCCGCCAATCCGATAGCTAAGTGCATCCAAAACAACGATTTACGAATCATTGACAGTCTCTGTCCATCAAAAATGAGAACGAGTCTCAACTAGTGTTCCGGCATTCTATCTCAATTCCGATTTGTTCGCTAGGGATTCGGGAGAGGGCTGCAGGGTGGTTGTAGATTCCGCATATGACGACCATCCGCCAAGACGACTTCATCACGTCGATTTCCGACGCGCTCCAGCACATCTCGTACTACCACCCACTGGATTACATCCGTGCGTTGGCCGACGCCTACGAGCTCGAGCAAGGGCCGGCGGCCAAGGACGCCATCGCGCAGATCCTCACGAACTCGCGGATGTGCGCCGAGGGCCATCGACCGATCTGCCAGGACACGGGCATTGTCGTCGTCTTCCTCAAGGTCGGTATGAACGTGCGATGGGATGCCACGATGTCCGTGCAGGAGATGGTCAACGAAGGCGTGCGGCGCGCATACCTGAACCCGGACAACACGCTGCGCGCCAGCATCGTTGCCGATCCCGCGTTCGGCCGGAAGAACACCCGTGACAACACGCCGGCCGTCGTGCATTACGAGCTTGTGCCGGGCGACCACGTCGAGGTGAAGCTCGCGGCGAAGGGCGGCGGCTCAGAGAACAAGAGCAAGTTCGCGATGCTCAATCCCAGCGACTCCATCGTGGACTGGGTGCTCAAGACCGTCCCGACGATGGGCGCCGGCTGGTGCCCGCCGGGCATGCTGGGCATCGGGATCGGCGGCTCGGCGGAGAAGGCCATGCTGATGGCCAAGGAATCGTTGATGGAGCCGATCGACATGGCGCAGCTCAAGGCGCGCGGCCCGCAGAACAAGCTCGAGGAAATGCGCATCGAGTTGCACGACAGGGTGAACGCCCTCGGCATCGGTGCGCAGGGACTCGGCGGGCTCTCCACCGTGCTGGACGTGAAGATCTTCGACTATCCGACGCACGCGGCGTCGAAACCCATCGCGATGATCCCCAACTGCGCGGCAACCCGCCACGCGCACTTCCATCTGGATGGTAGCGGATCCGCGAAGTTGTCCGTGCCGAGCCTCGCCGACTGGCCCAATGTCACGTGGATGCCGGACGTGAACGCCAAGCGCGTGGACCTGGATTCGCTTACGCCGGAGGTCGTGGCGTCCTGGAAGGCTGGCGATCGCCTGCTCCTGAATGGAAAGCTGCTCACGGGGCGCGACGCCGCGCACAAGCGGATCGCAGACTTGTTTGCCTCTGGCCAGTCCCTGCCACCAGGCGTGGACTTCACGAACCGTGTGATCTACTACGTCGGGCCGGTGGACCCCGTGCGCGACGAGGCCGTCGGGCCCGCAGGTCCGACGACGGCCACCCGGATGGACAAGTTCACGGAGATGATGTTGGCCCAGACGGGCCTGATCGCAATGGTCGGCAAGGCGGAGCGCGGCCCCGCGGGGCTCGAGGCGATTCGCAAACACAAGGCGGCGTACCTGATGGCCGTGGGTGGCGCGGCGTATCTCGTGTCGAAGGCCATCCGGTCCTCGCGCGTGGTCGCGTTTGAGGACCTGGGAATGGAAGCCATCTACGAGTTCGACGTGGAGGAGATGCCGGTGACGGTGGCCGTCGACGCCGCGGGCCATAACGTCCACGAGAGCGGGCCGAAGGAGTGGCAGGAACGAATTCGCGCGTTGCCCGTAGTGTCGGGCTGAATCCATCAACCGCCGGAGATCGAATGAAGCGTCGCACGAACCGTTGGGCCCGCATTGCCGCAGCCGCGCTCGTCGTCACACTTAACGCGGCCGTCGGTGGTTCGCCCCGCGCGTTGTCTGCGCAGTCGTCCGAGCACAGCGATGCGTACCGCGTCGTCACGACGCTCTTCGACGCCATGCGCGCCCGTGACACCGCGGCCATGCGCGCGGCGTTCGCGGACGGCGCGGCCCTTCAGTCCGTCGGCCCCAACGGCGTGCAACGCACGGCCATCGACAACTGGATCGGCGGCGTCGCGCGCGCGCAGCCTGGCCTGCTGCTCGATGAGCGCCTCGGCGATCCCGTGGTGCACGTGGATGGTGGCCTTGCCACCATTTGGGTGAAGTACTGGTTCTTCGTCGGCGATCGCTTTTCGCACTGCGGAGTCGACGCCTTCGTGCTCGCGCGCGAATCCGGCAGCTGGCGAATCCTTAGTGTCGCAGACACGAGGCAGCGGGAAGGCTGCCCGGAAGCGCCCGCGAAGGACTAGTCCGCCTGACTCAATCGTGGTCTTAGTTTCGCGACAATTGGCTTCGGCCAGTTGTCGCGAAACTGTTCTGTTGCAACGATTTAGACGGCTGAGTACTTGACGTCTTGCGGAATTTGACCGTCGCGTTACGTCCAACTCGTGTAATGCCTTTGATTTACGGCTCAGTGCATTAGTTTTAGTGCTAATGGAATGGGGTGGCGGAGTCCACCCCTCACACTGCACTCAGCCGGAGACCGAATGCGGAAGCCACGACCGAACTCGTACAACCCCGCGCAGGCCCTCCACCTTATCGCGAGCGATCGGAACGGCGATCCGCTCAGCTGCCCGTCCTGTTCGGGCTCCATTACGCGCGAGCCGCGGATGGCGCCACCTCCGCCAAGGTCGCACGTCACCCTAAAGTGCGCCTCCTGTGGTCGCTTTGCCCGGTACATCGCCGGCGCCGCCTGACGGCTCTCTCCCACCTGAAGGAGTTCGCACCACATGGCTCGCATCAGCGGTACCGTAAAGTGGTTCAACGACGCCAAAGGCTTCGGCTTTATCCAGCGTGAGGGTGGCCCGGACGTGTTTGTCCACTTCAGCGCCATCCAGGCGTCCGGATTCAAGTCCCTGGTGGAAGGCGACAAGGTCGAATTCGAGATTGTCGACGGCCAGAAGGGTCCACAGGCCGCGAACGTCACCAAGGTCTGAACAGAGGAAGGCCAAGCGAAAGCGCCCCCGCTCGAGTGTGAGCGGGGGCGCTTTCTTTTTCTCCGCAGACGCGGCTGGACCCGCCCGTCTCAGGCGGACAGCGGCAGCTCCATCTGCTGTGGCCGCGCGCCCCGACGAAGGCTGGGCGGTTCGGCGTGAACCGACGGCCGGGCGTCAGGCTGGTCGGCCAGTGGCTGGTCCGCCAGCGACTGGTCCCTGAGCAACTGGGACGTTTGGTGCCGCAGCCGCATCGTGCGCAGCGGTGCCGCCAAGGCGTCGGATGCGCCCAGCGCGAACGCCTGCGCCTCGGCGCGCACGTCCTCCGGGAGCAGCCGAGCCAGCGGATGGCCAAGCAGGCGATCGGCCTCCGTACTGTCCCGCAGCGTCAGCGCCGCAATCAGGGCATCGAGGTAGCCGAGCATGGAACCTCCTTTTGCCGTTAAGTACACTTTGCAACTAAACAGTTCCAGTGGCAAGGCCGCGACGTGTCACTGTTCTGTTGCAGGCGTTACCCGATCAGTGCAGGAGTTCGAAACGAACGGGTCGCTGGCCGGGGCGACGGCGCCGCGGATGATACCGGAACAGCTGGGCCGGACGCCCGCGGCCCTCGCTGCGCCATTCGTCCGTCGGCTCCACCAAATGTGCCGCGAGCAGCGCGCGGCGGAAACTCGCCTTGTGGATCCGGCGCTCAAGCAGCAGCTCATAGACGCGCTGCAGGTCACTGAGGGCGAAGGCCGCGGGGAGCAGGCGGAACGCGACGGGATCCTGGTCGAGTCGGTCGCGCAGCACGCCAAGCGCCAGCCGAAGTGCCGCTCCGGCCGCCGCCGGCACGCGCGCGGCGCGGATCCAGCGGTAGCCCTCCGCCGCCGGCGTCCCGCTCGGCACTACAGCCGCCACGACGAGGGTCACGGCGGGCGCCAGCAGCCCACCGGCCTGGGCCCGCCAGGCGGGGCGGCGTCCACAGCTGGACTTCGCCAGTACATCGGCGAGCGGCTCCACCGCCCCACTCGTTGCCAGCGCCGACTGTGGAAACGACAGCTGGGACCCCGCGTCACGCATCAACACGCACAGGCCGTCATCATCGACGGAACAGCAGACGAGGGCTAGGCGCGGCGCAGACATCCCATCAAATAAGTAGCATATCGCTACTATAGTCAATCGCCGGCGCGGGCCGGAACGGCCTCAGTGCGAGATCGTGCCCTGCTTGGACGTGTCCACGGCATCCGCCTCGCCGGTACGGAACAGGAAGGCCTCCATATTGCGCGTCAGGAACTGCCGCGCCTGGGGATCCATCACGTTGAGCCCGTAGTGGTTGATCAGCATCGTCTGCTGCTTCAGCCATTGCTGCCAGCAGTCCGGGCAGCTGCCCTCGACGATGCGCGCGCCGATGGCGCCCGGGAACGGGGCCCGCTCGAATCCAGGCTTGGTGGCGCCACAACGCTTGCAGGTGATCTCGGCCATTCTCCGTCCTGACGGCAAGTGATTCTGCCGAAGTCTAATCGAGCGCAGGGAACCGCGCCGTGAGCCACTGCGCCACGCGCTCGGCGAGCGCCTGCCACCCGTAGTCCACCGTGAGCACGTGGCCCGCCCCCGTTGTCCAGACGGCGGTCCGGTCCGCCGATCCCAGGCGCGCCAAGGCGTGTCGACTCTGGTCGGCCGGCAGGCGATTGTCCTCCTCGGACTGCAGGAACAACACGGGCGCGTGTACGAATCCCAGCCGCACCACCGTCCCTCGCGCAATCCGCTCGACGGCCTCCAGCGAACGACGGGTAGAGCAGCCGTAGGAGATCTGGGTGTCTCTGGCCTCCGGGTCGCGGATGGAGCGACCGCCACCGCCCGCGAGGTATTTCGTCACGAGGCTCCAGATCCGCGCGGTGCTCACCGCAAGCTGCATCGGACGCGGCACAAAGAGCATCGGCGCAAACAGCAGTACGGCATCCGGCTCCGCCTCGGCGGCCAACCACGTAGCCAGGGCTCCACCCATCGAGAGCCCGCCCACCACCACCACGCCGTGGCTCCGCCGAAGCGCCTCGTACTCTTCGCGCAACAAAGCGATGGCCTGGTCCGCCGTCCAATCGTCCCAGGCCTCGAGCGAGCGGCCGTGTCCGGGCAGGAGCGGCAGGCGCACCGTCCAGCCGACGGCATGCAGTGCCTGCGCGATCCGCTCGAGCGAGCGCGGCGAGTCGTTGTAGCCGTGGACAAGGAGAAGGGCGCCGCGTCCTGCCGCCTCGTAGGTCCGCGGCTCGGCGCCCAGGACGATGCCGTCGGGTCCGGCGGGGAATCGACGCCGAAAGCGCGCCTCCCGCCGACGGGCACGCCACGTCCGCTGCGCCCAAATGCCCACCACCACCGCCACGGTCCAGAGCAGCGCGGCGGACACGGCCTAGTACCGCGGCAGGGCCGGATCCACCTCAACACTCCAGCGATCGATGCCGCCGCTCACATTGAGCACCTGCCTGTGCCCGGCGGAGCGCAGGTAGTCGGCGACCATCGCGCTGCGGGTTCCGTGATGGCAGAGCACGGCGATGGGACGGTCGCGCGGCAGCAGCGCCTGCTGTGCGGGCACGAGCCCCATCGGCAGGTGTTGGGCGCCGACTATCGACACCACCTGAAGCTCCCACTCCTCGCGGACATCGAGCACCAATATCTCGCCGCTCAGCAGGCGAGGCGCCAAGTCTCGTGGCGCGATCGTGCGTGCGTCTGCCGGTAGCGGCGGCGTTTCCCCGCAGAAGGCGGCGTAGTCGGCCAGCAACTCACGCTGGCTGCGCCTCGCGCACCACGGACAGTTTGGATCGCGTGCGACGGCGACCTCGCGCATACGCAACGAGAGCGCGTCGAGCACAATCAGACGTCCGCCCGCAGGCGTGCCGATCCCGAGAATGAGCTTGATGGCCTCGGCGGCTTGCAGCGTCCCCAGAATGCCGGGCACCACACCGAGCACGCCGCCCTCCGCGCAGCTCGGCACCGAGCCCGGCGGCGGCGGCTCCGGATGCAGACAGCGGTAGCAGGGTCCGTCGCCGTGGTGGAAGACGGAGAGCTGGCCCTCGAACCGGTGCACGCTCGCGTGCACCAACGGCTTGCCCTCCAGCACGCAGGCGTCGTTCACCAAGTAGCGCGTACTGAACACATCCGTGCCGTCGATCACGACGTCGTAGTCGGCGACGATGCCACGGGCGTTGTCGCGCGTCAACGCGAGCTCCCAGGTGTCGAGGCGCACGTCCGGGTTGAGCGCCTCCAGCCGCGCGCGCGCCGAGGCGGTCTTCGCCGTGCCGATCTCGGGCGTGCCGTGCAGGATCTGGCGCTGGAGGTTGTGCACGGCCACGCGATCGTGGTCGACCAGTCCAAGGCGACCGACACCGGTGGCTGCGAGATACAACGCCGCCGGCGACCCCAGTCCGCCCAACCCAATGATGAGTACCGAGGCCTCGTGCAGCCGACGCTGCCCATCCGCGCCGACCTGCGGAAGCGAGAGGTGGCGCGCGTAGCGCCCTGGGTCGAAGGCTTCGGTCATACGCGCGGAATATAGGCGAAGGGGCAACGCGGTCCTGTCGTCGCGTTGCCCCTTCGTTCCTGCGGGAGTGGTCCCGGAACCACCCCCGCATCTTCCCTTCGGACGCGCCAAGCGTCGCGAAGGGAACAACCGCCTGTGCCGCTACCGCCCGCCGCGCAGCGCTCGCGTGGCACGTTCGACTGCCGCCGTCGCCGCATCGAAACGCGTGACGAGATCCTGCAACTCCGCCGCAAAACTTTCCGCGCTGCCATACCGCAGCGCCTCGTTCAGCGAAGGGAAAACCATCGTGCCGTAGCCGTTATCGACATCTGACGCGTATATGAGATTCCTATACCACGCGCGCGAACGCAAGCCCTCCGGTCGCGTGAGCGCGCGCTCGACGTCGCGCAGCGCGGCGTTGGTGGCCACTTGTTGCGCGCGCGGCAGCGTGGTCTGCAACGCGGCATCACGTGCCGACGCGAAGCCGCGCGCCGCCGTTTCCATGCGATCGATCGCCGCCGCGAGTGGCGCCGGCGTGGCCGACCATCCGCGCGCCGCGAGCCCACGCTCGAGCGGCGCGAGGTAGCGGCGCATCGTCTGCGCGAACTCCACGTAGTCGTAGGGCAGGACGTCGGCGTTGGCGAGCCGCATCATCATCGCTGTGCCGATGCGCGCGGCCGTCGCGTGGTAGCGATACCCGGGATCGCCGAAGCGCTCCATGAACGTCCAGGAGTCGTAGTTCGAGTGGTAGATGCCGTTGCCGCCACCAAAGCCCCAGTCGCTGTGCGGGATCCCGAGGTGGTTGTAGAAGCCGGCGAAGTCCGAGCCACCGCCCGGGTCGCCCATCGCCGGCTCGGCCCCGTCCGCCACGCGCGCACGACGCCGCCACACTTCATAGACGGATCCATCACCGCTCGGATCGGCGACACTGCGCGCCACATCACGCAGAACGCCGCGCAGCGACGGACTACCACCGCCGCCGAATGACGGGCCGCTCGCGGCCACGTCCTGGTTGAGATACGCCACCGCTCCGCGCAGGAGGCGCAGCGAGTCGTCCTCCACGTACTCCGTGCTGCCGACCAGCCCCCACTCCTCGGCGTCCCAGGTCGCGAAGACCAGTGTGCGTCGTGGCCGCCAGCCGGCGCGCATCTGCGCGGCGACGGCGCGCGCGGCTTCCACCACGCTCACGGTGCCCGAGACGTTGTCCACCGCCCCGGGACTCCAGGCATCGCGGTGCGCGCCGATGATCACCATCTCATCCGGGAACTCGCTGCCCCGGATGATCCCGTAGGTGTTCCAGATCGGCTTGTAGGCAGCCGTTGCCGAGTCGCTGAAGACCTGCACACGTGCACGCACTGGGCCCGGGCCGGCGTGGTAGCGGAACGGGAGTCCGCCCTGCCACGACTGCGGGATGTCGGCACCGCGCACGTCGCGCAGCAGTTCGATCGCGTTGCCGTACGAGAGCGGCAGTACGGGAATCCGCGGCACCGGCAGCGACTCCAGCGGCTGCCGCAACGCGCCACGCACGGAGGCATAGCCCGGCGTGGTCGGGTCCCCGGCACCGTTCATCACGCTGCCGCGCTGCACGCCGCGCGAGTTGCGGTACGGGCCCTCGGGGTACACATCGCCGCGCGCGTAGCCGTCGTCCGCCGGATCCGAATACATGAGGAGCGCCAGCGCGCCGCGCCGTTCAGCCTCGCGCGCCTTGATGCCGCGGAACGACCGCCCATAGCGCGCAATCGCAATCTTGCCGCGCACGCTGACGCCGAGCGAGTCGAGCTGCGCGTAGTCCTCGATCAGCCCGTAGTTCACATACACGACCTCGCCCGTCACGTCGCCGGTGCCGCTGTAGCCGTTCACGGTCGGATACTCGGGATACGCAACTGTCGTCGGATCCTCCGGCACCGATCCCTCGCGTAGGTCGAGTTCGCGCGGATCCGGATGCACGCGCCACACCCCGTACTGCACCGTGTGCGGCAGCCACACCTCGTACTCGCGCACTTCCGTCTCCAGTCCTGCCTCACGCAGGGCGGCAATCACCAGGTCACGCGTGCGGGCCTGCGCCGCCGTGCCGGCGATGTGCGGTCGGTCGGCGAGCGCGCGCGCCAAGGCCTGTGCCCGTGCCGTGTCCGGTCTGGCAATCGCGGCGCGCTCAGCGGCGCGTTGCCGCGCGGCGTGGTCGCGCGCGTAGCCATTGAGATCCTGCGCCGCCGATGGGGTCGCGCCGAGAAACAGCACGCACGCGAGCGCCAGCAGGCGACGCGCCTGGCGCGACGCCAAAGATGTCTGCGAGGGCATATGCTCTGGAGTGATCAGTAACCGTGCGCGGCGAGACCCGCCGCCGTGTCGAATTCCTGTGTGGTCTTATAGCGCTCGAATCGCCCGTCGCCGGCCATCGCGCGTGCCTTCTGGCGCACGGCGTCCATGGTCCCGGCGTGCAGGGGCGTGTAGCCCGCCGCGAGCTTCACCGTCTTCTTCAGTGTGGCGAGGTCGTCGATACCACCGAGCACCGTGCTCACCGGCAACGACCAAACGTAGCGGTAGGCATCCTCGACCTTCACCACGCGACAACCAGGTATCGCGCCTCCGGCCAAGGGCTTGGTCCCGATCACCGCACCACCATTGCGAATCACCTCGGGCAGCACCTGTCGCTCAAACGAGCGGAACGAGCCGTCGAAGGGGTTCAGCGGCATCAGCACCACGTCCCAGGCGAATCCGCGGCTGAGCAGCTTGAGGGCGATGTGCGGCGACTTCTCTCCGTGGAAACCGATCCAGCGCGCCCTTCCCTGTTCCCGCGCTTCCTGTGCCGCATCGAGGCCGCCGTGGTCGTACATCCAGTCCGGATCGTTGTCGTAGATGACCTGGTGGAAGGACCACAGGTCAATCCGATCCGTCTTCAGCAACGCGAGCGTCGACTCCAGCTGCGCCATCGACGTCTTGTAGTCGCGCTGGTACGCGGCACACTGCCATACCAACTGCACGCGCTCGCGGTACCCGTCCTTGAGCGCCATCGCGACCCATCGCTCGGCACGCCCGTCGCCGAAGCCCGGTGAGAGCTCCAACACATTCACACCCAGGTCGATTGCCTCGCGAATTACCTTGATCGTTGCCTGTTGGCCCTTGTCCGCCAGCCGCCGCGTACCAAGGCCAAGGATGGTCGTGGCACCACCGTGGCGATCGATGGCTCGCTGCTCCAGCGGAGGCGGGGCGCGCATTCAGTCCTCGGGGATGAGGGGAAGCGGTCGCCCGTCGAGTCGCTCGCGGGCCCGGATGCCGAGGTGCACGGCCAGCGTGGGCGCGATGTCCACGACGCGCGCCTCGCCCGGCCGGATGCCGGCGGGAATGCCGGCGCCCCAGAAGATGATGGGCACCCGCGCATCGTACTCGTGCGGGGAGCCGTGCGTCGCGTAGGTGACCGACGCGTTGTACGAAAACGGCGTCAGCGTCACTACCGCCCGCACCGCGTCATCGGGCCCGAACATGTGCAACCAGCGTCGGGCCACACGGTCCTGCACGGTGTCGGCCGTGACGAGGCTGGACACCATGTCGGCGCGCTGGACGCCGTTGAAGCGGCGCATCTCCTCGACCCACATCTGCGCGTAGGTGTCCGGGTCGCGGCCCGTGCGCTGGAAGGCATCAGGATCCACGACGCGGAAGCCGTCGTCGTAGATGACCGCCATCGAGTCCACGCCGTCGCGCTGCATCGCCCGGCGCACCCACGACAGCGCGCGACTGAAGTCCACGCGCTGTGCGAGCATGTTGTCGTAGTACGACGAGCGCAGGTCTGGATAGGGCGCGATGCCGTGGTCTGCCGTCAGCACGACCAAGAGCTTTTCCGACCCGCGCAACGACGCCAACGAGTCGAGGAAGGTGCCAAGGTAGCCGTCGAGGCGCAGCAATTGGTCGTGGATCTCGCGGGAATCCGGCCCGTAGCGGTGTCCGACGGCATCCGTGGTCGACAGCGAGACCGCGAGGAGGTCCAGGCGGCGATTCGAGGTCCCGAGCGCCAGCTCGCGCACGCCGTCGAGGGCAAAGGCGAGCGTGAGGGAATCCATCCACGGGTACTCGACCAGCTGCGCCGCCGCGCGCGCCGGATCGGTGGACAGGCGGTGCGGGAACACAACGTCTGCACCATCCGCTTCACGCGGCACCGAGTCGGGCGCGGGATAACGCAGCGGCGACTCGAGCAGCAGCGGCCATTCGCGCCCGGCGAGTGCCTGCGGCGCGCGGCGCTGGTTGAAGTCGTTCACCCAGCCAGGCAGGGCGTCCCGATAGTACGTGCTGGTCGTGAACGTCCCGTTCGACGCGTACCAATAGACGTCGGTCTTCGCCCGCCCGATCGGGAGGATCGCCCCGCGGTCCTTGCGCGAGACGCTGAGCGCGCGGGATGACGCGTCGGCGGCTCGCATCCAGTCGTAGAACGCCGTGCCGCGAAAGCGGAAGGGGGATGCACCCAGGCTTGTCGCGCCCAGCAGCGGCGCCTCGGTGGTGTTCACGCCCTGCGAGTTGCTGGAGATGCCCGTGTGCACGGGGAAACGGCCGGAGAGAATGCTTGCGTGCCCCGGCGCCGTCTCGGTGATCGCGTGGTCGTGCACCCCTCGCGGCCACACGGCGCCCTCGTCGAGGAGCCGGCGGAATCCGTGCGTGAAGGTTCCGCCGTAGCGTTCGAGGTAATCGCTGCTCAACTGATCAACGGTGATCACCACCAGCAGCGCCGTGCCGCTGCCCTCGGCCGTCGGCCTGCCGCCCACCGCAACGCCGCCGCAGGCCTGCACGACCACACTCGCCACGAGCATCGCCAAAACCAGTGGCGACCGCGGCGAAGCGTGGAGCCTGCGTCGAATCATCGAGAGTGCTGGCATCGGGCCCTACGTTGCGCCGGGAACCCGAATCCCACCAGAGGGGCCATCTATCCGATTGCCGTCTCGAGCTTGGCGAGGCCTTCGGCGAGCTGCTCGCGGGTCATCACCAGCGGCGGCAGGAGGCGAACCGTGTGGTCGCCCGCGGCGACCACGATCAGCCCCTGCTCCAGCGCCATTGAGACCACGTCCTTGGCTGGCACGGTCACGTCCACGCCCCACATGAGGCCGCGTCCACGCACGGCACGCACCTTCGGCAGGCGCGCCTCCATCGAGGCCAGCTGGTCACCCAGCCACTGGCCTTCGCGCCGCACGTGTTCCAGCAGCGCGGGGTCGTGCAGCCGGTCGAAGACGTGGTTGGCCACATGGGCTACGAAGGGGCCACCACCGAAGGTCGTGCCGTGGTCGCCAGGCTGGATCGCGTCCGCCACGCGCTGCGTGGCGAGCACGGCGCCCATCGGCAGCCCGGCCGCCATCGGCTTGGCCACCGTCAGCAGGTCCGGCTCCACGCCGAACTGCTCGTACGCAAAGAACGTCCCCGTGCGACCATAGCCGCACTGAATCTCGTCGAGGATCAACAGCACGCCGCGTTCCTGGGTCAACGCCCGCAGCTCGCGCACGAAACCGGTATCCAGGACGCGCATGCCTCCCTCTCCCTGCACCGGCTCGGCAATCACCGCCGCCGTCTGCTCCTCGCCAATCACGCGCGAGAGCTCCTCGATGTCGCGCTCGTGGATGTGGATGCCACCGGCCAGCGGGCGGTACGGATTCCGATACTGCGGCCGATCCGTCGCCGCTACCGTCCCGAAGAGCCGACCGTGGAAGGCACCGCGCAGTGCGATGATTTCGTGCTTGGCCGGCCCACCGACCTGTCGCGCCCACTTGCGGGCAAACTTGAAGGCGCCTTCGTTGGCTTCGGCGCCCGAGTTGCAGAAGAACACCCGGTCCGCGAACGACGCGCGCACGAGCTTCTCCGCCAGCAGCTCGCCCGCCGATGTGCGGAAGAGGTTCGACGTGTGGACCAGTCCCGACTGCATGGCTTCCTGCATCGCCTGTCGCACGCCGGCGTCGTCATAGCCCAGGGCGTTGACCGCAATGCCCGACGCGAAGTCGAGGTAGGACTTCCCTTCACTGTCGTAGAGGCGCACGCCCTCGGCACGCACCAGCTCCATCGGGGCACGGCGATAGGTGGCGAAGAGGGCGTCGGTCATGGCAATCGTCGCGGTGGTCACGGGGTTTCCTGTTGGGCGGAGACAGCGGGGACGATGGTTGTTCCTGCGTTCGCGTCGGCGATGGCCTCGAGCGTGCCGATGCGCACGGCACCGACGCCCGCGTCGAGGGCGGCGAGAGCGGCCTCGAGCTTGGCGAGCATACCGCCCTGCACCACCCCGCGATCGCCGAGCACCTTGATGCTACCGTGGTCGAGTCGGGGCAGCACGGCACCATCTTCCAGTACGCCTGCCACGTCGGAGACGAAGAGCAGCTCGTCGGCGTGCAAAGCGACGGCGAGCGCCGTGGCGGCGTCATCGCCATTCACGTTGAGACCGACGCCGTCGGCCTGCTCGCGGTCGCGCGCGACAGGGGAGACGACTGGCAGCCAGCCGGCGTCTAGCAGCGTGCGCAACAGCGACGCGTCGGCGAGCACCTCGCGCCCGACGCGACCGAAGGTTGGGTCCACAACGCGTGCGGTAATGAGCCCACCGTCTTCACCGCTGATGCCGACCGCGCGGGCACCGACGCTGAGCAGCTGCGCGACAAGACGCTTGTTGACCGTACCGGAGAGCAGCATGCGCACGACCTCAAGGTCTGCGGGGCTCGTGACACGACGACCGCCGACGAATTGCGGCTCGAGCCCGAGGCGTCGCTGCATCGCGCTCACCTCATCCCCGCCGCCGTGCACCACAACCACCGCACTTGCGGCCGAAGCTGCGGTGAGCGCCGCCGGCAGCTTCGGATCCGCCTGCGCGCGGCCACCGAGCTTGATGACGCGCGTCCTCATGCGGGCAGCCCGGCGGACTCCTCGAGCCCGAGCATCAGGTTTGCGTTCTGCAGCGCCTGGCCTGCGGCGCCCTTTACGAGGTTGTCGATGGCGCTGAACACCTGGAGGGTTGGCACGCGCACATCCTGCACCGCGCGCACGGCAATACGTGCGACGTTGCGATGCTGGACCTGTCGCAGTTCTGGCAGCGCCTCAACGACTTCGATGAAGCGCTCGCCAGCGTAACGCTTGCGATACAGCGCCAGCGGATCTGGCAGTGCCGATGCCAGCGGCACCGTGATCGTGGCCAGGATGCCGCGAGCCGTCGGTAGCAGGTGCGGCGTGAACAGGAGGTCCACGTCGGCGCCTGCTTGCGCGACGGCAGCGCGCATCTCGTTGAGATGTCTGTGCGTGTTGCCTACGCCATAGGCGCGGAAGTTTTCGGTCACTTCTCCAAAGAGCAGGTCGAGGCGTGGCGTGAGGCCCGCTCCGGTGACGCCGCTGGCGGCGGAGATGTGCGCGGTGGCGCCGCTGGCGATCAGTCCATTCTCCAGCAGCGGCAGCAGTCCCAGCAGTGCAGCAGTCGGATAGCAGCCAGGGTTTGCGACGAGCTCGGCGTCTCGCACCGCGTTTCGCTTCCACTCAGTGAGGCCGTACGGCACACCGTCGCTTGCCCCGTTGCCGATGCGAAGGTCGGTGGAGAGATCGACCACGCGCGCGCCGGCCTCGCGCGCGCGCGCGACCCACGCGGCGCTGGCGCCGTGAGGCAGCGAGGAAAAAATCAGCTTGGCGTCGCCAAGCGCGCAGTCCTCGGCCGCCTGGAACGTGACCGAGCTTCCGCCCGGAAGTTCAAGGCGTTCACCACGTTGCGCGTTCGCCGAGGCAAAGGCGAGCGACAACGAGGGATGCTGCGCGACGAGGGCGCAGAGTTCGCGTCCCGCGTAGCCGGAGGCTCCGAGGACGCCGACTGGAATCTTATGCACATTTAATGCATACTAATGCGTAGGCGGAGTGTCAACGGCCAGCTTCCTTGCCTGTGCGGACGGCGCTACTCTCCGAGACTTCGACTCTTCCATTTGTGACCATCAGCAAGCGGCAGCGCCAACACGCCATCCTGGAGCTCATCGGCACCCGCGAGATCGGGAGCCAGGAGGAGCTTCGGCAGTTGTTGTTGAAGCGCGGCATGGACGTCACGCAGTCGACGCTCTCCCGTGACCTGCGCGACCTCCGCGTGGCCCGCGTGCCGACGCCCCACGGCTTGCGCTACGTCGTTGGCGAGAGTGCTGGCGACGACAGCGCGCGTGCCCCGCTTGCAGCGATCCTGCCGCAGCTGTTCAGCCGCCTCGACGGCGTGGGCCCACTGCTCGTGCTACGGACCGTCATCGGCGGCGCGCAGCCCGTCGCGTCGGCCATCGACGCGGAGTCCTCACCTGACGTGCTGGGCACCATCGCCGGTGACGACACCATCCTGATGATCTGCCGCTCCGAGCAGGCCCGCGAACGTGTCGCTCGACGCCTCGCAGGGCTCGCGAAACGGTGAGCCGTTTCGCGCTCTGACTGACCGCTTTATTCGCATACATATGCATACCGAGACCTTGATGACTCTCGCCTTCACGGGCGGCCTGACTCGCGTCCTGCGCCTGGAGCTGCGATGAGCGACCAGACTGGCGGCCACAAGCTCTGGGGCGGGCGCTTTAGTGGTGGCCCAGCACCGGAACTCGAAGCGGTGAACCGTTCGATCGGGACCGATATCCGTCTGTGGCCCTTCGACATACGCCTGTCGCAGGCTTGGGCACGCGGCTTGGTCTCGGCCGGTGTGTACTCCGCTGCGGAAGCTGATGAGGTGGTGGCTGGGCTGGAGCGTGTCGCTGCGCGCGTCGCGGCTGGCGAGCAGCCGCAGGCCGCGGACGAGGACGTGCACACGTTTGTGGACCGACTACTTCACGAGGAAGCGCCGGGGCCTGCGGGACGCCTGCACACGGGTCGCAGCCGGAACGACCAGGTAGCAACCGATACGCGGCTCTGGACGATGTCCGCGCTTGATCGGATCGCGGGAATGGTGCGCGACCTGCAGCGCACAATGCTCGAGCAGGCCGAGCCGCACCAAGGCGTGCTGATGCCGGCTTACACGCATCTGCAGCGTGCCCAGCCCGTATCCGTTGCACACTGGATGCTCTCGCATTTCTGGCCCCTGGTGCGTGACCGAGAGCGCTTGGACGCGGCGCGGCGCCGTACGGCGGTCATGCCGCTGGGATCTGGCGCCATCGCCGGGTCTGCCTTCCCCGTGCCGCGCGAGAAGATTGCGGCCGACCTCGGCTTCGATGCGATCTCGCAGAACTCGATCGACGCCGTTGGCGACCGCGACTTCGTCGCCGACTCGCTCTTTGCGCTCACTATGCTCGGCACGCATCTCTCCAGGCTCGCCGAGGACCTCATTCTGTTTGGCTCCAGCGAGTTTGGGTTTGTCCGCTATGGCGACGCCTTCTCGACTGGCTCGTCGATGATGCCCCAGAAACGGAACCCGGACGCGCTCGAGCTGGCCCGCGGGTCCGGCGCGCGGATGCTGGGCGACTTGGTCGGCCTTGTGGCCACCCTGAAGGCGCTCCCGAGTGGCTACAACAAGGATCTGCAGGAGGACAAGCGGGCGCTGTTCGATGCGGTGGACGGTATGGAGCTGTTGCTCCCGGCAGTTTCTGGCTCGTTGGCGACGCTGCGATTCGAGCCCGAGGCAATGCGCCGTGCACTAAGTGGAGCAATGATGGCGACGGATCTTGCAGACTACCTCGTACGCAAACAGGTGAGTTTTCGCGAGGCCCACGGTGCAGTTGGTCGCCTTGTGCGAGAAGCCGAAGAGCACGGCGTTGATCTTTCGGCCTTGCCGTTCGAGTCGTTTTCTGCTGCGCACGAGTCCTTTTCAGAGGATGTCATGGCCGAGCTGAGTGCGGGTCAGTCTGTTTCGCACCGAAACATCCCTGGAGGAACCGGTCCAAGCGCCGTTGTTGCTCAGCTGGAGGCAGCTCGAGTTGCGCTTCGCTAAAGTCAATATTTTCAAATAGATACGATTGTTTTTTTGTTTAAGGTTATTTACCGCGGTCTTGTTGAGGCGACCGGCCGCGCCGCGCTGTTCGTCTCCCACTCATCCTGTTGCTGCTAGCGATTCCCTGGGAGTCCGCTCACGCTAGTCTCAGAAACGATCCAGTCGTTTGATTCACGATGCCTGGTCGTAAGCTCAGCGCAATCCGAAACCCGAGGCAGTTGCGCGAGGATTCGCTGGATATTGGGAGACCTGGCCGCAAAGCTGGAATTATTTCGCCTCGACTACGATATTATGATATCCTTGACAAAGAGGATATTTGCGGGCGCTCACAACCGCGACTGCTGCGGTCGTTCTCGGACTCGAACGCAAGGCGTTCGATAATCTCATCGTTCGACTCGGACCAGATGTGCTTCCGCCAGGCCGTCAGGGCGTGGAGCGGCGGGTACCGGTGACTCTAGTTGAGGAGCTGATGCTCTGCCTCGAGCTGTCAGCGGGCCTCGGGATCCCCGCCAGAGCCGCACTCGCTATCGCTCAGCGCTTGATGGGGCGCCATTCTCAGGCTTCGGCCTCCGAAGGCTTCACCGGAAGTTTGGAGGTCGGCCCCTTTGTGCAACTTGGGGCGGACTTGGCGGCACTTCGGGCGGAGACGCAGCGGCGATGCGCCGTCGCCATCGAAAGTGTCGTTCGCCGCCCGCGCGGCCGGCCCGCCGCGCGGCGACCGGCCTTGCCTGACCTCGGCGATGCCTGAGCGCGGTGGCACTCACACCATCCTGAACGTCAAACGGGCGCCCAGAGCATTGCTCCGGGCGCCCGTCCGATTGTGCCGGCTCTGTGGTTACGAAACCTTGGAGACGTTCTCGGCAGCCGGACCCTTGGCCCCCTGCACGATGTCAAACTCGACGCTGTCACCCTCGGCCAGCGACTTGAAGCCGGTGCCCTGGATCGCGCTGTAGTGCACGAAGCAATCCTTGGTGCCGTTGTCGGGCGTGATGAACCCGAAGCCCTTCGCATCGTTGAACCACTTCACCTTGCCGGTCGTACGCATTCCCTACTCCTGATGATGTTGATTTATGCTGGGAGCGGAACGCGCCGCACCTGCACAATCGGACTCGCGAGACCATAGAGATCCCTCGCGTTGGATCACCCCTCGACATTCCGAGGGATGTACAAAGCTAGGGGGACCGGGGAAGTGCCGCAATGGTCCCCTCCCCGCCACCGGAAGCCTTTCCCCGCCCCCTGCTGGACCCGTCAGCGGTTCCGGGGCGTTGGGTCATCGTTCTGCGGCCGCTAGTTTCCCCTCGGTCGGGGGACGCGTCCCCCGGCCACATCCCCTGCCCCAACCGCGCCCCAACGCCCGTGTCCCCCTTCAAGCAGCGCCGCAGATCGGTCACCGCCGACGTGGGAGGAGTCCTCGTCGGCTCCGACCAGCCGATCGTCGTCCAGTCGATGACGAACACTGACACGGCCGATGCCGCCGCGACGGCAACCCAGGTCGCCGCCCTCTGGCGCGCGGGCTCGCAGATCGTGCGCGTGACCGTCAACAACGACGAGGCCGCGGCCGCTGTGCCCGAGCTCATGTCGCGCTTGGCTGACAAGGGCGTTCCCGTGCCCGTGGTCGGTGACTTCCACTACAACGGGCACCTCCTGCTGCGGAAGTATCCCAAGGCCGCGGAACTGCTCGCCAAGTACCGCATCAACCCCGGCAACGTCGGTACGCGACACCGCGATGACAACTTCCGGACGATTGTCCAGGTCGCCGTCGACAACGACAAGCCGGTGCGTATCGGCGTGAACTGGGGTTCGCTGGATCAGGACCTCCTGACGCAGCGCATGGACGAGAACGCCAAGCGCAGCGAGCCACTGGACGCGAAGGAGGTCTACTTCGAGGCGATGCTCGAGTCCGCGTTGCGCTCGGCGGCGCTCGCCGAGGAAACCGGACTACGGCACGACCAGATCCTGATCTCGGCGAAGATCTCGCAGGTGCAGGATCTCGTCACCGTGTATCGACGGCTGGCGACGCGCTGCGACTACCCGCTGCACCTCGGGCTGACGGAGGCCGGACTCGGCACCAAGGGCGTCGTCGCCAGCACGGCGGCGCTGGCCATCCTGCTGAGCGAAGGCATCGGCGACACGATTCGCGTCTCGCTGACACCGCGGCCCGGCGGCGACCGCACCGAGGAAGTGCTCGTCGCCCAGCAGATCCTGCAATCGCTCGAGCTGCGGTCGTTCACACCGCAGGTCACCGCCTGTCCCGGCTGCGGGCGTACGACATCCACCTTCTTCCAGAAGATGGCCGAGGACATCCAGGGATATCTGCGTGATCAGATGCCCATTTGGCGCGAGTCTCACCCCGGCGTCGAGGAGATGAAGGTCGCCGTCATGGGCTGCGTGGTGAACGGGCCGGGGGAGTCCAAGCACGCGAATCTTGGCATTTCCTTGCCCGGCACCTTCGAGGAGCCCAAGGCACCGGTCTACGTCGACGGCAAGCTGCGCGTGACGCTGAAAGGAGAGCGCATCGTCGAGGAGTTCCTCGAGATTCTGAACGAGTATGTGGAGCGCAGCTACCCGGCGGCGGCGGCTCACTAGTCCAGCGCGAGTCGCTCAGCGCGTCACGAGCTCGTCAACAAGTGTCGAAAGCTCCGCGAGGATCGGGGCGGTGAAGCCGAGCTCGCGAAGCCGGTCGCGCACACCGACGTACCACTGCAGCGTGCCGTCGCGACCACCGTTGAAGCGGCCCCATACACTGTCGGGGTCGATCGTACGCCGGAGATCGGCAAGCAAGCTTCCGGCGTTGTGGACCTTGTCGGCGGCACAAACCCAGCGCGCCGCCTCGCCCGCCTCGGAGAGCCGTGTGAGATAGTCCGCCTTGGCCTCGTCGCGCGAGAGCTCGACCCCGTCGTCATCGGTACGGCGCTTCGTGACGGCCAGGACGGTATCCAGCACCTCGGCCCCGAACTTCGTTGCGATGCGGTCCTCGAGCATCTCCTGTGTCCAGCCTTCGCGCACGCAGTCTTCGATGACGTCGTGGAGGATGCCCGCGATGATGGTGTCCTCGTCGCGACCGTAGCGCGTGAGGATGAGCGCCACGTTGGCGGGATGCGTGAGGTAGGGCAGGCGGGTGCCCTTGCGCACCTGCCGGTCGTGATGCTTCGCCGCGAAGGCGAAGGCGTGGTTGATGCGGTCGGAGTATCCAGTCATGGCGGCCGCCGGAATATGGGCATCGACCCGCACTAACGCACCAGCGCGCCAGCAAGTTGAAGGTCTAGGACGGCGAGCGCGATCCCTTGCACTGCAATGCCGAGCCCCGCGCCGACGAGCCCGAGGCGTCGCCCCAGCTTCCAGCCGCAGGCAGCCAGGGTCAGGCCGACCAGCAGGTATCCGAGATCGAGGCCGATGTTCAACCACAGCAGGCGGTCGAGCTGCGTCGCGCCGGCGAGGTCACGGAGCGCGAGTCGTTGCCACGACCAGCCCGCGATGAGGAGGACAAGGAGCCCCCACGCTGCCGTCTGTATCCCGAAGTGCTGGAGCATTGCCGACCTGAGTCTCCTCACCTGCAGCAGTGTGAGCAGCGCGGTGCCGGTGACAACGTTGAGCAGCGCCCAGACACCCAGTCTCAACAGGTGCAGCCGCTCGATCTCAAGCAGATCTGAAGCGTATTGATGCTCCATCAGTGTCCTGTTGATGTCTTTTTCGTGGCCGCTTCGACAGCCTTGAACGATCCGCCCGGCGTGCGGCCTTTGCGCTTCGACAGGTGCGCGGCGAGCTCCGCCCGAGACGGCAGGTTCGGAAGCGGCGCGTCCCAGAGCACGACGCTGTGCAGTCGGTCGCCGGTCGCCTCGAGTGAGCCACCGTCGCGAGCGAACACCTCTACGGGTGTGATCCCTACGACGCCGCAGAGCACTTGCGGCGCCGACGGTAGGAGTTCTCGCGCCCGCTCTGCGTCTGCCACCCCGACGGTGACGATCGTGAGCTCGTGACGCTCGCGGAAGTCTGCGAAGCCCTTCAGTGCCGTCGCACGCGCTGCCTCGGGGAGTTCGGCGTCGGGCGTAGAGCCTGCAGGAATCATCTGCATATTGAGCCCGTCGCTCGAACCCACCGGGCGAGCGACGTCGCGCCACGCAAATCGCCCGGCCAGTGCGTCGGTGAAGCCGGGTTCCGCGTGGTCGCGGAAAATGCGCGACAGCGCAATCACGTCGGCGTTGAGTTCCAGCACCAAGGTGCTGCGGTGGTCCGCCGCGGCTGCCACAGCCAGGCGCGCCGCCACCGCCGCAGACACGACCGGATCATGACCGGCGACAATCACGGATCGCGAGCGCGTGCCGGTCGACGTGAGGGCAAGGTAGAGAACGCGGAACGGATCCACGCCTCGCGGCCGGAAGCGTAGCGCGCCTTCCGGCAGGGGATCTCGCACGAGCGAGAGCACCGATGCGCCAACCGAGCGCTCTGCCTCCTCCACGCTGGCCAATGTCGGCGCGCGCATTTCGTGCAACAGTGCAGCGCCGACCCGTCCGAGCACCCCGAGAACCAACACCAGCAGCACCAATGGGGCAGGGGAGATCGGCGTGCTGGCTTCGCGCGCTCGATCCAGGCCTGCCGCGGCACGTGCCACGGCGCTTCGCGACAGCTCGTGCCGCGACGTCGCCGCGCGCACGGAGTCGGCCAGTCGGTCCCGCTCCGCACGAAGGGCCGCCGTGTCAGCGGCCGGCACCCGCAGCTCCGGCGCCGGCTCACGCGGCGCCGCGGACTCGAGCTCGGCACGCCGATAGTCCGCGATCGCCATCACGGTGCGCCCGATGCGTTGGCGCTCCGACTCCTCGCCCGTCGAGCGCAGTGAGTCGGCCAGCGCCAGCATCCGCGGTCCGTAGCGCACCGCCTCGGCGTCCGCCAACGCGAGGTACGCGGCGGCGCTGCGCTGCGCGCGTGCGGTAGCCAGCGCCTCCACCAACGCTCCCAGCACCGGGTCTAGCGGTCGCGAGGACGTCGCCGGCGCCATGCGCGACGCGTCCGTCCCGCGCCCGGCCTCGCGCAGAAGCGAGTCGGCCACCTCGGTCGCGCGTTCTGCCGCCTGCAATCGCGCCCAGCTGCGCAAGGAATCGGCCGCGGCGCGTTCCAACACCGCACGCGCCGTCGCGCCGGGGTCGTCGGTCGCGACCGGAATCAGCAGTACCGCGACGGCAATCGTGCCGCCGACCGCCAGCCACCAGCGGAGGAACCCTCGTGTCCGTCGTACTGCCAGCGACGCGCGCGCGTACCACCACGCGGCTCCGGTGAGTGGCCGTCGTGGCGGACGTTGGCGTGGGGCGGCGGGAGCTGTCATCGAGGATGGACGAGGCCTAAGAGGCGAACGGGCGGCGACGAGTCTCGCTCGCCGCCGCCCGTCGTGATCCTGCGGCGCGCCGTGGCGCGCGGCGACTTACTGGACCGTGATGACGCCCTTCATCCCCATCGCGAGGTGCGGCGTGCAGTTGTACTCGTACTTACCAGCCGGGATGTTGCCGAAGGACAGCGTGAAGCCCTCGTTCGGCATCATGTACATGTTCGACGACAGCTCGGCCATGCGCGCGGTGCCGAAGTTCATGTCGAGCTGCTTCTTCACGTCGGCCGACAGGCCCGTCGCGGTGAAGGCGACATTGTGCGGGAAGCCGGACACGGCGACGAACTTGATGGCGTCACCCGTCTTGATGGTCAGGTTCGCGGGCTCGAAGCGGAAGCCCTTCTCGTCACCAAGCATCTTGATCTCGTGCGTCGTGCCAGTGATCGGCGCGGCACCCATCATGTCACCCGCGGGCGCGGCGGCCGGGGCGGCGGCCGGAGCAGCGGCCGGCGTGGTCTCGGCAGCCGGCGCGGAATCAGCCGAGCCACCGCAAGCGGCGAACGAAAGGACAGCAGCGAACAGCGCCAGACGATTGAACTGCATTGCGAGTAGCCTCCAGGCCGTGCAAACGATTTGTGATGTGAGCTCTACGGCAGCTGATCCGTAGGTTGTGAAAAGTATCACAAGGCGGCGCGGCTGCCAATGGCGGCGGTCGTTGTTGGCCCTGTCGCTCACATTGAGTGCCGCAGCGCTTGGACCCCCGGGCCAAGGGGGTGCCTAGCCCTCAGGACGGCCCGCTCGCCAGTTTCCCTCGTTCCCACCCGCTCCCGAACCCCCTCGCGATGCTCGCCATCCCTAGCATTCGCCTTCGTGGCGGCCACACAGTGCCTTTGGACGAGGGCGACGCCGGCCGAGATGCCACCTGGCTGCACGACCCGCTCGAGACGGCGATGCAATGGGCAGCCGCGGGCTTCCGTCGACTCCACGTGCACGATGTCGACGCGGCCGCCGGGAGACCGAGTAGCCGCGAGGCCACGCGTGACCTGATTCAGCGTGCCGGCATTTCCGTGCAGATCGCTGGCGGCTTGCGGGACGAGGAGCTGATCGACGAGCTCGTCGCGGACGGTGCGAGCGCCGTGGTGCTGGACTCGCGCGCCTTCGACGACCCACGCAGGCTTGAAGATCAAGTTGACCGACAACCCGGCCGCATCCTGTTGGCTCTCGACGTGCGGGACCGCAACGTTGTCTCGCGCGTTCGCGCACGGGCGATCACGCGACCCGCGCTCTCAGTCATCGACGAGTTGCGAGACCTGCCGCTCGCTGGCCTTTTCGTCGCGACGCCAATGCGCGAGTCCGGGGTGCTGGGAAGCGAGCTTGCGTTTCTGGCCGATGTGGTCGACGAATCCCCGTGGCCGGTGATTGCCGCAGGTTCGATCACAACCCCGAACGACCTGCGCGTGCTTGAGGACCGCGGCCTATCCGCCGCCGTCTTCTCCTTGCCTTTCGCGACGGAAGGAATCGATTTCTCGGCGCTGGCCGAGGAGTTCGGCGATGCCATGGGGATTCGTTCATGAGTGCGACTCTGCTACGCTCCGCTGAGACGCTGGCCCGCCACATCGGCACGGTCGCGCTCCGCCACTATCGATCGATCTTGACCGTCGAGACCAAGGGCGATGGCTCACCCGTGACCGCTGCCGACCGAGAGGCAGAGACAGCCGCTCGCACCTGGCTGTCCCAGCACTTTCCGGAGGACGGAGTGCTTGGCGAGGAGCGTGGCGAGCAGGAAGGCCGCAGTGGGCGCCGCTGGATCATCGACCCCATCGACGGGACGAAGAGCTTCGTGCGCGGGGTCCCGCTTTGGGGTTCATTGGTCGCGCTCGTCGAAGGCGAGGAGGTGCTGGCCGGGGCGGCGTTCTTTCCGGCAGTCGACGAACTGGTGGCCGCAGCACCGGGCGAAGGCTGTTGGTGGAACGGCAACCGCGCATCCGTGAGTCGCTGCTCCACGCTGGCAGGCGCGACGATGCTCATCAACGACGAACGTGGATTCACGCGCGCCGCCTTGCGGGAGGGCTGGCGCACGCTGTCCGGTGAGGCGAACCTCGTCCGCGGATGGGGTGACTGCTTCGGCTACCTGCTCGTCGCGACCGGTCGCGCCGAAGTGATGGTGGATCCGGTGGTGAATCCCTGGGACACTGCGTGCTTCCAGCCCATCATCGAGGAGGCCGGTGGGGTGTTCACCGACCTCAAGGGACGTCGCACCGCGTTCGCTGGCTCGGCCATCGCCACCAACGCGAGTTTGGCCGAGCAGGTGCGGGAGTACTTCGAGGGCTGACGGTCTCGCGGACCGCCGGCGGGCGAGATCCTAGAACGCCATCAGCCGGAAGCGATTCACCGCCCTCGGGTCCCCGATGTACGCGAAGCGCACGCCCTTCATGTATTGGCCCACCACACGCCGGACGTCATCGCCCGTCACGGCCCGCAGGTCGGCGACAAACCGCTCCGCCGCGCGATAGTCGCCGCGATACAGCTCCGCACGGGCGAGGAAGTCGGCCTGCGCTCCCGATGTCTCGTTGTCGAGAAAGTATTCCGTGAGGAACTGCGAGATCAGCGGAGCCAGCGCCTCGGTAGGCAGCGTCACGGTGGAGAGGTTGCGAATCTCGTTTCGCATCAATGCCAGCGTCGTGTCGGGCCGCGTGGTGCTGACGTAGAGGCCACCAGACGTGACGGCACGGTCGCGGAACCTCGCCTCGACGGCGTACGTGAGATTGCGGCGCGACCGGATCTCCCCAAAGAGCCTGCCCGAGAGGATTGCCGAGGCCACCCGCAGCGCGGGCACGTCCGCGTGGTTGGCCGGTGGGCCCTCCCACCATCCGAGGATGTAGTTGGTCGGCAACCGGCGCGGCTCGATGACCACATTGGAACCCGGGCGCTCGGCTCCCGTCGACGGTGACGACCAGGTGTAGTCGCCAGCCGGCAGCGTGGCGAGACTCGTGCGCAGCATCCGCTCCAGCCTTTCCCGGCTGACGTCGCCGACGACCACGAGCAGCAGCCGTGACTTCACCAGGTGCTGTTTGTGGAACGCCGCAAGATGGGCCAGCGACAGGCCCGCGATGGACTGCTCCGTACCGACCGGCGAGAGGCCATACGGCTGGCCCACGAACGCGATGCTGTCGGCGAGGTACTCGAGTTGCGCCTCTGGACTGTCCACGCGCTGGCTCAGGCCAGACAGCAGGTTGTCGCGGACGAAGGTGAAATCCTCCTGCGCCAAGGTCGGCCGCAGCAGTCGGTCCGTGTACACGCTCCACGCCGAGTCGAGCTGCGTATTGGTCGTCCGGAGGGCGTAGACCGTCCAGTCCTCGTGCGGCACCACGCCGATTTCCGATCCGGTGCGGGCGAGTGCGCGCCGCAGTTGCTCCCCCGGATACTTCGCCGACCCGCGCTCGGTGACGCCGAGCAGCAAGGGTTCGAGTCCAGCGGTGGCCGGCGTCGCCAGCGACGTGCCACCGAGTAGGTACAGGTTCGCCACCACAAGTGCATTGGATGTCTGGCGATGGATGACGCGGATGCCGTCGACGTCAAAGCGCGTGGTCTCGGACGTCTCGGCCGCGGGCGCGCGACTGGCGGCGGGCGTCGCCGCTTGGCCTGTCACCACACGCGCCAGCGAACACAGTGCAAGGGCAGCGACGCAGACGTGTTTCGCTGCCAAGTCGCGGAAGGTGTGCATCAACGGGGCCCTCCGATCGCGGCCAGCTCCGACTCAGTGAGCTGCAGCGCGCGCATGGTCCCTCGCGGCAGCATGACGCCGGTCACGTGCGGCTTGCCCACGATGTATGTGCGCGCATAGCGCTGCAGGTCGGGCGGCGTCTGCTCGGCCATGGCGTCGATGTACCGGAAGTAGTAGTCCACGCCCACGACGCTCCACCAGAAGCCGATGGTGTGGGAGTTTTCCGAGGCGCGCTCCATCCCGAAGGCGGTGCTGACCGCGCGGTGCGCCTTGGTCGCCTCGAGCTCCTCGTCCGTGAAGTAGCCCGGCTCAAGCGTGGCACGCAGTTCACGGTGCAGCGCCACGAGCGCCTCGCGCAGTTGCTCGGGCGTCGTCTGCCCACTGACCGTGATGGGCCCCACGTGGTTCAGCGTGTAATAGTTGACGATGACGCCCTGCCAGAGACCGGACTCCACCAGGCGCTGCTGGAAGCGCGAGCTCGCCTGGTTCAACACGTCCGAGTAGACGTCCGCCGCAAACGTGGCGGCCTCGTCTTTCGAGGCGCTGGGCCCGTGCCACTGGATCTGCACGGTGACCGCATTCACGTCTTCCTCGACAATGATGCCCTGATTGCCATCAAGCGGCGGCACCGTCGGAATCGGTGCGCGGACGAAGGGATCCTCGCCGCGCGGCCAGCTTCCGAGTACCCGCTCCGCGAGCGCAAACATCGGCGCCGCCTCGACATCACCGGCAATGATCAGGGCCGAGTTGTTGGGCACGTAGTAGAGGTCCCGGATGCGCCGCATCTGCTCGGGCGTCACCGACTGGAGCACTGCGCGGTCGCCGATGGTGTTCTTCCGGCTCCAGAATGTCCCCCACAGTTTCCGGCCCACGGCTTCGTCGAGCCTGAACCACGGCGACGACTCCGCGCGGTCGTACTCGCCGAGGACTACCTGTTTCTCGCGGGCGAGCTCGTCCGCGCGGAACTGCGCACCGCGCAGGGCGGCATCCAGGAACCGCAGGCCACCCTCGACCGAGTCGGCGAGCACCGTGAGGTAGTAGCTCACAAGCTCCTCGCGCGTCGTGGCGTTGAAGAGTGCCCCGAGGTCCGCCGCGCGGTCGATGAACGCGTCGGGCTGCGGATAGCTGTCGTTCGCCTTGAAGAACATGTGCTCGAACAGGTGCGCCAGTCCCGCGTACTCCGGCGTCTGGGTGAACGCGCCGTTCTTCACCACGAGTTCGATCGTCGCGATCGGCACGCCGTGGCTCGGCGCCACGATCACCTCGAGACCGTTCGGCAGCACGCGCCGTTGGATCGTGCGCTCGAGCTCGGCGCGCAACTGCGCCTCGCTAGGGCGGGGCAGCAGGCCCGCAAGGACCATTGCGAGTGTCACGCCTGCGCGGAACAGTGCGCGGCCCGACAGGGCTTGAGGGACCCGCCGGCCCCTGTGCGCCGTCGTCCCGGTGTCCGCGCGGCTGGCGATGGACCGAGAGCGTGGATTGATTACGCGCATTCCTATGGTTGATTCGAGTTCACGGGTGTCAGACATCGTCGGAGCGTTGGCGCCGGCGCTTGGCGCCGACCGCCTGCGCCGGGGCGTGCCGCTCGCTCCGTACACCACCTTCAAGATTGGTGGTCCGGCCGACGTCCTGTACGATGCCACATCGGCGGACGAACTCGCCAGCGCCGTGACGGCGGCGCGACACGCCGGCGTGCCGCACTTCGTCCTCGGACTCGGGGCCAACATCCTTGTGGGTGATGGGGGCGTACGTGGACTCGTCATTCGCAACCGTGCGGAGCGCATCGCGGTGCGGGCTGACGGACGCGTGACCGCGGAGAGCGGTGCCACGGTTGCCGCACTAATCCGAGAGGCGGTCGCTGCGGGATGGTCGGGGCTTGAGCACTACGTTGGCATCCCCTCGACGGTGGGCGGCGCCGTGTGGCAGAACCTTCACTTCCTCTCGCCGGCGCCGGAACGCGAGCGCACGATGTTCATCGCGGAGGTCGTGCGCGAAGTCGAGTTGCTGTTGCCCGACGAAAGCCGGCAACGCGTTGACGCGGCGTCGATGCAGTTCGGATACGACACCTCGCGCCTACACGGCAGCGGCGAGGTGGCGCTCACGGTCGAGTTCGCGCTGGAGCGCGGGGAGCAATCGACGCTGCAGCGCATTCTCCAGGAGAACCTGGCCTGGCGCGGCGCGCGGCACCCGTGGCTGGAGTACCACCCCAGCGCCGGTTCGATCTTCAAGAAGATCGAAGGTGTCGGTGCGGGGCGACTGGTTGACCAATGCGGACTCAAGGGACACCGCATCGGGAACGCGCAAATCTCGCACATGCACGCGAACATCATCGTGAATCTCGGTGATGCCACCGCGGCTGATGTGCGGGCCTTGATAGCCCACGCGCAGGCGGCCGTTGCCGATCGCTTCGGGCAGCAACTCGAACCGGAGATCGGATTCGTCGGCGACTTCAGCGCCGCCTGAGTTCGTCGGGGTCCGCTGGGGGGTCGTTGCAGGGCACAGTGAACAACTGGCGCCCGAGCGAGCGAAGCGCCAACGGCACGGGCCCCCCGCGCGGAATCTCCCCACGCTCGGCGCGCCTCGACAACCCGCGCGAACCCTCACGCCACCAGCTCGAATACGTGCGGTTGCGCTCCGCATCCCACACCAAGCCGCGCTGTCCGCTCCCGACTGTGCGCCGAATGAACTCCACGCGGTCCAGCGCACCCGATCCGCGATCCGCGACGGCATAGAGCACCACCACCGCGCCATCGGACAGCCTCAGCTGCAGCCGCAGTCGCTGGAGGCCGGCGTCGGGAGAATCCAGTTCTCGACACTCGGCGAATGGCAGTTCGGCCCGCGCCTCGGGCGCCAGCAGCGGCCGCACGTCGAGCCAAGGGGCGAGCGCGGGGGGGAGGGTGGCGAAGGCCGCCGAGTCCGACGCGGCCGAGTCCAGCGCGAGCTGCTCAAAGGGGGTGCGCGCTGCCTCCGCGTGGCGAGGCCCCTCACAGGCGAGGCCGATTGCCACCGCGAGCGCTAGAACCGTTGCCCGAACTCGAAGACCCATCGCCATCCTTCAGGATAGTCCAGCGGGCGGGCGACGCCCACCCCGAGCGACTGCCCGAAGATGCGCAGGGTCAGCGCGACGGAGGAGCGCACGTGGCCCGTGGACTCGGAGCCCAGTGCCTGCACCGTGGCCAGCGCATCGGCCGTCGACGCGCGTGTGTATCCCGCCTGCACACCGAGGGCCAGACCCGGTGCTGCGGGCGGAAGCCAGAGCCGCGGCGTGAGCCGAATCGGCGCGCCGAGGACGCCGAACCCGTAGAACGCCTGTCCCCGAAGCACAGCCGCCTGGTCGCCCGCAAACTCCTTGTAGCCGTAGCCGGGAAGATTCTGGTTGGCCCCAAGCTCGAACAGCTGCTGGGGAGGCGCGTCGGGGTTCGTGATTCCGACGTCGAGGCGCGACCCAAAGGCGAACTTGCCGGCATTCGTGCGCCAGGTGAATCGGCCTTCGGCGCGTTGGTAGGAAAGCGCACCGTCCGCACGTTCATAGCTGAAGCGCAGGCCGAGTCCCGTGCGGAGGAACTCCAGGGTCACGTCGGGACTCCATTCGAGGATCGCTGCGTTCCGGTAGTAGCGACCGGACTGTAACGCGCGGTTGGCGCGGAACGGGCCGCCCCATCCGATCGGGCTTTCGTCCCAATGCTGCGCCGGCGCGGCGTCCTGCACGAAGCCCGACTCGAGTCGCAGGTTTCCCGCGTTCGCCATCCCGAGCCGCCGCACGAGCTGCAGTTGCAGGGATCGACGGTCCACGTAGTCGTAGTCGTCACTGCCGAGCAGCGCGGCGATGGTGGATCCCGAGTCGTATGGGTTCCTGAAGTCGTTCGTGAGGTCCAGCGAGCGCACCGCGCGCAGCGCAGTAGTCGTTCGCCCGCGGCGGTACTCCATGACGGCGCGTCCGCGCGCCGTTCGCTCGTGCCACGCGTAGCCCGCGGCCGTCCGGAAGGTCCACCCCGGCGCCGCATCACGAAATCGATAGACGGTACCAACGCCCGTGAACACGCCTTGAATGCGGTCCGCGCGCATCACGTCCAGGAGTCGCTCGGTCTCAACCGAGAATCGCGGCGGCCCATCGGCACGCCAAGCGCGAGGTGCGATGTCGTTGAAGTCCTCGGCGCTGACATCGGCGGTGGCGGCGCCCAGTTCGCTCTGCCAATCGCGATAGGCGGACACGGTGTCGGCCGGCAGCACGCGCAGCCTGAAGGGCTTCACGGCCAACGTGTCCGATGCCGATCCCACCAGCACGCCTTCCGGCGGTGGCAGGAACTCGCGATCGCGATACCGCGTGATGATGCGGAAGATCGCGCGGCCTTCACCCACGAGGTTGGAGGTGGCGTGCGCTTCGAAACGCTGGTAGGCCGGTAGCCAGAAGCTGCCGTCGATCTCGGCGTTCACGGCCTCGACGTAGGCCACGCCCTGCAGTCGCGCCTCGCGTAGCAGGTCGAACTTCGGCTTTGGTCCACCGACCACGGCAAAGTGTCCACGCAGGCGCACTAGCTGACGCCGCGAGGCGTCGAGATCCAGCTCGCCCACGAAAACGACGGTGCGGTCGGGCACGTCGTCGCGCAGCGTCACCCCGACGCGAACGATGGGGATCTGGCGACCGTCCACGTGCATTGTCACGACCGTGTCGCCGCCAGAGTAGCGGTAGAAGCCATCGCGATCATCCGCCAGCGGATGCACCGCATACATCGGATCGCCACCGCGGCGATCGCGCCGCCTCCTGACCGCCTCGGACGTGTCCCGCCCGAAGAGCAGGGCGAGCCGGTTGCCGTAGAGCGAGGGGATCGCCCATCCGACGCGGAAGAACCCAAGCGTCGCGAAGCTCGCGCCGATCGATTGTGAGCGATATCCCGTCACGACCTGCGTGTAGGCGCCACTGCGATCCCAGGTCAGTTCGCTGGCTATTTGCTCCAGCTGGACGGCCATCTCCATGCCTTCCGAGCGGCGATTGCCGATGGACACCTCGGACTCGAGCTGGGCGCGGTATCCACCCAGCTGCTCCGGCACGCGGCGGTTGATTGCCGCGGCCTCCTCAATCAGCGCACGCAACGCCGCGGTCTCGTACTGCAGCGTATCGGCGCGCGGCGCGGCGATGCCCTGGGCGGACGCCGACGAACGGGCGAGACAGCTGGCGAGCAGGAGGGCGCGAAAGACCAAGGCGAATCGTCGAAAGGCGTGGAGAGTGTGTGTCGGGGCGTGTCGTACCCTAACGACCAAACAGGCATTCTGGATTCTGATGCGCCTTGCTCCGCAGCGGCGGTCGGTGGATCTTGCCGCGATGCTGTCCGAGCCGAACTCCGCAACAGCGGGCGAACCGCGCCAGCGTCCCATGCCGCTGCTGCTCGGCCCGATCGCGTTTCTTGTGCTCCGAACGCTCGCGCCGGCGGGCTTGGAGCCCGCAGCGGCCTCGGTACTCGCGGTCGGTGTGTGGATGGCCATCTGGTGGATCAGCGAGTGTCTCCCGCTTGCCGTGACGGCGCTGCTACCGCTCGTGCTCTTCCCGCTTCTCGGGGTGTCGAGCACGCGGGAGGCCGCAGCCGCCTTCGCGAATGAGGTGGTGTTTCTCTACCTCGGTGGATTTCTGCTTGCGGCCGCACTGCAGCACTGGCACGCGCACCAGCGCATTGCGCTCGCCGTCATCGGGAAGGTCGGCACGGACTCGCGCCGCCTGGTCTTCGGCGTGATGCTGGCCACGGCGCTGGTCTCGATGTGGATCTCCAACACGGCCACCGCCGCGATGATGTATCCCATCGCACTCGCCATCGGTTCGCTGTTCGGCTCGGGGCCGGCCGCGCGCAGCCAGCGCGTGGCGATGCTCCTCGGTGTGGCCTTCGCCGCCAGCATCGGTGGCATGGCGACGCTGATCGGGACACCGCCGAACCTGATTCTCGCCGGCGCCGCGCGGGAGATGCTCGGGGTCAACCTCGACTTCTTCTACTTCCTGAAGTTCGGGTTGCCGATTGCGCTGATCATGCTCCCGGCCTGCTGGGCCATCCTCGTGTTTGGGTTTCATCGTGAGCGCCTCACGCTCGACGCCGCTGGACTGCAGGCCCTCGCCGACCGCCGCGCGGCCCTCGGCAAGATCACGCAGGGCGAACGGCGTGTGCTCCTCGTCTTCTCGTTGGTTGCGCTCGGCTGGCTCTTTCGGGAGCCAAAGGTCATCGGCAACCTCACCGTCTTCGGCCTGACCAGCGTGGTACCGGCGCTGACCGACGCCAGCATCGCCGTGATGGGGGGCATCCTCTTGTTCCTGCTGCCGGCGGACTCCGCGCGTGGCCGACGTCCACTGATCACCTGGCGTGAGGCCCGCGAGATCCCCTGGGACGTGCTGCTGCTGTTCGGCGGTGGACTCTCCCTCGCGGCAGCGATGGAATCCAGCGGACTCGCGGCGCGGATCGGCGAGTGGATGGGTGGCCTGAATGGCCTGCCGCTGCCCGCCGTGCTCGTTGGCGTGGCGGTCGTGACGGTCATCATCTCTGAGCTGGCGAGCAATGCCGCCACGGCCTCGATGGGAATGCCCATCGCCGTCTCGCTTGCCGCGGCGCTGGACCAACCGCCAATGCTGATGATGCTCGTCATCGGACTCAGCGCCTCGGTGGGCTTCGCGCTGCCGATGGCCACCCCGCCGAATGCGATCGTCTTCGGCTCTGGCGAACTGACGGTCAAGGAGATGGCGCGCGCCGGCCTCGCGCTGGACGTGGTCGGTATTGCTGTCGTCATCACCGTGCTGCGGCTCTTCTTCTAGGCGGCCGGCGGCGGTCCGCTAGATTTCCGGCGTGAGCGCGCTGCGGACCTACTCGTTCATCGCCGACACCGACTCCTTGGAGGCGCTGCGGCGGCTTCGGCGCGGCTGGGCCGGCTGGGAGATGGCCGAAGGCGAGTTCCGCGTGCGCCTGCGCGAGGGCGGCACGGTGCGCGCGCACGTGGACCGCGCCGAGATCGAAGAGGGCTTTGAGGTCTCCTGCCTCGTGGCCGATTTCCTGCCGGAGCAAGCCACGCTCCCCGCCCGCGACTCCGCGTTCTCGTCACACGGCAACGAGGTGGCCGTGTTTCGCGGCGTCACCTGGCTGGAGCCGCGTCCGGATCTCGGCCCGACGCACACCATCCAGTACAGCACCATCCCGGGCATCGAGCTGCCGGACACCGCCGTGGCCAAGTGCGACTTTACCGACGCCGTCGCGATTGTCGCCGAGGGAGGATCGATCGCGGTTCGCCTCGCACTTCGGCCGGGCTGGCTCGAGGTCGTTGAGGACGCCGAGGAAGTGGCCAAGTTCCTCTCGCTACGCGGCTACACGTGAGCGCTCGCGCCGACGCGCGCCGACAGGCGCCGCTTGCGGACGGACTACAGCGCGCGGCGGACGGCATCGTGCGCTGCTGGTGGTGCGGCGACCTCGAGGACTACGTGCGCTACCACGACCAGGAATGGGGCGTGCCGGTGGTGGATGAGCACCGGCTCTTCGAGAAGCTGGCGCTGGAGGGATTCCAGGCCGGACTCAGTTGGCTGACCATCCTCCGCAAGCGGGACAACTTCCGCGCCGCCTTCGCCGGCTTCGATCCCGCGCGCGTGGCACGCTTCGGCGCGCGCGATGTCGCGCGACTCTTGGCCGACGCCGGCATCGTGCGCCACCGCGGCAAGATCGAAGCGACCATCCAGAACGCGCGCGCGTATCTCGAGCTCTGCGAGCGCGAAGGCTCGCTGCGCGATTTCGTCTGGGGGTTTGCGCCTCAATCGGCGCCCGCACCGCGCCGCAAGCAGGATATCGTGAGCACGAGTGCGGAGTCCGCCGCGCTGTCGAAGGCGCTGAAGGCGCGCGGATGGCGTTTTGTCGGGCCGACGACGGTCTACGCCTTCTTCCAGGCGATGGGCTTGGTCAACGACCATCTCGAGGGTTGCCACAGGCGGGGCATCGTGGCGGCAATGCCGCGCCCCCAAGGCTGAGGCGCCGCCGAGCGAGCGTTTGACGCGAGCGTTAGACGCGAGCGTTGGGCGCAAGCACTAGGCGCGGGCCGCGGCGCGACGATCCGCCAGCCAGCTGGCGAGCCCGCCGCCCAAGAGGATTCCAAAGATCAGGGCGAGGAGCCAGAAGTTGGTGTCGTCCCCCAGCCAGCCCTTGATCCACTTCATGCCGAGCATCTTCACGCCAACCAAGCCCAGCACCAGGGCCAACGAGATGTTCAGGTAGCGGAACTTCTGGATGAGTCCGGCCAATCCGAAGTAGAGGGACCGCAGGCAAAGAATGGCGAACACGTTCGAGGTGAACACCAGGAACGGATCCGCCGTGATCGCGAAGATCGCCGGAATCGAATCCACCGCGAAGATGAGGTCCGTTGTCTCGACCAGCACCAGCGTCACGGCAAGCGGCGTGAGGAACTTGCGCCCATTGAGCTCGACGAGGAACGCGTGCTCGTGAAAACGATCCGTCACCGGGAAGTGTCGGCGTAGGAACCGCACCACCGCGCTCTCGACTTCCGCCTCCTCCTCCTCTTCCTTGCGCCACAGCATCCGAACCGCCGTGACGACCAGGAAGGCGCCGAAGAAGTAGAGGATCCAGTGATAGCGAGCCACGAGCTGCGCCCCGACGCCGATCATCGCGCCGCGCATGCCGAGCGCGCCGAGGATCCCCCAGAACAGGACGCGGTGCTGATAGATGTCCGGCACACGCAGGTGCTGGAAGATCAACGCGATCACGAACACGTTGTCCATCGACAGCGACAGCTCGACGACGTAGCCCGTGAGGAACTTCACTGCGGCGAGGCGACCGTCGTTCACTTGCTGGTCCACGGCGTCCACGCCCGCACCCAGTCCGAGCCAATGCCCGTTGTATGCGCCGTAGATGAACGACGCAAAGCCGAGGGCCAGGATCACCGTGCCCAGCGTGAACAGCAGTGCTTCCTTCAGTGACGGGGCATGCGGCGTCTTGTTGAACACACCAAGGTCCAGCGCCAGTATGACGCCGACAAACGCCAGGAAGCCCATCCAGATCAGGATCATCCGCTTCGCGCCGCCTCGACCCAGCCGCGCCACTCATCCTCGCGCACGCCGACGGTCAGCTTGGCCCCCCACCTCGTGAGGGGCTGCGCGAGCAGCAGGGGCTCATCGACCAACGTCTGCAGCCATCGCTCATCCGAAAGCCGGGCAACCGACAAACCGAGGTCCTGGTAGCGCCGGGAGGCTTTGTCGATCAACGGCGTGAGGCCGAACTTCTGCACGAAGCGCTGCAGCTCGCCCTTGCTGGCGGCGCGCTCCTGGAGGTTCACGAAGTGCACCCGCACCCGCCGCTCGCTCCAGAATCGAAGCGCCCGCCGCGTGTCCTGGCTCTTTTGGGTCCCGAAGACCTGCACTTCCACCCGTGCACCCCCCGATATTGCTCGCGTGCGGATGCCGTGTGGCTCCGCACGCGCGCCGACGCGTGGAATCTACCGAGTCACGAGTGACGCACCAATCCGACTTCCGGCCCGCGTGGTGGCTGCCCGGCCCCCACCTGCCCACCATCTACGGCAAGCTGCTCCGGCGCGTCCCGCCGGCCGGCGAGCGCATCGAGCGCTGGGACACACCCGACGGCGATTCGGTCAGTGTCGCCCGCGTGGACGCAGCGCGCGCTGAAGCCCCGATACTGGCGATCCTGCACGGGCTCGAGGGCACGGTTCGGTCCACCTATGCGCAGGCCCTCATGCACGAGGCGAGGCAGCGAGGCTGGGGCGCAGCGATGCTCATCTTCCGCACCTGCGACGGCCGCGTGCCGGCGGCCCCCCGGATGTATCACTCGGGAGAGACCACCGATACCGACCTCTTTCTGCGACGGCTGGCGGCGGAGCAGCCCGGGCGGCCTATCGTCGTGGTGGGGGTGTCGCTCGGCGCGAACGTCTTGCTCAAGTGGCTGGGCGAGCAGGGGACTGGCGTCCCACCCGAGTTGCGGGCGGCGGCCGCGGTCTCGACGCCGTTTGATCTCGCGGAGGGTTCGGCGCACCTGAATCATGGATTCTCCCGGGTCTACGTGCGCCATTTCGTGCGCCAACTGCAGGCGAAGGCGCTCAAGGCCCTCCAGCGGCATCCGACCCTTCCTGTAGTGGGTCCGCGGATGCTGGCGGCACGAAGCTTCTGGGAATTCGACGATGCGTTTACGGCCCCGGTGCACGGGTTTGCCGGCGCGGACGATTACTACGCCAGGAGCAGTTCCTTGCCGTTCCTGGACCGGGTTCGCGTTCCCACGCTTCTCTTCTCGGCAGAGAACGACCCCTTTCTGCCACGGCAGGTGCTCGACCGGGTCCGCACGGTAGCGGCCGCGAACCCCGCCCTGCACCCGAGCTTCACCGGCGCAGGCGGACACGTGGGCTGGGTCGGCGGCAGCCCGTTCGGCCCTACCTATTTCATGGAATCCCACGTGACGTCATGGTTGTCCGCTTTCGCGTGACACGGATTTGGCCCAAACCGTCTTAGATTGTCTAGACGTTCGCTCCCCATCGCTTTTCAGCTGACTGCCCCGTGAGCCAGACCGCCGAGTACCACGACGACATCATCTATCCGAACACGATCGCCTTCGTGTTCGTCCACCTTGCCCCGTTGGCGGCATTCTGGAGCGGCGTCACGATGACGTCCGTGATCATGGCGATCACGCTTTATGTGGTGCGGATGTTCGGTGTCACGGCCGGCTACCACCGCTACTTCTCGCACCGCTCCTTCAAGACGTCGCGGCTCGGCCAGTTCCTGTTTGCCTTCCTCGCCCAGAGTTCGGCGCAGAAGTCCGTCCTCTGGTGGGCCGCATTGCATCGGCACCACCACCGCCACTCGGATCAGGAAGAGGATGTGCATTCGCCGCTGCACCGCGGCTTCTGGTACTCGCACCTCGGCTGGATCTTCGACGCCAAGCACGACAGCACGCGCGTCGAGGACGTGCCGGACCTCGTGAAGTATCCCGAGCTGCGCTTCCTCGACAAGCACCAGCTCCTGCCCGCCATCGTGCTGGCGATTGGCTGCTTTCTGATCGACGGCTGGCCGGGTCTGTTCATCGGGTTCTTCCTCAGCACCGTCGTGTTGTACCACGGCACCTTCTTCATCAACTCGCTGGCGCACGTGCACGGCTCGCAGCGCTACGTCACCGGCGACACCTCGCGCAACAACTGGTGGCTCGCGGTCATCACGCTGGGCGAGGGCTGGCACAACAACCATCACGCGTATCAGCGGTCGACCCGTCAGGGGTTCCGTTGGTACGAGATCGACCCGACCTACTACGTGCTGAAGGCGCTGTCGTGGTGCGGTGTCGTGTGGGATCTCGGCGAGCCACCGGCGGAGGTCGTGCGCAACGAGCGCCGCGTCGGCGCGGCCGTCCTGGAGCGTGTCTCCCGACAGCTCGCCGAGCAGTATGCGGCCAAGCGCGCCGAGGCCGCCTCTGCGGTCGCACACGCACGCGAGGCGTTTGACGCGCACCCGAAGGTGCGCGAGTTGCGGGCGCGTCTTGCCGCGAAGCAGGCGCGCGCCGAGGAAGCCTGGCACGAACTGCAGGAGCATCTGCCACAGCTCCCGCATTTGCCGAGCGCCGCGGAAATTCGAACACAGGTACTTCGCGTGTATGCCGACTCGCCGTCGACGGATGAGATTGTCGCCCGCGTTCGCCAGATGCTGGCCGAACGCATGAGCATCGAGCTCTTCCCAGAGCTGCAGGCCTCGCCCGCGTAGGCGCGAACACCAACGGGGCGCAGTGCGTTCTACGGGGGGCGGCCGCGGCCGTCCCCCGTCTTTCGTTCCCGACTCCCAGGAGCTGCTGCGATGCGCCGTGACACCGCCACCGTCCTGTTCCCGCTGTTGATCGCTACCACTGCTTGCGTCGTGCAGAGCGCGACCGCCGGCCAGCAAGGCAGCGGCGTCCCCGCTGGCGCCGCCACCGTGGCCGAGCGCCTGCAGAGCAGCCCGCGGCACGCGGAGTGGGCGATGGTTCCCACCTCCGCCGGAGCCGCAGATTCCATCGCCACGTGGGTGGTCTATCCCGAGCGTCGGGACAACGCACCGGTCGTCGTGGTGATTCACGAGATATTCGGCCTCTCGGGCTGGGTGCGTGGCGTCGCCGACCAGCTCGCCGCCGATGGCTACATCGCTGTCGCGCCGGACCTGCTGTCGGCGGAACGAGGCGGCGCCACCACGGACTCGCTGCCATGGGACCAGGCGCGCACGATGATCCGCAACGTCACGCCTGAAAAGATGAACGCGATGGTGGCGGCAGTGGCGGCCTACGGGATGAGTCTTCCCGCGGCGAAGAAGGCCTACGGCGTGGTCGGCTACTGCTGGGGCGGCAGCGCTTCGTTCAATCACGCGGTCTTCGATGCGCCGGGACTCAAGGCCGCCGTCGTGTATTACGGCTCCTCACCGGACGCTGCGGACCTTGCCAAGGTGCGCGTACCCGTGCTCGGGCTTTATGGCGAGAACGACCAGCGCGTGAATGCCACGATTGCGCGTGCTGATTCCACGCTGCGCGCGACGGGCGGCACATTCGCCCAGCACGTGTACGCCGGCGCCGGGCACGGCTTCCTTCGAGCGCAGGAGCAGGCGGCGAACGCGGATGCTGCGCGGAAGGCCTGGCCCGAGACGATCGGTTGGTTCCGGAAGTACCTGAACTAGCGCGGACGCGAACTAGCCGCGCGCACCCATCGCGTGGAGATGCAGCCACGCGGGCCAGTTGCCGGGCAGCTCGAAGAAGTCATCGAAGTACTCCAGGCCCTTGTCTTCCAGCGCGTTGACGAGGGCCTGAAGTGCGTCCGCGTCGTAGATCGGACCGATCGCCAGTAGCACACCCTCCACGCGAAACTCCTCGTCGGTGAGGTTCAACCATTGGTCGATCGCCGCGCGCGTGAGCTGGGCGCGTTCGAACGCCTCCTTGCGGATGAACAGCGTCGGGGCGTCGGCAACGAGGGCGAGCGGCATCCAGGGACTCCGGTGATTGGCGTCCCAGTAGATTAGGCGGATGCCTTCGCAGGCGCACGACACAGACGTCATCGTCATCGGCGGTGGCCACGCGGGATGCGAGGCGGCCACGGCCGCGGCGCGCCGCGGGGCACGCGTCGTGCTCCTGACCACGTCGCTCGAGACCATCGGTCAGCTGAGCTGCAATCCGGCCATGGGCGGCATTGCCAAGGGCACGGTCATCCGCGAGATCGATGCGCTCGGCGGCGTGATGGCGCAGGCCACCGACCTGGCCACCATTCAGTTCCGGATGCTGAACCGCGGAAAGGGGCCGGCCGTGTGGGCACCGCGATCGCAGGCCGACCGCGGCCTGTATCGCCGCGCAATGCGACGGTTGCTGGAGCAGGTGCCGCGGCTCCGCCTCGTGCAGGGGAGCGCGGCGCGACTGCTTCTTGGCGCAGGCGGCGAGATGGCGGGTGTCGAGACTACCGAGGGTACGCGCATCTCCGCGCGCGCGGTTGTGATCACCACCGGCACCTTTTTGCGCGGGCGCATCCATATCGGGACGACCCACGCCGTCAGCGGCGGCCGCGCGGGCGAGGCGGCAACCACGGTACTGGCGGAGCAGTTCGCGGAGCTGGGCGTCGAGACCGCACGCTTCAAGACGGGGACTCCCCCACGCATCGACGGTCGCAGCGTGGACTACGCGCAGCTCGAACGGCAGGACAGTGAAGTCGAGCTGTTCGACTTCTCCTGGTCGGCACGCTGGGACCGCCCGCGGCGCGACGGGTCGCACACACGCCATCCGGCGCAGCTTCCCTGTTGGATTACCTACGCGGAGGAGGCCGCCAAGGCCGTGGTGCGTGAGCGCCTCGAGGACTCCGCGATGTATGGCGGTGCCATCGGCACACGCGGGCCTCGCTACTGCCCCAGCATCGAAGACAAGATCGTGCGCTTCCCGGACGCCGAGCGGCACCAAGTGTTCCTGGAGCCCGAGGGACTCGACACCCCGGAGCTCTATGTGAACGGGCTCTCGACGTCGCTGCCGGTCGACGCCCAGTTGGCGATGCTGCGGCGAGTGCCTGGCCTCGAGGCGGTCGAGATGACCCGGGCGGGCTACGCCATTGAGTACGACTTCGTCCCACCCACGCAGTTGGATCGCCGCCTCGCGGTTCGCACGGTGCCGGGCCTGTTCCTCGCGGGCCAGATCAATGGAACCACCGGCTACGAGGAGGCGGGCGGGCAAGGGGTCGTCGCCGGACTGAACGCCGGCGCCTACGCGCTAGACGCGGACCCTGTGGTGTTCGGTCGCGAGACGTCCTACATCGGCGTGCTCGTGGATGATCTGGTGACGCGGGGAGTCGACGAGCCATATCGGCTGTTCACGTCGCGTTCCGAGTTCCGGCTCACGGTGCGGCAGGACAATGCCGTCCAGCGGCTCGCACCGACCGCCCTCGACCTGGACCTGTTCGATGGGCCCGAGCGTCGAGTCATCGAGCGACGCCTTGGAGACGAGGCACGGGCGCGCGCGCTCGCGGAGTCTACCAGCATCACCCCCGACCAGGCCGCCGACGCGCTGCTGGTCGCGGGGGAGCGGGCCCTCGCGCACGCTGTGCCGATCATCGAGGTGGCCCGACGGCAAAAAGTCTCGATGCGCGACTTATTCGCTGCTGCGGGCGTGGGCGGCAGCCTTAGCCCCGAAGCCGTGCTCAGCGCCGACCTCGAGATCAAGTACGCGGGCTACTTCCGGCGCGAGCGCGTGGCCGCCGAACGCCTGCAGCGGATGGGCGCGCACCGGCTTCCCGCGGACGCGCCGTACGAGCGGCTGCGCTCCGTCAGCGTCGAGGCGCGGCAGAAGCTCGCGCTGCGCCGGCCCGCAACGCTCGCCGAGGCGGCCAGCATCCCTGGCGTGAGCCCGGCCGACCTCCAGAATCTCGTGTTCGAGCTGGGCCAGTGGTCTCGAGACTAGTCGCGGCGCTCTTTGTCCTGCTCGGCGTGCTGCCGCTGGCCGAGTGGATTCCCGGCGGCGAGCGTGACCCGGAGTTCTTCGCCCGGTGGTTGGACTGGGGATCTGGCTTTGGCCTTTGTGCCGGCTTGGGCGCCCTCGGGTGGTATCTGTCCGCCCGTCGAGAGGCCGGGGCTCCGGTTGCAGAGGCCAGTCCGCCGGAGCTGTCCGGGGTCGCGCCGTCTGGAGACAACGCGCGCGACTGGCGGTTCGCGGCAATCCTGGCCGGGGCTGCACTGGTTCTCTACGCCGGTATCGCCCTGGTCGTGTTTGACGGACGACCGCTCTTGATCGACGAGATCGTGCACGTGCTGCAGGCCCGGGATTACGCGGCCGGACACCTGTTCCAGCCAGTCCGAGAACCGCGCGAGTTCTACTCGATTTTCCACTGGGTCGACGTCGGGGCCAAATCCTACGGGCAGTATCCACCTGGCGGGCCAGCGATGTTGGTGCCGGGTGTGTGGCTCGGCGCCGAGTGGATCGTCGGTCCCGTCGCCGGCGCCCTGTGTGTGCTGCTGTTCCACGCGCTGCTCCTGGCCGTCGAACCGGATGCATCGCAGAGATTTCGCCGCTGGAGTCTCGTGTTGTTCGCGACGGCACCGTTCGGGGCGTTCATGTTCGGCTCGCACATGAACCACGCCACCTCGCTGGTTTGGCTCCTGGCGGCCGCGGTGGCCTTGGCGCAGGCGACGCGCCCGGGCGCGAGCCCGTGGTGGGGCTTGGCGACGGGCTTGGCGCTGGGTGTCGCGGCCACGATCCGGCCGCTGGATGCGGGCGCGTTCGCGCTGCCTGCAGGCGCCTGGCTGGCGTGGCGCGCGCGGGCCGGCAGGCAGGAGTTTGCAGGCTGGCTCCTCTCGGGCGTTGGCGTCGCACTCCCGATGGCGCTGATGTTCTGGGTCAACGTGCAGACCACGGGCCACCCGCTGCAGTTTGGCTATGACCTCCTCTGGGGCACTGGCCACGCCATCGGGTTCCACGAGGCGCCTTGGGGCGACGCACACACTCCCGCGCGCGGCGTTGAGCTGCTCGCGCTCTACGTCACGCAGCTCGGCACCTACCTGTTTGAGTCGCCGTTTCCCTCGACCCTTTTCGCCGTCCTCGGCCTCTGGTTCGCGGCGCCGCCGCGCGCCGCGGATCGCTATCTCCTGTCCTCGGTTGGGCTGCTCGCGCTCGGGTACTGGGCGTACTGGCACGACGGATACTATCTCGGACCGCGGTTCCTCTTCGCGGCCTACCCGGCCTTGATCCTGTGGAGTTCGCGAGGGCTTCGTGAGCTGCTGCGCCGAACGGCACAGCGCCGGCACGCAAGGCGGGGCGTGGTCGTGTTCCTTGGCGCAACCCTGGCGTTGTCCGCGCTCTCGATCGTCGCCGTCCGTCTCCCGGCCTACTCGAACCATATGTACTCGATGCGGCTCGATCCCGACGAGGCCTCAGCGCGCGCAGGCGTGCGTGACGCGCTGGTGCTGGTGCAGGAGAGCTGGGGCGCGCGCATTGTGGTGCAGCTCTGGGCGGCGGGTGTCCCGCGGCCCTCAGTGGAGCGTCTGTACCGACGCGTCGATACCTGCCGGCTGTCGTTGGCCCTTGATTACGGTTTGTCGCAAGACTTGCAGGGCGCGGCGCTCGAGTCGCAGTTGCTGCCGCTGGTGGCCGACTCGGCCTTCGTCGAGCTAAGTGGTCGCTCGCCGGATCACACAGAGCGAGTGGATGCTCGCCTAAGGTATCCACCCTCCTGCGAGCGGGAGATCGCCGAGGACGTTGGCGGCTACACGCTGTACGCGCCGTGGCGCGTCTCGGGTGACGGCAACGTCTACCTTCGCTGGATGCCGGGGCGCGAGGCAGAGGCCTCGCGGGCGTTTCCTGGTCGTCCGGTGTATCGGGTGCGCCGGGCGGGCCCGGCGTTTGACGCGCCGCTGGTCTGGACGCGCATTAGTGTAGACTCGACATCCGGCGCGCCCTGATAGCGGGTGTCCCCGACGGCCGTCGTCGCCAGCGGTGGTCAGTATTTAGTTGCAAGTTGACACTTAATGGAGAATGGATGCGGAGAGCTTTTTTCCGTCTGTTGCTCGGACTCATCGCGGCGGCGCCGGTGGTATCGGCCCAGGCGGGAGGCGTGCAGCCGCCTCAGATTGTCGTGACGGCGACGGACGAGGTTGAGGTGGCGCCTGATCGGGCACGACTGCTCGTCAGCATCGAGACGCGTGGCCGGACGCCACAGCTTGCCACGGGAGACAACGCGAAGATCGCGACGGATGTACTCGCTGCGCTACGACGTGCCGGAATTGCTGCTGAGCAGATCCGAACACAGGGGTTGGTGGTGTCCCCTGAGTACCAGTATCCCAGGGAGGGGGGACGCCCTACCGTCACGGGCTATCAGGGCCGGAATTCGATTTCGGTCGAGGTCCGCGACCTCGCGCGCCTCAGCAGTGCGTTTGATGCGGCGATTGCCGCGGGCGCGACGCGTGTCGAGGGGCCAAGCTTCTTTCTCGCGAATCCGGATTCCGCGCGCCGCGTGGCACTCGCCGCGGCGGTCCGGCGCGCACGGGCGGACGCCGAGGTTATGGCTCTGGCGGCCGCGGTCCAGTTGGGAGGCACACTGGAGCTGACGACGTCCTCGTTCGAGGGTCAGCCGATGTTTCGGGCGGCGCCGATGGCGATGGTAGGAGCGGATCGAAGTGAGGCCACGCCTGTGAGCGCCGGCCTCATCACCGTGCGAGTGGATGTCACGATGCGATTGGCAATCGTCCCGCGACCGTAGGTGGCGCACGTTTCACGTGAAACGTGCAGGGCCAGCAACGCCTGCGGTTCCACGTGAAACAGTCGCGCTGGTATGAGAGGGGGTGAGTCGGTATATTCGCCGGCTCACCCCCGAATCTCATCCAGGCACGTGGCCAGAATCATCGCAATCGCCAACCAGAAGGGTGGCGTTGGAAAGACAACAACCGCCGTGAACCTGGCGGCATCGCTGGCCGCCGCAGAGCAGCGCACGCTGCTGGTGGACGGCGATCCGCAAGGAAACGCGTCGAGCGGCATCGGCATCGCACGCGAGGACATCAAGGAGACGGTCTATGACGCACTCCTCGGTGCTGGCAGCACGGGGGCGGCAATCCACCGCCACGTGCAGTTCAAGCACCTCGACGTGCTTCCTGCGACTCCAGATCTTGCCGGAGCCGAGATCGAGCTCGTGGACCAGGACGAGCGCGAGCTCGCAATGCGACGCGCTCTCGAGTCAGTCAAGGATCAGTACGACTTCATTCTGATTGACTGCCCTCCATCGCTCGGTCTCATCACGATCAACATGCTGGCCGCTGCGGATGCGCTGCTGATTCCCCTTCAGTGCGAATACTACGCGCTTGAGGGGCTGTCCCAGCTTCTCAATACCGTACATCTCGTACAACAGGGTGTGAATCCGTCACTCGGCATCGATGGCGTGCTACTCACGATGTTTGATGCACGCCTGAACCTCTCGCGCCAAGTCGCGGCAGACGCGAGAGAGTACTTCGGATCGAAGGTCTTCGAGTCTGTCATCCCAAGAAACGTCAGACTTGCTGAGGCGCCGTCGTTCGGGAAACCCATCATCTTGTACGACGTCGCGTCCGTTGGCGCGCAGGCGTATATGGGAGTCGCGAAGGAGCTTCTTGACAAGTTTCGCTAAGTTGTTGCACCGCAACAACTTATGAGATTGTGGTCGGTTGTGTAGCGGTAAGATGTTGCCCGTCAACGAGTTACAATAATTCCGTGGTAGAAGAATTTATGAACACAGAAAAGGGACGCAGGTTGGGCCGTGGTCTAGAGGCGCTAATTGCCAAGGCGCCCACCAGAAACGCGGCCGCCGACTCAACATCGCGCCCTGGCTCCTCAGCCGCTGCCGGCTTGGAGTCGGAATCGTCGTCCCCGTACCGAGCGCTACGTGTCGCGCAAATCAGGCCGAACCCACTGCAGCCTCGCAAGGAGTTTCGCGAAGAGGAGCTCGCAGACCTCGAGTCCTCTCTCCGCGTGTCCGGCCTGCTTCAGCCCATCACGGTGCGCCCGGCGCCAAAGGGTGACGGATACGAGCTCATAGCGGGTGAGCGGCGGTTTCGCGCCGCCCAGCGGCTCGGTTGGACCGAGATCCCTGCGGTCATCCGCGATGTCGACGACAAGTTGCTGTTGTCGCTGGCGATGGTCGAGAACCTACAGCGCGCCGATCTGAATCCCATCGAAGAAGCCGAGGGATACGAACTGCTGATCCGCGACTTCTCGCTCACGCAGCAAGAAGTCGCGGATGTCGTGGGCAAGGATCGCTCGACGGTCGCCAACACACTCCGGCTGCTGGCGCTTCCCGCCTCGGTACGGCGACTGGTGTGGGATGGGGCGCTGACAGTCGGGCACGCGCGCGCCCTGCTTGGCCTGGGTGACCCTTCGCGCATTGCTGATCTTGCGCGCGAGACAATTGCCGAAGGGCTGTCCGTGCGCGACGTCGAGCGGCGGGTGCGCGAGGATGGCAAGTCGAGAAAGCGCAGCGGCAGCCCGCCACCGGCCGATGCCCGCAGCGCTGAGCTGCGCCGTCTCGAGGAAAGGCTCCGCCAGCGACTCGGAACTGACGCGCGCATCGTGCAGGCAGGCAAGACAGACAAGGGTGAGTTGCGAATCCCCTTCTATAGCGTCGAGGATTTTGAACGCCTGCTCGAACTTGTCCTAGGCCCGGAGTCCGAGGCGTGAGAAACGCCAACCCAACGCCGCGCGAGGTGCGCGCCACCGGCGCGCGCCACGCCCACGGTCGCATCTTCGATGCGGACGGCGGCGCGATGTACGTACACGTGCATCGCGAGGTCGGGCTGGCGCACCGGCACTATGTACTGAGGCCTTGGCAAGTGCGCACACTGGGTGTCGCAATGTCGCGACCGGCGTTGCTGCTGTACTTGGTGGCGCTACTGACCTGGGGATGGATGGCGTCCCAGGCCGCCCGCGTTCCGTTGCTCCAGCAGCGCGTGACGACGCTCGAGGCCGACGCCTTGCGACTCGACTCACTCTCGGCAACACTGACACAGTTGCAGGCGCGATACGAACAGGTGCAGCGCATGCTTGGGGCAGCCACGTCACAGCAGGCCGCCGCAGGTCGCGATTCGTCTGGCACGACGGCACGGCCGCCCGCTGGCATCGGTGGCCGCTGACGCGACTCCCATCGTTTCTCCAACCACCCGACCCGCCATGTTCAACAAGGAATCCTCGGACGCGCGACGCAGCGGCAAGACCGCCGCCGGCGAGACCACGCTGACCATCGTCGCCGCCGGTACGGTCATCGCCGGTGACATCAGCTGCCCCGGTGCGCTCAAGGTCGAAGGTCAGATCGACGGGGCGGTACTGAAGGCCCGCCAGGTGATGCTGGCGCGCGAAGGCTCCATTCGCGGCGACGTCACGGCCGACGAAGTCGTCGTTGGCGGCGTGATCGATGGAAACGTCTCTGCCACAGATCGCCTCGAGTTACAGACCACCGCGGTGATCAATGGAGACATCGCCACCAAGTCGATCGTGGTGATGGAAGGCGCCCGCATCAACGGCGGCGTGCGAATGACCGAGCTGGCCTTGGTCGGGCGCGCCGGCGACGGTCGCGAGGGCCCGGACCACCGCGAAAGCCGGTCGGCGCGATAACGCGCCACAATCGCTCCAGTACCTCGCCAGTTGAAGAGACGGAATCGCCAAATTTCCACAGAAATTGTGGGGATTACTCATCTGTTTACAAACTGAGTGTAAGAGTATAGAAAACAGTGATTTACAAGTGAGTCTCACTCGCAGCTTCGCCCGAGCCGTCATATTTTTCCACAGCACGCTGTGGGCCCTCTCAGCATGCGGCTCCAAGGACGCGAAAGTCCAAGACCCACAAGACTTTCGGGTCGCACTGCTAACCCCCGGGCCCATCTCGGATCAGTCCTGGAACGCGGCCGCCTATGAAGGTCTGACCGCGATTCGCGACTCGCTCTCGGCAGACATCGCACACGTGCAGACCCGCACTCCTGCAGAGTTCGAAGAGAACTTCCGGCAGTACGCAGCCAGCGGCTTTCACTTGGTCTTTGGACACGGCTTTGAATTTCAGGATGCCGCGCAAAGGGTCGGCCCCGAGTATCCAACGACAACGTTCGTGACAACGGGGGGCTCTGGGACCGGGCCCAACATCGCGGCGATATCATTCGCCTTCGACGAGCCGTCCTATCTAGCGGGAGTCGCCGCGGCGGCGGCCTCACGCACGGGCGTGATTGCGAGCATCGGTGGCACCGAGTTGCCGCCGGTAAGAGAGAGTTTCGACGCGTTTGCGGCCGGTGCACGGGCCCAGAATCCCGACGTCGTCGTGTTGACCGCCTACCTCGGCAATTGGGAGGACGCAGGCGCCGGCAAGGAACAGGCGCTGGCCATGCTGGCGCGACGGGCCGACGTCATCTTCCAAAACGCCGACGCCGCCGGACTCGGGGTCTTTCAGGCGGTTCGGGAGAATGGGCGCGCCTGGATTATCGGTTCGAACGCCAATCAGAACGACATCGCCCCCAGCGTCACGCTCGGATCGGTCGTGATCGACATCCCGCGGGCGTTCCTCCTGGTGGGCCGCGACGTAAAGTCCGGCACCTTCGAGCCGCGCGTCATCCGCTTCCGGACCGCATCCGGCGTGGTGCAGTGGGTGCCGAACTCCGCGATTGATGCCGTGCCCGAGGGTGCGCGCCGCGCCATCGACAGCCTTCGCAGTGCGTTCGCTGCAGGGCAGGGGCCGTCGCTTGCGTCCGCCCCGTGAAGCACCGTCCAATGCCGACCATGCCGACCATTTCCGACATCGCCGCGTTCCTGGACGCCGAGCTGTGCGTTGCGTCCACACCGGACTACCCACCCGCCCTGAACGGCGTGCAGGTCGGACACTGCGGGCCCGTGCGCAAGGTCGCGGCAGCCGTGGACGCATCCCTGCGCAGCATCACAATGGCCGCAGAGGCTGGCGCGAACCTCCTGCTCGTGCATCACGGGCTGTTCTGGAATGGACTGCGCCCGGTCACGGGGCCTGCGGAGCAACGGATGCGCGCCCTGTTTGAGCACGACATCGCCGTGTACTCGGCGCATCTGCCGCTCGACGCGCACGAGACTCTTGGTAACTCCGCGCTGCTGGCGCGGGAGCTCGGGCTGGTGCGCAGCGCGCCCTTCGCACGCTACCAGCACATCCACTGCGGCGTGCGTGGCGAGAGCGACGAGGACACCACTGGCCTGGTCGCTCGGGTGACCGAGTGGGCCCGCCCCCACGGCCACCACTGCGTCGCCTCGGCGATCCCTGCCGGCCACCGCACGCGTCGCTGGGCGATTTGCTCTGGCTCGGGCGCGCAGGTTGAGACGCTTCGCGAGGCGTATGAGACGGGCGTCGACACGCTGATCGTCGGCGAGGGTCCGCACTGGAGCGCGGTCGACGCGCCCGAACGCGGCCTGGTGATCATCTACGCCGGCCACTACGCGACAGAGACGCTCGGTGTGCGCGCCGTGGCGGCTCTGCTTGAAGAGCGATTCGGCTTGCCATGGACCTTCCTCCACGCACCGACGGGACTGTGAGCGACGCGACCGCGCTCTCGCTGCGCGCGGTCGAGAAGCGCTTCGGCGCGACCATCGCCCTCGACGGCGCAACCATCGTTGTGCGGCCAGGCAGCATCCACGCCCTGCTCGGGGAGAATGGCGCGGGGAAATCCACGCTGATGCGCATCGCCTATGGCCTTGAGCAGGCCGACGCCGGCGTCGTCGAGTTGGATGGTCGGACGCAGCGATTTGCCTCGCCGCGAGAGGCCCGCGCCGCGGGGCTGGGGATGGTCCAACAGCATTTCAGCCTCGTCCCCGCCTTCACGGTGGCGGAGAATGTCGCGCTCGGCGGATACGGCCGTTTCAGCGGGACCGAAGCCCGCGCGCGCGCGCTCCGCATTGCCGAGGAGACGGGACTCGACGTGAACCCCGATGCTCTCGTGCGCGAGCTTCCCGTCTCCGCGCAGCAGCGGGCCGAGCTTGTGCGCGCCTTGGCTGAAGAGCCAAGCGTGTTGGTGCTTGACGAACCCACGGCCGTGCTTACGCCGACCGAGAGCGAGGAGCTGTACAGCTGGATGCGTCGGTTCGCAGCTCGCGGGGGCAGCGTCGTCTTGATCACACACCGGTTGCGCGAGGCGCTCGGGGTCGCGGACGACGTCACCGTGCTACGGCGTGGCCGAAGCGTACTTCGCGGCAGCTGTGCCCAGCTCAGTGAAGCGGAGTTGGTGGAGGCGGTCGTTGGCGATTACCGTCGCGAGGCGGGTGCGGTGACATCCGTTGCACCCGGAAACGCAGACGTGGTATTTGCGCTGGAGGACGCTTCGTTCCGAGATGCGCGCGGAGTCCAGAGGCTAGCTCCGACCAACTTGGTAGTTCGCGCCGGAGAAATCCTTGGCGTACTGGGTGTGGATGGATCCGGGCAGGCCGAGATGCTTCGGCTACTGGCAGGCAGGCTCGCCGCGTCCTCCGGCCGCGTGCGTCGCCCGGCACGCGTCGGATTCATTCCCGGAGACAGACTCCGCGACGGCGTCATTCCGACGATGAGTGTGGCCGAGAACCACGCGCTCGCGGGAGCCGCTGAACGACGCGGTCGAATCGATTGGTCCGCAGTGCGGCGCGAGACGCAGGCGCTGCTCGACGACTTCGATGTCCGCGCTGAAGGGCCGACTGCCCGCCTCGCCACGCTGTCGGGAGGCAACCAGCAGAGGTTCGTCGTCGGGCGCGAGCGTCGTTTTGCGCCGCAGGCGCTCGTCGCCGAACAGCCGACGCGCGGGCTGGATGTCCGGGCAACGGCGCGCGTGCACGCCGAGATACGCAGCGCGGCGGCCGAAGGAAGTGCCGTGGTCCTGCACTCGGCTGACCTTGAGGAAGTGCTCGCGCTGTCCACGCGCGTCGTCGCATGCTTTGGTGGAACGGTGCGAGAGGTCGCAGCCCCCGCGGATCCGACGGACCGGCGTCCGTACGCACGCGCGCTATTGGGGGCGAGCTAGGCGTGGACGCCCTGCTGGCCTTCTGGGACGGTGCCTTTGGATCCAGCTTTGCGCTCTGGTCGGCGACCTTCGTGCGCGCCACGCCGCTGCTCTTCGTGGGACTTGCGGTGGCGTTGGCATTCCGCGCCGGCGTGTTGAACATCGGAGCTGAGGGCCAGCTGCTGATCGGTGCGCTGGCGGCGAGTGTCGTCGCACTCTCACTCGGTACGGCGGGCAGGTTGGTGGTGCTGCCTTCATTGCTGGCGGCGGGCGCGCTGGGCGGGGCGTTCTGGGCTGCAATCGCCGCGCTTTTGCGGCGTCGGTTCGGGGTGCTCGAGGTCATCAGCACCATCATGCTCAACTTCGTCGCTGCCGCGGTGCTGTCGTGGGCGGTTCGCGGACCCTTGCAGGAGCCAACGCGTGTGTATCCGCAGTCGCTCACGTTTGCCGAGGCTGCGCGCCTTCCCTTCCTGATTCCCGGGCAGCGCCTCCATTTCGGATTTGTCCTCGCCCTCCTCGCCGCCGCTGCTCTCTGGTTCGTCCTGGCACGCACGGCGGTCGGATTCCGTCTGCGCGCGGTCGGGGCAAGTCCCAGCGCCGCGGCCAGCGCCGGTGGAGTGGACGCCGAGCGCCTCGCGGCGCGGGCCTTCGTGGTCAGTGGCGCACTCGCGGGACTCGCCGGCGCATCGCAGGTCGCAGGAGTGACCTGGGCTCTCTACGAAGGGATTTCACCCGGGCACGGCTACACGGCCATCGCGGTCGCGTTGTTGGCGCGTCTTGACCCCCGCTGGGTGGTTGCAAGCGCGCTCTTCTTCGGTGCACTCGAGGCGGGCGGCGCCGCGATGCAGCGCGAAGCGGGCATTCCGTTGGTCGCCGTCCAGGTGGTGACTGCGGTCGTCCTGCTCGCGGTGTTGGCGGCGGATCGTTGGCGGCGCGGCAAGTTCATGCCAGGCTTGGAAGGGGACGGCGCGTAATGGAGTCGGTCCTCGCGCCCTTCCTCGAAGCCGCGGTGCGTACCGCGACGCCGCTTGCGTTTGCGGCGCTTGGCGAGCTCTTGGCGGAACGCAGTGGCGTCATCAACCTCGGGCTCGAAGGCACGATCATCGCGGGCTGCCTCGGTGCAGCGGTCGCAGCATCGTCTGGTGGAGTTGCGCTTGGATTTGTTGGCGCGGCCGCGGCGGGCCTCGCGATGGCACTGCTGTTCGCGCTGTTCGTCGTGCACTGGCGCACCGACCAGATCATCACCGGAACAGCGTTCACTTTGCTGGGGCTTGGTGTCACCGGCACGGTGCATCGGATGTGGCCCAGCATTGCCGGCGAAGGGCTCTCGCTGCCGACGCTGGCACCACAGCCACTGGGTCCGCTGGCGCAGCTGCCGCTCGTTGGCCCGGCGTTGTTCCGGCAACCACTGCCGACGTACGCCCTCTATCTGCTCATTCCCACCATTGCGTTCTGGATGGCACGCAGTCACGCCGGGCTGGCGCTGCGCGCCGTCGGGGAAGCGCCAGAGGCGGCGCGGTCAGCCGGCGTGTCCGTGCGGAAAGTCCGATGGGCAGCGCTCGCCGCGAGCGGCGTGCTCGGAGGACTCTGCGGCGCCACGCTCGTGCTCGCGCAGGTCGGGGCCTTCACGGAAGGCATGAGTGCCGGCCGCGGATTCATCGCGATTGCCATCGTCGTGCTTGGACGCTGGACGGTGTGGGGCACCGCCGCCGCTGCGGCTGTCTTCGGTGCGGCGTTCGCCCTCCAGTATCTCGCGCAGTCCTTGGGCCTTGGGCTGCCGTACCAGATCTTCCTGGCGCTGCCGTACGTGCTGACCCTTGTGCTGTTGGCCGCGATGCGCGGCCGCAGCCGCGCACCGGAGCATCTCGCGCGCTAGTTCTTCGCGCGGCTCGCGCCTACGTCGACGGGCGGCGGGGCGCGGGAAGGTAGGGGCCCGCCAAATCCCAATGCCAGGCATCGTAGCGCAGCGTGCTGCGCGGATCCTTGAGCGGATGGAACTGCAGTCGCTCACGTGGCAGGCCGACGCGGTCACCCCAGCGCAGCAGGCGCTCACGGTCGGTCGAGACCAGGTGTGCCATCGGTCGGCCGAACCACACATGGCGATGCAACCATAGCCCGCCGTCCATTGCGTGGATCATGCCGTCACGGCGCTTCGCGAACTCTTCCCACTCGGCGTGAAGCGCAGCGGCATCCTTGGGTGGCGGGATCGGCGGAAAGCGCCGATCCACTGCATCACTCACTGGCAGGCAACCAGGCCGTCGACGGTCGCGGGGATGGGCGGGGAACCGACGGTGCCCGCAAACATCGCGCAGGTGAGTGGATACGACTGCGGGTGCGTCACGCGCGCTGCCCAGCCCATGCCTGTCGCGTCGACAATCGTGAGCACCACACCGGGCGACGTCTGGATCTTGAGCTTCGAGACATCGTCGGCGTAGACCGAGTGTTCGAAGAAATAGGCTTCCTGCGCCGTGGCCAGGCTGCGGAGATCCGAGCGCAATGCCGCGGCGTTCGCCTTGCCCTTCGTGTTCTGGAACTTCGGGATGGCGATGGCTGCCAAAATCCCGATGATCACGACCACGATGAGCAACTCGATCAGCGTGAATCCACGGCGCGCGCTGCGGGTCATCGATTCCATTCTAGGGAGATGGGGCGATGCGGCAAGGATGGTGACGGGGCGCACACTTCCAGCGACAGTCTGTCAGAGGACTGCACAACCCAATGATTGGTAAGAAGCAATCGCTGGGCCGCCGCCGTGCCATCTCCCGTAAACTGTTGCCCCGCCGCGCGTTATGCAAACGCGACCCTCCTTGCGCGCCGAGACACAGAAGCAGACAACCGCCGCAAACTGACGCGAAACGCAAGACAGGCGTCCGCGGCCTTCCTGTGCTCAGGCCTTGGCTTCGAGCCAGTTCACGCCGCTGCCGATATCGACCACCAGCGGCACGTGCAGCGAGACCGCGCCAGTCATTTCCTGCTCGACAAGCGTGCGCAGCGCTGCCTCTTCGGGCGAGGGGAACTCGAACACCAGTTCGTCGTGGACCTGCAGCAGCATTCGCGAGTCGAGCTTCTCCCGCTCCAAGCGCGCCTGCACCCTCAGCATCGCCACCTTGATGAGGTCCGCCGCGGATCCCTGGATCGGGGAGTTCTGCGCCAGGCGTTCGCCGAAGGCGCGCGTGTTGAAGTTGCGGTCGTGAATCTCCGGGATGTAGCGCCGCCGGTGGAACAGCGTCTCCACGTAGCCGCGCTCGCGCGCCTCGGCGACCGAGCCGTCCAGCCATTGCCGCACGCCGGCAAAGCGTTCGAAGTACGTCTCGATAAACGCCTTCGCCTCGGCGTGTTCGATCTTGAGTTGTCGCGACAGCGCGAACGCGCCCTGCCCGTAAATCGTGGCGAAGTTGATGGTCTTCGCCCGCGCGCGCATCTCGCCCGTGACATCCTCGAGCGCGACGCCGAAGATCACGCTGGCCGTCTGCCGGTGAATGTCGCCGCCGGCCTTGAAGGCCTGCACGAAGGCATCGTCGCCCGAGAGATGCGCGAGCAGACGCAGCTCGATCTGCGAATAGTCCGCGGCCAGGAAGCGCCAGCCCTCGCGCGGAATGAATCCGCGGCGGATGTCCTTTCCGAGCTCACGGCGGATGGGGATGTTCTGGAGGTTCGGGTCGCTGCTCGAGAGCCGGCCAGTGCTCGCCACCGTCTGGTTGAACGAGGTGTGCAGCCGACCGGTGTGCGGGTTTACCAGCGCCGGCAGCGTATCGAGATAGGTGTTCTCGAGCTTCGAGAGCTCGCGATACTCCATCAGGAGCGTCGGCAGCAAGTGGCCCTCGTCCGCGAGTTCCTGCAGGACGCTGGCATCGGTGCTCGGGCCGGTGGCGGTCTTCTTCTTGATCGGCAGGCCGAGCTTCTCGAACAGGATGACGCGAAGCTGCGGATTGCTGTTGATGTTGAACTCTTCGCCGGCTTCCGCGTGGATCTGCTTCTCAAGCTCCAGGCGGGCCGCCTCGAAGCGCGACTTGAGCGAGTGGAACCACGGCACGTCGATGGTGACGCCCGTCCATTCCATCTCGGCGAGCACGGCGACCAGCGGCAGCTCGATCTCACGCAGCAGGGACTCGACCTTCTGCTGGGCGAGCCGCGGCTCAAGCAGGGCGCGCAGGCGCAGGGCGATATCGCTGTCGGCGCAGGAGTAGTCGCGCGCCGCCGTGATCGGCACCTCGGCGTACGGGATCTCCTGCTTGCCCTTGCCGCAGAGCTCGTCGTATCCGGTCATTGCGACGCCGAGGAACTCGACGGCCAGCGCATCGATGGCGTGCGAGCGGCGGCCGGGGTCGAGCACGTAGCTGGCGAGCATCGAATCGAAGTCGAGGCCGCGCAGCGTGATGCCCGCGCGGCGCAGCACGAGCAGGTCGTACTTCGCGTTGTGCGCGGTCTTGCGGACCGTCGGATCCTCGAGCAACGCGCGCAGCGGCTCCATCTCGTCGCTGTGCAGCGCCGGCAGGTTCACCACCGGATGCGGTCCCTCGGCGAGCAGTCGTGCGGCGATGGACGCGGGCGCGCTCGACGCGCGCGGCTTGGGCGGTGCCGGTGAATCACCGAGCGCTAGGCCGCCCTGCGCACTGCCGGGTTCACGGTGCGCGAAGGGCAGGTACCAGGCGCGCCCCGGCGCCGTCCCTACGGAGATGGCGACCAGGTTGGCGCGCAGTGGCGTGATGATCGGCGGCGCGCCGGCATCGAGCACGGTCTCGGTGTCCACCGCGATCATCCCTGCCGCGCGCGCCTCGGCGATCATCTCCATCACCAGCCCGACCGAATCCGCCACGCGGTAGTTGGTCTCGACGGCTTCAGGCGTTCCGGGTACCGCCGCGCGCGCCTTGCGCGCGCTGACCATATGCGCGTCTGCATCGGATGGTTCGGTCGCGGCGGCCGGTGGCGCGCCCTGCGCCTCCGCCTGCACCGCGGCGGCGCGCGCCTGCGTATTGAACTCCAGCTCGATGAACAAGTCGCGCAGCGTGGCCCAGTCGGGCGTGTCGAGCTTCAGTTGTTCGAGATCGAGCGCAATCGCGAGGTTCTCCTGCAGCGTGACGAGCTGCTTGGAGAGCCGCGCATCGTCGGCGTGTTTGAGCAGTGCGTTCCGCGCGCGGGTCGGCTCCACCTCATCGACATGCGCGAGCATCTCCTCGACCGTGCCCCAGCGCTCGATCAAGGCCAGTGCGCCCTTGTCGCCGATGCCCTTCACGCCGGGCACGTTGTCCGCCGTGTCGCCGACGAGCGCGAGATAGTCGACCACGCGCTCGGGCGGCACACCCAGTCGCTCGTGTGCATTCTCGACGCCGTACCATTTCTCGGTCGTGCGGCCTGGCGGACCGTGCCAGGGATTCAGCACCCACACGCTCGGCTTCACCATCTGCAGAAGGTCCTTGTCGCCGGAGACCACGCAGACCTCGAGTCCCGCCGCGACCCCTTGCGGTGCGAGTGTGGCAATGACGTCGTCGGCCTCAAAGCCTTCGAGCTCAAGCGTCGGGATGCGATAAGCCGCGAGCAGCTCCTGCACGCGCTCCACACCGGTGTCGAAGTCCTGTTGCTCCTCGTCGGGGAGCGCGACGCGATTCGCCTTGTAGCTCTCGAGCATCTCCTCTCGGCCCGAGGAACCTGCGTCACTGACCCAGCCGAGGTACTCGGGCTTGTGCTTCTCGATGAGGCGGCGAATGAACTCGCTGACGCCCTTGATCATCCCGGTGTTCTCGCCGCGCGCATTGCGCAGCGGCGCGCCGCCACCAAGGGCGTGGAAGGCGCGGAAGATCAGTGCGTAGCCGTCAATCAGATAGAGTCGTGGGCGCCCTGGCGTACTCATGGCCGAAAGCTAGCCCACGCCCACGAGCATCGCCGCAAGCGCCACGGCGAGCGCGACTCGCAGGTTGTCGTCGAGCGGACGTCGCGGTCGCTCGGCCACTGCTGCGACCGCTCCGAGCACGGCGGCTATCGCGGGAGTGAGCCCCGCGAGCCACAGCGCGCCGGCGGCGGTGGCCACGCCGACCGCGAGAGTTCCCGTCAGCGACTTGCCCGCGCCCCTTCCACGCCAGGCCTGGACACTGCGACCAACAAGTGCGCCGCTGGCATCGCCGACCGCAGCAGCCCACAGCGCGACGAGCGCGCTGCGCATCGGGACGGCCCAGACGACGAGGCACATGGCGGCCGCAAGCCAGGTCGCCCCCGTAAGCTCTCGCTGCTCCCTTCCGCGCAGGAGCCCGCCGACTGCTCGGGTGAATGCCGCTTCAAGGCGAGGCAGCCTGAATCGGGCGAGCTCGACGCAGATTGCGACGGCGAGCGCCGCCGAGAGCAGCATGCGGAGGGTCGCGGTGTCGATCCACCCGAAGGCCCATCCGACGGGGAGCGCGGCCGTGCCAAGGTGGATCGCCTTGCGCGCGAGCTCGGCGCGCAGCGGCGTGGTGCTCTCCGGCGAAGCCGCGCCGGCGGCTAGCGTAGCCGACGCCGGAACTCGTTCTCGAAGCGGACTTCGCTGCTCTGCGTCAGTCGCCACAGGCCCGACCCGGTCTGATCGTAGAACACAAGCTGGAGGCCAAGATTGCGATACTCCCACAGCTGCTGCCGGTTGCGCGAGTAGTCAGTAAAGGTCGGCTCGAGGATTTGGTCCGGTTCCCCGAGCACCACGAAGACCTTCCCGCGATCCGTCATCCAGCCTGTCAGGCCTTCCTCGGTGAACCGACCGTTGGCGCGCACCAGTCGCGAGAAGTAGTCCCGCAGGTCCTCGTGGACGGTGGTGTTCGGCTGCGAGTCCGTCTCTGCCAGGAAGCGCGCCCAGGCTGCAGGGCGGTCCTCTTCCGGCGCCTGACGCATCGCGTCGAGCCGGGACTGCGTGGCGAAGTAGCGCAGGAACTGCAGCATGTCGTCGAAGCGGGCCACCGGCAGTTCGTCGCCGAAGCCGACGAACACGTAGGCGCTGGTGGTGTCGCGGCCCGCCTCGCGCACGAGCGATAGCTGCGAAACCCCAATGCCCAGTCGCGAGACCGGCACCTCGATGATGCCGGCGGAGAATCCGTTCATTGGCTGGATGCTCACGGCGTCCGACCACATCAGCCGGCCGTTCTCGTTGCGCGCGAGAAGCAGGAGCGCGTCATCGCCCTCGTTATACGACTCCACGTAGAGCGGCAGCACGCTATCGCGACCGAAGACGGCCGTCGCGCGCGGCTGGAGCAGGATGAACGGCAGTGAGTCCCGTACGACTCGCGGCAAGACCTGGATGATCGGGATCGGCGTCGAGAGGCCGCCGGCGGCGTAGCTCGGAACCGTCATCTCGACGATCTCCTCGATGCCACGCTGACTCGCGAGATCCCGGATGGCCAGGTTCAGCGTGTACGGCCCTGGCGGGAGATCCACGATTTCCTGAAACAGGAGGTTTTCGTCCGTCCGCCCCGTCTCGCGGTAGGAGCCAACCAACACGGACTCGGTGGTCTCGACCGTCTTGACCCGCCGGCCGTCGCGGCTGAAACCGATGCTCACGCTGTAGTTCGCGCGGTAGCGGTTGTCGGCCTCACGCGAGAAGCTCAGCGACGTGGCCGAGAACGAAAGCGCCAGCAGCACATGGGTGCTGTCTGGCTGCGACGTCGCGAGATATCCGACCCGCGCCACGATGGGAAATGGAAGCCCGCGGGCAATCATCCCCATCTGCCGGTAGAGGGGCGCCGGATCGAACGAGATGTTGCGCGTGTCGCGCTGCAGGCCCGGGCCGGCCGGCGCCGGCATGCGCGCTTCCTGGGTCCGAGAGGAGCAACCCGCGGCGACAAGACTGAGCAGCGCCAACAGGACCAGGCGGCGCGAAGGGCACGAGCAGGACACGGGCGCGGTGGTTCGGGTCAAAGGTGGTTCAGAGGCGTAATCTACACCGGGGTCACGGAGAGGGTCGCGGAAATCGCTTGCACCCCCTTGGTCCGCTCGGTAGCTTCGCTCGCCATATGCGAGACGCCCTCGTGGGAACCACCATTGCCGGCTATACCCTGCTGGATCGCGTGGGTGAGGGCGGCACTGCTACCGTGTATCGGGCCAGCCACCCCGAGCACGGCACCGTGGCCTTCAAGGTCCTGCGCGAGAAGCTACGCCAGGACCGCACGGCCATCGCCCGCTTCACGCGCGAGGCGAACTTCGGCACGCGGGTCACGCACCCGAACGTCATCCGCACGCTACAGACCGGCGAGGAGAACGGGCTGCCGTTCCTGGTCATCGAATGGGCGGCCGGTGAGCTGCTCGAGACCTACGCGAAGCGGCACGCGCCGTTTCCGCCCGACGAGGTCGCCAGCGTCGTGCGCCAGATCGCGAGCGCAGTGTTTGCCGCGCACAGCGCCGGCATCGTGCATCGCGACCTGAAGCCCGATAACGTGATGTACGATCACGACAGCCGCACGGTGAAGCTGCTCGACTTCGGCATCGCGACGTCGACGGACACGACGCCCGACCAGCGCCTCACGCGCGCCGGATTCTTCGTCGGCACCCTGATGTACGTGGCCCCGGAGGCCCTCTCCGGCGAGATCGTGTCGCCCGCCGCGGACCAGTACTCGCTGGCGACGATGTCATACCTGTTTCTGACGGGTACGCTGCCGTACACGGCCCGCAGTCCGCGCGACATGTTCACGCAGCTGCTGTCGCAGCCACCGATTGCGCTCAACAAGGCGAAGGGCGAACTCCAGTACTCGGAGGGCGTCGAGGCGGTCGTGATGCGGGGCCTCGCCAAGCTGCCCAAGGACCGCTACGCCGACGTCGTGGCTTTCGCCGACGCGCTGGCCGAGTCGCTGACGGACCCCTTCCCAGCAGAAAGCCCGTCGGCGCGATTGATCTCGCGCGTGAAGGGGCTGTTCGGCCGCTAGTCCTCGCGCGCCCGGCGCCGCTGCACCACCGCGGCAGCGTCTAGCGCGGCGTCGACTCTACGGGTAGCCAACAGGTGAAGGTGCTTCCGCGCCCCGGCGTGCTCTCGACCGTGATGTCGCCGTCGAGCAGTCGCGCGAGTCGCCGCGTGATGGTGAGGCCGAGCCCAGTCCCGCGCCGCGGCGAATCCGCCCGCGAGCCGGGATCCACCTGCTCGAACTCATCGAAAATCCGCTGTTGATCCTTCTCGGCGATCCCGATGCCGCTGTCCGCTACCTGCAGCGCAATCCAAGTCCCGCCCACCGCGAGCATGGGCCGCTGCTGCACGGCACGCCCCTCGAACGCACGCGCGGGGTCAGCAACCAACGCCGCGCGCACCGCGATGGACCCCTGCGCCGTGAACTTGATGGCGTTGCCAAGCAGGTTGACGAGGATCTGGCGCAGGTGCGTCGGGTCGGTACTCAGCCGCGGCAGCGAGGCCGGCACCTGGATGGAGAGTGCCAGGCCCTTCTCGATGATCAGCGGCTCGACCTCGCTCACCACGTCGATCACGAAGGCACGCAGCGACAGGGGCTCACGCTGGAGCTCGAGCCGTCCCGCCGAGAGGCGCGCGAGGTCGAGGATCTGGTCCACCAACCCCTGCAGGTGCTCGGCGGACACCGCGATCCGCTCGACAGGACCGACCATGCGCGGTCCGAGCTCGCCGTACGAGCCGTCGCGCAGCAGGTCCACGAACCCGACGATCGCGGCCAGCGGCGTGCGCAGTTCGTGCGACACGTTGGCGAGGAACTCGGACTTGGCGCGGTTCGCGCGCGCCAGCTCGAACGAGAGGTGTTCGAGCTCCAAGCTCCGCTCGCGCAGGCGTCGGCGACGCGCGCGCTCGTAGACGACGAACGCGACGGCACCGACCACGGCCGCGAGACCGACGCCCCAGGTCAGCAGCATGCGTGCCGCCTCATTGACCCACCACCGCCATCCACGTAGGCTCCCGCCATGGACCTCCGCACCCGCCTGCTCGACCTCCTCGCGACGCGCAGCGCGCGCCGTGGCTCCTTCACGCTGGCCTCCGGCCGCCAGTCCGACCTCTACATCGACTGCCGTCCGACGACGATGCATCCCGAGGGGCTGACGTCCATCGGCCCGCTTGGACTCGCCGCCATTGGCGCGCGCGGCTGGCGGGCCGACTCCGTCGGCGGCCTCACCCTTGGTGCCGACCCCGTGAGCTACGCCATTGCCTACGCGAGCCAGGTGGCCGGCACGCCCCTGCGCGCCTTCACGGTGCGGAAGGAAGCCAAAACACACGGCACGGGCAAGCTGATCGAGGGCGCCTTCGAGGCAACCGACCGCGTCGTTGTCATCGAGGACGTGATCACGACCGGCGGCTCCGCGCTCAAGGCGGTCGAGGCGGTGCGCGCGGCCGGCGCCCAGGTTGTTGGGGTCCTCGCGGTGGTGGACCGCGAGGAAGGCGGACGCGAAGCCATCGAAGCCACGGGGGTGGCGGTCGAAGCCCTCGTGCGCGCCGCGGAGATCACCGCGAGGATGTAGTGCAGCGCGGGCCGCGGAGGGCCTTTGGGCCGGCGGCTCACGGGCGCCTCGTGTGAAAGGCCGGGCCGCGACCTGCGAGCGTTGGCGGGAGTGCCCGCATGCCCGGCTTGATGACGATGGCCCGTAGGCGGCGCAGGCTCTCGCGGTGCGGCCGGATCAACTCGTCGAGGAAGCGTTCCAACATTCGGTCGGCGCCGTGGGTGCGCCGGAACTCGCCGGCGCTGATGCCGAGGAAAGTCTGGATGTGACGGCCGAACGACTGCGGCGACGAGAAGTCCAGCGCGTTGGCCACGTCGGCGATCGAATGCCCGGAATCCTCGAAGAGCCGCGCGGCGCGCAGCAGTCGCGCGTAGGCGAGGTAGCGCTTCGGTGCGGGAAGGCGCGCGCGGAAGAAGCGGCTCATCAGCGTGCTCGGCAGCACCTGCAGGCGCAGTGAAAGATCCTGCACGGTTCCGCTGCGTTCGCTGGCCGCGAACAGCGCCTCGAAGAACTGCCAAGTGTCGTCTGGAATCGGCGCGAGTTCCGTGCGCACGCGAGCCAGCGCGGACTGGTCGGCGCCACGGGCCGCTTCGCTCGCGAGGATGCGGCGCAGCTGGCTCCAGCCGGCCGGCACGCGTACGTCCACCAGTCGCGTGACCCCTGCATTTCCAATCCGCAGCAGCGCCTCGGCGCTTGGCGGTTGGGTGCCGAGCAGGGCCACCGTAGGCACGGTCGGAAACTCGCGCACCACGGAGGCGATGCGCCGATCCACCTGATGACCGCAGCGCACAACACCCAGGAGCACCGCACCGACACGACGGTGCTTCAGGTCGGCGATGGCGTCGGCGAGATTCTCGCGGTGGATGGTGTGGTAGAGGCCTTCGCCGGCGGCGTCCACGCGGGCGCGCTCATCGGGGTCAAGCACGGTGACGACGGGGGCCTGGAGGGCAGGCAGCGAAGCGGACATGGCGACCTCGACGACGGGGGTGGGAACGCGCCCGGCACGCAGAACGCGGGCAGCTTCGCGCCTAACGGTCACGCTCCCGTCATCGCGGCACAGCGCCCCATTGCAGGTCGTCACCTTCCCGGGGACCGCTATATTGAATGCGTGGTCCCGCCGGACGATCGCGTCGCAGGTTTTCGATGCGCCGAGGAAAGTCCGGGCTCCTTGGACACGCTGCCAGGTAACGCCTGGGCGCGCACCGGGCACACCCCGATGCGCGACGGACAGTGCCACAGAAAACAGACCGCCGGCGCTTCGGCGCCGGTAAGGGTGAAACGGTGGGGTAAGAGCCCACCGCGTCCACGGCAACGGGGACGGCACGGCAAACCCCAGCGGGAGCAAGGCCAAATAAGCGGCGAGTTGCAGTCCTCAGCGATGAAGACGCCGCGGGTTGGCTGCTAGAGCACACGGGCGACCGTGCGCCGAGAGAAATGATCGTCCGGTGTCGCGAGGCACCGACAGAACCCGGCTTACAGGCGGGGCCCACGCAGGAACGGCGGCAGGTGGCTGGGGTCGAATCCCCACCACCTGCCGTCGTGCGTTATCGTGCGTCCTATGCCCCCACGCCTTTCGTTTTGCCCGCGGCTGTTGCCCGCTGTGCTGCTGACGCTCGTGGCGGCCTGTGCGGGCAGCGCCGGCACGCCGCGCCCGCCTGAGACGTCGCGGGTCCCGATGGTTCGTGATCCGTCCGCGCCACCGTGGGAGATTCGCGAGCCGGGACGCCGTCGCAGCCAGCGCATTCGGATCTCCGCCGAGCTGGTGTCGCGCCTGGACTCTACCGCGCGGCGCGATTCGCTCGAGAGCACACTTGAGGTGGCTTGGGGTGACGTGCCGGATGCCCTGCCGGCCAGGCTGGCGGGGATGGTCACGCAGTTCGAGATACGCGTGCCGCCGCTGACGCAGTGGCAGCGCCCGCAGGGGATCTCGCTGCCGTTCTCATTTGTTGCTGAGCAGGTGCCCGGCGAAATGCCGCGTTTCCGCACGCCAGACGGAGCGAGCTGCACGGACTTGCACGCGACCGTCGTGCAGGGTTTCCGCGAGGCGTGGATGGCCCTCCCGCTGCGGCTTGAGCCAGGTCAGGCCTGGCAGGACTCGTCGCGCTACGTGATGTGCCGCGACGGCATCCCGTTGAACGTTGAAACCGTGCGGCGCTTCGTCGCGGACAGCGCGGCGGAGCGCGCGGGGGCGCTTGTGCTGTTCCTGCGCCGCCGCACGAGCACGACGCTGCGCGGCGAAGGCCTGCAGTTCGGCGAACGCATCACCCTGACGGGTGAAGGCGAGGGCGAGATGGCCCTCCTGGTCTCGCTCGACGGCGGTGCAATCGTGGCGGCGGAGGGGCGCTCGGTCCTGCACGTGCGGATGGACGGCCGGCGCCGCCAGCAGCAGCTCCTGCAGACGAGCGCCATCGAGATTTCAGAGCCGCAGTAGCCGCTGTCGGCGCGGCGGCGCCCGGCGTGCTCAGCGCAGGCGCCTAGACTCGCAGGTCAATCGACCAGGCGCAGCGGCATCAGGAGGCAGAGATACTTGCCTGGCTCCGACCAGCCTTCGGGCTCGACCGTTGACGCGCGTTCCGGCGCACGGAAGGTCATGCGCACCTCGTCGGTGGGCATGTAGCGCAGGATCTCGAGCAGGTAGGCCGCGTTGAATCCGATGTCGAGCGGATCGCCGTCGTAGCGGATCGGCAACTCGTCCTGGGCCTCGCCGAGGTCCGGGGTCGAGACCGAGAACTTGAGCATGCCGGCATTGAAGGACAGCCGGATGCGGTGCGTCTGGTCGGAGGCGACCACGCTCATGCGCTTCAGCGTGCTGGTGAACGCCGCGCGGTCGAGGATGGCGTACTTGTCGTTGTCCTTCGGGATGACCTGCTCGTAGCCGGGATACGGTCCCTCGATGAGGCGCGTGTAGACCGACGTGAACGGCGAGCGAAATCCCAGGTGGTTTTCGCCCTGCGCCACCTCCAGCTCCTCCTCGGCGGGGAAGAGGCGACGAATCTGCTCGAGGGCCTTGGGCGGAATGATGAGATCTGCCTTCTGTCCGCCCCGCACCGGGATCTCCATCTTCGCCAGGCGGTGGCCATTCGTGGCGACCATCCGCATCAGGTCGCTGCGCAGTTCCCAAAGCACGCCGTTGAGGATCGGACGGCTCTCCTCCGTGCTGGCGGCGAAGGCCGTGTGGCCAATGAGCTTCTGGAGATCTCCAGAGGGAATGCGCACCGCCTTGTCGAACTGCACGGCCGGGAAGCTTGGGAACTCGGACTTCGGGAGTCCAAGCAACTTGAACTTCGAGCGACCGCACTCGAGCGTGATGCGCTGATCCCCCGTGGTCGAGATGCGCACCGGTGAGGGCGGCAACTCGCGGGCGATTTCGGAAAGCTTGCGAGCAGGGATCGTGATGGCGCCCGCGCTCTCGACGTCAGCGGTCACTTCGGTGCTGACCGCGATGTCGAGGTCGGTGCCCGAGATCCGAATGCCCTTGTCCGTGGTCTGCACCAGAAGGTTGGCCAACACCGGCAGCGTCGTCTTGTTGGGGACGGCGGGTGTGACGGCAGCGAGGCCTTCCTGGAGCTTCTCGCGAGTGATGGTGAAACGCATCTGGCGTGGGAGCGGGTGTGGATGGGCGCGCGGAGCTGCTGTTACTCTCTACTGAATTTCTTTACTAGTAGAAGTAGTAGAAAGGTGTGGATTGTGGACGAACCGCGAAAGTGCTTGTCGCATCATCGTTTCGCGTGCGTCGTTCACGTGGGTTGCGTGCGGATGCTGCGTGGACGGGCGGGGGAATCGCTGTTTGGAGTGCTGCTGCGTGTGGATGGCCGTGGACTATGTGGAGTGCCGGACAGTTTCCCTCACGCGGTCCACACGATTTCTGAACTCTGCGCTTTCCTTCATTGTCTCGGCCACGCGCTCGAGCGAGTGGATGACCGTGGAGTGGTCTCGCCCACCGAAGGCCTGGCCGATTTCGACGAGCTGCAGACCGAGGATCTCCCGGGCCAGGTACATGGCGACCTGGCGGGGAATGGTCAGGGTCTTGGTGCGGGTTTTCGATTGCAGCCCTTCGACCGTGACTCCCCACTCGGAGGCGACGCGCTGCTGAATCAGGGCCATGCGGCTCTGGCGCTCGGGGCGCACCGGCGGACCGTCCGGCGCGCGCAGCTTGTCGCGCAGCGCTTCGCGGGCCAGGTCCACGGTCACGACGCGGTGCTTGAGTGACGCGTAGGCCAGCAGCTTGATGATCGAGCCCTCGAGCTCGCGCACGTTCGACTGCACGTGGTCTGCGATGAAGTGCAGTACGTCATCGGGGATCGTGTGCTCGAGGTGATCCTGTTCCGCCTTGCGACGCAGGATGGCGATGCGGTGCTCGAGATCTGGCTGGCCGATGTCGGCCACCATGCCCCAGGCGAATCGCGACGCGAGGCGCGCCTCGAGCTTCGGGATCTCGGAGGGCGGGCGGTCCGAGGTCAGCACGATCTGGCGGCCGGCCTCGTAGAGCGCATTGAAGGTGTGGAAGAACTCTTCCTGTGTGGAGTTCTTGCCGCCAATGAAGTGCACGTCGTCGACGAGGAAGAGATCCGTCTCGCGATAGCGCCGGCGAAAGTCGTGCATCGCGCCCTTGCCGATGGACGTGATGACGTCGTTGGTGAACTGCTCGGTCGTGATGTAGGTGACGCGGGTCTGCGGGGCGCGCTTGAGGATGTCGTGCGCGATGGCCTGCATCAGGTGCGTCTTGCCCAGCCCAGTGGGTCCGTAGAAGAAGAGCGGGTTGTAGGTCTTCCCTGGGGCCTGGGCGACGGCCATCGCGGCGGCAGCGGCGAGGTCGTTGGACTTGCCGATGACGAAGGTGTCGAAGGAGTAGCGGTCGTTCAGCGAGCTGAGCGTGACGTTCTCAGGCGCCTTTTCTGGCTCTATGGTGGCTCTTTCCTGTCCTCTTTCTGGCACGAAAAGGTCCATCTGGCTGCGCTGCAAGCGCTCCTGCTGCACGCGCAGCGCAATCTTCAATGGCTGCCCAAGCGCCACCGGAGCCAGCGACTCGAGCAGCGCCTGGTGCTTGCGCTCGTTCCACTCGACCGAAAACTGGTCGGGTGCATTCAGGGTCAGCGCCTCGCCGGAGAACTCCGCCGGGGTGAGGGGTGACAACCAGGTCTCAACTATGTGATCCGGCAGTTCTGTTCGCGCGCGATCCAGCAGGCGCGACCACACATCGGTGGGGGATAAAGACATCAGGGCAGGAGCGAGCCGATTGTGGAAATCCGAAGGGACGCGAACCTACCCCCCGCCTGTGGATAAGTCAACGCTCGTGACTCCAAACCAGTGCTGCCCAGATGGTTCGCCCGTTGACGTAACCCTAGAGCCGGACTACGTTTAGCGGTCTGTCCGCGATGTGATTTCAGCCTTTTTGGAGCAACGATGGGGAAGCCGACGTATCGCCCGCGCAATAAGCGTCGTATCAAGACGCACGGATTCCGCGCGCGCATGGAAACCAAGTGGGGGCGTGAAGTGCTCAGCCGGCGCCGCAAGAAGGGCCGCAAGCGCTTGACGGTGAAGCTCCCGTCGAAGTACGCGGGCGTCTGAGGATCCACGCCGCGTGGCGTCGCCTCAGCGGCTGACGCGCACGGCCGACCTCGAGCTGGTCCGCCGCGAAGGGAAGCGAGTCCGAACCGCGCTGCTCGAGGTTCGGGTACTCGCTTCCCTTCTTCGTGCGCATCGCATCGGCATCATCGTGCCGCGCCACAAGCAGAGTGCGGTCGCACGCAACCGCCTCAAGCGTCGCCTGCGCGAACTCGCGCGTCGCGAATGGTCGAGCGCGCTACAACCGCTGCCGCCCCACGATGTCGTGCTCCGCGCGGCGCCGGCGGCCTACGCGGCCGACTTCACGCGGCTCGCGCGCGAGATGCAGAAACTTGGCGCGCGCGTCGCCGAGGTCGCGGCGTGAAGACGCTGCTTGTGCTGTTCGTCCGCGCGTACCAGGCGGTGCTCTCGCCCCTGCTGCCCGCGGCCTGTCGTTATCATCCGACGTGTTCGCACTACGCGATCGAGGCGCTCGAGAAACACGGGGCGCTGCGCGGTTCGTGGCTCGCCGCGAAGCGCATCGCCCGCTGCCATCCGTTCCGGCCGGGGGGCTTTGACCCCGTGCCCGACCCGCCGTCCCCACGCCCGACCACCAGTCGAGATGGATAAGCGTTTCTTCCTGGCCCTGTTGCTGACCGGCGCCGTTGTCATCGCCACGCCGCTGATCTTCCGGCAGCCCGTGCCACCCCCCACCGCGATCGCGTCGCTCGAGGGTGGAGACACCCTTCCGGTCGCGACGGCACCGACGCCTGCCGGTGGCGATGCCGCGCCCGCCACCGCCAGTGCCGCCGCCGCGACCCCAACGATGGGACCAGCCGCGAACACCGCCGCGAGCGCACCGGCCGTCGTGGCGGAGACGCTGACGCTCGCCAACGACCTCGCGACCTATCGTTTCAGCACACTCGGCGCGCGCTTCCTTGGCGCGGAACTGCCGCGCTTCGACAAGCTCGGCGAGGACAACGGCACGGTGCAGCTGGAGCACGGCGCTGAGCCGATGCTCGCGTTCCGCCTGATCGCCGGCGGCGACACCATCGCCCTCGACCGCATCGCGTTCCGTTCGATGCGTGAGACGAGCGAGGCCGGCGAGCGCCTGGTGTTCGACGCCTCGCTGGGGGCGGCGTCCACGCTGCGCATCGCGTACACGCTGGCACCGGACAACTACCTCACCCAAGTGACGGTCACGGCGAGCGGCCTGGCGCAGCCGGCGTTCCTGCTCTCCGACCTGCCGACCGGGTTCACGTCGCAGGAAGCCGACACGCAGGAGGACGCCCGACACCTCGCCTACGCGTTCAAGCCGCAGTCGTCGGGCGCCGAGCGCGTGGACTTCCGCAAGCCCGATCCGGGCGAGCGGCTGTTGCGGAGCGGGCCGCACACCTGGGTCGTGGCGAAGAGCAAGTATTTCCTCGTCGGCCTGCTGGCACCGTCCACGGAAGGCTCGCCGCTGGCGGAGCTGCACGTGACCGGCGCCGTGCGCGTGAACAAGATCGCGATGCGCGCGACGGGTACGGTGGTCTCCCCCCTCGCGAACGGCAGCGTCGCCTACGAGCTCTACGCCGGTCCACAGGAGTGGGAACGGATGGTGGCGATGGGTCGCGACTTCGAGAACGCGAACCCGTATGGCGGCTGGATCAGCGGCGTCGTGCAGCCCTTCGCGACCATCGTGATGCGCATCCTGCTCTGGATGAAGCGTACGCTCAACGTCGAGTACGGCTGGATCCTTGTGCTCTTCGGTGTGGCCATCCGCTTGATGATGTGGCCACTCAACACGCGCATGATGCGCTCGCAGATGGCGATGCAGCGTGTGGCGCCACTGATCCAGGAAGCGCAGAACAAGCACAAGGGCGATCCGGAGAGGCAGCGCGAGGCCGTGATGAAGGTCTACGCGGACGCCGGCGTGAGCCCCTTCTCGGCGTTCTCGGGTTGCCTGCCGATGCTGATTCCGATGCCGATCCTCTTTGCGCTGTTCTTCGTGTTCCAGAACACGATCGAGTTCCGCGGCGTGCCCTTCCTGTGGCTGGCGGACATCTCGCTCAAGGATCCGTTCTACATCCTGCCGCTGGCAATGGGCCTCTCGATGTACGCGCTCTCGTGGGTCGGAATGCGCAACGTGCCGCCGAACCCGCAGACGAAGATGATGTCGTACCTGATGCCGGTCATCCTGACGGTGGCGCTGCTCAACTTCGCCTCGGGCCTCAACCTCTACTACACGGTGCAGAACCTGGCCGCGTTGCCGCAGCAGTGGCTGATCGCCAACGAGCGCGCGAAGAACGCAGCGCCCCAGCCGGTGGCCGCGGCGAAGGGTGGAGGCCGGTCGCGGAAGTCCTGAGATGCGCGGCGACACGATCGTCGCGCAGGCGACGGCGGCGGGCCGTGCCGCCGTCGCCCTCATACGGCTGAGTGGTCCCGATGCGCGCGGCATTGCCGCGCGCATCGGCGTTTCAGGGGATCTCGTGCCGCGACGCGCGACGCGCGTCCGGCTGCACGACTGCGATGACGCCAGCACGGCGCTCGACGACGCGCTGGTGACGCTCTTTGTGGCGCCGCACTCGTTCACGGGCGAGAATCTCATCGAGTTCGGTGTGCACGGCGGCAGCTACGTGGCCCAGGCGCTGCTCGGGGCATTGATGGCCGCCGGCGCGCGGCCCGCACTGGCCGGCGAGTTCACCGAGCGCGCCGTGCGTCACGGCAAGCTCGACCTCCTGCAGGCGGAGGCGGTGGCCGACTTGATCGACGCACGCTCGCGGGCCACGCACCGCGCCGCGCTGCGCCAGCTCTCGGGCGCGCTGTCGCGCCGGCTGCTCGCGCTGCGCGAGGCGTTGATCGCCGTCGAGGCGTTGATTGCCTACGACCTCGACTTTCCCGAGGAGGACGACGGCCCGCAGCCGCGCGCACGCGCGGTGTCGGCGGCCGCGGAGGTGTTGGCCGCCCTCGACGCTCTCGGCGCGACCCTGCCAGCCAGCGAGCTTGGCCGCGACGGCGTGGCGGTGGTGCTCGCGGGCGCGCCGAACGCCGGCAAGTCGTCGCTGCTCAACGTGCTCGTGGGCGATGCGCGCGCAATCGTGAGCGAGGTGCCCGGGACCACGCGTGATGCCATCGAGGTGCTGGTGGATGCGCATCCGTACCCCTGGCGGCTCGTGGACACCGCGGGGCTGCGCAGTAGCGATGATGCGGTCGAGCGGCTGGGGCTCGAGGTCAGCGCGCGCTGGTTGGCGCGGGCGCAGATTGTCCTGGTCTGCGGCGAGGACGCCACCGCCTTGGCGGTAGCCGAGCGTGCCGTGGCACAACAACTCTCGGCGGGCGCGAACAACTCCGCGGCCGGCGCCGAGCATTCGCCACAATTGGTCGTGGTGCGCACCAAGGCCGACCTCGCCAGCGACGCGACGCCGACGCCTCCGCACGCGGTAGAGGTCAGCGCGCTGACGGGCGAAGGCCTGGACGCGCTACGTGCCGCCATCACGGCGGCGGTGCAGCAAGCCTATCCAGAACCGCCAGAAGATCAGCCGATGGTGACGCGTGCCCGACACGCCGCGGCAATTGCCGCCGCACGTGAGGAGGTCGCGGCCTTCCGCGATGCCTGGGCTGCCGATGTCCTGCCGGCGCCCGTTGCCGCCACGCACCTGCGCGCGGCCATCCACGCACTCGACGAGCTCACTGGCGCGATCGACGTGGACGAGGTGCTGGAGCGGGTGTTCCGGGCGTTTTGTGTAGGGAAGTAGGACGGAGGTGGAAGGACGAAAGTGAACATCGCGCGCACCGTCGTTCTCCTTCGTCCTCCGTCCTTCGTCCCAAATGACAACGCGCGGCCGGCCCCGGAGCCGGTCGCGCGTGTCCACCTAGCGGTTCGCCCGTTCGTCTAAGCTGTGCGAGCGGCCGCGTCGGCGAATTCGAGAAGTTCTTCGGCCTCGGCCCGGAGTGCCCAGGCGATGCCGCGTTCGTTGATTGCGCTTTCCACCATCTGCGCGCCGAGGTAGTAGCCGGCGCGCTCCGGCAGGACGTGACGCTGCACCGTGCGTGCCTCGTCACTCATCCCGCCCGAGAGCCAGCGCAGGCGAAGGCCGAGACCCGCCCGGTCGAGGTCGTCGGCCACCGCCCGCGCGAGTACGGATTCGAGCTCGCGTACGCGCGCGTATTGCTTGCGCTGATATCCGAAGTATTCCCAGGGCGCGTGCCCGGGGCTGACCAGGCGCGAGGCGTGCACGGCGAGTCCCTCGTTCACGAGGTGCTCGCGGAGCGTGGCCACGCGTCCGGTTTCCCAATAGGAGTAGAAGCCGCCGCCGGCGGCGACGGTGCGGCGCAGTTCGGCGCGGCTGCGCGGCGAGGTATAGCGCACGCCGTGCGCGAGCTCGTGCGCCAGCCACATCGGGATCAGCTCGGGGTCGAGCCCAAGTCCGCGCGTCTGCGTGTTCGCAACGCTGGTGAAGTGCTCGAGGCAGACGAAGGCGACGGCGCGCCCATTGACCACCAGCTCGCCGGCGTTGGCGGCGCCGACGCCGCACATCAGCACGACGTCGACGGTGGAGTCGATTTCAAAGAGCTCGGTGCACGCGGCCTCGGCCTGCTTGGCGAGTGCGACGACATCGGTGCGCTCGAGCATCGCGCGAAGGTCGCTGCGGTCGGCGCGTACGGTCTCGCGCACGACGTCCTGGAAGTGCGGGCCGACGGGTTCGATGACGTAGTTGTGCCAGTACGCCGCGAGCAGCGGACGGTTCGCCTCGAAGTACCGATGATACGCTGCGACGGGATCAACGCTTTGCAGAGCGGCGAAGAAGTCCGGTAGCAGGTTGATGAGCATTCGGCGGGATTGAGGCGTGAGCGGTCGTGATGGGGTCGACCGAACCCGGCGGAACGATACCGAACCTCGTGAATCCAGACAAGAGGACGTGGATCGAAGCAAAAGGTGAAAGGACGAAGGACGAAGGTGAGCTAAGTCACTTTCGTCCTTCGGCCTTCAGACTCCGTCAGCTATCGTGTCCCGAACAACCGATCGCCGGCGTCGCCGAGGCCAGGGAGGATGTAACCGTTCGCGTTGAGCTCGCGATCGAGCGCGGCGGCGAAGATCGGCACGTCCGGATGCGCGGCGTGCAACCGCTTCACGCCTTCCGGAGCGGCGACGAGACAGAGGAACTTGATGCGCGTCGCGCCCGCACGCTTGAGTGATGCGACGGCGCTTGCCGCACTGCCGCCGGTGGCGAGCATCGGATCCAACAGGAAGAAATCACGCTCGGCGGCGTCGCCCGGGACCTTGAAGTAGTAGTCCACCGGCTCGAGCGTGTCGTGGTCGCGGTACAGACCGATATGCCCGACGCGCGCGTTCGGCACGAGGCGAAGAATGCCTTCGACCATTCCGAGCCCAGCGCGCAGGATCGGCACCAGCGTCAGCTTCTTCCCCGCGACCTTGTAGCCGGTCATCGACTCCAGCGGCGTGTCCACCGAGACGGGGCCGAGCGGCAGATCGGCCGTGGCCTCGTAGGCCATCAGCATCGCAATCTCGTCCACCAGCTCCTTGAAGATCTTGGTGGGCGTCGCCTGGTCGCGCAGCAGCGCGAGCTTGTGTTGCACCAGGGGGTGCGAGACGACGGTGAGGCCGGGCAGCGCGGGGGTGGTCGGCATAGGCGAGAAGGTAGTAACTTCGGCGCGATGAAAGAATATCAGGCGGTGATCCTGCGGCTGACGCGCCACCAGCGCGAGGACGAGGACGCATTGACCGACCTCCTGAATGAACGCAGCCGCGGCGGCTGGACGCCAACGATGATGACGCAGGACGGCCAGCGCCTGACGCTGGTCTTTGCGCGAGACGCCGAGCCGGAGCGCTAGTGCGGCTCCAGTTCGTGGGGGCAGCCCGTGAGGTGACGGGGTCAGCGCACCTGCTCCACGTCCACGGCCGGACGATTCTCCTGGACTGCGGCCTGTTCCAGGGACGCCGAGCGGAGTCGACGGCCAAGAACCGGAAGCTTCCGTACGCCGTGGACCGGATCGATGCCGTGGTGCTCTCGCACGCGCACATCGACCACGCCGGGCGACTGCCGTTTCTCGTGAAGGAGGGCTATCGCGGCGCCATCCACAGCACCGTGGCCACGCGCGACCTTTGCGAGGTGATGCTGGCCGACTCCGCCCACATCCAGGAGAAGGACGCGGACTTCCTGGCGCGGCACCGGAAGGAGCGCATCGAGCCGCTCTACGACCTGCGCGACGTCTCGACCACCATCACGCAGATGCGTCCGCATCGGTATCACGACCGCTTCGAGGTGATCCCGGGCGTGACCGGCCGCTACGTGGACGCCGGGCACATCCTCGGGTCCGCGTCCGTGGAGTTGGAGTGGGAGGAGGACGGCGCGACCCGCCGGCTCGGCTTCAGCGGCGACGTCGGGCGCGAAGGCCTCGCCATCATCCGCGACCCGGAGCCGCTGGAGCGGCTCGACTGGATGATCATGGAGTCGACCTACGGCGACCGCGACCACAGCAGCGTCGCTGGCGCGCGCGAGGCGTTGGGAAAGATCGTGAGTGAGACGGCAGCGCGCGGAGGACGCGTGCTCATCCCGGCCTTCGCCGTCGGGCGCACACAGGAACTCCTCTACAACCTCCACGCACTGGTTCGCGCGGGGCAGATTCCGCGCATTCCGATCGTCATCGACAGCCCCTTGGCCACGGAAGCCACGGCGGTGTTTCGCGAGAACGCCGGCGACTTCGACACCAGCGAGCCCTTGGTGCGGAGCACCAACGGCAACGGCGACGCGTTGTTCGACTTCGACCTCGTGCAGTTCACGCCGAACGTCGAGGATTCCAAGGCGATGATGCGGCGCAGCGGGCCGATGATCGTGATTGCTGCCTCGGGGATGTGTGAGTCGGGACGCATCCTGCACCACTTGGCCCACAGCGCGCCGGACCCCCGCTCGACGATCCTCATTGTCGGCTTCCAGGCCGAGCACACGCTCGGTCGCCGCATCGTGGAACGCGCCCCGCAGCTAAAGATCTTCGGGGAGATGGTGACGCGTCGCGCGGACGTGCAGGTGCTCAACGGCTACAGCGCGCACGCCGACCGTGGGGAGCTCGAGGGCTGGCTTGGCGCCGCACGCGAGAGCTCGCCCAAGCTGCAGGACGTCTTCTTGGTCCACGGCGAGCCGAAGGCGCAGGACGCGCTTGCCGAGCGGCTGCAGGCGCTCGGGTACGCCGTGAGCTGTCCAACGCCCGGATCCAATGTCACGCGCTGATGCGCGCGCCAAGATTCTCGAGGGCGCCATCACCCTCGGTGCGTCGCAAGGCGTCGGCGCGCTGAGCCTCCAGGGCATTGCGACGGCAGCCGGAGTCAGCAAGCCGTTGGTGCTCTATCACTTCGGCGACAAGGACGGCGTGTTGCGCGCCCTTGGCGATGCTTTGGTCGCGTCGGACGTGGCGCAGCTGGAGAACGCCGCGGCATCCGATGACGTGCTCGAGTCGTGGCGGTCGCTTGCGCGCAGCGCGGAGCACTCTGGGCGTCGGGCGTTGTTGGCCGCACTTCAGCTTGAAGCCGCCGTTCAGCCGGCTGCGGGTGGGTGGCGCCAGGCGCGCCTCGCCCAAGCGACCGCCGTCGCGCTGACGATCCTCCGAAGCGCGGGACTCACGCCGCGCCACGCGCCGACGCTGCTCGGCACGATGGTGTTGCATCAGCTTGATGGACTCGCCGTGTCAGCGAAGGCCGGTGAGATGGCCCTCGACGCATCGGACGCCCGACAGGACGCGTTCGCCCTGGCCCTACTGGCCCTCGGCGACTGAGCATCCGAGCGCTCCCGCGGGTAGTTTGCACTGATGTCGCCGCGCACTGCCTGGTCGATTCGCCGTCGAGTGGTTCTCACGCTCGGCGGCGTGCTTTGTCTGGGCTGGATGGCGTCGGCGGTGGCTGTGCTTCGTGCGGCCACACACGACCAGGCGGTTGGCGACGATGCTCGGTCGGATGCGATCGTCGTGCTGGGCGCGGCGCAGTATCGAGGACGTCCATCTCCGGTCCTGCGCGCACGCCTGGATCACGCCGTTGGGCTGTATGCGCGTGGCCTGGCGCCCCGCATCGTGATGACGGGCGGGATCGCCGAGGGAGATACGGCGTCCGAAGCCATGGTCGCGCGGGCGTACGCCCTCGAGGCCGGCGTTCCCGACTCGGCGATTCTGCTGGAGAACGAGGGGCGCACCACCGGGCAGAGCCTGGAGCGCGTGGCGCGACTCCTCGAGGCGCGCCGTCTGGGCTCGGTGATTCTCGTCTCGGATCCGTTCCACGTCCTGCGCGCGGGGCGCATCGCCCGTCGGTACGGACTTGAGGTTCGAACCTCGCCGACCCGCACCGACGATGCCTGGCAACGCGTGGGTCGGCAGCCCGGCTACTTCTTTGGCGAGACGGTGAAGGCACCGCTGGCCTTCATCCTGAATTGGTAGGGGCGTGACCGCGGGCGCGCTGCACATCCCCATCGTGGAGCATCGGCTGGCGAACGGGCTGCGCGTGATCCTCTCGGAGGACCACGCCACGCCGATCGTGGCCGTGAACCTCTGGTACCACGTCGGATCGGCAAACGAGCGGGTGGGGCGCACGGGCTTCGCGCACCTATTTGAGCATATGCTCTTCCAGGGCAGCGCGAACGTAGGGGCGAACGAACACTTCGAGCTCATCCAGCGTGCGGGCGGCACCTGCAACGGCAGCACGTGGTTGGATCGCACGAACTACTACGAGACCGTGCCCGCCCATCAGCTCGAGCTGGCCCTCTGGCTCGAGGCCGACCGGATGGCACGCCTGCTGCCGGCAATGACGCAGGAGAAGCTCGACACGCAGCGCGACGTGGTGAAGAACGAGCGGCGCTGGTCGGTGGACAACCAGCCCTACGGCACCTGGTGGGAGCGATTGCCTGCGCTGTGCTTCCCACCGGAGCATCCCTTTCACCACTCGCTGATCGGGTCGATGGACGACCTGTCAGCGGCGAGCCTCGACGATGTCGCGGCGTTCTTCCGCACGTTCTACACGCCGGACAATGCTGTGCTGAGCATCGTGGGCGACTTCGAAGCGACGTCTGCGATGGCGATGGTCGAGCGGCACTTCGGCGGCATCTCGCGCGGTGCCGGGCGGCCTGAGCTTCCGCCGATGGCGCTACCGGCACGTTTCGGATCCTGGCGCCGCGAGACGGTGGAGGACGACGTGGCCGCCGTGCGCAGCTTCCTGGCGTTCCGTGTCCCGCCGGCAGGCAGCGACGCGTGGTACGCGCTCAGTCTGCTGGGCGCGGTGCTCGGCATGGGCGAGGCGGCGCGACTGCCCCGGGCCTTGGTTCGCGAACAGGCGGTGGCATCGGATGCTGGCGCCTACACCTTCGACCTCGCAAAGGGCAGCGACCTGCTCATCTGCGATGTGACGGCGCGGCCGGGCGTGTCGGCGGAGGCGATTGGCGCGGCCCTCGAGGCGGAGATCGAGCGTCTGCGCGCGTCGGGGGTGTCCGAGCCGGAACGCGCCCGTGCGCTGGCGCTGGCCAAGAGCGGCTGGGTGGCCGGCTTGCAGTCGGCGGGGTCGCGTGCCGATAAATTATCGCAGTACGCTACTTATTTCGGCGATGCCCAGTTGGTGAACGAGGAGCTGGCGCGCTACGAGGCCGTCAGTTGCGCGGCGATGCACGAGGCCGCGCAGTCGCTGCTTGGCGAGGACAACCGCGTGACGCTGACCTTCGTGCCGCGCAGCGTCGACCAGGCGAAGGCCGACGGGTCGGGTCCCGGTGCGGCGGCAACCCAGGCAACCGGCGGGTCGGCGTGAGTGGCTCCCCGCGACCCGAGGCCGCAGCGGTGCGGCCGTACCAGTTCCCGGCAGTCCATCGCCACCGGTTGGGGAACGGCCTGCGCGTGGTCGTCGCCCCGATGCAGCGCCTGCCGCTCGTGACGGCGATGGCGCTGGTGGATGCCGGCGCCGTGGAGGATCCCGTGGGCGCCGAGGGGCTGGCGGCGCTCACGGCGCGCACGCTCGACGAAGGCAGCGGATCGCTGGACGGCGCCGCCCTCACGGAACTCTTCGAGTCCTTGGGCACGGCGTTCGAGGCCTCCGCGGACTGGGACAGCAGCGTGGCGCGCATCACGGTGATGCCGCAGCACCTCGATAGCGCCTTCGCCCGGTTCGCTGAGGTGCTGCGCGCACCGAGTTTCCCGGATCGGGATGTGGCGCGGCGGCGCGACGAGCGCCTAGATGATTTGGCGCAGGCGCTCGCCGAACCGCGCGGCCTCGCGGATATGCGCTTTGTTGGGTTCCTCTACGAACCGACTGCGCGGTTCGCACATCCTGCCGGCGGTGACCGACGCAGCGTGTCGCTCCTTGATCGCGACGGCGTGCGGAGTTTCCACGCCACGCGCTATCGGCCGGCGGTGACGACGCTTGTATTTGTCGGCGACATCACGCCGGAGGATGCACTGCGCCTCGCGGAGTCCCGATTCGGCGACTGGCAGGGCGCGCCAGCGGCACCCACGGCGGCTGCGGCGGACGCCGTGCGCAGGGGTCGACGCAGCGTACTCGTGGCAAAGCCTGGCGCGCCGCAGTCGGAGCTGCGCATCGGGCATCGCGGCGTGCCGCGCGGCCACCCGGACTACCTAGCGATCGTCGTGATGAATGCGATCTTGGGCGGCCTGTTCTCGTCGCGCATAAATCTCAATCTTCGCGAGCGCAACGCGTTCACGTACGGCGCGTCGTCGGGCTTCGATTGGCGCCGCGCGGCCGGTCCCTTCGTCGTGAGCACGGCGGTGCAGAGCGACGTGACGGACCGGGCCGTGCAGGAGGTGCTGCGCGAGCTGGACGCGATTCGCGAGTCGCCACCGACGGCGAACGAGCTCAGTCTCGCCACCGACTATCTCGCCGGCGTGTTTCCCATTCGCTATGAGACGACCGCCGCGGTGGCCGGCGCCATTGGCGGTGCGATCGTCTACGGACTGCCGGACAATTGGTTCGAGACCTATCGCGACCGCGTGCAGGCGGTGACAGCGGCGGATGTGCACGCGGCTGCGCGTGCGGTGATCGATCCCGGCCAACTGTTGGTGCTGGCGGTGGGTGACGCCGACGCCGTGTCCAAACCGCTGGAGTCCATCGAGCACGGAGCGCTAAAGGTTGTCATGGCTACCGACGATCCGACGGAGACCGGCACGGCGTGATGCCGTCCACCCAGAGCCCCCACGAGGACAGATGACACAGGAGCCGGGACGCATCGATGGCGCGCGTGCGTGGCAGCATCGCTTTCTCGATGCGCACGTGGACCGCGTGCGATTTCCGGATGGAAGCGAGGGCGAACAGGTCCTGATCCATCATCCGGGCGCATCTGCCGTGGTGCCGGTGTTGAGCGATGCGCGCGGCGAGGATCCACAGCTGCTAATGATTCGGCAGTATCGCTACGCGACGGGCGGATATCTCTGGGAGATCCCGGCCGGACGACTCGAGCCGAACGAGGAACCGATTCGCTGCGCGGAGCGCGAGCTGCTGGAGGAGACGGGATGTCGCTGCGAGCGACTGGTTCCGCTCACGAGCATGTGGACGACGCCAGGCTTCACGAACGAGAAGATCCACCTGTTCATGGCAACCGGGCTCACCCATGGCGAGGCGGCGCGGGAGGCCGACGAGTTTATGGAGGTGGTGCCGCTCCAGATGTCGAAGGCCCTGGAGATGATTCGTGACGGCGAAATCACCGATGCAAAGACAATGATCGCCCTTCTATATGTAGCGGGGTTCTCTGGCGTCCTCGAAAAGTGACACGAGAGTTCCTTCTGGGGGACAGAATCCAACATTAAGTGGCGATTAACACGTTGTAAATCAACAACTTAGGCGCCTTTCCCGGCTGGCACGGCCCCTGCCTTCCATATCGACGGGGGAACACCGACCGACTTCTCATCACGAGGAGACTATGGGAAGCGCAGCCAGGAAGCTCCAGGATCGCCAGGTAGAGTATCGCCCGCTCACCGACCTCAAGACGCTCGATGATGGCGCGTTGGTGACCGAATACTTGCTTGGTCAGACCCGCGCGTTCGACGCGCTGGTGGATCGCTATCAGCACCGCCTGCTGAACTTCATTTACCGAACCGTGGGCGACCGCGAGCGCTCCGAGGACCTCGTGCAAGAGGCCTTCATCCGCGTGCACCGGCACATCGCCCGGTTCGACCACTCGAAGAAGTTCTCGACCTGGATCTACACGATCGCGTCGAACCTCGCGAAGAACGAGCTCCGCAACCGCTCGCGCAATCCGCTGGTGCTGTACCAGACGCTGACGTCGAGCTGGGACGACGACGAGCGCCCGCTGGAGTTCGAGGACTCGTCGATGCGTCCCGACGACATGTACCGCAAGCGGCACATCCGCTCGCTGGTCGAGCAGACGGTCGCCCAGCTGCCGGAGCATCATCGCGAGGTGTTCGTGCTTCGCGAGCTCGAGGGCAAGTCCTATGAAGAGATCGCCGACATCACGCACTGCAACCTCGGCACCGTGAAGTCCCGCCTGAACCGGGCGCGGGCCAGCTTCGCCGAGATCATCGAGCCGGACCTGCGGTAGGAGTAGCACTAGCACGGAAGGGGGGTGGGACCTCCGAAGGCACACCGCAGCCGGAACGCGAAACGTCCTCCAGGGTACCGGAGGGCGTTTCGTACTTTCGGTCCTTCGGTCGGTCCCCCACCGTTCCGTGCCATGATGCCCTGCTCCGATTTTCGCGCCCGCCATCTCGCTTGGCTCGACGCATCCCTCGACGCCCCCGTGGCGCAGCGGATGCGCACCCACGCCGATTCCTGCCCCCGCTGCCAGCGCTTTGACGCGTCCGTGCGGCTGGGGCTCTTGCTCGCCCGCCACACGCAGCCACTGCGGTTCTCGTCGCTCGCGCGTGCGCGGCTGCAGTCGCGACTGAAGGCGCAGCCGCGCGCGGAGCCGCGCCCTACCGGCGCCGCTATATTGCCCTCCTATGGCAGCGGCGACGCACAAGGCGTTCAAGGCAGCATTGGAGTTGGGGGAGTTCGCCCCGGTGTACGTCTTCCACGGTGCGGATGACTACCTGAAGGAGGAGGCGACGCGCGCGTTGGTGGCGCGCGCGACGGACCCCTCCACGCGCGACTTCAACTGCGATCTGTTGCGCGGCGGCGAGATCGACGTTGCTGCGCTCTCCAGCGCGCTAGAGGCGCTCCCAATGTTGGCCGAGCGTCGCGTGGTGGTGCTGCGCGATCCGGCGGCGATGCGGAAGCCGCTGACGGAACGCCTGAAGGCCTATCTCAAGAAGCCGGCGGCCGAGACGCTGCTTGTGTTGGTCGTGCCAGGCGGCAGTAAGGTCGACGCCTGGATGAGCGCCGATGCCGCGGCGCTGGAGTTCAAGGCGCTCGAAGGCGCCGACCTCGCCAAGTGGATTGCGCACGAGGCCCGCACGCATTTGAAGTCGAGCATCACCGCGGAGGCGGCCGAGCGGTTGGCGACCTACGGCGGCAGTGATCTCGCCCTACTCGCGGGTGAGCTGCGGAAGCTCGCCGCCTATTCGGGAAGCGAGACGATCGACGCGGCGGCAGTGGAAGCCATCACCGGCGTGCGTCCGGGCGTGTCGCTCGGCGATCTCTTGGATCGTGCGGCGTCTCGTGACGCGACCGGTGCCGCAGCGCTGGTGGGCGAAGTGCTGGCGCAGCCAAAGCAGTCGGGCGTCACGACAGTAATGGCGCTGACGGCGCAGATGCTGGCGATTGGCTGGGGCGTGGCCGCGCGCGCGCGAGGATTGCCGCAGCACCGGATGGAAAGCGAGTTCTTCGGATTGCTAAAAGCAGGCGGCGGTGTGTACACCGGGCGCGCCTGGGGCGAGGCCGTGAAGTGCTGGGCGCGCGCGGTGCCGAAGTGGAGTCTCGAGGAAGTCGCGCGTGCGATGCCACACCTGCACGCCGCCGACGCAGCGCTGAAGGACAGCAAGGTTTCGAGCGAGGAGCAGATCGTGACGTCACTGCTGTTGGCCATCGTGCCGGCGGCGAGCCGGAGGCGCGCCGCGTGAACACTCGATGCAACAATCCATTCGCTGTCCTAGCGCTGCTGGTCTGTGCAGCCATGGCTGCCGCCGCACCGCTTGCCGCGCAGGGCGCGCTCGCAGACTCCGCCGCCGCCGCGGCGCGACGCGACGCGTTTCTGCGCGCGCAGCAGCAGGTGAATCTCGGACGCGGGGCGCAGGGCCGTGCCATTCTCGATTCCCTGTTGAGCGCCACGCCGGCACGCAGCGAGGCCGAAGCGGACGTGCTGTTTTGGCGCGCGACGATCGCCGAGTCTTGGGACGCCGCGCAGCGAGACTACCTGCGCGTGATGCTGGAACACGAGCGCACGCCCCGTGCCGCAGAGGCAATGCTGCGCTTGGCGCAGGGTGAGGCGACGCGCGGGGACCGAGAGGCCGCGCTGCGCTATCTCGACCGGCTGGAGACGCAGGCGCCGGACTCGCCACTGCGCGCGGACGCTGCGCTGTGGAAGGGTCGCATCCTGATTGATCGCGGTGCGCGGCCCGAGGGTTGTGCGGTGCTGCGCTCCGGACGGCCGCTGGTCGCTGCGGGCGCACTTGAACTCGAGAACCAGTACGACTTCCTGCTTCGCGGCTGTGCCCAGACCGTTGCGATGGATACCACTCGCGCTCCTGGCACAGGCGCCGCGGCGACTCCGCCTTCATCGCGTGCGCCCGCCGCGCCTTCGCCCGCAGCTCCCACCAGCGCGCCAGCCACACCCCCGGCGACAACGCCGGCGTCGACGCCAACTGGCAGCGGCCCCTTCTGGTCCGTGCAGGTTGCGGCCTTCCCCGACGCCGCCACGGCCAACAGCTTCGTCGCCGAGATCAAGGGCCGAGGCTATGAAGCGCGCGTGGATGGGACCAGCGCACCGTATCGCGTGCGCTTCGGGCGCTACGCGACACGAGCGGCCGCCGATACGGCAATGCTCGCCTACCGCACCAAGGAGCGGTCGGACGCCTTCGTCGTGCAGGTGCCGCGCGAATGAAATCCGGGGGCGAGACCCCGTTGATGGCGCAGTACCGGGAGATCAAGGCGCGACATCCGGACGCGATCCTGTTTTTCCGAATGGGCGACTTCTACGAAATGTTCTACGACGATGCCGAGGTCGCCGCGCGCGTGCTCGGCCTCACGCTCACGTCGCGCAACAACGGCGGTGCGGCGGAAGTGCCGCTGGCCGGGATTCCGGTGAAGGCGGCCAGCGAGTACCTGCGGCGCTTCGTCTCGCAGGGATTTCGCGTGGCGATCTGCGAGCAGGTCGAGGACCCGAAGCTCGCCAAGGGCATCGTCAAGCGTGAGGTGATCGAGACCATCACGCCGGGCGCGGCGTTCAGCGATGATCTCCTTGATGGAGACCGCAACAACTTTCTCTGCGCGGTTGTCGTGCGCGCGGAAGGCGTGGGCATTGCGGCGGCCGATCTTTCCACGGGCGAGTTTCGCCTCGTCACGGCGCGCGCGGGCGACGCGGACGCGATGCTCGCGCGGTTGTCGCCGCGTGAAGTGCTCGTCGCGGGCAGCGACAGCGGAACGACCGACGACGCGACCGAAGCGCTGATTGCGCCGCTCGGCGCGTTGGTGACGGCGCGCCAGGCCTGGGAGTTCGACCACGAGCGCGCCGCGGACGCGCTCGCACAACAGTTCGCGGTGGCGTCACTCGAAGGCTTTGGGGTGGGCGCGGCTGACAGCCCAGCTGTCGGGGCGGCCGGCGCCTTGTTGCGCTACCTGCGTGAAGTGCAGCCGAGTGGACTGCCGCACCTGGCGCGTCCGAGTGTCGAACGGCCAGGCGGCACGATGCCGTTGGACGAGATGACGCGGCGCAACCTCGAACTCGTGGAGTCGTTGCGTGGGGGCGAGGACACGGCGGGCACCCTGCTCGCAGTGTTGGATCGCACGCAGTCGCCGATGGGCACGCGCTTGCTGCGGCAGTGGATCCTTGCACCGCTCACGGACCGCGCGGCGATCGACGCGCGCCTCGACGCCGTGGAATCGCTGGTGGGCGACGGCACGGCGCGCGCCGCGTTGCGCGAGGCGCTGGATGGCGTGCGCGATGTCGAACGCCTGGCCGGGAAGTCGGCGGCGCAACGCGCCACCCCTCGTGAACTGCGTGCACTTGGCGACTCGCTCGCGCGGTTGCCACAGGTGGCGACCGCGGTTGGGAAGACCTCACGCGCGGGACTGCTTGCTGCGCTCACCGCGGACTGGGACGATGCGGCCGACCTTGCGGCGCGCATCCGCGCGGCGCTGGTCGAGCGTCCGCCACTCAGCTTCGGCGACGGCGAGACCATCGCGCTCGGGGTGGACGCAGAACTCGACGAACTCCGCAGCATTGCGAGCGGCGGCAAGGACGCCATCGCCGCGCTGCAGGCGGAGGAGCGCACGCGCACGGGCATCGGCTCGCTCAAGGTCGGCTACAACCGCGTGTTCGGGTACTACATCGAAATCACGAACGCGCACAAGGACAGCGTGCCGGCCGACTACCAGCGGCGACAGACGTTGACCGGCGCGGAGCGCTACGTGACGCCGGCGCTCAAGGAGTTCGAAGAGAAGGTGTTGGGCGCCACCGAGCGCATCGAGGCGATGGAGCGGCGCCTGTTCGAGGCGCTGCGCAGCGAGGTGGGCGCAGCCATCGTGCGGTTGCAGGCGATCGCGGCACGCGTGGCGCAGCTGGATGTGTTGGCCTCGTTGGCAGAAGTGGCCGTGCGCGAGGGCTATGTGCGACCGGTGGTCGATGACGAAGCCGTGCTGGAGATCGTGCGCGGGCGGCATCCGGTGGTGGAGCGCATGATGCCGCGGGACCAATTCATCCCGAACGACGTGTCGTTGGCGCCCGACGCGCGGATGATCATCCTCACGGGCCCGAACATGGCGGGCAAGAGCACGATCCTCCGGCAAGTCGGACTGCTCGTGCTGATGGCGCAGATGGGCAGCTTCGTGGCGGCGAGCCGTGCGCGCGTGGGCATCGCGGACCGCGTGTTCACGCGCGTGGGAGCCAGCGACAACCTCGTGCGCGGGCAGTCCACCTTCATGGTGGAGATGGCCGAGACCAGCGCCATCCTGCACTCGGCGACGGCGCGGAGCCTTGTGCTGCTCGACGAGATCGGGCGCGGCACGGCGACCTGGGACGGGCTGAGCATCGCCTGGGCGGTCAGCGAACACCTGCACGAGCGGACGCGCTGCAAGACGATCTTTGCGACGCATTACCACGAGCTCACGCAGCTGGCCGACGAATTTGTATCAGTGCGCAACTATAACGTGGCGGTGCAGGAATCCGGGGACCGGATCCTGTTCCTGCACAGTTTGAAGCCGGGCGGCGCTGACCGGTCGTATGGCATCGAGGTCGGGCGCTTGGCGGGCCTCCCGGCGCCGGTGATTGCGCGGGCGCGGACGCTGCTCAAGGTCTTGGAGAGCGAGCAGTTGGTGCCGGCGCTGACGGCAGGGGGGCGCGGCGCCGCCGCCGCGTCGACGACGGGACCGGGCAAGGTGGGAGCGGGGCGGGGACGGGGAGCCGAGCCCGCAGTGGATCAGCTGGCCCTGTTTGCGGCGCCCGACCCGGTGCTGGAGAAGCTCCGCGACGTGGATGCCAACGCGATGACCCCGCTGCAGGCCCTGGCGTTGCTGGCCGAGCTCGCCGACGAGGCGCGCGGCGAGCGGCCCGGAGTCCCGGCGTCTTCCGGCGTCGCTCCGACGGAAGGCCGTGCGTAGATTCGGGGGATGACCGACTCCCTGCGAAATCGCGAACCCTACGGCAACGTCCTCGAGACGATCGCCTGGACGCCACTCATCCGGCTCAACAAGGTCACGGAAGGCATCCGCACGCCCGTGTACGGCAAGGCGGAGTTCTTCAATCCCGGCGGCTCCGTGAAGGACCGCATTGGGTTGCCGATGATCGAGCGCTTCGAAAAGGAGGGCAAGCTCAAGCCCGGCGGCACGATCGTCGAAGGCACGAGTGGCAACACCGGCATCGGACTGGCGATTGCCGCGGCGCTCAAGGGCTACAAGTGCATCTTCACGATGCCGGACAAGATGTCGCAGGAGAAGGTTCGGTTGCTCAAGGCCTTCGGCGCCGAGGTGATCATCACGCCGACCGCGGTGCCGCCGGACCATCCGGACAGCTACACGTCGATGGCCAAGCGCATCGCGAAGGAGACGCCGGGCGCGGTGCTCGCCGACCAGTTCTACAACCAGGCGAATCCGGAGGCGCACTACGCCAGCACGGGTCCTGAGCTCTGGGAGCAGACGGCCGGCAAGATTACGCACTTCGTGGCAGGCGCGGGCACGGGCGGCACCATCACCGGCACGGCGCGCTACCTGAAGAAGAAGAATCCCAAGGTGCAGATCGTTGGCGCGGATCCTGTGGGGTCGATTCTCGCCGAGACCTGGCGCAGTGGCGGCAAGAACAAGGTTGAGGGCGCGCCATACAAGGTGGAGGGCGTGGGCCAGGACAAGATTCCCGGCACGCTCGATCTTTCGCTGGTGGACGAGTACATCAGCGTGAGCGATCGCGACGCGTTCTCGATGGCGCGGCGCCTCACGCGCGAGGAGGGGCTCTTTGTCGGCGGATCCGCGGGGATGATTGCGCACGCCGCGCTCAGCGTGGCGCGACGTGTGAACGATCCCGACGCGTTGGTGGTCACCGTGCTCTGCGATACCGGCGAGCGCTATCTCTCGAAGCTGTTCAACGACGAGTGGATGCGCGAGAACCAGCTGCTGGACGCCGAGAAGGTGACGCTCGGCCAGCTCCTGGGTGCAAAGGGCGGGCAGATCCCTGCGCTGGTGAGCGCGACACCGGGACAGAGCGTGAGGCAGGCGTTGGGCCTGATGAGCCTGCACGACGTGTCGCAGTTGCCGGTGATGGACGGCGCGAACTGCGTGGGCTCGGTGAGTGAGAGCGTGCTGAGCGTGCGCGGGCTCGAGGACACCAAGGTGCTCGAGCGCACGGTGAGTGACGTGATGGACGCGCCGTTCCCCATCGTGGATGCGCAGACGCCGGCCGATGCTGCAGTGAAGCTGCTCGGGCGGAATAACCCCGCCGTGCTGGTGCGCGATCACGGCACGGTGCAGGGCATCCTCACGCGCTCCGACCTCCTGCAGTTCCTGATGGCGCGCTGACGTGAAGATTCTCGTGCTCTTGGGAGGCAGCTCGGCGGAGCGTGAGGTGTCGCTGTCGAGTGGTGGACGGGTCGCGGAGGCGTTGAAGGCGCGCGGACACACGGTGACGACGGCGGATCCGCATCCGGATCCGTTGGCGGTGCTGGATGCCGCGAGACAGGCCGACGTGGTGTGGATGGCGCTGCACGGCGGCACCGGCGAGGACGGCACCATCCAGGCGCTGTTTGACCTTGCCGGCGTGCGCTACACAGGGAGTGGACATCTCGCCAGCGCGCTGGCGATGGACAAGGATTTGTCCAAGCATCTGTTCCGCGCAGCCGGGGTGCTCACGGCGGACTGGCGGATGGTTATCGCAAACTCCGCTCTGGCCACGCGTGACTGGCGGGAACCGGTCTTTGCGACCGAGACGTTCGCCGCGTTGGGGAATCCGGTGGTGGTGAAGCCCTCAAAGCAGGGCTCGACCGTGGGGCTGGATATCGTGAAAGCACCCCAGAAACTGGCGGGGGCGATCGCTGAGGCGTTCAAGCACGACGACGAGGTGATGCTGGAGGGCTACGTGCCCGGTCGCGAGCTCACGGTCGGGGTGCTCGGCGGGGTGGCGCTGCCGGTTGGCGAAATCATCCCCAAGCACGAGATTTACGACTACGAGTGCAAGTACACGCCGGGGATGGCGGAGGAGCTGTTTCCGGCGCCAATCGACGACGTCGTGCGCGACGAGGCACAGCGCCTGGCGCTGGCCGCCTACGCGGCACTCAAGTTGCGAGGCTGTGCGCGCATTGATTTTCGGTTGCATCCGGACGGGCGGCTGTTCTGCCTTGAGGCGAACACGCTGCCCGGCATGACGGGAACGAGCCTGGTGCCGCAGGCGGCGATGGCGGCCGGGATCGACTTTCCCGAACTCTGTGAGCGCATCGCCGTGGAGGCGTTGCGGTCGGTGGGAGGAGACTGAATGAGTGGAAGTATGCCGTTGGCCGCCGCGTTGGCCGGGGTACCGGCCGGTGTGCAGGCGCTGGGCCCCTGGGCCGGGCGTCGGCAGCTGTTCATCAAGTTCGCGGGCGAGGCCGAGACGGCGACGATGTATATGACGCCGGCGTTGATTCGCGAGCTGCAGCGGCAGATGGGGCGCTCGACGTTCCATTCGATCGCGATCGCCGGGCGCGACCCGCTGGGCAGCGTGCCCTTCCTGAAGGCCGCACTCGACGCTGCCGCGCCGAAGATCCCGGTGATGCTGGATACCGACGGCCTGCGGCCGGAGGAGCTGCCGGAGCTGCTCGGGCATCTCGCGCTCGTGCAGGTGACCGTCGAGTTCACGGGCAATGAAGCGGTGCTCGACCACGTGATCGAGACGCTGCGCGTGGCGGCCAAGGGCAAGGTGGCGCACGCGCTGGCGTTGGTGCCGCGCGAGGACACGACGGACTCCGTGCTGATGCGCCTGATCCAGGAGGCGCACAGTGCGAGCGCCGATACGCAGATCGTGATCCAGCCGCCGACCAACGGAGACGGCACGCCGACGCTGGACCGTCGTTGGGCCACGCTGCTGGAGCAGGCGGTATCCGTGCACGCCGACACACGCCTGGCCGTGAAACTTCCGCCGCCGACGGGGCTACGATAGGCTGATGGCCGACTCACCGCCGATTCAGACTGCGCCGACCGCGCCGCACGCCGGAGGATCCTTGATCCCGCCGGCGACGCTGTGGTTCGTGGGCGCGCTGCTCGGCGTGCACTTCCTGCAGTGGACGGTGGTGCAGCCCGAGGCGATGCAGGCGGTGTTCGGGTTCCGTCGAGGCGACCTGGATGCTGGTCGCTGGTGGTCGGTGGCCACCTACGCGCTGGTGCAGCCGTCGGCATTTGTGCTCGCACTCAACGTCTATATGACGGTGCTGTTCGGCCCGCGGCTGGAACGGTTCTGGGGTTCGCGGCGCTTTGCGGGATTCCTGGCACTGGCTGCGTTGGGCGGATGGATCCTGCACCTGTTTGTCGGTGGCGATGCCACGTTGCTGGGTGCGACGGCCGTTGGGTTCGGCGTGCTTGGTGCGCACGCGATGCGCTGGGGCGGCGAGGAGCGGGTATTGGCCGGCGGATTCACCGTGCGCGTGCGCTGGTTGGCCGCGTTCGTGGCCGCGGTGGTGATGCTCAGCGGACTCGAGGAGCCGATCGGCGGCGGGCTGCCGTTCGTCGCGCACCTCGGCGGTCTCGCCGCGGCCTGGGTGTTTGCGCGCACGACCAGCGTGCTGTTCGTGGAGCGATTCCGCGAAGGCGTGTCGGCGATGCCTGACGAGCCGCCCGAAGACCAGCCGCCCCGCGCCGTGCCCAAGACGCTGCCGCGTTCGCGCGCGCAGCGCGAATCGATTGACGATGTCGTGGCGCGCACGAACGCGGAGTCCTCGCGTCGACAGGCCACCCCGACGCGGCGCCGCGCGCCGCGCCCCGAGGAGTCGCAGGATGCCGCCGCCGCGCCGCCGACGTTGGATGCGATCCTCGACAAGATCTCCGCGGAAGGGCTCGACCGGCTGACGCCGGACGAGCGCCGCGTCCTCGACGACCACTCGCGCAAGCTGCGCGACGAATAATCCCGATGCCACAACCGGAACTGCTGGAGACCTTCCCGAATCCGTATCCCGATCGGGACTACGAGATCTTCATGACCACGCCGGAGTTCACGTCGCTGTGCCCGTTGGGCGGCGTGGAGTCGGATGCGGCCGAGTTGGCGCTGCTCAAGGGCGGCGCGCCGGACTTCGCGACGATCAACATCACCTACGTGCCGGACGCGGAGTGCATCGAGCTCAAGTCGCTCAAGCTGTATCTGTGGAGCTTCCGGAACGACGGGATCTTCTATGAGCGGGTAGTGAACCGTATCCTGGACGACCTGGCCGCGAAGGTGAAGCCGCGGTCGTTGAAGGTGGTCGGCGATTTCAATGTGCGGGGTGGGTTGAAGTCGGTGATCAGTGCGGAGTATCGGAAAGCCTAGGGCAGCGCGACGGTCGTCTTGTGGGGCTCGAGGGCGACAGGTAGGCTTCTCGGCGCCGTTCCTCACCTTGCCTTGACTCCGACGATGCGTCTACGAGCCCTTCTGCTGTGCTCCGTGTTGGCGAGCCAGGACCTTGGCGCCCAATCAATCTCGATCACGCCGTTTGGTGGCATCACGCTGCCGATATCCGGGCGCGTGGTGCAGCGCGTGCCTGCTCCGCCAATATCCGGCCTGGACTCCACGTCACTTGTAAATGAGTTCGAGCAGGGGTACACGCTCGGCTTGGCGGTCGATGTCGATCTTGGCGATCGCTTCGGTGCGGCGGCCCTGCTAAGTCTGAACGCTGCCGAGCGCCGCTCACATCAGAGGGAGATTGAGGGTCCCGGTCGCAGCACGGAGGCGCACACGGTTTCGTTCGCGCTCTTGGGGACTGTTCGAGCCCATCCGACCGACCGCTTATTGCTCCGGCTCAGCGCGGGGCCGGAACTCCTGAGTCTGTCTGGCGGCGCAGCGTCCAACGAGGGCGATGTGCTCCCGCCGTACTACCTCGCCGAGAATAGGGTCGTGCTCGGAGGCCTCGGGACCGCCAGCCTGGCCATCGACACGAGAATGGCGACGCTCTCCCTCGGTGCCGCGTATCGATACTACGCTCCACGCTTCGGCACAGGGCCGAAGGGGTTTGTCGTGGAGCCGTCGATAGTGGAGCAGACCGCCGTCAGCCAGCTGGTGCTCTCGCTTGGCGTTCAGCTACGCGCGCGCGGTGGCGAGCGCTAGATCGGCGAAACCGCCCCCGAACTCCACCCAATACTCCCCCGGCGCCCAGCTCCCCAGCGCGGATACGTCCCCATCAACCGCGCTTCAGTGGCGAGCGCCCCGATCTCCGCCACGACCGCCTCGGCCGCCGTATCCCCAACCTGGTGGTCGAACTCGATGAAGAACCGGTAGCTCCACGGTTCTCCCGTCGGCCGCGACTCCAGCCGCCGAATGCTCACCCCGTGCATCGCCAGCGGCGTGAGACACGCCAGCAGCGCGCCGGGCTGATCGCCAGTGGTGACGACAAACATCGTCCGCGCCGGCGTCCCCGCCGGCAACGTCTGCGGCGTGCGCGATATCCCAAGGAACCGCGTCTGATTGTCCGGCCGGTCCTCGATGTCCGCCTTGAGCACCTTGAGCTCGTAGTGCAGCGCCGCCCGACGACTGGCCACCGCCGCCACCGCCGGGTCGGCCACCTTGCTCACGTCCATCGCCGCGCCTGCGGTGTCGTACGACGGGTGCACCTCGAGCTGCGAGTGCTCAGCGAAAAAGATCTGGCACTGCGCCTGCGCTACGGGATGACACAGCACCGTCGTGATGTTCTCGAACTCGGTGTCGGGCGCGCCGAGCAGGCAGTGGTGCACGGCGACCACCGTCTCGGCGACCACGTGCAGGCCCGGCATCGCTGAGATGGCATCGTGGCTGCCGGCGATGCTGCCGGCCATCGTGTTCTCGATGGGGAGCACCCCGCGGTCGGCGACCCCCGCCGCGACCGACGCCGTCACATCGGCGAAGTCGCGGTACGGGAGACGCTGAACATCGCCACCCCACAACTGCTGGATGGCCTCGTCGGAGAACGAGCCGAGCTCGCCCTGGAATGCGATGCGCAGTCGCGCACGGTCACTCACTACTTCATCAGCTCCGCAACAGGGATCACCGTGATGGGGCCAAGGTTGAGGGCCTCGATGCCTGCACGAATCTGCGACAGATCGCCCACGACGACAATCGTGGCGTTGGATGCCGGGATGAGCCGCTGGGCCACGCGCTGCACGTCCGCCGCCGTGACCTTCTCCACCGCGGCCACATACTCGGCGAGGTAGCTCAGCGGGAGATTGAACGCGGCGAGCGAGGTGAGCTCGCCGGCGATCTGCGCCGTGGACTCGAAGTCGCCCGGCACGCCGAGGGCCAGGTAGGCCTTGGCGCGCGCGAGCTCGTCCTCACCGACGGGTGTGTCGCGTAGGGTGTTCATCTCCTTGAAGAACTCAACGAGCGAGCTGTCCGTGACGTTGGTGCGCACCTGCGAGCTGGCCTGCCAGGCGCCGGGCAGCGGGCGGAACTGGAAGCCGGAGCCGGCCCCGTAGGTGTAGCCCTTGGTCTCGCGCAGGTTGCTGTTGAGGCGCGAGGAGAAGGAGCCGCCGAGGATGGTGTTCATCACCATGATGGCGGCGTAGTCGGGCGTGGTGCGCTCGATGCCCGGCGTGCCGATGATGACGACCGACTGTGCGGCGGCCGGCTTGTCGACGAGGATGACGCGACGCTCGGTGTTGCGGACGGGCGTCGCCATCACAGGCGCGGGCGTGCGCTCGGCGCCCATCGCCCGCCAGGCGTTGCTGCCGAAGCGACGGTCGAGCAGCGTGCGCGCTTCCGTCTCGGAGATGTCGCCAACGACGGTGAACGTCGCGCGCGAGGCGCGGTAGGCGCCGGTGTGGAAGGAGCGCACGCTGGCCGAGTCGAGGGCCGCGGTGCTGGTGGAATCACCCGAGAGCGAATTGTGATACGGGTGACCCTTGGGGAAGAGGGCGGTCTCGAAGGCGCGATTGGCGATGGCGCCGGGCTGGTCCTTGGCCTGCAGCAGTCCCGCGAGGCGCAGGTCGCGCTGGCGCTCGACGTCGGCGGACTTGAAGCTGGGGCGCAGCACGACGTCCGCCATCAGGTCAAGCGCCGGTTCGAGATTCCGCTTGGACACGCGCAGCGTGATGCTGGTGTTGTCCCAGGAGGCGTTGCTGGACAGCGTGGCGCCGAGGAAGGCGATCTCGGACTGGAGGGCGTTGGCGTCGCGCGTGCCGGCGCCCTCGCGGATCATCAGGGCCGTGAACGAGGCGAGGCCGGGATGGTCGTTGTCGAGCCGTCCGCCACCGGCCAGCTGCAGCGTAATGTGCACGAGCGGCAGCTCACGCTGCTCGACGACCTTGACGGCGGCACCGCTGCCGAGCCGCGCGGTCTTCACGGCGGGCAGCACGAGCGCTGGCGCGGGCCCGAGGGCTGGTGCCTTCGAGCGGTCGAAGGCCTGCTGTGCGTCGACGGCCTGAGCGCCGAGCGCGAGGCCGGAGACGATGGCGGCGGCGGCCGCGATACGGGTGGCGCGAATCACTGGGCGATCCTCCGCGTGGCGGCGAGCTCCGTCTTGCCCTGCGGGACGACGCTGAGCGTGACGCGGTTGGTGAGGAGGTACTGGCGCACGACGCGCTGCACATCGGCGGCGGTCACGGCGAGGTAGCGGTCGAGGTCCTTCTGGAAGTAGTCGGGCGTGCCGGTGGCGTAGTAGTAGTTGTTCAGCCGGTCGGCCTTGGCGCTCACGAACTCGAGCGAGTTGAGGAACGAGGCCTCGATGGCATTCTTGGCCTGCTCGAGCTCACGCGCCGTGGGCGGTGCGGCGGCGAGCTTGCGCATCTCGGCGTCCACCACGGCCTGCAGGGTGTCGAGGTGCACGCCGGGGCGCGCGGTGGCCATCACCATGAAGTCGCCGTCGAGGCGCTTCGAGGAGTTGAAGGCGTTGGCGTTGGTGGCCAGCGGGCGGTCGTACACGAGGGCCTGCGTGAGCCGCGAGTTGCGTGCGCCGGAGAGGATGTAGGCGGCGATGTCGAGCGCGGCGTCGTCACGCGAGTACTCGGGCACCGTGTGCCAGGCGAGATAGACACGCGGCAACTGCACGCGGTCCTCGAGCACGATCACGGTGTCGCGAAGCGTGAAGGCGGCGGGCTTGGGGCGCTCGATGGCAGGACCGCGCGGGATCTCGCCGAACATCTGGCGCGCGACGCGGCGCACGGAGTCGGCCTTCACGGCGCCGGCCACGACGATGGTCGCGTTGTTGGGCGTGTAGTAGGTGCGGAAAAACTCCTTCACGTCCTCGAGCGAGGCGGCGGAGAGGTCGGCCATCGAGCCGATGGTGCTCCACGAGTACGGATGCCCGCCCGGGTAGATGGCCTTGGTCAGGTTCTCGAAGGCCAGGCCGTAGGGCTGGTTCTCGTAGCTCTGGCGGCGCTCGTTCTTCACGACGTCGCGCTGCAGGTCGACCTTGGGCGCGTCCATCGTCTCGAGCATCCAACCGAGGCGGTCGGCCTCGAGCCACAGCATCAGCGGCAGCGCCGAGGCGGGGCCGGACTCGTAGTAGTTCGTGCGATCGGTGTTGGTGGAGCCGTTGTTGTTGGCGCCGGCCGCTTCGAGCAGGCGATCGAACTGCGGGTAGGGCGCGTTTTCGGAGCCCATGAACATCAGGTGCTCGAAGAGGTGCGCGAAGCCGGTGCGGCCGACCTTCTCGTCACCCGAGCCGACGTGGTACCAGACGTTGGTTGTCACGACGGGGACGGAGTGGTCCTCGTGGATGATCAGCGTGAGGCCGTTGGGGAGGGTGTCGACGGTGACGGGGACGCGGATTTGGGACTCGGCCGCTTGGCTTAGTGCCGCGAGCAAGGCCAGTGATTGCAGGATGCGGGATGCGGGCATTGAAGGCAGTGGTGAGTTGTGAGTTATGAGTTGTAAGAGTTGAGTAGGTCGGGTTCTGGCTTACCACTCACGACTTTGAACTGCTTGGGATGCGGGGATGCGGGACCACGACTACTGCACGCAGTTGCCGCGCGGGTTGGGCTTGGGCTTGTCGACCAGCGGCCGTTCCGCGGCGTTGGCCACGGCGGTCGCCAGTTCAAACGTATACCGGCTCACCTTTGCGAGCTTGTCGAAATCGATGTACTGCACCTCGTCCGTGACCTGATGGTAATCGGCGTGACCGCCGGTGGACATAAACACGATGGGGATGCCGTACCGGGCGTACATATAGTGATCCGAGCGACAGTAGAACTGCTCGGGGTGGCCGGTGGCGTCGTACTGGTAGTCGAAATCCCAGTTGAAGCCCTTCTCGCGGCTGACGCGCTCGACCATATCGCCCAGCTGGGTGGAGAGGCGGCGCGACCCGATGAGCTGGATGTAGTTGGGGCCGCCGTTCACTTCCTCGCCCGGGCCGCCGCGGCCGATCATGTCGAGGTTGAGCTGCGCGACGATCTTGTCGCGGTCGACGGTCGGGTGGTCCGTGAAGTGCTCGGCGCCAAAGAGGCCGAGTTCCTCTCCGGCGTGCCAGACGAAGAGTATGGAGCGCTTGGGGCGCTCGCGTTGGGCAGCGAAGGCGCGGGCGACTTCGAGGATGCCCATCGAGCCGGAGCCGTCGTCGTCGGCGCCGTTGTAGATGGAGTCGAGGCGCGGCGTGGGGTAGAGCGCGCGGATGGAATCCATGTTCACGTGCACCGAGGCGGCTAGCTCGGCTGTGGCGGGGCCGCCGGTCTCGAGTTGCTTGCGGCGGAGTTCCAGCTGGAAGGCGCGCGTGGAGTCGCGGTCCTCGGGCGCGCCGACGCCGACGTGGTCGCTGTGGGCACCGATGGCGACCATCTCTTCGCGCAGCGACGGGTCACTGCCGCGCAGCAGGGCGACGACGTTGTACGACTCGACGGGCTGCGGCTTGAAGCGATACTGGCCCTGGATCGGCGTGCCGGACGCGCCGATGCGCGCGTCGGCAAGATCACCGACACCGAGGATGCGCGCGGCGGTGGCGCGGGTGATGTGCAGGTAGCCCGGCAGTTCGGGGCCACTGGGCGCGCTGCCGTCGTCGAGCACCATCGCTGCGCTGGCCAAGGCGGCGCGCAGCGATGGGTCCATCAGGTCGAAGTTGGCGACGATGATGGCGGCGGCCTGGGCAAACTGCGCCTGCGCCTGGAGCTTGATGACCGTGGAGTTGTCGAGCGGCGTGGAGACGATCACTGCCTTGCCGCGAACGTCCGCGCCACCGAGGAGCCCGGGCGCACCCCAGACTCCGGCGTAGATGACTTCCGCGCCCTCGACCAGGCGTCCGCGCGGGCCTTGGTTGCGTGGGAGGTAGTCCACGTACGGAGTCAGCGTGCTACCGGCGGCCGTGATGGACGATGTCGCGGTATCAAGCACCGTGGTGATGAGCGGGACGCGTTGCAGGAACGTGCCGCTCTCGCCGGCCGGCTCAAGTCCCATCGCGCGCAGCTCGGAGGCGATGTACGCCGTGGCGCGGCGATGGTCAGCGGTTCCGGTAAGCCGACCGCGCATCGAGTCGGCGGTGTAGCGCTCGAGGCGATCACGGAGCGCGGCGGGCGACATCGGCGCGGCGGCAGCAGCGGCGGCACGGGCGGCGGGGCGTTGCTGGGAGGGGAGCGCGAGCGGAGACAGGGTGGCGACGGCCAAGGCGGCAACGGCCGGGGCGGCAAACGCGGCAACGGCGGCCGTGGCGAATGGGCGGCGCATCATACGGGCGAGGTCAGGGGGAGGTGGCGCGTGGTTGTCCAAGATAGGACAGCGTGGACTGGCTCGGGGTTGCCCCGAGGCCCATACGGGCCAAGTGGACCGAAAGTGCCATCCCGTGCGGACTTAGGCCTCCCTTCCGCGCGCCCTCCCCGCTTGAGACCGGGCCTTGGGGTCACTAATATTCGAGGCTACGGCCAGGTAGCTCAGTTGGTAGAGCAGCGGACTGAAAATCCGCGTGTCGCCGGTTCGATTCCGGCCCTGGCCATCCCGAAGTCCACTACGCGCCCGGCAAGTCGCCGGGCGCGTCGTGCGTTGTGGCCACCTGTCCAAGCGTAACGGTGAAGCGTGCGCCGCCCAATGGCGAGCTGTCAACGCGCACGGTGCCGCCGTGGAAACGCGCGCAGGCCACGACCGAGGCTAGGCCAAGGCCCGTCCCGTCCGGCTTGGTAGTGAAGAAGGGTTCCAGGATATGCGCGCGCACCTCAGGCGAGATGCCCGGCCCATTGTCTTCCACAGTGAGAATCCAGCGACCCTCGCCGCCCGCCGTGAGCGTGACGTGAACGTTGGCGTCGGGCCCGGCCGCCTCGGCGGCGTTCAGCACCAGGTTCAGCACGGCACGCTGAATGATCGAGTCGATACCAACATAGAGCGCCTCGGCAGGCAAGGCAGCGTCGATGCGCGCGTGCCGAGCCCGCCGATGCTGGCGTGCGAGTGCGAGCGCTGCCTCAATGGCGGAACAGAGCTCGATCTCCTGCGCGTTCTCCAGCAGCTCGCGCCCGCCAATCTCGAAGAAGCGGCGATTCCATTCGCTGATACGCTTGAGCGCCTTCGACACCTCGTCGGCCATCTCGGTTCGCGTGCGGTCGCCCTCTAACGATTCGCGAAGAAGGCCGAGGTTCATCGTGGCGATGGAGAGGCCGTTGTTGATGTCGTGCGCGATGGTGCGCGCGAAGGTGCCGGCGAGCACGCTGCGCTCGGCGTTGTGCAGGGCGCGTTGCATCCGGCGCGCGCGGGTTTCCTCCGCGAGGCTACGGCGCAGCGCGGTGAGGATGAGTCCGAAGATGAGCAGCGCCGAACCCACGATGAAGCCGAGTCCCTTGAGGATCTCGATGCGCTCGAGCTCTTCTACGGTGCCCGAGGCTTCGCTCGCGAAGTTTGACGAGACGAAGATGTACAGCGACCCCAACACCAAGTACGTGGCAGCCACGAGCAGCGCCGTACGCATCGGCCGTACAGCGGTCGCTTTGCCCGCTGGGTCTGGGGCGCTGCTGAATTCCATTGGGCCTCAACGCTGGAAGTCAGCACCGGGGGCCGCAAGGTGCAGTTTCGCGACAGCGCCGAACGAAGTCCGAAAGCCGCTAAGTCGCGGCTGCCTCGAGGCGCCGAACGCGTCGCCACTCGAGCCAGACCACGACTGACAGCAGCGTGATCGACACGGCGGAGATGGCGCACCAGGGACAGAAGGTGCGGAGCTTGTAGAACTCCGCCCACTTGAGGCGCGTGGTGAAGAGCAGTGCCGGATACACCATCGCCATCAGGGCGAGCGCGCCGCCGCGCGTGTCGGCGAAGCGTGCGCTGGCGGCGACCGCGGCGGTGATGAACAGGACGCTGTAGCCAACCGCGCCGATCAAGGCGACGTCTACTCCAAAGAACCAACTCCACGGCGAGAACTGCACCAAGGCGCAGCCACCGCCGCCGCCGCAAGCGAGTGCGCCGGCCTTGCCGATCTTCCAGAGGTGCAGGTACGTCGCCACGAAGGCGTTGGCGAGTGCGACGAGCGCGACGAGCTGTCGCCAGGAGAGCCCGGGCAGGCCGCGCGAAGTGGTCTGAGCGTCGCTGGACATCGCGGCGTAAGTTAACGGGCCGCTGGCGCGCCGAGCAGTCGGTACGCAGCGATGGCGATGACCGATGAACCGCGGGAGCCCTTGATGTCAGTCTTGCTGGAACGTTTTTCCGACCTGCACTCCCTGAGCGCGCGCCGCCTCGCCATGTACGCTGCCGTGGTCGTCGCCGGTGCGCTGTCAATGGCGGTTACTGCACCAGCCGTGCAGGCCCAGTCCACCGCGGTGGCCTTCACGAACGTCACGGTGCTGCCGATGGATGGCGACCGACGGCTCAGTAACCACACGGTGGTCGTCCAGAATGGGCGCATCGTGGCGATGGGGCCGAGCGCGCGGACGGCGGTGCCCGCGGGCGCGACGCGCATCGATGGGCGCGGCAAGTTCCTCATGCCTGGCCTGGCAGAGATGCACGCGCACGTGCCGCCGGGTAGCCCGACCGACGAGCAGCTGTCCGACATCATGTTCCTCTACGTGGCCAACGGCATCACCGCGATTCGCGGCATGCTCGGTGCCCCGTACCAAATCGAACTGAAGCGCAAGCTTGATAGCGGTGAGATGCTCGGGCCGCGCTTCTATCCAGCGGCGCCATCGCTCAACGGCAACTCGGCGCCGAACCCCGAGGCGGCGCTGCGCCTCGTGCGCGAGGCCAAGGCCACGGGCTACGACCTCGTGAAGATCCACCCCGGCCTCAGCCGTGAGACCTGGGACGTGGCCGTGGCCGAGATGCGGGCGCAGGGACTCACCTTCGGCGGTCACATCCCGTTCGATGTCGGCATTGTGCACGCCATGCGGAGCGGCATGTCCACCATCGACCACGTGGATGGCTACCTCGAGGCCGCGGTGGACTCCTCCGTGTACGGCAGGGCCAGCGATGCGCGCGTGGTGTTCGGCACGGCGGGTTCGCAGCTCGGGGATGTGATCGACGCCGTGAACCCCAGCATGTTCCCGGCCTTGGCGCGCATGTCACGCGAGCGGCAGGTGTGGAACGTGCCGACGATGTACCTCTGGGAGAACTTCTACAACGACCGCACGCCGGAGGAGCTGGGCGCGCTGCCGGAGATGGCCTACGTGTCGCAGGCGCAGGTGAATGCCTGGATGAACCAGAAGCGTAGTCGCGGGCTGGCGGACGAGAACCAGCGCATGACGCCGCCGCGGCGGGCGCGCTACCTCGAACTGCGGCGACAGATGCTCAAGACCTTGGCGGACGAAGGCGCACCGCTGCTGATGGGCACGGACTCGCCGCAGATGTTCAACGTGCCGGGCTTCGCGCTGCACCGCGAGCTGGAGGTGGCGCGCGCCTCTGGGCTCAGCACGTATCAGGTGTTGGAGAGCGGCACGCGGAACGTTGGGCGATATGTGCGCGAGGCGCTCAAGCAGGATGGCGCCTTCGGCACCGTGGCGGTTGGCCAAGCCGCTGATCTGGTGCTGCTGGATGCCGATCCGTTGTCCGACCTCGGCAATCTCACGAAGCGCTCGGGCGTGATGCTGCGCGGCCGCTGGGTGAGCGCGACGGAAATCAGCGCTGGTCTCGAGCGCATCCGGCAGCGTCACGCCGCAGGCCGCGGAGGGAACTAGCGATGGCGAACTGGCTCAAGCGCATCACCCCCGTGCTGCTCGTCGAGGAGATTGAACCCGTCCTCGCGTTTTGGGATCGCCTGGGGTTCGAGAAGACCGCCGAGGTGCCGCACGAAGGGAAGCTCGGCTTTGTGATCTTCGAGAAGAGCGGCCTTGAGGTGATGTACCAGACGCGCGCGAGCGTTGCAGCTGACGTGCCGGCAATGGCGAATGCGCCGCTCTCCGGGACGTTCTTGTTTCTCGAGGTTATGGATCTCGAAGCGACGATCGAGGCCGTGGAGGGCGCGCCCGTGGTGTTCCCGCGCCGCAAGACCTTCTACGGGATGGAAGAGATCTGCGTGCGGGAGCCCGGCGGGAACACTATCACCTTCGCGATGCCGGTGAGCGACTGAATGTGAGGCGCGCGCGGCCACTTGCCGCGCGCACCCTCGCGATCAGGTCCCGAGCTCGTCGAGGCGCGGGTTCACGATGGTGTTGTAGATGCTCCCGAACGTGAAGCTGAGGCCCACGGAGCCCCCGACGCGGAAGTTCGTGGCCAAGGCGCGCTGACGGGTGAGCACTTCCTCGTCGCTGGCGCCACCGCGCGGCAGGTAGAGCTGGTCGTTCACGCGCGCGGCATCGCCGCGCAGCTCGAGCGAGAGCCCACGCGTGAGGCGCAGCTGCGCCCGACCATTGAAGCTGATGTTGTACGTCGCGGCATCGTGCAGGAAATGCGTGTAACGCAGCGAGGCGTCGATCGTGCCCCACTGCTGGCGCGACTCGCCCGCGAGGATGGCGCGCGCGACAGGCCTCGACTCCGTGAGGCGCTCGTAGATCGTGGGTTCGTTGTAGTCGTAGTAGCGACCACCGAGCGCCACGGCGGCGATGAGCTGCCGCGACGTGGCATCGCGCCAGGGGAACACGTTGTACTCGGCCGAGAGGTCGATGCCCGCCGAGGCCTGCTGGTTGCGGAACTCCGAGCGCCCGCCGGTGACGCGCGTGCCGAAGGACCAATGGTCGGTGAGGCTGCGGACCACGCGCGCGCTCACGTCCGTGGAGCGCAGGACGTAGGTGGGAGTGGTGCTGTCCGAGAGCGTAAAGCGATTGCTGCGATACTCCTCGTAGATGTTGAACGAGAGCTTGAGGTCCTCTGTGGTCCGACTCACGTTCACGCTGCCGTTGAGCTGGTAGTTCGAGTTCAAGCTTTCGGCGCCGCCGCTGCCGTTGGCGCGGAGACGGTACACCCAGAAATTCCACGGATCGCGGATCACCTCAGACGGCGCGGCGCCATCGGAGGGCGCATCATAGCGCAGCGTGAAGCGCGCGCTACCGCTGATACGGAGAGCGTACGGGACCAGCCCCAGCTGCAGCACCTGCGCCAGCTGGCGGCGACGCATGTCGTCGGAGCTGTTGGGCGGCACTGCGGTGCGCAGCGTATCCGCGCGGCCCCCGAAGAGTCCGCGGCCCAGCAGCACGATCGTGATCTCGGTGCCACCGGCGGCCGTGCCGAGCCCAGTGATCAGCGCGTGGACGTCAGCGTCGAGCCGGTCCTGCGTCCAGAGCACGAAGGGCAGTTCCGTGACGAAGAAGTTGCGATCGCAGCCGCCGGTGTGGCAGTCAAGAAAGACGCGCACCCGGGGTTCGGAGGCGGGCTCGGCACGCGCGCCCGGGGCGGGGTCGGCCTGCGCAGCGAGCATAGACGGCAACACGGCGCCGAGCGCGAGAAGCGCCAGGCGCCGCCAACGGCGGGGGATGTACATATCTAGGAATATCGGGTGAGCAGCCGAAAACGTTGACTCGGCCTGCATTCGGCAGACGAGAGAGCTCCCGCTCCGTCACGTGCGCGTTCTGCGAGCGGTTCGCTCCGCCCGCAGTGCTCGTCGCGGCGGTGCCGCTGCCTACTCGTGCTGGCGCATTCCCAGGCGCAGGATGCGCTCGAGCAGCTTGGGATACGGCACGTCGTCGAAGGCCGCCGCTGAGGCAAACTCCTCGTGTTCGGCGATATCCGGATTCGGATTCGCCTCGAGGAAGAAGATGCGGTCTTCGGCGTCCACGCGGAAATCGATGCGCGCGTAACCCGAGAGCTCGAGGATGCGGTAGATGCGCTTGCTGTCGTGCAGCAACCGAGCCTCGACCTCGGGGTGCAGTTCCTGCACGGCCTGGATGTAGATGCCCTTCTTGGCTTGGTACTGCGGGTCGTGCTTGGCCTTGGCCGTGGCGATCAACGGTTCGCCGGGCTCGCTCTTCACGGCCTTGAGCTCCCAGGGCGTGAAGGCGACGAGACGATCGTTGCCGAGCACGCTGACATACATCTCGCGGCCCTCGATGAACTGCTCGGCGATGGCGTCCGTGCCGACGCGCTCGTGCACGAAGCGCACGCGCTCGGCGAGCTTCTCGTCCGAGTCCACGACCGAGGCCTGCGAGATGCCGGTGCTCGAGTGCTCAATCAAGGACTTCACGATCAGCGGGAATCCGAGTCGGCTCGGGCGCCGCACCTTGCGACCGACGGGGAAGACCGCGAAGTCCGGCACGCGGATCCTGTGGTAGTGCAGGAGCTTCTTGGAGAGCGCTTTCCCCCGCGAGAGCATGAGTCCGCGCGGGTTGCAGCCCGTGTAGGGCACCTTCATGAGCTCGAGGAAACCGACGACGTTGTGATCGTACGTCGTCTCGCCGTGGAACTCCTCGAGCATGTTGAAGACGATGTCCGGCTTGAGCACGTCCACGGCCTCGCGCACCGGGCGGAGCTCCCACTGCACGCCGAGCACGTGCACATCGTGGCCGAGCTTGCGGAGGTTGGAGACCACGTCGATCTCCGTCTTCAGCTCGAAGGCCTCCTTGGCCGTGAGCGAGCTGATGACGTCCGGCGGGGCGAGGTCCGGATGCGTGAGGACGAGGATGCGGAGTCGTCTCATACGGCAATCCAGTCGCGGCGGCCCTGGCCGACGAGGAAGCCCATCGTGCGGGCGGTGAGCAGCACCATGAAGTCCACGAGGACCTCGCGGTCGCGGCCGACGACGCGCAGGCGCAACTCGCGGCAGCGGCCGATCATGTCAGTGAGCACTTGGTCGAGCGAGAACTGGTATTCGCCGGTCCAGCGCGACACCGTGCGACGGATGTCGGCGCGGTGGTAGCGCAGGAAGGACGCGGCGGTGGGGCGCTTGCGGTGCCGCGGCTCGTTGGAGAAGAGGCGGAGCAAGTCGTGGTCGTAGGTCTTGGGATACTCGACCGAATATATCGCACGCCGCTGCGTGTAGTGCTCAAAAAGCGTCTTCTTGATGTTGCGGATCGGATCGACGACGCGGCGATCACGCGCGGGTGGCGTGGTGCCGGCGATTTCCTTCATCAATCGATCGACGTATTCGAGCTTCTGCAGCGCGGGCCAGCCGGCGTAGCGCCGACGCCAGTCGCTGCGCGGGCGCAGCCACACCGCGAAGGTTTCCGCGAAGTCCTCGTCCGGATGGCTCTGTGCGTACCAGCGGCGGAGGTGCTGCACGAAGCGCTTGCTGGCGGGATTCGGGCGGTAGGCGTCGGGATACTTGGTGGACGACTTGCCGAAGAGCCGCTGCCACTCGCGGCGCCGATGCAGCTGATAGCCGTGCTGGATGGCGTGGCCGCACTCGTGGCGGAAGATCTTCATGCACTCGTAGTGCGAGCCGCCCTCGACTTCGATGAGTTGGTTGCGCTCGAGTCGCACCAGTCGCGGGTGCAGGAGATAGAACGGCACCGCGAAGCCCGAGACGCCGCTGGGCGAGAACCACTCGTCGGAAACCCAGATGTGGGGCTTGAGGCGGATGCCGCGGTCCTCGAGCTCCTGGTGGAGCTCGTCCACGCAGTCGCCGACCCAGGTGCCCTCGAGCGTGACGCCGAGGTCGCGGATGCGGAGCTGCATCAGGCGTTCGTTGGACCAGCGGGTCCAGGGGAAGCGGGGTGCCATGGGGGGAGGAAGTTGCACGTAGGTGCGCCTGGGCGCGAGCGGGACGGGTGGTGCCCTGGCCACCGAACGGATGCATGGGCGGTCATTCGATGCGGCGACGGGGACGGGTGATGCACACCCTGCTTCAGGTCGCACGCATTGCTTAAACCCATCTGTTAGGTTACTGTCCTGATGCCCACGGTGTTACGGAAGGCAGGGTTCCGGGTCGTGATCTTCCTGCCGCCACGAGAGCACGATCCACCCCACGTGCATGTGCGGAATTCCGACGGCGAGGTCGTGATTGAGCTCGCGCGGCCTGATCAGGGGCAGGTGATCCGCTCCGCTGCTGGCATGAAGACGGCCGACGTGGTTCGGGCATTCCGGCTTGTCGAGGAACGCACCGAGTTCCTGCTGGACCACTGGAGGCGGTACCATGGCTAGGACATCCAAGACCACCATTCTGCGGCAGCTAGCGGCAGCGCGCGCTCACGATGCGGCGGAGCGTGTTCGGGGTCGACGTGCGGAGTCCGCCTCCTACGACCGCGACACCGGGCGGGTGATGCTAGAGTTGAGCAACGGCTTCGTGTTTGGCTTTCCGGCTCGGGCGATACCTGCGTTGGCGAAAGCATCGGCCGACGAGCTTGCGGAGGTGGCGATCAGCCCGGGCGGGGGTGCGTTGCACTGGGCCACGCTCGATGCAGACGTTTCCGTGCCGGGCCTGCTGTTGGCGTCAGTTGACCGGCCGTCGCGGTTGCGCGAGTTGGCGCGTCTTGCGGGGCGTTCACGGAGTGCGGCAAAGGCAGCGGCTGCGAGAGCAAACGGGGCGAAGGGTGGTCGCCCGCGGAAGGCAGCTGAGCGTTGAGAGACGGAGTAGCGACGCGCTCTACTCGCTTCGGGCATTGCCGATCTGATTCCCTCGGAGACTTGCATGAGCAAAGAATCGGGTCCGGCTGCGTGGATTGCACCTACCAGCTGTGCCAAAATCAGCCAGTGCTGCAGAGTCGCTCGATTCTACTAGTGGTTTGCCTCAACGCACGCATCGAGTGCCGGCTTCTCGTTCATCGTCCAGGACTCGTCAACACTACCTGAGACGGTGTCCGCACTAACCAACACCGTGAGCTCGTTCCTGCGCCACTGAATGTACCGAAGATGCTCCCGCTCGCACCTGGTCGTTGGGGCGCCTAGCTCCAATGAAACGGCAGCAACAATTGAATCCGCCAAGTGCCGGGCGGTCTGCCATTTGAGCGTATCGCGGTATGTGAATGCCGCCTGTAGGAGGCGTGACGACTTACCGGATCGAACCAGCACAATCTTGGCGCGGGAGGTTGAGTTTGTGCAAAGGTTAAGCACACCCTCGCTCGCCCATCGAATGTCGATTGTCTGCAGGCACCTAGGTTCGTCGAGCTGACCCTCTCGCTGCACTCTGCGGTCGAGGTCGTTCGCGGGCGAGGTGCAGGCGATGCTGAGTGCAAGCAGCAGCGTGGACCGTGCGATCAAAGCCTTCGTTGCCGTCATGGACGACACCCTTTCTGAGGGTAGCTATGATGGTCTTCACGCTTGCACCATCCTACGGCTTGAAGATAGGCATTCTCGAATCCAAGAGCCGTTCCCTCGCTCTCAATATCCGAGTTTCGCATGCGCTGGAGCGGTGTCGATCTGTACGCCGAATGCCCCGTCTCGTGGACAAGAACGGACGCCACGTTCAGCTGAAAGGGCTCCGTTGCCATCGACTGCGCGACCTTCGTGAGATCAACTGTTATCGTGAGCCCGTCGTTCGACGTATTCCCACGTCCGTATTCCGTTGTTGCATTCTGAATCGTATAGACCTCGTCGGACGTCTCCATGTGCTGCATTCGACTCAGTAGAAGCTCAGCTTCCTCGTTTCCGGCGTCGGCAAGTTGCTGAATTGCACGCTTCGCGTGCGCCCAGTTCCTCTGGAGCGTACCGTTCCGGTCGTTCTTCCAAGCAATCGTCAGACCGAATGGGTCGGAGGCATTAACGGGATCACCACCTGCGTATCCGAAAGTGTTGAGCCCGCCAGCAAGGCCAACAGGGTCCGGCTGCGTGGCCGGACCCGATTCGCGGCCCACACCTCAGAATTCCGCTACACCGCGTCGCTCAGACTCGTAAAGCTGAAGTCCCGCGCCTTCACCGCCGGGAACACCGTCCCGCTGTTCGTGCGCACCGCCGGCCCAAGCGCCTCCAGGTTGTTCAGCATGATCAACCCGGAATCATTGAACCGCATGTTCTTGATGGACCGCGAGATCTTTCCGTTCTCCACCAGGAACGTGCCGTCACGGGTGAGGCCAGTATAGACGAGCGTGCGGTTGTTAATCGGCCGCAGGTACCAGAGCCGCGTCACCAGCACGGCGCGCTCGGAGCCGCGGATCATCTCGTCAATCGACGAGCTGCCTCCAAGCATCTTGAAGCCCGCGCCGCCACCGCCGAACCCGCCACCACCGCCACCCGTGGGCGTCTTGCCCGTGCGCTGGGCCCAGTAGCGATCGTAGGCGAGCTGCTTGAGCACGCCGTTCTCGACCCAGACCTGGCGCGCGAGTGGCAGTCCGTCGCCATCGAACGGCGCACCGAGCACCTGCGGATCCGAGGGGTCCGACACGAACGTGACGCGCGAATCGAGAATCCGCTCGCCGAGCTTCGTGCCGCCTGGCTTGGACATCGCCGAACGACCTTCCTCGGCGGCGCGCGCGCTGAAGGTGCCGCGGATTGCACCGAGTAGGTCGGACGAGGCCTGCGGTTCGAAGATCACCGTGTAGCGGCCCGGCTCGATGGCCGCTGGATTGCGCGAGGCGCGCGCCTTCTCGGTCGTGCTGGCAGCGACGGCGCGGAAGTCGATCTTGTTCCAGTCGTTCTCGTCCACGCCGGTCCAAGACGACCCGGTGCCATCCGTGGTGCGCACCGTGAGCGTGTAGTTGGCGCCGGTGCTGCGATGGAAGGCGAACAGGCCCGCGCTGTTGCCGATGGCGCGCGAGCTCGCGTTGCACTCGATGAACCCGGCGACCTGGAGGTCGTTCGCGTTGCGCGAGAGCTCGAGCGCCGTGAGCGCGGCGCGCGCGCGGTCCTCGGCGCTGAGCCGCGCCGTGGAGTCGTACCAGGCAGGAATCGCCTGGTACTGCTGGGGTCCGAGCTCCGGCATGTGCTCGGGGTCCTCGGGCGCGAGACGCGCGAGCGCCTCGGCCTGCGCCACCGCTTGTTCCAAACCGCGCGGCGAGATGTCGTTCGTCAGCACCGTCGCGTTCCGCTTGCCGAAGTACGACGTGATACTGATGCCGGCGTTGTCCGAGATGCCCGAGGTGGACATCTGGTTGTCGGCGAAACGCACGTTGGTGTCGTAGGACGAGTTCACCGAGACGCGGCAGGCGTCGGCCTTGGAGAGCTTGAGCGCGCGCTGCACGATGTCCTCGCACTCGCTGCGCGAGAGGACGATGGGCTCGTCGAGCACGCCGTGACGCTCGGCGTCACGCGTGGCAATGAGGCGCTTGGGCGCGCGGAAGGTATCGGAGAGCGTGCTCACAGGGTCCGCCCCGTGTTGAGGACGTTGATGTTGCGGAAGACGCAGGGCGGGCAGCCGTGCGAGACCGCGTTGGACTGGCCGGGCTGGCCCTTGCCGTCGTTGAAGGTGCCGCCGAGCTCGTAGGAGGACTGGCCACCGATGAGGTCGATGGAGTTCCAGAACTCGCTGGTGCGCATCACGTAGGCCACGTCCTTGAGCTGGCCGACGATCTTTCCACCGCGCACCTCGTAGCAGATCTGCGCGCCGAACTGCGCGTTGTAGCGCTGCTGGTCAATCGAGTACGACGCGCGCCCGATCATCGCGATGCCGCGGTCGGTGGCGGCGATGAGGTCGTTCCACGAACGATCCACGCGCTGGTCGGGCACGATCGACACGTTCGGCATGCGCTGGAACGCGACATCGCTCCAGCTCTGTGCGTACGCACAGCCGTGCGAGCGCACCGGCATGTTGTTCTTCTCGTACCAGGGCCGCAGCCACTCGGCCTGCTCGCGCGTGGTCTGGTAGTCCCAGAAGAGGCCGTTCTTGATGATGTCGAAGTCGTCCGGCTGCACGCCATCGTCGTCGTAGCCGATGGTCGAGAGCGCATTCGGCTGCGAGCGATCGCCGCGGATGGTGAGGTGGTCGGGGCCGAGGCGCAGCTTGCCGAGCACGTCGTCGGGCGGGGCGATGAAGCTGGTGCCCGCGTAGTTGGCCTCGTAGCCCATCGCACGGTCGAGCTCGGTGGGGTGCCCGATGCTCTCGTGGATGGTGAGGAAGAGTTGCGAGGGATGCAGGATGAGGTCCCAGCGCCCGACATCCACCGAGCGCGCGGTGAGCTTCTCGCGCGCTTGTTCGGCCCAGACGGGCGCGTTGGCGACGATGTCGTTCTCGAGCACGTACTCCCAGCCACGCCCCATGGGCTGGATAACCTCGGGGCCGCGCGTGGCGACCTCCGTGCGGTCGTCGGAAATCGCGGTGACGGACATCGTAACCCAGCTGCGCACGACGTCCTGCGCGATCATCGAGCCCTCGGTGTTCGCGTAGGAACGCTCTTCCTTCACGAAGGAGAGGTTGGAATTCACGAAGCGGATGTTCTTGACGCCCATCGCCGCCGCGTTGGCCTTGAGCAGCAGGTCCACCTTCTCCTCGACCGGGACGCTCCAGGGGTCGATCGTGTAGCTCGACTTCCAGCTGGCGTTGGGATGCACGGCCGTGGGTGCCAGCGTGACGATGCGGTCGCGGGCTACGCGGTTGGCCTTGGCCAGTGCCACGGCCTGGCGCGCCGCGCGCGCGACGCCATCGGGCGTGAGGACGCGGGTGGCGGAGAAGCCCCAGGTGCCGTCCACGATCACGCGCACACCGCAGCCGATTGTGTCGGTGTCGAGCACGTTGGTGACCTGTTGCTCGCGGGTGCCGAGGTTCTGGCGGCGCTGGCGCTGCACGCGTGCGTCGGCCCAGGAGGCGCCGGCGAGCTTGGCGGCGTTGAGCGCGGCCATCAGCAGGACCTTCACCTGCGGGTCGGGCTCGGTGGTCGCCGTGAGGATCGGCGAGGCGGTGGTCGCGCCGACTTGGCGCGAGGCGAGGGCGAGGGCGCTGGCGGTGAGGCCGGCGGTCGCGAGGAAGTCGCGGCGGGACGTCATGCGGCAGGTCTCCGGAGGAACGGGCAGCGAGGCGATGCGGGGTGGGAAGTTCGCGTCCGTGCTCGTCACGGGCAAATCTCCACGTGCATCTATGTACGGCGATGCCGGGCGGGACGCTGAGTGCCGTCGGCTCGCGTCTGCGATCTGCGGGCCGACTCTGGCCCGCGCTCAGCCGAGCTGCAGGATCCGGATCAGCAGGATGGCGAGGGCCACCAGGGCGGCGAGCGAAAGCGCCGCGGTGGCCGCCACGCGCGGCCCGACGTGCCGCATGGTCCTAAGGTCCACCGCGAGGCCCAACGCCGCCATGGCCAACAACGTGAGTTGATGCGAGACCGTGCGCACTGCGGCGGCAGCATCATCACCGATCCATTCCATCGTGCGCGCGGCGGCGAGGAGCGCGAAGCCAACTACGAACCACGGCACGACCTGCGTCCAGCGCAGCTTGGGAGCGTCGGCGCGCCGTCCAGCGTGCGTGAGGGCGGCCACGAGCACGACTGGGCCGAGTAGCAACACGCGCGCGAGCTTCACCAACGTCGCCATCTGCCCCGCGACGACACCGACCGGCAGTGCAGCGGCCAAGACCTGCGGCACCGCGTACACCGTGAGCCCAACGAGCACGCCGAACTGCCGTTCCGAGTAGCCAAGCGGCACCATCAACAGCGGCAGGCCAATCACTGCAACCACGCCAAGCACGGCGGTGAACGCGATGGCCGAGGCCACGTGCTCGCGTGGCGCACCGATGGCCGGGGCGACGGCGGCAATGGCCGAGTTGCCGCAAATGGCATTGCCGCAGCCGACCAGCAAGGCCAGCGTGTGCGGCAGTCCGAGTGCGCGCGCGATGCCGTACGCGGCGGCGAGTCCAAGCGCGACCAAGAGCAACACGCCGGCGGCGAGTGCGGGGCCCGCGCGTACCAACGCCGTGAGGTCAACGGAGGCGCCAAGCAAGAACACCGCGACCTCGAGCACTTCCTTGGCTGCGAAGTCGATGCCGGACGCAAAGCGCTCGGCACGCGGAAGCACCGCGCGCACGAGCATGCCGAGCAGGATGGCAATCACCAGCGCGTCCACCACGGGATGCCCGAGCACCCGCGTCTCGGCGGCGGCAAGCGCTGTCGCCACCGCGGCCACCGCCACGGCAAGCGCGAGCCCGGGAACCCGCGCCGTGAACGCGCTCATCGCGCGCTCAGTGCTGAGCCTTCACCGCAGCAACCACGGCCTCTGCCGTGATGCCGTACTCCTGGTAGAGCTTCTGGTACGGCGCGGAGGCACCGAACGTCTCGATGCCGACGATGGCCCCATCCGCACCGACCCAGCGGTACCAGCTCATCGGATGCGCGGCCTCGACGGCCACGCGACGCACGCCGGCGGGTAGCACGGACTCGCGGTACGCCGCGTCCTGCTCGGCGAAGAGCTCCATCGACGGCATCGAGACAACGCGCGTGGCGATGCCCTCGGCGGCGAGCTGAGACTGCGCCTTGAGCGCAATCTCCACTTCGGAGCCTGTGGCAAGTATCACGGCGCTGGGCGTCGAGCCCTCGGGTGCGTCCTTCAGCACGTAGCCACCCTGTGCCAGGCCTCTCGCCGCGCCGTGCGTCGTGCGATCAATCAGCGGCAGCTTCTGACGCGTGAGCACCAAAGCCACCGGTCCCGTGCGATGCTTCACCGCCGCGCGCCAGGCCTCCGCGGTCTCGTTGGCGTCAGCGGGGCGCAGCACGAGCAGGTTCGGGATGCAGCGCAGCGCGGTGAGATGCTCGACCGGCTGGTGCGTGGGTCCGTCCTCGCCGAGTCCGATGGAGTCGTGCGTGAAGACATAGATGACCTGCTGCTTCATCAGGGCGGCGAGGCGGATCGCCGGCCGCATGTAGTCGGCGAAGACGAGGAAGGTGCCGCCGTAGGGAATGATGCCACCGTGCAGCGCCATCCCGTTCATCACGGAGCCCATTGCGTGCTCACGGATGCCGAAATGGAAGTTGCGGCCGCCGCGCTGCGCGGGCTGGTAGACCGCCGAGCCCTTGATGTTGGTGAGGTTGGAGCCGGTGAGGTCGGCCGAGCCACCTATCAACTCCGGCACTGCGGGCGCGATGGCGTTGAGCACGATGCCCGACGCCGCGCGGCTGGCGATGTTGCCGTTCTCGGCCGTGAACTCTGGAATCGCCTTCTCCCAGCCAGCGGGCAGGTCGCCGTGCCAGCGGCGGCCGAGCTCCTTGGCCTCGCTGGGGAAAATCTTCGTGTAGTCAGCGAAGCGGCGCATCCACTCGGCCTGCAGGTTCACACCGCGTTCCTTGGCCAGGCGCCAGTGCGCGAGCGCTGCGTCGGGCACGTGGAAGGGCTCGGTGGACGGCCAGCCGTAACCTTCCTTGGTGAGCCGGATCTCGTCCTTGCCCAGCGGCTCGCCGTGCGCCTTCGCGGTGTCGGCCCGCGTGGGGGCGCCGAAGCCGATGATCGTCCGCGTGATGATCAGCGTGGGGCGCGTGGTGTCGGACTTGGCCGCGGCGATGGCGCTGTCGATCTGCGACTGGTCGTTGACGTCGGCGATGTGCAACACCTGCCAGCCGTAGGCCTCGAAGCGCTTGGCGTGGTCGTCGCTGCAGGACAGATCCGTGCGCCCGTCGATCGTGATGCGGTTGTCATCGAAGAAGCCGATCAGCTTGCCAAGCTTCTGGTGGCCGGCAAACGACGCGGCCTCGTGTGAGATGCCTTCCTGCAGGCAGCCGTCGCCGGCGATGAACCAGGTCCAGTGGTCGATCACGCCGTGGCCATCGCGATTGAACAGCGAGGCGAGGTGCGCCTCGGCGACCGCCATGCCGATGGCGTTGGCGACGCCCTGTCCGAGCGGGCCCGTGGTGGTCTCGACGCCGGCGGTGTGGCCGAACTCTGGGTGGCCAGGCGTGCGGCTGCCCCACTGGCGGAAGTTCTTGAGCTCGTCGAGCGGGAGGTCGTAGCCGCTCAGAAAGAGCGACGAGTAGAGCAGCATCGACGCGTGCCCGGCGGAGAGCACAAAGCGGTCGCGGTCGGGCCAGTGCGGGTCGGCTGGGTTGTGGCGCATGTGCCGGGTAAACAGCGCGTAGGCCAGCGGCGCGAGGGCCATCGGGGTGCCGGGGTGGCCGGACTCGGCTTGCTGGACCGCATCCATCGAGAGGGTGCGGACGGTGTTGATGGCGAGCTGCTGCAGGGCGGCGTCGGTCTGGGGCACGGGCAGGGGCGTGGCGAGGAGGTCTGGGCGGACCCCTAAAACTAGGCCGTTGTGGAAGGGGTCGCGAAGCGCGGTCCTTGCACGCCAGACATATTTGCGTCAATGGCGCGAATCGGTACGGGTGGCGAGGTCGCCACGCTCTCCAAGGAGCTCTCCGATTTCCTGATCGAGTTCTCGATCGGGCTGCACAAGAACGCCATCTATCCGGCTGGGCATCCGCTGCTGGAGAACACCACGGCGGACCTCAGCGCGCGGCTGGCGACCTTGCTGAAGGAGCGTGCGACGCTCTCGCTGGGTGTGGCCCGGCACCAGTTGATCATCGAGGGTGTCGCAACGGACGAAGCCAATCCGGTGCTGCGGGAGCTTGCGGCGCGCTTGCACCGGCACCACCTGGGCGCCGTGAAGTTCACGCACGGCGTGACCGAGGATGAGCTGACGGATATGCTTGCGACGGTGTCGGTCGATGCCGGCCGGCTGCCGCGACCGCTCGGCCTGGAGGGCCCCGAGGTGCTGACCCAGTGGCCGCACATCCGGCTGTTTCCGCTGACCTTCGCGCAGCTGCAGTTGATCGAGGAAGACCCCGGTGCGTCGGAGGAGGGCGACGGCTCGATGCGGGGCGGGGCGGACCGGGGCAACCGCTCGGCGGCGTTGTGGGTGGGGCTGGCCCGCGCGGCGCTGGTGGCCGAGGCCGACCGCTTCGACTCCGACGATGTCGAGAGCGTGGAACCGACCGTGGTGGCGAAGGCGATCGAGGAGCACAAGCGCGATGCCGCCTACGATCAGGTCGTCGTCGGCTACATGCTGCAGATCGCGGAAGAGCTGAAGACACGGAGCGGGCGTGACGCGGCCGCGCTGCAGCGTCGCATCTCGCAACTCGTCGGGCAGCTCTCGCCGGAGACGCTGGAACGTCTGATGCATATGAGCGGCGACCGCCAGCAGCGTCACAAGTTCGTGCTTGACGCCTCGCAAGGGATGGCGGTGGACGCGGTGGTGGAGCTTGTGCGCGCGGCCGCGCACAGTTCGCAGCAGAACGTCTCGCACTCGATGATGCGGATGCTGACCAAGCTCGCCGCGCACGCGGAGGAGGGCTCCGCGCCGATCCGGTCGCAGGCCGACGGTGCGCTACGCGAGCAGGTCGCCAAGCTGCTCGAGGACTGGCAGCTGGACGACCCGAACCCGGATGGCTATCGCGACGCCCTGGAGAAGATGGCGGCAGCCGCGCCGAAGGCCGTTGCGCAGGAGGTGGCGTATCCGATCGAGCCGGAGCGTCTGCTGGCGATGGGGCTGGAGATCGAGACGCTGGGGGAGCAGGTATGGCGTTCAGTGGCCAAGCTGGCGAACGGTCCCGACCTCGGCCCCCTGCTGGACTTGGTGGACAACGCGCCTGCCGAGTGGATGCGTGCCGTGCTGTGGCGACACGTGGCGACGGCGACGCGACTGCGCGAGCAGCTGCTGGTGGACCCGCTGCCGCAGCCGATTCTTGATCGCCTCGTGCGGCAGATGGGTGCGGCTGCGGCATCGCCGCTGCTTGATGCGCTGGAAGGCACATCGGACGAACGCAGCCAACAGACACTGCTCGGCTTGCTGGAGCGCGTGGGCGCCGAGGCCGGGCCGGAGATCCTCGAGCGGCTACAGGCCGTGCGGTGGTCCCTGTTGCGGCCGCTGATTGCGCTGCTGGGACGGCATCCCGAGTGGCAGTCCGGCTACGACGCCGCGGCGTGGATTCTGCATCCGGATGCTGCCGTGAGACGCGAGGCATACCGCCAACAGTTGCGCGACCCGATGACGCGCGACATGGCCATCGTCGCGGCGCTCGGCGACTCGCACGAGGCCAATGTGCGGCTTGCGCTTGGCGCGGCGATGAACAACTGTCCGCGCGAGGCGGCAGCCGTGCTGCGCAACCGTGCGGACGACGACTTGTTGTCCCCAGACCTCCGAGCCCTTGGCATCCGTGCCTTGGCGTCGGCACGTACCGGCGACACTGCGGTCTGGCTCGTTGGCCGGGTGATCCGCACCAGCAAGTTGCTGAGACGTGACGCGTTGGCGCCCAAGTCCCCGGAGATGCTTGCCGCTATCGAAGGCCTGGCCGTGCATTGGCGGGATACTCGTGAGGCGCGCGCTGCGCTGGTACTGGCGCGGGCGAGCAATGATCCTGAGATCACGGCTGCCGCAGCAATGACGTCCCGACCGACCGCTGCCGTCGACACCCCAACTTCGAATCCTGCGATCCGCGAGGAGCCTGACCCATGATGGAGGCCGTTCGCTTCCTGACCTCCTTTGCGCAAGCGCTCGCGACGATGGCCTTGTATCGCGAGGGGCATCCGGCGCGTACCCGCACCATCGAGGCGGCGTACGAACGGCTCGGGCTGCTGCTGGAGGGCGATCCGCGGCCCCGCTTCAGCTTCCTCGGTACGGATGTCATCTACGGAGAGCTGGCGCTGCGCGAGCTCGGCGACTGGGATTGGGGCACGCGCCTGGCCAACGCCGGCGTGCAGCGGCTGGAATTCCAGCGGGCGACGACGCGCGAGGAGTTTGAGGTGTTCCTGGACGAGGTGCTGGCCAGGCTGACGCTGCAGGCCATCGACAGCTCGACGCGGAGCCCCGAGCGGAGGTCGACCATCAAGTTCGGCGCCATCGGCGTCAAGGGCAGTGAGGAGCCCGTGCGCGTGGCGATGCCGCTCCTCGCACCGGAATCCGAGAAGACGTTGCTCTATACGCTCGGCGAGGAAGCCGAGACCGTCCAGTGGATGCACGGCGAGGTGCAGATGACGGGCGATCTGCCACTGGTCGAGGCGGAGAGCGTTGTGCGCTCGTTGTCCCTGGCGATGCACGGGGACCGCAACATCGTGATGCCGCTGGTGCAAATGAAGGAGTTTGACCAATACACCACAACGCACAGCCTCAACGTGAGCGTGCTCACGATGGGGCTGGCGGAGTGGATGGGAATGTCACCCCGTGACGTGCGCGCCTTCGGCGTGGCGGGACTCTTGCACGATCTCGGCAAGGTGCGCATTCCCAAGGAAGTCCTGACCAAGCCGGGCAAGCTGACGGATGAGGAATGGGCGGTGATGCGCCGGCACCCGGTGGACGGGGCCAAGATCATCTACGAGAGCGATCGCGACCTCGATTTGGCGGCCGCGGTCGCGTACGAACACCACATCATGGTCAACGGGCAGGGCTACCCTAAGCGACACTTCGACCGCGGCGTGCACGCGGCGAGCAAGCTTGTCCACGTCTGCGACGTGTACGATGCGTTGCGTACCAACCGCCCGTACCGCGAGGCCTGGGACGCGGAGCGGGTGCTCACGCACATCGAGGCTGGTGCGGGCCCGGATTTTGACGCGGACGCGGCGGCAGCCTTCTGCGCAATGATGCGCCAGTGGGAACGCCGCGAGGCGGTGCTCTCGTGAGCACGTCACGCTTCCGCTCGTTGCAGGATGCCGACAGCCTCCGCTCGTTGGTCGCCAACCTGCGCGAGGCAATCTACATCACCAACGCCCGCGGGCAGGTGCTGGACGCGAACCCGGCATTCTTCTCCCTGCTCGGCGTGCGCTCGCTGGACGACCTCTCCAACTATGGCGCCAACGAGATGGTGGTCGACCCGTCCCGTCGCCTCGCGGAACTCGAGCAGATCGATCGCGACGGCTTCGTGCGCGACTTTGAGCTGCAGCTCGTCCGACCCGACGGTGCGTTGCTGACCGTGCTCGACACGGTCTACTCCGTGCGGGATGAGGACACGGGCGAAACGCTGTTCCACGGCATTCTGGTCGACATCACCCAGCGCAAGGTGCTCGAGGAGGAGCTGCGCCAGCGCAGCGTGCGCGATCCGCTCACCGGCTGCTACAACCGTCGGCATCTGGCCGAGCTCGACGAGGCCCTGAGCCCCGGTGACGAGAGTTGGGGCTGCGTCTTCATCGACATCGACCACTTCAAGCAGTACAACGACCAGTACGGTCACCAGATGGGCGACAACACGCTCATCCGGATGAGCCGATTCCTGATGCGGCAGGTTCGCGCCGAGGAACCGGTGGTGCGCGTGGGCGGCGACGAGTTCGTGGTCATCCTGCGTGGCGCGAGTGAGGGGCAGGTGCGTGGCGTTGCGGAACGCATGCAGGCCTCGGCGCTGCGCACGGCGCCGGTGCCGTTCAGCCTTGGCTGGGCGGTGCGGCAGCCCAGCGAGTCATTGATGTCCACGATGAACCGCGCCGACCAGAACCTGCTGGCGGTGCGTGTGATCGAGCGCACACCCACGCGCCTGGTCCCGGTGACCGACACCCTCGACGAGCGGCGCTGACGGGGCGGGCAGGGGCTGCGCCCCGCCCGTGTGCAAGTTTTTTGACCGGCGACGTCTCCTTGGTGACCCACACCGGGAGACCGTATGTCGTCGTTGGTTCGTTGGACCCTTGGAGCCCTTTTGGTCCTCTTCGCGCGCCCCGTGGATGCGCAGCGGGACCGCCCCGTGGAATGCGAGCGCATCCAGTGCGTGATGGCGCCCTGTCCGCAGCCGCCGTGCGGACGTCCCGTGCTGGACGGACGCGTCGTGCGCACGTCGCGCGAGGTGAAGGTGCGCCTCGAGGGGCGCGTGCTGCGCTACGAAGTCACCGAGCGCTGGACCAACCGCGGGCATCGCATCGGCGAGGCCGACTATGTGCTGCCATTGCCGCGCGGCGCCGCGTTCGAGGACCTGGCGCTGGAGATCGACGGCGAGATGGTGCGCGGCGAGACGCACGGCGCCGGCGAGGCGCGACGCATCTATGAAGAGATCGTGCGCCGCCAGCGGGATCCCGCCTTGGTGGAGTGGATGGATATGGGCGTGCTCCGCACGCGCATCTTCCCCATTCAGCCAGGCGAGACGCGCACGGTGGTCGTGCGCTTCCGCGCCGTGGCGGAGCGGGAAGGCAACGCGCTTCGCGTGGATGTGCCGGCCCCGCGCGGCGATGGTGCTGAAGGGCGCGGCACCACGCTGGTAATGGAGGTGCCCGATGCCGCGGAGTTCGGCGAGATTTGGTCGCCGACGCACGCAGCGACGACTGGACGCCTGGCGATGCGCCGCACGGTGCGCGTCGAGGACGCCGTGGGCACGGTGACCTTGCTGGTGCCTGTGCGCTCCAGTGCCGGTGCGAGCATCAACGTGTTGGCGCACGCACCGGCGCGGCACGATGGCTACGTGTTGATCACGTTGTCGCCGCCGACCACGCGTCGTGCCGCCACACCGCGCGATGTGACCTTCGTGCTCGACGTGTCGGGTTCGATGAGCGGCGAGAAGCTCGCGCAGGCCAAGGCGGCGGGCCGCCAGCTGCTCAACTCGTTGGGCCGCGCGGACCGCTTCCGGCTCGTCGCCTTCTCGGGCGACGTGCAGGAGTACGCCGATGGCTGGACCGCGGCGACGCGCGAGGCGCGGCGTGACGCTGAGGATTGGCTCGATGGACTGAGCGCCGGCGGCGGCACGAACATCCAGGGTGCGCTGCAGCGTGCATTGGAAACGAACGTGCCGAACGGCCGACTTGGGCTCGTGTTGTTCCTGACCGATGGTGCGCCGACGGTTGGTGAGCGGCGCGCGGAACGCCTGGCGTCGCAGGCCGCCGAGCGTCGCGATGGGCAGCGGGTGTTCACCTTCGGACTCGGCGCCGATGTGAATGCGGCGCTCCTGGAGCGGCTGGCGCTCGATGGTGCCGGCACCGCGCACTTCGTACGGCCTGACGAGGACGTGGAGCGCGTGGTCGGCGTCGTGGCGCAGCGGTTGACGGACCCCGTCGCCACGGACCTGCGCATTCGCGCCGACGGCGTGACGCTGCACGCCGTACAGCCGGCGGGCACGATCGATCTGTTCGCCGGGCAGGAGCTGACGATTCTCGCGCGGTATCGCGGCGATGCCAGCCGCGCGCGCGTGCACATCACGGGCCGCACGTCGCAGGGTCCGGTGTCGTGGACGACGACGGCAAGCTTTCCGGCGCGCCGCAGCGCGGATGCGTTCGTGGGACGGCTCTGGGCCACGCAGCGCGTGGGTTGGCTGAGTGCGGAACGTCGCCGCGGTGGCGCGACGTCCGAGCTCGACGCCGAGATCCGTTCGCTCGGCGAGCGCTGGGGCATCCCGACGGAACTGACGTCGTACCTCGTGCTGGAACCGGGGATGGTCGCGCAGGCCCCTGGGCGGCGTGACGCGGTGCAGCCGGTGTTGCGCGCGGCACCCTCCGTCGCAGGAGCGTCGACGGCCAACGGTAGTGCTGGCAGCGGTGCATCGTTGGCGACGCGTGCGGCCGCGCCCGCCTCGCAGCCCGCCGCGACCGAGTTCGAGCGCGCCAAGGCCGCAGCGGAGATGCGCTCGGCTCGCTCCGAGGCCGCGGCCGACATGGCGCTGGCCGATGCTGGATTGCGACGCGCGGGCCAGCGGCTGTTCGCCCTGCGCGACTCGATCTGGGTGGACAGCCGCGAGGCGGCAGCGAATGCGCGTCGGGTGAGCGTGCAGCCCTATTCGGCCGCATACTTTGCCCTGATGGAGCGCATCCCGGAACTTCGCGCGGTGTTTGCCCTGGGCGATCGGCTCGAGGTGCACGCCACCGGCATCACGCTGCTGCTTGAGTCGAGCGGCGTGGCGCGGCTGGCGGATGCCGAGCTCGATCGCATCGCCAACGCTTGGTGAGCTCGGTGGACACGGCCGAACGTCTCTTCGTCACCTACCACGCGATGCTGGTGCGGTACCTCACGCGCCGGCTCGGGGACCGCGATTGGGCGGAAGAGGTGGCGCAGGAGACGTTCGTCCGTGCCCTCCGACAGGAGTCGATCGTGAACGAGCGCGCCTGGGTGTTCACGGTGGCCAACAATCTCGTGCGCGATGGTGCGCGTCGGGATGCGCGGCACCGGCGACAGCTGGAGCTGATGGCTGCCGAGGCACGCGTCGAGCAGGACGCCGAAGAGGCGTCGGCGGAGCAGACCGTGGAGCAAGCCGAGCGCTTGGCGCTGGCGCGTCGCGCGCTGGGGTCGCTGGCCGAACGGGACCGGCAGGCGCTGCTGCTCAAGGAAGAGGGATTGGACTACGGCGAGATTGCCGCAGTCTTGGAGATCGAGAAGAGCTCGGTGGGCACGACGTTGTCACGTGCGCGCCGGAGACTGGCAGAGGCATACGAGGCCCTGGTAGCGGGCCCTGGGGGAGGTCGGCATGTCGCGTCCTGACGAAGGACTCATCCATACCTATCTCGACGGCGAGTGCACGCCGGACGAGGCGGCGCACGTTGAAGCCTTGATCGCGTCGGATCCGGAGTGGGCGGCGGCGGTCGCGGAGGCGCGCGGGTTGGTGGCGGCGTCGTCGCGGATCCTGTCCGCGCTGGATGCCACACCGGGCGGGGTGCTGCCGGCGGGCAACCGCACGTCGGGTGCGATGGCGAGTACGGCTGCAGGTGGTTCTGCGGCAGTGCGCTCGAGCGATCGCCCGCGATTCCGGCTCAAGGCCTGGCATCGTGCAGCGGCGGTCTTGGTGCTGGTCGTGGGGACTTCGTACGCGGTGAACGTCGCCAGGAACGGCGATCTCGTGGACACGTCGGCAACGAACGCGCAGCCGGCGGCGAAGGCGAGTGAGGCGGGTCCGCAGGGCGAAGCGGCGGATGCGAGTCCGACTGACGCTGCGGCGCCTTCGGCCATCTCGCCCGGCGAGACTGAGCGCGCTTCACGCGCGGCCGCCTCGGGCGCTCCCGCCGGCGCGGCTCCCGCGACCGCTACGACGGCTGGCTCAGCCGTTGCAGCGAACACAGCGGTGCCGACGGCAGAGCCGCGTCGCGAACGGCTCGCTGACAGTGGCGAGGTTTCGGCGGCTGCTGTCGCGGCGGCTGCAGTCTCTGCGCAGCGCGAGGCGCTGCGCACGCAGGCCGCCGTATCCGGCGTACGGGCCGAGTCTGAGGCGCGCGAGCGCGCCGGCGCGCAGCGCCTGGCGGCACCAGCGGTTGCTCCCGCGTCCCAGGCGCTGGCAGCAACGAAGGCGCCAGCTGCGGCTCCAGCGCTGCGGCGTGATGCCGCGGCCGAGGCAACGGCAGATGCCGCTGGAGCTGGCGGCGCGGCACTCGTGGCACGACTCGACGGTTGCTGGCTGGTCTCGTCGCCGGACACGGCGCGCGGACTGCTGCGGTCGCCGACGATCCTGCGTCAGGTTGGCGACACGCTCGTGATTCAACTCTCGGCGGGCGCTACCGTCGGGCTGCGCGTGGTCCGCAGCGCTGGCGTGCTACGTGGTGAACTCACCGCCGTGCAGGCGCCGTGCCCGACGCCGTAGCGCACGGCGGCACGCGCGCGTCGGGTTATGGCTCGTCGGGGAAAGCGGTGGCGATGCGGCGCGCGCAGGCGAGCAAGGCGGTCGCGGCCGCCGCGTGAAACATCAGCGTCGCGATGGAACCGCGCACCGCGATGCGGCCACCGACCACGCCGGCGATGGGATCCAGCTCACCGCGCACCACGGACTTCCACACGGCATACGGCGCCGAGAGCACAATCGGCGCACTGAGTTCGTCGGGATTTCGCAGGCGCGCGTCGTGGCAGCGGCCGCGGTCGAGTTGCAGTTCGACGGCCGTCGCTTCGCCGTAGCCGAGCTCCGGAGTTGCGGGCATCACGAAGGCGACCGGCCAGGTCCACTTCGCAGCCGCGCTACGATAGTCGGCGTCCGACTCGATTGCCGTGCGGAAGGCCGCGGCCCAGTCGGCCGTGAACGGGCGATGCATCAACGCGTCAGCGGACGGACCAGATTTCGACGCGGTTCTCGGTAAAGAGCGGGACGGCAACAAGGCGTCGCGCCGCGTCGAATCCGAGATCCGCCGGGCCGGGCAGGCCGCCGCGGAGCCGGGTCACCGTGCTGTCCGAGAGGAGGTGCAGGGCCGAGTCCGCCCAGCTGCTGAAGAGCGCGCGGCCGTCGGGCAGGAGCACGATTCCATCGCCACCGCCGGGGCCGGTGGCCACCACTCGCACGCTGTCGCTGCCCGGTGTCCAGGCGAAGACGCTTGGCGAGTTGAAGCCGACGATCAACCACGCGTTGCGGCCCGCGTCGAAGGCAATGCCGTTGGCGGCGCTTTGGGCAGGCAGCGTGACTGCGGGGCGCGCGTTGCGGCCATTGAGCACGAACACGCGGCTCTGCCCTGAATGGACCACGTTGCCGGAGGCGTCGAACGTCATTCCGGAATCCGTGATGTAGATGCTGCCATCGGCGGCGGCGGCGACATCGTTGAGAAAGGTCGCGCCCTGTGCGGCGAGCTCGAGCGAGGTGACCGCAGTTCCCGTGGTGACATTGAAGGCACGGATGGCATCGATATCCGAGACCCAGAGCGTGTCGCCGACGAGCGCCATACCCTTGGGCGCGTTCAAGGTGATGTCTTCATCGGCCCCGTTGATGAACGGCAATGAATCCATCACCACACCGTCGGCGGTCAGGCGCAGGATGTAGCCGTTGTCGTCTTTCGCCGTCGGCGACCCGTTGATGTTGCTCACATACCAGACGCCTCGGGCGGCGTCCCAAAGCACGGACTCGGGCGTCGCGAGCCCGGCAGACACCACGGCGAACGGCTGGTTCGGGTCCGTGGATGCCGCATCACCACCGCAGGCGATGGCACCGAGGGACAGGGTGAGCGCGGCGAGCGCCAGACGCGTATCGGTAGGCAAGAATGTCATGACCCAGACTGGTGGAGGTTCGGACGGGGAAATGTACGCCCTTGCGCGGCGCCCCCGCCGTCATCAACATCGCGGTCTGCGGTTCAGGTCCCCACCTATCGGAGGTCGTGCTCGTGGCTGTGCGTGCGTCGTGGTCTCGTCTCGCCGTCGTGGTTGGAACGGCTTTCGTCCTGCTGCCGAGCCTCGCGCCGGCACAGCAAGTGGATACGTCAGCCTACCGTGCCCTGCGATGGCGCGAACTGGGGCCTGCGCGTGGCGGCCGCTCCGTGGCGGTGTCCGGTTCCGCGGCGCGGCCGCTCGAGTACTGGATGGGCACCACCGGTGGCGGTGTCTGGAAGACCATCGACGGCGGCATGAACTGGCAGCCGACCACGGACGATGCCTTCGGCGGCACGATAGGCGCCGTGGCTGTCGCGCCGTCGAACCCGGACATCGTCTATGTCGGCGGCGGCGAGACCCACATCCGCGGCAACACCTCGCACGGCGATGGGCTGTGGAAGACCACCGACGGCGGCAAGACCTGGACGCTGATGGGACTGCGCGAGACGCGACATATCGCGCGGATCCGGGTGCATCCCACCAACGCCGACATCGCGTACGTCGGTGCGCTCGGGCACGCCTTCGGTCCGAACCCCGAACGCGGCGTGTTCAAGACCACCGACGGCGGCAAGACCTGGAATCGGATCCTGTTCCGGAACGACTCCACGGGCATCTCGGATCTGGTGATGGATCCGAACGATCCGAACACGCTGTACGCGGCGTTCTGGCACGCGTATCGCCAGCCGTGGTCGCTGAACTCCGGCGGCCCGGGTGGGGGCATCTTCAAGACCACCGACGGTGGCGCCACCTGGCAGGAGATCACGGCCAACCGCGGGCTGCCTAAGGGCGTGTGGGGCAAGGTGGGCCTGGCCGTCTCGGGTGCGAACTCGCGCCGCGTGTGGGCCATCATCGAGAATGATTCCGGCGGTGTGTATCGCTCGGACGACGCCGGTGCGAGCTGGGAGTGGATCAACCGCGACCGCTCGCTGCGCCAGCGCGCCTGGTACTACTCCAAGATCTTCGCCGATCCCAAGGACACGAACGTCGTGTACGGCCTCAACGTCGGCTTCTTCAAGAGCACCGATGGCGGCCGCACGTTCCGCACGCAGCTGCGGCCACCGCACGGCGACAACCACGACATGTGGATTGCGCCGGACAATCCGATGCGGATGGTGGAGGCCAACGACGGCGGCGCCAACGTGAGCAACAATGGCGGTGAGTCCTGGACCGATCAGGAGTTCGCCACGGCGCAGATGTACCACGTCTCCGTGAGCAACCACTTCCCGTACTGGGTCTGCGGTGCGCAGCAGGACAATTCCACGCTCTGCGGGCCCAGCCGGAAGGAAGGCACGATCGCGCGCGCCGACTGGCAGGACGCGGGTGGCGGCGAGTCCGGCTACGTGACGCCGCATCCCACCAACCCGGACATCGTGTTCGCGGGCAGCTACTCGGGCTATCTGACGCGCAAGGACATGCGCACGGGCCTCGAGCGCAACATCAACGCCTGGCCGATGAATCCGATGGGACATTCATCGGAAGACATCACGCACAAGTTCCAGTGGACCTTCCCCATCGTCGTGTCGACGCACGACCCGAAAGTGTTGTATGTGGGCGGCAGCCAGCTCTTCCGCAGTCGCAACGAGGGCCAGAGCTTCGAGATCATCTCGCCGCGGCTGGCGCGGAACGACCCGCGCACACTCGGCGCCTCCGGCGGTCCGATCACCAAGGACCAGACGGGCGTGGAGACCTACGGGACGATCTTCACCTTCGCCGAGTCGCCGCGGAACGCGCAGGTGCTGTGGGCGGGCAGCGATGACGGCCTCATCCATATTTCGCGCAATGGCGGTGGCGCGTGGACCAACGTGACCCCGCGCGGCATCGGTGATTTCACGCGCGTGAGCATGATCGAGGCTTCGCGATACAACGAGGGCACGGCGTATGTCGCGGCCAATCGCTTCCAACTCGACGATTTCGCGCCCTCGCTGTGGAAGACCACGGATTACGGCGCGACGTGGACGAAGATCGTGACCGGCATCGCGCCGGAGCATTTCACGCGCACGATCCGCGAGGACGATGTGCGCCGTGGGCTGCTCTACGCCGGCACGGAGCGTGGTGTGTACGTGAGCTTCGATGACGGCGGCCACTGGCAGCCGCTGCAGCTCAACCTGCCGCCGGTTCCGGTGCACGACCTGGTGGTGAAGGAAGGCGACCTCGTCGCCGGCACGCACGGGCGCTCCTTCTGGATCCTCGACGACCTCTCCGCCCTTCGGCAATACTCGGCAGACGTCGCGCGGAAGCCCGCGCATCTCTACACGCCGCGCGATGCGTATCGCATCCAGTGGGGTGGCGGCGGATTCGGCGGAGGTGGCGGTGGTGGTAATGCGGCGGCGAGTCGCCCGGGTCAGAACCCGCCGAGTGGCGTCACGGTCTACTACAGCGTGGCCAGCGCCAGTCAGCCGGTGAAGCTTGAGTTCATCGCGCCGGATGGCACGGTGATCGACACCTACGAGAATGACGGCCGTCCGCCGCAGCGGGGTCAGGGTGCGGGACAGGGCGGCGGGCAGGGTGGAGGCGGTGGTGGCTTCGGCGGCGGCGGTGCTGCGGCGCGCCCGGGCAACGCGGTCGGTCTCAACGCCTTCACCTGGGACATGCGCTATCCCGACGCGGTGACCTTCCCGGGCATGATCCTCTGGGCGGGCGGCACGCGCGGCCCGATCGCACCGGCCGGCACCTACAGCGTGCGCCTGACCGTGGGCAGCACCGCCCCGCAGACGGCGCCGTTCAAGCTGCTCAACGATCCTCGGACGGACGCGACGGCCGCGGACCTAGTCGCCCAGTTTGAGTTCCTGATCAAGATCCGCGACAAGACCAGCGAGGCGAACAACGCGGTGCGCACGATCCGCAACGTGCGTGCGCAGATCGAGGCACGGATGGAGGAGCTGCCGCGCATCCGGCGCGCCGCGACGCAGCTGCTCACGCAACTGGCCGCGGTCGAGCAGGAGATCTATCAGGTCAAGAACCAGTCGAACCAGGACCCGCTCAACTTCCCCATCAAGCTCAACAACAAGATTGCGTCGCTCAGTGGCGTGGTCTCGTCGGGACCGTATGCGCCGACCGCGCAGTCGGTGGAAGTGTTCGATGTCCTGGTGGAGCTGCTCAAGGTGCAGACCGACCAGCTCGACAAGCTGCTCAAGGAAGATCTTGCGCGGCTCAACCGGCAGATCCGCGCCGGCGGCAAGGAGCCGATCGTGCCAAGCACGGACCTGCCGACTCCGCCACGCGGTCCCGTGGCGGACGATGACGACATGACGGAGATGCCTGCGGCGTGAGCGCGGGCTTCACCGTGCGCGATGCGACCGCCGCCGATTCGGCGGCGGTTCTCGCGCTCAATAACGCGGCGGTGCCCCACGTGAACGCGCTCACGCCGGACGAGTTCACGTGGATCGTCGAGCGCGCGGGGCACTACCGCGTTGCGGAGGACTCCGAGGGCGTGGCGGGGTTTGTGCTCTGCATCCCCTCGGGCCTCGAGTACTGGAGCGCGAACTACAAGTGGTTCGCAGAGCGCTATGACAGTTTCCTGTATCTCGACCGCGTGGTGGTGGCGCCGCGGCTGCGCCGTGCTGGCGTGGGGCGCGCGATGTACGAGGACCTGCACAAGGCCATCGCCCGGCAGTGGCCACGGGTGGCGCTGGAAGTGAACCTACGGCCGCCGAACCCGGTCTCGATCGATTTTCACCAAGCGATGCGTTACGCAGCGGTTGGTGTGCGCGAGTATGACGACGGCGACAAGGCCGTGCAGATGTTCGTTCGCGAGTTCTGAGCCCCCACCCACGATCAGGTCCCTATGCCCACGATCCGCCTCACGTATCTCGCGCTGCTCGCCTTCCTCGCCGCCACGACGCTCGGGGCCCAGCGCCCTGGCGAGCCGGTCTTCCCGTTCAGCACCGAGGAGCGCTACGACGCCTCACGTGTTGCGCCGTATAGCGGCCGGCACGAGGCGATCTATCGGCACATCGACGCGAACCTCGACGCGCATCTTGCGAACATCCAGCGCTGGATTCGACAGCCGTCGATCTCAGCCCAGAGCGTCGGGATCACCGAGATGGCGACCCTGCTGCGCGATGACCTGCGCGCGCTTGGGTTCAAGGAAACTGCATTGATCCCGACCGACGGGCATCCCGGCGTCTGGGGCTACTACGATGCCGGCGCAGCGCACACGCTGGTCGTCTACATGATGTACGACGTGCAGCCGGTGGAGGAGAATTGGCGCGTGCCGCCGTTCGCTGCGGAGCTGGTGGACACGGAGCACGGTCAGGCGTTGATGGGTCGCGGCGCGACCAACCAGAAAGGACCCGAGCGCGCGTTCCTGAATGCGATCAGCTCCATCATTGCCGTCGATGGCAAGCTGCCGGTGAACCTGATGGTGCTGGCGGAGGGCGAGGAGGAACTGGGCTCGCCGCACTATCCGCAGCTGGTCGATCGCTTCGAGGCGCGACTCCGCACCGCGGACGGGGTCTTCTTCCCGTTCAACGCCCAGGCGCCGGACGGATCGATGGCGATGTCCCTGGGCGTGAAGGGCATCCTGTACATGGAGATGGAGTCGCGCGGCGGGAGTTGGGGCGGCCCGACGCGCGCCGAGATCCACGGGTCGTACAAGGTGATCGTGGATGCGCCCGCCTGGCGGCTCACGCAGGCGCTGGCGTCGCTCACCAGCCGCGACGGCAACACCATCGTCGTGCCCAACTACTACGACGGCATCCGGCCGCCCACGCTCGAGGAGCAGCGCTTGATCAATGCGCTGGCCGCCGCCGGCGGCGAGGAGAGCGGCAACCGCGCGCTCAGTGTGGATCGCTACATCGATGGACTCCGTGGTCGCGACCTGCTGGTGCGGCAGTTCTACCACCCCACGCTGAACATCAACGGCATCGCCTCGGGCTACGCCGGCGAAGGCACCAAGACCATCCTCCCGCACCAAGCCATCGCCAAGGTGGACTCACGCTTGCCGATCGGACTGTCACCTGACTCCGCGCTGGCGCGCATCAAGCGTCACCTCGTGGCCGGCGGGTTCGGCGACATCGAAATCCGCCAGCTGTCGGGCTATCCCGCGGCGCAGACGTCGGTCGAGGCACCCATCATCCAGGCCGCGCTATCCGTGTACCGGAAGTACGGCGTGACGCCGACGCTCTCCCCACGCCTCGCCGGCAGCGCCCCGTTCTACCAGTTCACGGAGCGGCTCCGCCTGCCGCTGCTCTTCAGCGGCATGGGCTACGGCACCGGGGCGCACGCGCCGAATGAGTTGATGCTCGTGCGCCCGAAGGCCGGCTCGAAGGTGGCGGGGCTCGCCGAGATCGAGAAGAGTTATGTGGACCTGCTCTTCTCACTGCGCGATGCAGCCGCCTCGGCCCGCCGCTAGCGCAGCGGAGTCACGTAGCGGCGGGGAGCTGGGGCAGGCTCAGTCGTAGCGCAGGGCCTGCATCGGGTCCGTTCGGCTGGCCCGGAGCGCCGGTACATAGCCGGCGCTCAAGGCAACCAGCGCCAACAGCAGCACAGCAAGCGAGAAGACGAGCGGGTCGTGTCCCTCGAGTCCGAAAAGCAGCGACCGCGCGGCACGGCCAAGGCCGATGGCGCCGAGGATGCCGACGCTCGCACCGATGGCGACCATCACCCCGACCTGCCGAAGCACCATGCCCTGGACGCGGACGCGGTCGGCGCCAAGGGCCATCCGCACGCCGATTTCCCGTGTCCGTTGCGACACCGAGTACGCGAGCACGCCATAGAGTCCGACACCGGCCAGGAGCGTGGCGAGCACCGCGAAAGCCGCCGACAGGATAGAGATCAGGCGGTCCATGAACACGTTGTCCCGTAGCTGTTGCGGCATCGTGCGCAGCTCCTCGACCGGCAGCGCGGCATCGATCCGTCGCATGACTGTGGGAATCGTCGTCAACAGCTGTTCCGGTGGAAGCGACGTGTTCACGTAGAAGTACAGGTTGCCGACAAACCGCTCCTGGACCCAGGGCGTATAGAACACCGGCTGGGGCTCTCGCTTCACATCGTTGTACTTGATGTCTGGCAGCAGTCCCACGATCTGGATGGAGAGCGAATCGCGGAGGCCGCCGGAGCGGCCCATGAACTTGCCTACCGCATCGCGACCGAGGTTGAACTTCTCGGCGAAGGCCAGGTTCACGATGGCGACGCGGGCGCCATCCGCGACGTCGGAGGGGAGGAACTCGCGTCCGGCCAGCATCGCCGTACCCATCGTGCGGAAGTATCCCGCGCCAACGGCGTTGTACCGCGAGTTGCAGTCGACGTCCGGTAGGCAGTCGAAGCCTTGCACGCGAACGTTGTTGCCCCAGCTGCTGCCGCCAAGCAGCGGAACAAGGGCGCTGGTCACGCCGGTCACGCCGGGAATCGCGCGCAGCTCCTCCTCAATGCGTGGGTAGAGCGCCTTCACGCTCAGTGTGTCGTACCCGACGCGCAGTGGCGAGACGGCGAAGGTCACCATCTGGTCCACCGACACGCCGAGGTCCACGCGGCTGACGTTGGCGAGGCTCTTGGTGAACAGCCCGGCGGATACCAACAACGCGGTCGAGAGCGCGATCTGCAGCGTCACGAGCGCCGTGCGGAAGCGCGTGGCTGCGCGCCCTCCGGCGATTTGGCCGGCGCCGGCGCGAATGGTGGAAATGAGGTCTGCACGGGTCGAGTGCAGCGCCGGGAAGAGTCCAAACAGAAATCCGGTCGCCAGGGCCAGGACAGCCGAGAACGCAATCATCGAGGGCCGGATGCTGAATACGAAGGTGGAGTTCGAGTCGGCCGGCAGCAGGGCGGACATCCCCTGAAGGGTCCACCACGCGACGACGAGACTGACCACCCCCCCAACGATTGCCAGCACCATCGACTCGGTGAGCAGCTGCGTGAGCAGGTGCCGTCGCGTCGCGCCGAGTGCCAAGCGAACGCCCATCTCCGTGGCGCGCTGCGCGCCGCGCGAGAGCAGGAGGTTCGCGATGTTCGCGCAGGCAATCAGCAGCACGACGCCGGTGATGCCGAAGAGCATCAGCACCGGGGGGCGCGCCTGCTCGAAGATCGAGCTCTGGCCACGGTTGCCGGGCTCGACCACCACTTCCTTGGCCTTGAACCGCTGCATCGTCTGGTCGCTCATCGCGATCTGCAGCGGGGCCTCGACGTCGGCGAGGATTGGGCGCACGATGCCGTCGAGTCCCGCCTTGGCGGCCTCGGGCGAGACGCCGGGCTTGAGTCGGCCGAACACGTAGACCCAGTAGCTGCGCCGATCCTCGAGACCGTTGTAGTCGCTTAGCCAGGTCCGGGACTGCATCGGCACGTAGAACTGCGGCTCCGATCCCAGCGTCGTGCCGGTGAAGCCGTCAGGTGCCACTCCCACGATCGTGAATGCGCGCCCGTTCACCTGCAGGCGCTCCCCGATGACGTCAGGCCGTCCGCCGAATCGCTCCGTCCATAGGCGATGCCCGATCACCGTCACGTTGTTGTCTGCACCGGGTTCGTTGTCCGCCGGCAGCAGCAGACGCCCGAGCGCCGGCTGGAGACCCAGTGTCGGGAAGTAGCCGCCGGTCACCCACACGCCGTCCTGCACGAGGGGCTCGCCGTCAACCGTCAGGCTCGCGCCAAAGGTTCGGTGCCCCGCGATGCCCACAAGCACGGTCTGCTGCGCCTCGAGGTCGCGGAACATCGGATAGGTCCAGATGACCGTGCAATCACCGGCATTGTTGCAGGAGTCGTTGCCTTGGATGGGACCCGGCATACTGAGATTCACCAGTTCCTGCGGGGCGTGCACCGGCAGGTTGCGCAGCAGGATCTGGTCGAACATCGAGAAGATCGCGGTGTTCGCGCCGATGCCGAGCGCCAGCGAAAGTACGGCGACCGTCGTGACGAAGGGCGCCTTCAGGAGCATTCGCATTGCGTAGGTCAGATTGCGCATCGGAGAGGACGGGGAGGGGAGGCCGGCAGAGCTCGGGGGTACTCCGATGGGACAAGCCGTCTCGGCAAAGGGTTGGAGCCGTGGCGACCGCACCCGCTAGCTTTGCGTAGTGACCCAGCGCGACATCCGCGACCTGCTGCTCCTCGGCGCCATCTGGGGCGCGGCCTTCCTCTTCATTCGCATCGCGGTGCCGGAGTTCGGGCCCGTGGCGTTGGTCGAGGTGCGCGTCATCATCGCGGCCCTGGTGCTGCTGGTGCTGGTCGCTTCGCGCCGGCAGATGGACAAGTTCCGCGGCCATTGGGGACCGCTCACGTTGATTGGCGCCATCAACACAGCGATTCCCTTCGCGCTGTTTGCCTATGCCACGCGCACGGTGCCGGCCGGTTTCGCCGCCGTGCTCAACGCGACGGTGCCACTGTGGGGCGCGGTGCTCGGCGGCCTCTTCTTCAAGGAGACGCTGGGCCGCGACCGCGCGATCGGACTGGCGATTGGCTTTGTCGGCGTTGTCGTGCTAGTCGCGCGCGATCTCACGGTGGGCGGCGGGGCGATGGCCATCGGCGCCGCATTGCTTGGCTCCTCGATGTATGCGGCGTCGGCGCACCTTACGCGCCGACTGTTGCCCGGCATTCCGTCCGTCACGATTGCGGCCGGCAGCCTTGTCGCGTCATCGGCCCTGTTGGCCATCCCGACGCTGTTCCTGCTGCCCGCCGCGCAGCCGTCGGTTGGCGCCTGGGGCGCGACCATCGCACTCGCGCTCATCTGCACGGGTGTCGGCTACGTGCTGTACTTCCGACTGCTCGACAACGCCGGCGCCACGGGCGCGATGGCCGTGACCTATCTCATCCCGCTGTTCGGGATGGTCTGGGGCGCGATGTTCCTCAACGAACGCATCACCGCGCCGATGTTGATCGGCTGCGGTTGCATCCTGCTCGGCGTCGCGGCGACGACGGGCCTGCTCAGGCGAAGTCTGGGACGCTAGCGCCGTCGACCGCCATGCCCATCGCGTGGTAGCCCTTGTCCACGTAGAGCGTGGTGCCGGTGATGCCGCTGGCCAGCGGCGAGCAGAGGAAGGTCGCGGCGGTGCCGACCTCGCGCGCATCGAGCGCCTCAGGCAGGGGCGTGTTGGCCTGGCAGTACTTCACCATGTTGTCGATGATGCCGATCGCGCTGGCGGCGCGCGATGCGTACGGGCCCGCGGAAATCGTGTTGACGCGGATGCCGTACTTGCGGCCGGCTTCATAGGCCAACACACGCGTGTCGCTCTCGAGCGCGGCCTTGGCCGAGCTCATGCCGCCGCCGTAGCCGGGGATGGCGCGCTCGCTGGCCATGTACGTGAGCGACGCAATGCTGCCACCCGTGCGCATCAGCGGTCCAAAGGCACGCACCATCGAGACCAGCGAATACGCGCTGGCGCTCAGTGCGGCGAGGTAGCCGGAACGACTGGTGTCCATCAACGCCTTCTTCACCTCGGGGCCGTTGGCCAGCGAGTGCACGAGGATATCCAGCGGCTTCTCCCCGAAGTCTGTCTCCAGGCGCGAGGCGAGTCCGGAAATGGAGAAGTCGCCGACGTCCTTGTAGCGCTTGGATTCGCGCACGTCCTGCGGTGCATCCTCGAGCGTGTCGTAGACGGCGTCGAGTGGATAGATCTTCTCGAACGACAGCAGCGAGCCATCGGGCAGCTTGCGCGACTCGTCCATCTTCCCGCGCTCGAGCAGGTTGAGGAAGATGTTGAGCGCCGGCGGCCAGGTCGCGACGGAAACCGTGGCGCCGGCCTCGATGAGAGCCTTGGCGATGGCAAAGCCGAAGCCGCCGTCATCGGCGACGCCAGCGACGAGGGCACGCTTGCCCGTGAGGTCGAGAGTCAGCATACAGGGAAATGAAGGGAGTTGATGACGCAGGGCAAGGGTGCATTGGCGTGCGCCTACGTGCCCTTGGGAGCCCGTGCGCCGACGTCAGGGATGCGCCGCGCGCCGCAGCCTGTCACGGATGGCATCCCAGGCCGGCGTGTCCGGCGGCGCTTCCACGAGGAGCTCCTCGCAACCGGCCGCATCCGCCGCGTGCAGCGCGTCGTAGAGTCCAGCGCCGTAGCGCTTCGGATCGGCGCCGAGGCTGCGGCTGAAGGCCAGGGCCGCAGCTGGCGCGCCCTCCGACTGGCAGAGGATGATGCCGGTGTGCGAGCTGTCGGCCGCAGCGAGCGCTGTATCGAGCTGTGACGTCTCCAGCAACCGTACCCGCGCGCGCGGCGCGTAGTGCCGCGCCGACTGCCCCGGCGATCGGTGCACCACGTTCCCGCGCGTCGGCGTAAGACGCCGCGCGGTTGGTCCGACAACCGCCTCGATATCCGCGCGCGAGATCATGCCGGGCCGCAGGACTACTGGTCGGCCGCCGCTCACGTCAACAACCGTGCTCTCGATGCCCACCTGCGACCGGCCCGCATCGAGGATGAGCTCGACGGCATCGCCGAGCCCGTTGGCCACCTGCTGCGCGGTGACGGGCGAGACTTCCGTGAACTTGTTCGCACTCGGCGCGGCAAGCGGCGTGTGGCTCGCGCGGATCAGCGCGAGCGCCACGGGATGGTCCGGCACGCGCACACCGAAGGTGTCGAGTCCCGCCGTGACCGCGTCGGGTACGTTTCCGCGTCGGCGTACGATCAGCGTGAGCGGGCCGGGCCAGAATCGTTCAGCCAGGGCCTGCGCCATCCTCGGCCACTCGCTGGCAAGTTCTCGCGCCTGGTCCACCGATGCAACGTGCACGATGAGCGGGCTGTGCTGCGGACGTCCCTTGGCGGCGTAGATGCGCGCCACGGCGGTCGGGTCCAGCGCATCGCCCGCCAAGCCATACACGGTTTCCGTCGGCATCCCGACCAAGCCCCCGCGACGAATGACGCTCGCCGCGCGGGCCACCACCTCCGCATCGGGCGCAGAGGGATCCACCGAGATGATCTGACCGGTCGTCACGTGACTAACCTAGGAGATCCGCGCTGGCGCGGCGCGCGGTCGCGGCCAGCAGCGCCGCCGCCACGAACAGCGCATCCTCGTCCGGATCGAAGCGCGGCGTGTGCACGCCGGCACGGGAGCGCCCCTCGCGCCAGGTGCCGATGCGGGCAAAGCAACCGTCGACCTTCTCCGTATAGAACGCGAAGTCCTCGCCGCCCATGTTCGCGACGGCGAGTTCCTTGAGTGCAGACTCGCCGAGCAGGTCACGCGCGGCATCAGACATCCACGCGGAGCCGCGCCGGCTGTTTACCAAGGGCGGGGTGCCTTCCGTCACCTTTACGGTGGCCGTGAGCCGATGCGTCGCGGCCACCGACTGCGCCAGGTGCTCCAGTTCCTTAAGGAGCAGCGCGCGCGACTCCGGCCGCGTGGCGCGAATGGTGCCGGCGCAGCGCGCCACTTCCGGAATGACGTTCGGCGCCGAGCCGGCGTCGAGCTTGCCGATTGTGATGACGCCCGGCAGGGCGGGGTCGAGGCGGCGCGATACGATGGTTTGCACGTCGCTAACGAACGCCGCCATCCCGACAATGGGATCGATGGTGTCCTGCGGACGCGCGCCGTGTCCGCCGCGGCCATGGAACTCGATCGCGAAGGTGTCCGTGCTCGCCGCCAACGGACCTTCGGTCGCGACGATCTCGCCGACGGCGTAACGCCAGTCCACGTGCGCGCCGAAAACGGCTGCAACGCCATCGAGCCCGCCGTCCGCGATGACCTTGGGTGCGCCTTCCCCGAGCTCTTCGGCCGGTTGCAGCAGGATGCGCACCTCGCCTACAGCCGGGGACCGCGCGAGCAGCAGCCCTGCACCAACCGCCCAGGTGGCGTGCATATCGTGCCCGCAGGCGTGCATCACCCCGTCGTGCTGGGAGGCGAAGGGAAGCCCCGTGCCCTCTTGAATGGGCAGGGCATCAATGTCTCCGCGCAGAGCGACGGCCGGTCCCTTGCCGGCCGTGCCGGGGATCGAGGCGATCAGTCCGGTGTCCGCGACCTCGCGCACATCCGTGATGCCGCAGGCGAGCAACGCCTCGCGCAGCCGAGCCTGCGTCTGCTTCTCCTTCCACGAGAGCTCGGGGCGGCGGTGCAGCGAGCGTCGGAGCTCGACAAGCAAGGTCCGATCCGACTCGCTGAACTGCGCGAGCACGGTGTCGGGCAACAGGGATGGCGGTGCGCTGGTCATTGCGGTCGGAGCTCCTCCGTGCGGACCGTCAGCGACGCGATGCGCTCACGGTCCACGGTGATCCCGATGCCCGGCGCCTCCGACGGCACGGCCACCATTCCCTCGGCGTCCATCGTCCATTCCGGCGTGACGACGTCCTGGGTCCAGTAGCGCGCGCTCGGCGACAGATCGCCGGGCAACGAGAAGTTCGGCAGTGAGGCCAGGGCGACGTTGTAGGCGCGGCCGATGCCGCTCTCCAACATCCCGCCGCACCACACGGGGACGTTCGCCTGCTCGCAGAAGTCGTGGATGGCCAGACTCTGCGCGAACCCGCCCACGCGCCCCGGCTTGATGTTGACGATTCGCCCCGCCCCCAAGGTCACCATGTCCTGCGCCCGCTCGAGCGAGGTGATGGACTCGTCGAGGCAGAGCGGCGTGCGAATCCGACGTTGCAGCTCTGCGTGACGCACGAGGTCGTCGTAGGCCAGGGGCTGCTCGATCATCATCAGGTTGAGCGGATCCAGCGCCGCCAACCGATCGGCATCGTCGAGCGTGTAGGCGTTGTTGGCGTCGGCCATCAGGTGTGCGTCGTCACCGAGGGCCAGACGCACGGCGGCTACCCACTCCACGTCGTGACGCGGTGCGATCTTGAGTTTGATCTTGCGATACCCGGCGTCGCGGGCCGCGGTGGCCTTGGCGATCAGCGTGCGCACGTCCGGTTGGATGCCGATGCTGATGCCCGTCGCGATCCGGCTGCGCGTGCCGCCGAGCAATCGGGCAAGCGGTAGGCCGGCTTGCACGGCGGCCAGTGCCCAACAGCCCATCTCCAACGCGGCCTTGGCCATGTTGTGGCCGCGGACATCGGTCGCCAGCAGCGCATCAACCTTGGTGTGCGACTCGACGGACTTGCCGAGCAGCCGCGGCGCGAGCCAGCGCACGATGGTCGGCCAGGCCGTGTCCAAGGTCTCGGACGAGTAGTTCGGCGCGTCGTCCACCACGCATTCGCTCCAGGTGCTCGCGCCGTCCCGGTCGAAGAGCTCGAGCAGGAGGATGCGTCGCTCACGCATCTCGCCGGAGGAGATGCGGAACGGTTCGCGGAGCGGGAGATGGATCTCCCGCAGGACGATGCGATCGAGGTGGATCACGGCTCCTGCCGGCGCACGAGGAGGTAGGTGCCGCCCGCTTCGTCGGCGACGAAGCCGCGTACGTGGTAGCCGCGCGTCAGGTAGTGCGCGAAGGCGCGACGCGTCGCGAAGCGCCAGCGGCGTGCCGCCGCGATGTCGGCGGCGGCGAGTGCCGTGATGTCGCGCGGGATGCGAACGCCCACGTTGGCGGACATCGCCAACGGTTGCTCCGAGGCGTCGCTGTCCACTACTACAGCAACGTCCGGCGGCAACGCGTCGAGCGCGACCGCCGACTCGGCGGGATTGACCGGCCAAGAGACGATGAAACGGTCCGTGGGCATATCGCCCTGCAACGGCGAGTTGGTGCCCTCGCCGTACATCGCGGCCACGAACTCATCCACGCGCGCGCCCATACGGTTCAGGTTGAGATGCGCGTTCCGCGCCACCAGCGGGTCGTAGGTCCAGTAGATCGTGTGGACGCCGATACTGCGGCAGTGATCGCGCTGGTAGGACTTGAGGCGTTCCCCGAGCCGCTGGCCCTGCGCCTCGGGCCGCACCGCCAGCATGTCGGACCAATGCGCCAGCTTCCCGTTTCTCAAACCGGTGACGCCGAAGACGAAGCCGAGCAGCGTGCCGTCCTCGGCATAGGCGCCAGCCGCCACGCCGCCGGTCTCCTGCGCGACGAGGAGCATCGCGGCGGGGACCTTTTCGGTAAACCCGCGGCCCCAGGTGAGCTCCTGCAGTTCGACGCACTGCGCGCGGTCGGCGTGGTTCTGGAAATGACGGATGATCACGGAATGGACGCGGCCTGCGGTGCGAGTCTCGGTGGTGACCGCTAAACTACGCCCCGTGCACGGTGTTCGCCTGTTGGTCCTTGCAGTGGCAGCCGCATTGTTGCCGGCGTCGGTGACGGCGCAGGTCGCGGCGGATTCGAGCACGCCTCCGCCCCCGGCCTTCAGTGTCGTCGAGTTGCGGCGCTTCGCGTTCGTCGGCCTGCTGGGTGCGGCTGCCTATGCCGGCGATGCGGCCGTGCGTGACGGCGTTCAGGCCTCGGGGCCACAGGGCAATGCAGTGCTCGACGGCCTCGCCGAGTTCGGCAACGCTTGGGGACAACCGGGTGTTGTGGGGCTGGGGCTGGCCATGTGGGGAGGCGGCCTGCTTGCGAAACGGCCAATCGTTGCGAGCTCCGGACTACGGGCTATCGAAGCCATCACCGTGAGTGGTGCGGTGACCAAGCTGCTCAAGGGCAGCTTCGGCCGTGCCCGTCCATATGTCGCGCCGAATGATCGCACGGATTGGCAGCTGTTCCGCGGCTTCGGGCATTCGAACGGCGAGTACGAGGCAATGCCGTCTGGGCACGCCACCGCGGCGTTTGCCTTTGCCGCCGCCGTGACCGGAGAAGTCGCGCATCGGGCTCCGGCGCACGCGCGCTGGGTCGGAATCGCCACCTACTCCGCCGCTGCAGTAACCGCTTATGCGCGCGTGCACGACGATCGGCACTGGCTGAGCGATGTCACGGTGGGCGCCGGGGTCGGCACGGTCACCGGACTCGCCATCGTGCGATGGCACGCGACGCGACCGAACAACGTGATTGACCGTTGGCTGCTCGCGCCGATTCTGGCGCCATCGCCATCGGGTGGTTGGACCCTTGGCCTCAGGGTCAGCCCGCGATGAACGGCATCTTCATCACTGCGGAGCTCGAGGGCGACCTCGCGAAGCGCATTCACGCGCTGCAGGAGGAGTTCGATCCGAAGATGGCGAACCACCTGCCGCCGCACGTGACGCTGACGGGATCGTCGGGGGCCGGACCCCTGCCGCCGGACACGCCGGTCGAGACCATTCGCGCGGCCCTCGAACCGATTGCGGCGACGACCGCGCCCGTGACGCTGAAGTTCGGGCTCCCCGAACGCTTCGTGGGCCGCAACATCGTCTCGCTGCGACTCGATCCGCACGGGCCGCTGCGCGCGCTGCACGAGCGCGTGAAGACCAGCGGGCTGCCGTTCCAGCCGGCGCGCTATCCCTTCACGCCGCATTGCACGCTCAACCTGTTTCCGGCGCTCACGCCCGAGAAGCTGAAGAAGATGCTCGCGGTGCGGATCACGGAGCCGTTCACGATCCGGCTCCTGCACGTCTATCACACCAAGGAACCGCAGCCGCCGACGCTGTTGTTTGAGGTCGCGCTGACGGGATCCTAGCGCAGCGCCTTGGCGATGGCGCCTTCGATGTCCTGCTTCCCGCCAAGGCCGCTGTACACGACCTTGCCCTGCCCATCGAGCACGACCACGTAGCTGGTGGCCGGCACGTCGTAGGCTTCGACCGCGTTGCCGCGCCGGTCATAGAAGTGCGTGAAGCCGCTGAGGTGCTCTGCCACATAGCGACGCACACGCTCGTCGGACTGGTTGACGCCCACAGCCACGCCGACGAAGCGCACACGGTCTTTGTGCTTTGTGAACGCTGCTTCCATCGCCGGCTCCAACTCGCGGCAGTTCGAGCACCAAGTCGCCCAGAACTCGATCACGGTCGGCTTGCCGCCACCGAGTACGGTGCTGAGGTTCGCCGCGCTGCCATCAAGGGTCTCCACCGCGGCGGCGGGAGCCGTCGTGCCGACGGCGAGCCCGAGTTCCTGGGCCGGGCCAGCTGTGGCGGTCAACGCGCTGAGTGCAATCGAGGCAAGCGCGAGTCGGATTGTGGTCTTCATATCAACAGCTTCCCCATTTCAATCAGGTAGTACTGCGCCACGGCAATCATCACGACGCCGAAGCCCTTCTTCACCCAGTTCATCCAGTTGCCGGCCCGCGGCAAGCGCGAGACGGTGCCGCTGAAGAGGCCGACCAGCACGAGCAGCGAGCACATCCCCAACGAGAACACGAGCAGGTACACGAAACCGAGCGTGGGGCTCCCCTGCGAGCCGACCCAGGTGAGGATCGCGGCCATCACCGGCGCACCGCAGGGTGCGGCCACCAACCCAGACATGCTCCCCATCACGAAGGCGCCGCCGGCCCGACCCGCCGTTCCCGCCGTCGCCGCTCGTGCGGCGAGCGCCGCCGGCAGGCGGACCGGAATCACATCGAACATCGCCAGTGCTGCGATGATGAGCACGTTCGCCATCGCAAAATACAGCCACGGGTTCGTGCTGATGGTGCCGAACATGGTGCCCGTGACGCCGGCGATGAGGCCCAGCGTGGAGTACACGGCGGCCAGTCCGAACACATACGCCAGCGTGAGCACCAACGTGCGCCACTTGGGTGGCTTGGCGTCCCCGACCGTCTGCCCGCCAACGATGGCCGCCGTGATGGGGATCATCGGATAGATGCAGGGATTCAGGCTGGTCAGGACGCCCGCGGCAAACACGAGTCCCAGCGCGACGATGGGACTCGAGGAGAGCTGGGCGGTGAGGCCGGAGAAATCCATAAGATGGGCCGCAGGGGAGGAAGCAGGTCCGTCCTAGAAGAATGGCGCATTGCCCGCGCAAGTTCACCCGACGTCGGCCTCGGTGGCCCCACCAGATGGTCCCTGACGAATCGAACCCTCTTGTGCGCCGCGCCCGGCCAGCACATTCTCCCGTCAATGACGGCGACGCGGCGCGCTCGAGGCGCGGACTGGGTGTGGCATTGCCTGCTTGCAGTCGCCGTCCTCGCGTGCGGCGGCCCGCGTGTCACGCCAGATGATCTGGTAGCGGCGCCCGGCAAGCGCGCCGAGGGACCCGCCGGAATGGTTGCGGCCTCCACGCCAGAGGCCGCCGCGGCCGGTGCAGAGATTCTGCGGCGCGGCGGAAACGCGACCGACGCTGCTGTCGCCGTCGCTTTCGCGCTCTCGGTCACGGATATCTCCCAGACGGGACTCGGCGGCGGCGGCGTCTTGATTGCCTACGACGCGCGTGCCCGACGTGCGCAGCATCTGCAGTTCTATCCGCGCACCGGCGCGGACGCCCGCTGGGCGGACACCTTGTCGGAGGGCGCGCAGGCGCCCGCAGGGCGCGCGGCCGGAGTGCCGGGGATGGTCGCCGGGCTGCTCGAGGCGCACGCACGTTTCGGACGACTCCCGCGCGAAGCGGTGATGGCGCCAGCGATTCGCTTGGCGAGCGATGGATTCGTGGTGACACCGCTGCTCTCCCGCACCATCAGCTCGGCCCGACGTCGGCTGGAGTCGGATCCCGCGGCCACGGCGCTGCTGTTGCCCGATGGCGAACCGCTACGGCCGGGCGACCGACTGGTGCAACCGATGCTGGCCTCCACGCTCAGCGCCATCGCGTCAAATGGACCAACGGCGTTCTACAGCGGTGGTGTAGCGGTGCGTTTGGCGGAGAAGGTGCAGGCTGCGGGCGGACTGATTGCCGCCGCCGACCTCGCCGAGTATCGCGTGACGGACGTGCCTCCGCTGTGCGGCGAGTGGCGTGGGCTCACGGTGCTCGCACCGCCGCCCCCGATGGGTGGCGCTCCGTTGCTGGCGATGCTGCAACTCGCCGAGGCGATGGGCGTCACCGCCTCCACAGGCTTGTCGCGTGCGCCCGCGGCGGTGGCGGGTCTCACCGATGCGATCCGGGCCGTGCAGTCCGACGCACGGTGGTGGCGCGGCGATCCCGATGTGATGGCGGTGCCAGCGTTGGGGTTTGCCAGCGCGGCGTATGCGCGCGATCGCATGCGAGTGGCTGCCGGCCCCGTGGCCGACACGATGGCGATCGGTGACCCTTGGCCGTACGAGACTACGCAGGCAGCGGGCAGCTGCGCGGCGTATCCGCGTGCCGCCGCTGTGCGCGGGACGAGCGACCTGCCTGGCAGCGGCGAGTCCGCGGACGCGACAAGCCTCACTTCGCACCTCGCCGTTGTGGATGCCGAAGGAAACGCCGTGTCCGCCACGACCACGGTCGGCGTGCTCTTCGGGTCTGGCGTCTACACAGATGGATTCTTCCTGAACTCAAGTGCGGGCAATCTCGACGATCGTACACGCGGCCCGCGTCGGGTGGCCAACTCCACGATCGCGCCGGCGCTGTTGCTCGACGGTGCAGGGGTGCGCTTGGTCATCGGTGCGGCGGGCTCGCAGTACATCCAGCCCGCCATCACGCAGGTCACCCTGCGGGTGCTGGCGTTTGGGGAGGATCCCTTCCGCGCCATCTCGGCGCCGCGCATCCAGCCCAACCACCTCCGACGTGACGTGGAGGTGGAGCCTGGGTTCGATCCCGACGTCTACGCGGCGCTAGTGACGCGTGGGTATCGCCCGCTGAGCCGCACGGCGGACATCCAGTTTGGCGGTGTGCACGCGATTCTCGTCCGGCCCGACGGCCGGCGAATTGGTGTCGCGGACCCCCGTCGCGACGGTATTGCAGTCAGGCAGTAGCGCAGTCTCCGCAGTCACACATCACTCCCACGGAGGCGTTATGGAGGGATCCCGTTGCATCGCCAGGCTCATCGGCCTCGCGATGCTCGGCGTGTTGGGCCAGGCGTCCGCGCTGGCCGCACAGACCACGGGTCGCATCACGGGCATCGTGACCGACTCGATGACCGGCCTGCCGATCGCCAGCGTGCAGGTGGCGGTGGCGGGTACGCGGTTGGCGACAACGACGGACGAGGCCGGGCGCTACCTGTTGCCCAGCGTGCCCGTGGGAACGCAAGCGCTCGACGCCCGGCGCATCGGCTACCAGCCGACCGTGCAGCGCAACGTGGTGGTGGAAGCCGGCGCCACGGTGACGGTGAACCTGACGCTGAAGCCGACGGTGCTGAATCTCGAGGCGATCGTCGCCACCGGCGTCGTGGACCCGACCAGCGGCACGCGCGTGCCGTTCACCGTAGGGCGCGTGGAGGCCGACAACCTGCCGGTGCCTGCGGGCAACGCGTTGGAGTCCATCCAAGGCAAGATCGCCGGCGTGACGGTGGTGCCCCCGGGGCAGCCGGGCAGCGGCACCAACATCATGCTCCGCACGCCGACGTCCATCAACAAGTCCAACAGTCCCTTGATCGTGATTGACGGCGTGATCCAGAGCCAGAGCTTTGGCGCCGCCAGCGCGGATCTCGAGGCGCTGGACATCGAGAGCATTGAAGTGATCAAGGGCGCGGCGGCCGCCTCGCTCTACGGCTCGCGCGCCCAGTCCGGCGTGATCCAGATCCGCACGAAGCGCGGCGCCGGCCTCGTCGAAGGAGCGACGCAGTTCCAGTTGCGCAGCGAGTTCGGCAGCAGCGAGCTCAATGGCCAGATCAACTGGGCCAAGAATCACTTCTATTCGGTGAACGCGAATGGGGAGTACGTGGACGGCGCGATGGCCGTCGTGCCGCGCACGGCGCGCGTGGCCAAGCCCGTGCACCTGCGGTTCCAAGACGAGACCTACCGCGATCCCATCTACAACCAGGTCAACCGGTTCTTCGACCCTGGCAACTTTGCCAAGAACTCATTGAGCATCGCGCAGAACAACGCGCGGACCAACTGGTTCTTCTCGATCGTGGACAACGCCGAGGACGGCGTGGTGCTCAACAGTGGCCGGTTCTCGCAGCGGGATATGCGGCTGAACCTCGACCACCGGCCCAACGATCGCTTCTCGTTCGCCGTCAGCGGCTACCACAGCGTCTCGAACCGCCAGGAGCTCTACGGCGACACGTTCTTCGACCTCATCAATCAGGCGCCGGACGTGGACCTGCGCACGCCGGACCCGGATGGCACGCCGTTCCTGTTCCAGGGCGACCCGGAAGGCCGTGAGGAGAACCCGTTGTACGTGTTGGCGACGGAGCAGAATCGTCGTCGCCGCGCGCGCACGATGGGATCTGTCGAGGGCCGCTACGTGCCCTTGGGCTGGCTGACGCTCGACGCCAACCTCAGCTATGACCGCTCGGACCGGCGCGTGAACTTCTTCCTCGACCGCGGCCTGAAGACCGAGGGCTTCCCCACCGGCGGCATCGGTGAGATCAGCCAGCTCACCGGCACCACCACGGCGGTGAATGCCTCGGTCAGCGCCAATGCCCTGAAGCAGTTCGGCGACTTCACCCTGCGCTCCACCGCGCGCTGGCTGCTCGAGCGCGAGGACAACCAGGTCACGGACGCCGAGGGCCAGGACCTCGCCGTGCCCGGCGTGAAGAGTCTCGACAACGCGCGCACGCGCTTCGTGTCGAGCACGCAGGAAATGATTGAGGCGCTCGGCTTCTTTGTCACCGCCGGCGCCGACTATCAGGGCAAGTACATCGGCGACGCGCTGGTGCGCCGCGACGGCAGCTCGTTGTTCGGACCCGAGGAGCGCTGGAACACCTACTATCGCTTCAGCGGCGCCTGGCGCATGGCCGAGGAGTCGTGGTGGATGTTCCCGCAGATCGGCGAGTTCAAGCTACGTGCCTCGCGCGGGACCGCCGGCGGACGCCCAAGCTTCAACGACCACTACGAGACGTTCACGTTCACGGCGGCCGGTGGCGTCGAGAAGCAGAACCTCGGCAACGCAGCACTTCGGCCGGAGCTGGCCACGGAAACCGAGATTGGTTTCGACGCCATCTTCCGCGACCGCTACTCACTGCAGCTCAGCTACATCGACACCGAGGTCCAGGACCAGCTGATCCAGATCCCGCTGGCCGGCTTCTTCGGCTACAGCTCGCAGTGGCAGAACGCCGGCACCCTGACCGGCAACACCTGGGAGGCGACGCTTGAGGCGCAGATCTACCGCACGCCACAGTTCAGCTGGCGGGCCGGCCTCGTGTTCGACCGCACGCGCAATCGCGTGAGCGAGTTCGATCGCTCGTGCTTCGTCACCAACACGATCGCGTACCGCTGCGCCGGGGTCACGATGGGCGCGATGTACGGCTTCCGCTGGATCAAGGGCGTGGAGGAACTCCCGCTCGCCGCGCAGGCCTCGGCCGCCGAGTTCGACGTGAACGACGAAGGCCTCCTGGTCTGGGTTGGCGCTGGCAAGACCTATCGCGACGGCGCGGATCCGACGGGCTGGGGCACCTCGGCGACGATCGACGGCCGCACGTACGGGTGGGGCCTGCCGATTGCCCTGCTCGACTCGACGGGGTCGAACGCCCTCGTGCAGATCGGCGATGGCAATCCGCGCTTCCGCTGGGGCATGAACCACAACGTCACCTGGAAGAACTGGGACTTCTTTGCCCTCGTGGACGTGCAGGTGGGCGGCAACGCCTACAACCAGACCAACCAGCGGATGTATCAGTGGGCGCGCTCCGGCGACGTGGACCAGGCTGGACGCCCGGAAGAGCTCAAGAAGACCATCGAGTACTACGTCGCGCTGTACGCGGCCAACAGCCCGAGCGACTACTTCGTGGAGAACAACGGCTTCGTGAAGCTGCGCGAGGTGTCAGTGCGCTATCGCGTGCCGGCGCGCATCCTCGGCATGGCCGGCGGCCTCGGCATCCGCGATGCGTCCATCTCGCTGATTGGCCGCAACCTGCTCACCTGGAGCAAGTACAAGGGCTACGACCCCGAGGTCGGTGGCACGATCGTGCGGCTCGACAGTTTCGACTACCCGCGCTATCGCACGTTCACGACTGCCGTCACCCTCAACTTCTGATCGAGGATCCCATGCGAAAGCTGTCTTTGATCCTCGTGCTCGCGACCAGCGCCTGCCTGGATCTCGACGTCACGAATCCCAACCTGCCGGATCGCAGTCGTGCGACGGCGGACCCGTTCGCCACTGAAACGGTGGTGGCCAGTTCCTTCCGCACCTGGTGGCAGGTGGCGGGGCACGACGACTACCCCTCGTGGGCGTTTTCGACCATGGCGCGTGAGTTCACCTCGGGCTTCGCCGACTTCGGCCAGCTCGAGACCTCGGCCGAACCACGAGGCTCCTGGAACAACAGTCCGGCCAACGCCCGGCGCAACGTCAACGAACTGCCCTGGTTCACCCTGTATCGCACGAACTCGGCGGTGACCGACGCCCTCAGTGCGTTTGACGAGGGCCTGACCATCGGCGACGCCACGCAGACCCTCCGCGCACGTGCCTTCGCCAAGTTCATGCAGGGCGTCGCGCACGGTTACCTGGGTCTCTATTTCGACCAGGCGTTCATTGCCGACGAGGACCTCGACCTCGATACGCTCACGGTGCCGAATCCGCGGCCGTACACGGAAGTCACCGCGGCGGCCATCGCGATGCTGGACGAGGCCATCACGATCGCCGGTGGCGCCGATTTCTCGTTCCCGGCCGACGGGTGGTTCTATACGGCCATGACGCGGGACGAGTTCGTGCGCCTCGCCAACTCGTTCATCGCCAAACTGATGGTCTACTCGGCGCGCACGCCCGCCGAGCGGGCGGCCGTGAACTGGCCAGGTGTCATCACGCGCCTGGACGCCGGGATCGTCACGGACTTCGCGCCGATTGGCCAGGTGGATATCATCTGGGACGACTGGAAGCGTCTGACCGCGCGCGTGCGTACGGCCTCGCGCCCATCCGACTTCGGGCGGCCCAACTATTGGTTGATCGGTCCTGCCGACTCAACCAACGGGTTCGTCAATTGGGTGAATACGGAGTTGAACAGCCGCGTGGCCTTCCAGATGCGGACGCAGGACCGTCGCATTCAAGGTGCCGGTGGGCCCGCCACGCCCGGTTCGTACATGGGCTACAACCTCAACAACATCTTCGCCGCGAGCCGCGGGACGTACCGCTATTCCTGGTACTACATCCACCGCTACGGCTTGGGCACCAGCTGGCAGGACAGCCCGATGCCCGCCGTGCTGGTCTCGGAGATGAACCTGCTGCGCGCCGAGGCGCACATCCGCGGGGGCAACGCCGCGCTCGCGGTGCCGCTGATCAACGCCACACGCACGGCCAATGGCCAGCTGCCCGACGTCACGATCGATGGGCCGCCGGATGTCGCGGGTTGCGTACCGCGCAAGCTGAACGGCGCCTGCGGCAGTCTGTGGGACGCGTTGCGCTACGAGAAGGGGATCGAAGGCATCGGCGTGGATGGTGTCACCGCGTTCTTCGATGCGCGTGGCTGGCAGACCCTGCCCGAGGGCACGCCACTGCACCTGCCGATTCCCGGCTCCGAGCTCGCGACCCTGCAGCTGACCAACTACACCTTCGGTGGTATCGGCGCGCCGTCCTCGGCGCCGGCGCCGAACGGAGAGGCCTGCCCGGTCGCGTTGGCGCGCTGTCCCTAGCGTTCCAGCATAGGCCGGGAACGCCACGGGGTGGCGGCGAGGCAAGGCCTCGCCGCCACCCCGTGGCCATTGTGCCCCGATCGGACGCTCAAGGTGAAAGGTCGTCGCCCTGCCGCAGTCCGAGAATGACGAGCGGAGTGCGGGCTGGGAGCTCACCGCCGTGCCGCAGGTGAAGCACCACGCCGGCGCGCGAAGCACGCAACTGGCTTTCCTGGCCCGCCGCGTTGCGCCAGGTACCCAACAAGTCTCCGGGACTCACCCAGGCGTCCGCGCGCGTCCGCGGCTGCCATCGACCCGCGCCGGAGTCAGAGAGGACGAGGCGCGCGTCGAGGACCTGTCTCATGTTGCGATTCTCGCCCGCGCGCCCGCCGCGCCAGTCAGCGAGGCCGGAATCCACCACGCCGAGTGCGGCGAGCAGCCGCAGGCTGCCTTGGACGAATCGCGCCGTCGCAACGGGACTTTCTTGCGTGGCGCCCGGTTCGAAGACAGTGATGGCCGGCACGTCCGAGAGATGCGCGGCGGTCTGCAGGAAACGAGACTCTGCGAGTAAGCGCGGCCCGCCCTGGTCCCACACAATACTTTCCACCTCCCAACGCTCGGCCATCCACCGCGCGAGAGAGTCCACACGTGGATTGAGGCCGGGTCGCGCTGCGTAGGCGAACGATCCCACCGACTCCTCCCCGTCGGACCCATGGATATCCACCAGATAGTCGCTCTTCGCGACTATATCGCGCATGATTCGCGCGGCCAAGCGCTGGGTCGGGGTGCCGGCGCTGTCGCCGGGGAAGATGCGATTGAGGTTCAGGCTGTCGAGCGGACTCATCTGGGCGAGGCCGGCGCGGAAGCCCGCCACGTTGGCCGGTGCCAGGATCAGCACGCGTCCGGTCCGGATGCGCCCGGGCAGCAGCACGGCCAGCGACTCGGCGGCGTGCACGGCCGCGACCTTTCCGCCGTGTACGCCGGCCACGAGGGCGACCGTGGGACCGGGTCGGTCGCCAACGACAATGCTCAGCGGGAAATCAGGGTCGAGCGCAGCGTCGCTGCCGGTGCAGGACGTCTGCAGCAGGCCGGCAATCGCCACCACGGCGACGAAGACGAGGGCGTGTCGGCGGGCCCTCAGCGGCGCGGCTGCCGAAGGCCGAGCACGCCCCTCGGCTGCGGGTGTCGTGAACCGAGGCCCCGGAGCGATATTTGGACGGAGTATGGAACGACTGATTCGCATCCCTTCAATGTATGTGGCGGCCGCGTTCGTTCTTGCGGCCTTCACGCCAGCGCTTGGCGCGCAAGCGAGCACCGCGTACACGCGCGCCGCCGACTACTCCGAGGAGGAACGCGGCGACGCCGTGCTCGTGATGATCGACGGCAAGGTGGTGTTCGAGCAGTATCCGCGAAACACGTCGCCGGCGCGCACGCACCTGCTGGCCAGCGGCACCAAGAGCTTCGCCGGCGCGCTGGCCATCGCGGCGCAGGCCGATGGCTTGCTCTCGCTGGACGAGCCGGTGGCCAACACACTCCACGAGTGGTCGCGCGATCCATCGCGCAACGGCATCACGATTCGCCAACTCCTCACGCTCACGAGCGGCGTCGAGGGACAGCTCAACCTCGATCCGCCCAGCTACGCCGAGTCCATCACGGCGCAGGTGTCGGCGGCTCCTGGGGAGCGGTTCCAGTACGGGGCGGCACCGTTCCAGATCTTCGGCGAGCTGTTGCGCCGGAAGCTGGCGCCGCGCAACGAGACCGTCGGCGCCTATCTGAAGCGCCGCATCCTGGACCCCGTCGGCATTCGCACCGGGTTCTGGCGCGGCCTCACGCAGGGCCAGCCGCAGCTGCCATCGGGCGCCTATCTCAACGCGCGTGAGTGGGCCAAGTTTGGTGAGCTGATCCGTCGTGGCGGCGAGTGGAATGGCACGCAGGTGCTGCCGCGCGAGGGCGTGGCCGAGATGCTGCGCGGCACCGAGGCCAATCCGGCCTACGGGCTGACCTGGTGGCTGAACGTGCCGATCAGTGACTCATTGCGCGGCGAGATCCGCCAGCTGCGCAACAACTTTGGCGCCATGGAGACCGTGCCCGGCCTCGAGGGCATGGTCACCGCCGCCGGCGCCTTCAAGCAGCGCCTGTACATCATCCCGTCGCGCAACATGGTTGTCGTGCGCTTCGGCAACAGCGTCGGGCCGCAGTTTGATGACGCCCGCTTCCTCGGGCTGCTCACCGGCGCGATTCGCGAGTAGCCGCGATCGCCGTAGGAAGCGACTGTCGTGGCAGTTGCCTCCATCCTCCATCCTCCATCCTTCGTCGTAAACAGCATGGCTCCGCAATTCATCTATGTGATGAAGGGACTCAAGAAGGTCGTCCCCCCATCCCGCATCATCCTCGACGATATCTGGCTGTCCTTCTATCCTGGCGCGAAGATCGGCGTGCTGGGTCCCAACGGTGCGGGCAAGTCTTCGCTGCTGCGCATCATGGCCGGCATCGACAACGAATTCCAAGGCGAAGCCTGGGCCCACAAGGGCACGCGGATCGGCTACCTGCCGCAGGAGCCCGAGCTCGATGAGTCGCTGGACGTGCGCGGCAACGTCGAGCTCGCGGTCAAGGAGCAGCGAAAGGCGCTCGATGAGTTCAACGCGATCTCCGCGCAGTTCGCCGAGCCCGACGCGGACTTCGACAAGCTGATGGAGCGGCAGGCCAAGCTGCAGGAGTACATCGACCAGCACGACCTCTGGAACCTCGACAACAAGATCGACGTGGCGATGGACGCCCTGCGCCTGCCACCGTCGGATTCCGCGGTGACGCATCTCTCCGGTGGCGAGAAGCGCCGCGTGGCGCTCTGCAAGGTGCTGCTCGAGGAGCCGGACATGCTGTTGCTCGACGAGCCGACCAACCACCTGGACGCCGAGTCGGTGGCCTGGCTCGAACATCACCTCGAGCGCTTCCCGGGTACCGTCGTCGCCATCACGCACGACCGCTACTTCCTCGACAACGTGGCGAAGTGGATCCTCGAGCTCGACCGCGGCAAGGGCGTGCCCTACGAGGGCAACTATTCCGGCTGGCTGGAGCAGAAGCAGCAGCGGCTGGCGCAGGAGGAGAAGGCGGCCAGCGCGCGACAGAAGTCGCTGCAGCGAGAGCTCGAGTGGGTGCGCATGGCACCGCGCGCGCGGCAGGCCAAGAACAAGGCACGTCTGCAAGCCTATGAGGAACTGGCCAGCGAGGCACAGAACGATCGCGTGATGCAAAACGAGATCATCATCCCGCCGGCGCCGCGCTTGGGCAACGACGTCGTGCGCGGCAAGAAGCTCAAGAAGGCCTTCGGCGACAAGCTGCTCTTCGACGACCTGAACTTCGACCTGCCGCGCGCGGGCATCGTGGGCATCATCGGCCCCAATGGCGCCGGCAAGACAACGCTGTTCCGCATGATCAACGGCCTCGAGAAGCCCGACGGCGGCGAGCTCACGATCGGCGAGACGGTCAGCATCTCGTACCAGGACCAGCAGCGCACGTTGGAAGGCAAGCGCACGCTGTGGGAGGAGATCTCCGGCGGCCGCGAGCAGATCATGGTCGGCAAGCGCGAACTCAACTCACGCGCCTACGCGTCGAGCTTCAACTTCAAGGGGCCCGACCAGCAGAAACTCGTGGCGAACCTCTCGGGCGGTGAGCGCAACCGTCTGCACCTCGCCAAGACCGTGATGCAAGGCGGCAACCTGCTGTTGCTCGACGAACCGACCAATGACCTCGACGTCGACACGCTGCGCGCGCTGGAGATTGCGCTATTGGACTTTTCTGGCTGCGCCGTGATCATCTCGCACGATCGCTGGTTCCTGGACCGCGTGGCCACGCACATCCTGGCCTTCGAGGGCAACTCCGAGGTCGTCTGGTACGAGGGCAACTACGGCTCGTACATCGAGGACCTGAAACGACGGAAGGGGCCGGACGCGGACCAGCCACATCGGTTGGCGTACAAGAAGTTGGTACGCTAGCTCAACCGGGCGGACGCAGGCGCGTGAGTCGCGCCTGCACGTCCCGCACCTGCGGCTGCAGCGCAGGCTCCGCATCGCGCCAGAGGTCCACGAAGCGCTCGTACTGCGCGATGGCCCCTGCGCGGTCGCCGCGTTGTTCGTACAGCTCGCCAAGCCGCTTGTGGGTCTGGGCTCCAAACAGCGAATAGGGTTCGGGGTTGTCCCCGATGAATGACGTGAACCGTTCGAGCCACACGAGCGACGAGTCGCTGTTCCCGAGTCTATCGAACGCAACGATTCGCCAGACCGCCGACTCCGACTCGTCGATCATCAGGAGCCGGTCCGCCTCTCCAACCCGCGACAGCATTGCGCCCCACTGCGCGCGCGCGCCGGCGAGCAGTCCGTCGAGAAACGCCACGACACCCGCGGAATCGGGACCGAGGTTCGCCCACAGCAACTTGGCCTCACGGTGCGCGCGCAGGGCGAGGGCGCTGTCCCCGGTCAGGGTCGCAAGGCGCAGGATCATGTCCCACGGGCGTTCCGCCGGATCCATCTCTGCCGGCGGGTGGTCGCGCAACGCGCGCGCCAAGGTCGCGCGCGCATCGGCAGGACGCTGCAGCACCGCGACCTGATTGGCCGCGTGCTGCAACTTCAACCCCAGCTGGATGGCGGGGTTGGGCCGCCCCGCGGTGATGAGCTCGGCGCGACGGGCACTCCAGCGCTCGGACTCCTCGGGCCGGCCTCTGGTGCGCGCAACTCCCGCCGAGGCGCCAAACGCCATGATCCGCTGGGAGGCGGAACCATTGGACGCGGCGACGCTCCGCGCAATCGAGTCCATCACGTCAAATCGATTGTGGCCGCGAGCAACCATGAGGTCCGCCAGCCAGAGACGCTCGCTGTTTGGGAACTTCTGCCGCATGTCCTGGCGCACCGAGTCCATAGCCTCGATCTTGCCGTTGTCCATCAGTGCGCCCAACAGGTTGGTCCACGCGTTCGCGAACCGGGTCTCGCCGGCAATCACCCGCCGGCCTAGCTGCTCGGCCAGTTCGTAGTCTCGCCGTCGAGAGGCAATGACGGCCGCATTGTTGAGGCCCGCGACACCCGCCCCCGGAACCCGGGACGCCGCGAGGTACGCGTCGAGCGCGCGCTGCGGATCCTGCCGCGGGCCGTTCGTGTAGTAGTAGCCCTCGGTGAGCAACCGCTCGAGTTCAGTCAGGCGGTCCCGATGGCGAAACGACGCCTCGACAGCGGCGCGGGCGCGGGCTGGATCCAGCCCGTTGTTGTTCAACTCGGCGGCCATCTTGCGCCAGGCCATCGCGAACGACGAGTCGATCTCCACGGCATCCTGCAGGAGCTCGATGCCGCGCATGTAGTTGCCGGTCTCGTCGATCTGCCGCAGGCCCTCGACATACTTCCGCAACGCCGGCAGCGACGAGGTGGTGACGCGGGACAGCTCGTCCGTCTGCCGCACGCGTCGTAGCGATTCGCCCGTCTTGGCGCGCACGGCCTTTGTCAGGCGCCCGAGCGCTGGCAACAAGTCGTCCTCGCCGGAGGCGGTCTCGCGGAAGGTCGCCATCTCCTCGCCGTCGAGCGCCGAGACAAGTCGCCCCGTGAGCACGTAGGAGTTGCCAAGCTTGGAAATCCCGCCATCGAGCACGGCCTTGGCGCCCTCGCGTGTGGCCAGCTCACGCGCCACGTCGAACGGAAGGATCGAATCCTCCCCGCGGCGCATCCGCGCCATCGCCTCGCGCAGCTGCGCGCGCGACAGGATGTCGAGCGACGATGACTGCGCCAGGTCCGTGCGCACCGCCTCGGCCGCAATCGGTCCCAGCGACGGGTCGTCGGATGGGCTGCGGAAGTCCGCGACAACGATTGTCTCGCGATCCCCGAAGCGTCCCGCGCCCTGCAGCGAGGCGAACGGGCCGACGCCGGCCGCACGCATCACCATGAATGCGATGATGGCCAGCGCGAAGCCGCCGACCGCGATGCCGCCGCCGAGCCAGGTCCGACGCCACGAGATGTGCGGGCTGGCCTTGAGCGCCAGCGTCGCCATCGTGCCCTGCGCGCCGACAGAACTGCCGCCACCCGGCGTCCGCTGCGGTGTGGTCGTATAGGTGCGGTGCACCGTCTTCTGCACGTACCAGGTCCCGAGGATGGCTGGCAGTCCGGCCAGCATCACTCCCACGGCACCGGGGAACGTCCAGTCCGGCAGTCCGATGACCTCCCGCGCCGCCCAGGCCGTCAGCGATACGAGCGTGGTCGCGGCGGCCCAAAGGCCCAGCGCGTGCCCGAGTCGGATGCGCCCGCCGGCGAGAATGCTCGGCGCGGCGGCCGCCGCGCCACTCGAGGTAATCGTGTCGAGGACGCGCGTGAGGTCGCTCGCCGCGTGCGGACGTGCGTCGGGCTCCTTCTCCAGACACTGCATCACCAACGCGGCCAGCGCATCCGGGCAGTCGGGACGCAGCGAACGGACATCCTCGGGTCGCTCGCCAAGGTGCGCGGCCAACAGCTTGGCCGGCGAGAGTCCGTGGAACGGCGGACGCCCGGACAGCAGCTCATATGCCATCGTGCCGAACGAGTACAGATCGGCGCGCGCGTCCGTATTGGGGTCGCCCGCGGCCTGCTCGGGTGACATGTAGGTCGGCGTGCCGATGCTCATGCCAGTCATCGTGAGCGCCGGCTTCGCCGCCTCGCCCCCCGTGCGCGCGGCGCTGATGGCCTTGGCGATCCCGAAGTCCGTGACGGTCGCGCTGCCCGCCGAAATCAGCACGTTGTCGGGCTTGATGTCCCGATGCACCACGCCGTGTCCGTGCGCGTATGCCAGCGCACGCGCTGTATCCCGCAGGATGCCAACGACCTCGGTGATGCCCATCGGCCCCTGCGCGAGTCGCTGGCGCAGCGACTCGCCGTCCACATAGGGCATCGTGAACCAAGGCAGGCCATCCACGTCGCCGGCGGTGAGCACGGGCACGACGTGCGGGTGCTGCAGCTGCGCCGCCAGCAGCACCTCACGCCGGAAGCGCTCCACCGAGAGCCCGGCCAGCAGCTCTGGTGCAAGCACCTTGACGACAACGCGGCGATCAAAGGCGCGCTCGCGGGCGAGGTAGGTGCGCGACATGCCGCCGCCACCCAGTTCGCGCTCTATGTCGTAGTTGCCGGCCAGCGCCGTCTGCAGGCGCTGGCGGAGATCATCGGATCCAAGCGGACTCACGGGCGGGAATATGGCCCTCGCACTCAGGGAGGGCCAGCGCGTCTAGTGTCCGTGCGTCCCCGTCATCGATCCGTTGGCGATTCCCAGGTGGTGCGGGGCGTGATGGTCGCCGAGCGCCACCACGCCGATGAAGCCCAATCCGCGGATGCGCGCCACTGCGCGCGCATCACGCGGGTTGCCCGCCACCGCCGTGAACCGCACGCCACCGTCCACGGGTGTTGCCGTCATCACCACGGAGCCGTCTGGCGTGCCGGTGGCGGCGCGCGACGCGGTCATGCGACGAATCGCCTCCAGCGTACGCCCCGCGCCCAGCACCAAGAACGCGGCGCCGCCGTCGATTGCGTCGCTGCGAACCGTTGCCCGCATCGTGACCTCGTCCATGTCGATGAGATGCTGGCGCAGGGCTTCGATGTTCACCTGCGACCAATCCGTGTTCGGATCCGCATCGAGCATCCGCACGATCTCCGCGATGGCTGCGAACGCCGCCTGGCCGCCCTCACGTGGCGCGGCCGCGGGAGTAGCCGGAGCTGCCGCCGCGTGAGTGGCGTGATCGTGCGACTGCGCGTTGAGCGGCATGGTGCCAACAAGGGCGAGCGCGACAACGGTGCTGAGACGGCGCATACCGACCACTCCCGAGAGCAGTGTGAGGGAAAGGCTGAAGGACTGTCACCACGGTTGAGCGGGAAGATATCCGATGGCGAAACAACACGATATGCACATACATAGATATGCACAGCAACGCGCCCATGCGCACGGCGCTTCGGGCGCAGGAGGAAACGATGAGACTCACCCCGTTCTGCCGGACCACCGGCCTTGCCGCGGCCGCCTTGCTGCTGGTCGCCGCGCCGCTCAGCCCGCAGGCCACGCGAGGCCAGGGCCAACAGGCCCCGCGCGTCCCGCCGGCCACGCGCCCGCAGGATCCCGCACAGACCGCGCAGCAGACGCGGCTGATGACCCGCATGCAGGAGACCCTGCAGCGCACCACGCAGTTGCAGGAGCGGGCCCAACGCCTTGCGGAGGCGGCACGCCAGCAGTTGCAGGCGCGTGCGCAGGTCAGCGAGCGCGAGCGGCTGATGCTGCGGACCTGCGAAGGCCTCGAGCAGCAGGCCCAGCAGATGCGGCAGCTCGCCGAGCGCTCCCGCGAGATGATGCAGCACCGCGAGTTCGCACAGGACCGCGACATGCAACGCGACATGGAGCAGTTGCAGACGCGCCTGCGGCGCATGGCCGATGATCTCGAGGGAGCCTTGGGGCTGATGGAACGCGTGCGAACCCGCACGCAGACCCAGACGCAGGTGCCGCCAGCATGACGTGGCGGGCCGGATGCCAGCAGTGCCTCGCCGCTTGGGGAATGACGGCGATACTGCTGGCGTCCGCGCCTGCGTTCGCGCAGGAGTTCGCGGTTTCCGCAGCTGCCCAGACGAGCAGCGGCCGCTTCATCTTCGACGTGCCAACCCTCTCGAACACCATCACGCTTGGCGCATCGCTCAGCGCCGGCCGATTCGGCCTGGATGGCTACTGGCCGCTGCTCATCCAGAATAGCGGTGCCATCACCTACATCGGCGGACAGCCGGTGCCCACCGGTGGCCCGCGATCCGGCGCCCTGGACGGCCGCTCGCGCGGCGAGCGCGTGCCGTTGCGGCGCGGTGGCAGTGGAGCAGGGGTGCTAGTCGACCGCACGGCACTCATCGATTCGGCCGGGCTCGCCGAGGAGCCGGGACCGTATCGCACCTTTGTGGGCGATCCGATCGTTTCGGCGCGGGCCGTGCTGGTCGACGACTATCGCTACGGCCTCCACGCGTCGGTCTCGGCGAAGCTTCCACTTGCCGATCCCACCGACGGCATCGGCACGGGCAAGCTCGACGCCGGCGCAAGCGTGGACGCCACGGCGTACATCGGCCAGGGACTGCTCGGCGTCGGGCTAAGCCATTGGGTGCTGGGAGACCTTCCAGAGCTCCCGCTGCGAGACGTCACGAGCGCGAGCATCTCGGTCGGCCGGACGCTGGGCGCCTCAGGAAGGTGGACGGCCATGCTGGCGGCCTACGCATCGACTTCGGTGCATCCCGATCTGGCCGCACCGGCGTCCGTTGGTGTGGCGCTTGGCCGGCGCCTGGAGAGCGGGCAATCGGTGTTCGTGACGGTTGGCGCCGGGCTTTCGGAGGCCAGCGCCGATTGGAGCGTGGGGCTCAGCTGGCGACTCGCCGAACGCTACCGAGGCGCGCTACCATAAAGGGTGCCGACAGAAACTTGGCACCACCCCCCACCGTAGGTCGCGCCGTATGCCAACACGCATCGTTCGCACCCTGCTCGTCGCGCTCATCGCCGCGAGCCCCCTGCCTGCGCAGGACGCCATCACGACCGACCTCCTTGACCGCTTCGTCACGGCGTATGACGCGGAGAAGGAGAACCTCAAGGCCGCGGAACCGCGCATTGCGGAGATCGAGGAGAAGATCCGCAAGTTCCGGGAGTGCAAGACGGCCTTCGAGGCCGCCGGCTCCGCGACGCGCAGCCGACTGGGTGGCCTCGCGGCCCGCGCGGGAATTCGCGCACGCTGCGGGGCGAACTCCGAGGCCGACATTGCCAAGGAGAAGCAGGAGGTGCTGGACAAGGCCACTGCGGACGCCGCCAGCGGCAGCGGGTTCAATTCCCAGCAGTTCGGCCGACTCAAGACGCGGCTGGAGCGCATCTTCGCCTTTGGCGACCGCGCTGGCCTCAGCGACACGGAGCTCGCCGCGGTGGACGCGCGGCGTGAGCGCTTCTCGAGTCTCTTCGGTGCCTCCGCGGATATGCGCGCGGTGGCGGATGCAATCGCCGCCGTGGGCGGCGCCGGTGCTGCCGGCGCGCGCCCGATGCCGGGTCAGTGGACGGCCGACTACTCGTGGATGTACATCGGCCAGCTCTTCAGCCTGATGTATGGCACCGGGGCCAGCGTCTTCGATGCGCCCTACGAGCCGGGCCAGTGGACGCGCTGGGAGATTGTCGGCGGCAATGGTGACGATGACAAGGGGATGATGGAACGCGCATTCCTCTCACGCACAGAAGACGGTGGCGAATGGTGGCGGATGAAGAGCGTCAGCTCCTACCGCGACGGTAGCCGGGCGCGCGCCGACACCATTGTGCTGGAAGCGCTGTTCAAGCCGGCGGGTGACGGCGTGCAGCAGCTGGTGCGGATGCGCGGACGGATGCCCGGCGAGACCGAGGCCAACGAGATGATGGTGCCCGAGCAGATGACGACGTTGCGGTCGCTGGGCATGTTCGGGTCCCGGCCCACCAAGGAAAGCGTCGAGGGCGCCACCGTCGGCACCGAGCAGGTTCGTACGCCCGCCGGCAGCTTCAGCGCCAAGCACGTGCGTTTCGGCGGCGCAGGGGCGCGACAGAGCTGGTGGCTCACGGATGCAGTGCCGGGCGGATGGATCAAGTACCAGGTGGCCGGTGACGGCGACGACGCCTCGTTCAGCGTGGTGCTGGTCGCGCACGGCACGGGCGCCAAGAGCGAGCTTGGTTCGAAGTAGGATCAGGGTGCGATAGGGTCAGGAGACTGGCAGACGGCGCGATTCGACGTCGTCGCGAGCCGCGTCGGTCGCGGCGCGGGGCCTCGTACGATACGATTGAGGCGTTCGTTCGCCCCCATCCGTCGTGCGAGGCCCCAATGCGTGTGACGCGTCTGTTGCTCGGTCTGCTGCCCATCGCGATTTCCTCGCCCGCCTTGGCGCAGGCGAGTCGCGGCTTCTCGCTCGAGCAGGTGATGGGCGCGCCGTATCCCACGGAGCTCACGGCGGCGGGCGAGCGCATCGCGTGGACGCTCAATGCCCGTGGACAACGCAATGTGTGGGTCGCCGATGGGCCGGCGTTTGAAGCGCGACGCCTGACCGGGTACATCGCGGACGACGGCCAGGCCATTTCCAGCCTGCGCATCTCCCCTGACGGACGCCACGTCGTCTACGTGCGCGGCGGCGACTTCGGCTCCAATTGGGACGACGCGCTGCCCGTGAATCCCATCGGCATGCCGACGTCTTCGCGCACGGAGGTCTGGACCGTTCCGTTCGACGGCGGTACGCCGGTGTCGCTTGGCGAAGGCGAGAACCCAGTGATCTCTCCACGCTCGGATGTCGTGGTGTTCCAGCGGAACCGCCAGCTGTGGCGCGCACCAATCGACGGGTCGACTCCCGCCACGCGCCTGTTCGAATTGCGCGGCAGCAACGCGGATGCCCAGTTCTCACCCGACGGCGCGCGCATCGCCTTCGTCTCCAACCGCGGGACACACGCCTTCATAGGCATCTATATGAATGCGGACACGCCGATTCGCTGGGTGTCGCCCAGCACAAATCGGGATTGGTCCCCGCGCTGGACGCGCGATGGTCGACAACTGGTGTTCGCGCGACGGCACGGCGCTGGTGGGCCACCCAGCGATCCGCGCCGGCCGGACGCGAATCCGTGGAGCATCTGGGTCGCCGATGCGAGTACGGGCCTGGCGCGGCAGCGCTGGACGAGCGACACCACGCCGCGGGGAAGCGTGCCCAGCACGCAGGGCGGCGTGAACCTGCACATCGCGGCGGGGAATCGCATCGTGTTCCTCAGCTACCAGGATGGCTGGCCACACCTGTACTCGATGCCCCTCGATGGGAGCAGCGCGCCCATCCTGCTGACACCGGGCGAGCACATGGCCGAGCACGTCTCGATGTCGCCGGACGGGCGCCACGTACTCTATTCGGGCAATACCGGGCACGCACGTGAGGACATCGACCGTCGACACGTCGTACGCGCTGCCGTGGATCGAGCGGGCATCGAGGTCCTCACGCAGGGCGATGGACTCGAATGGACGCCAGTGGTGTTGGCTAGCGGCAAGATCGCGGCCATCGGCGCGACGCCGCAGCGTGCACCGGTGCCATTCGTGCTCGACGGGCAAGCACGTCGCTGGGTGGGAGACAACCAGGTGCCGGCGGACTTCCCGGCTGCGAGACTGGTGACGCCACGACAGGTCATCTACACGGCGTCGGACGGAGTGCGCGTGCATGCGCAGATCTTCGAACCACCGGCCGGCGGCCCCGCGCGACGGGCGGCAGTGGTCTACGTGCACGGCGGTCCGCCGCGCCAGATGCTCCTGGGTTGGCACTACGGCGACTACTACTGGAACGCCTACCTGATGAACCAGTACCTCGCGAGCCGCGGGTTCGTGGTGCTGGCCATCAACTATCGGCTGGGCATCGGCTACGGCTTCGACTTCCATCGTCCGCCGAATGCCGGCGCGATGGGGGCCAGTGAGTATCTCGATGTGAAGGCAGCGGGCCAGTATTTGCGGGGCCTGCCGACGGTCGATCCCGCGCGCATCGCCATCTATGGCGGATCCTACGGCGGATTCCTCACGGCGCTCGCCCTCGGTCGCGACTCGCAACTCTTTGCCACCGGCGTGGACATCCACGGCGTACACGACCTCACGGTGGACGGCGGCAGCCGGTTCGGCGGGACCTCGTGGCGCTTTGAGCGCTCCGAAGCACAGATGGACTCGCTGGCCCGTCTCGCCTGGGACTCGTCGCCGGTCTCTGCCGTAGGTAGCTGGCGCTCGCCGGTGCTGCTCATCCACGGCGACGACGACCGAAACGTCCGGGTGAGCCAGACCGTAGACCTCGTGCAGCGCCTCCGCCGGCAGGGTGTCCCGTTCGAGGAGATCTTGATTCCAGACGACACGCACCATTGGATGCGCTGGGAGAACCAGCGGCGAGTCAATGCCGCAATTGCGGAGTACTTGGAGCGAATGCTTCAACCGAACCGGTGATATGCGCCTCCTGATTCATCTGGGCCGATGCGTCGGCCGCGCGTTCGTGATTGCCATCGCCACCGCGACGCTGCTTCTCGGGACCAAGGCATCGGCGCAGCCGCTGCAGCTCGTCGTCCTCGGGACCGGGACCCCGAATGCGGATCCCGATCGCAGCGGACCGGCACTGGCGGTGGTACGCGGCGAGCGTTCGTACTTGGTCGATGCCGGCCCCGGCATCGTGCGGCGCGCGGCGTCGGCGGTGCGCGAGCACAACATCGACGCGCTGAGTCCGCCCAACCTCCGCGTGCTATTCTTGACGCACTTGCACTCGGACCACACGGTGGGCCTCCCCGATGTGCTGCTGAGCGCGTGGACGCTGGAGCGCACGGTACCGCTGCGGATCTTTGGGCCGCCGGGCACGAAGGCGATGGTCGAACACCTCCTCGCCGCCTACCGCGAGGACATCCGCAACCGTCTCGACGGACTCGAGCCAGCGAACGAGACCGGATGGCAGGTCGAGGTCACCGAGATCGAACCCGGCCTCGTGTTCGACGATGGCAACGTGCGTGTCCGCGCCTTTGCCGTGCCGCACGGCGACTGGGCCGTCGCCTTCGGCTACCGCTTCGACTCGCCCGACCGCAGCATCGTGATTTCCGGTGACACGCGCGCCAGCGACGCCGTCATCGAGGCCTGCAACGGATGCGACCTCCTGGCCCACGAGGTCTACTCGGCGCTGCGATTTCAGACGCGTCCTCCTGCCTGGCAGCGCTATCACCTCACGGCGCACACCTCCACCACGGAGCTGGCGACGATTGCGACGCGCGCGCAGGCGCGGCAGCTGTTGGTCTACCATCAGCTCTTTTGGGGAACCGATGACGACGGCCTCGTGGCGGAGCTTCGCGCCGCCGGATACCGAGGACCGCTACAGTCGGCGCGCGACCTCGTGATCTACTGACGTCAGCGGCGCGCCGTCCACGCCCAGGAGAGCACGAGGGTGTGGTTGATTTCGTGCGTCTCGCGCGGTGTGATGCGATTCCACTGGTGCATATATCCGACTTCCAGGCGCTGCCGCGGTGAGACGGGGAACGCCAAGCCTGCACCCACACGGTTCTGCAATCGCTTGGCACGGCCGTCCGCGTGTGCGATGGGCACGAAGATCTCATCCCACACAAAGCCGCGGACGGGTCCAGCAGCGAGGCGCCAGGCGCCGAGCGGACGCTGCGCGCGCACGAAGTACCGGGCGCGTTGCGCGTAGCTGGACGGCGTGAGGTCGCCGCCGGGCTGGACGCTGGCGAGCCAGCGCTGCTCCCAGCGTACGCGATGGGAGATGTCGAGATTCCCCAGCCGCTGGGCGATCGTCGCCTGTTGCCAGATGCGGTGTTCACGCAGCGGCGCTGCGCTCGGCGCCGCTCCGTACGGCGCCGTGGCGATGTAGGCGTAGCCGGCGCCCAGTCGCAGGCGTGGGCGCAGGGTGAACTGCACGCCCGGGCGCAGCAGCACTTGCTGCGGATTCGTGGCCATGCCGTCGCGGCGCCAATGGCCGTCGAACCACAGTGCGGTGCGATCCGACACGGCGTGGTCGAGGAACGCGTTGACCCAGACGGCCGATTGCTGAACCGTGGTCCAATCCGACTGGGCGCGCAGGGATGCCGCGGACGCGGCCAAGAGCAAGAGGGAAAGCCGTCGCATACGGAAGAGTAGTCTCTGGGCGCCGCTACTCGCGCACGCAGCCGATGATGCGGTAGTCCACCAGGCGCCCGCGGCGCGCGAAGCGGATCATGCGTCGCGTCAGCTCAATCGGCAGTCCGCGAGCCGACACATTGCGGCAGAATCCGTCCAGCACTGCCTCGCCCGCGCCCTCGCTCCATCGCACGCGCGCGCCAGCGCCGGCGATGGTGGTCTCCAGTTCATCCGTCGTTTCGAGATTCGCCGCTGGCACGTTGACCAGGCGAGCAAGGCCTGCGATGCGCCACGATCCCGCAGCCCGGGCGGCGAAGACAAGATCGGCAATGCCGAGGCGCCCGCCGCTCGGGAGTGCCTGCAGTGACCGCAGCAGCCATTTGCGGCGGGACTCGAAGTGATAGGCACCATCAACGCACACGACGGCGGACACGTCTGCCGCAAGCGAATCGGGCGAGATGCGCTCGGCGCGTTCGCACTCGATGCTGATGCGGTCAGCGAGTCCCCAGTCGACGATCCGTGCGCGCACCACGCGGGCCAGCGCCGCGTCCGGTTCCACGCCAATCACGCGCGCCACCCCAAAGCGCTCCACCCAGAGCCGCAGGGAGTCGCCGTAGCCGCAGGCGTAGTCCACGACCACGTCTCCCGCCCGCAGCTGCGCGGCCTGGCCCACGCGGAATGCCAGCGCCGTAGCGGCCTCCGCGTAGCTCGCGGCGCCCGGCCAGAAGCCGAGGTTCGTCCACATCGAATCCTGCGCGCCGACGTTGAGCGAGGCGGGATCGATCGGCGGGCGCGGGGCGGGCTGCTGGGACACGCCGGAAACATCGCGGGCGCCGGGCGCAAAGACCACCGGGGCGTCCACGAGGCGATATTCCGACGTGCCCACATTCGAGCGCTACGTCGCCATCGGCGACTCATCCACCGAGGGGCTCGAGGACGCCGTGCCCGGCGCCCGCCACCGCGGCTGGGCGGACCGTCTGGCGCAGCACGTGGCCAGCGCGCAGGGGCGAGCGCTGATGTACGCCAACCTCGCCGTGCGCGGCCGCAAGATCCGTGAGGTCCTCGAGGAACAGCTCGCACCCGCGCTCTCCTTTCGCCCAGACTTGGCGAGCGTATTCGCCGGCACCAACGACATCATCCGCTCGCGCGTGGACCTCGACGCGGTCTGCGCCGATCTCCACACGATGCAGCGGGCGCTGCGCGAGATCGGTGCGACGGTGGTCACCATCACCATGCCGGATCTGAGTGAGGTGCTGCCGTTGGCGCGTCGCATCCAGCCGAGACTCGAGGCGTTCAACGCCAGGGTGAGGGAGCTTTCCGTCGACACGGGATCGCTCGTGCTGGACGTCGCCGCGTACCCAGTGGCCAGCGATCCTCGGCTCTGGCACGAGGACCGACTGCACGCCAACAGCGAGGGCCACCGGCGCATCGCTGCCGGGTTGGCGTATCGCCTTGGCCTGCCGGGATTCGGCGAGGAATGGGGGGCGCCGCTCCCGCCGCGCCCAGCGCCCGGGATCGTGGCGAACGCAACGGCGGAACTTCGCTGGGTGCTCGGCTATCTGTTCCCCTGGATCCTGCGCCGCGTCACGGGCCGTTCGTCCGGCGACGGGGTGTCCGCCAAGCGTCCCGCACTCGAACCGGTCCATCCATAGGATGCAGAGCCTTCACGAGATCCCCATCACCACCATCGACGGTGGCGAGCAGACGCTCGAGGCGTACCGGGGGCAGGTGCTCCTGGTCGTCAACGTCGCGAGCCAGTGCGGCTTCACACCGCAGTACACGGGCCTTGAGCATCTGTATCGCGAGTACGCGGATCGCGGATTCGCCGTGCTTGGGTTTCCCTGCAACCAGTTTGGTGCGCAGGAGCCTGGGGACGAGGCGGAAATCAAGCGCTTCTGTTCGCTGCACTACGACGTGACGTTCCCGCTCTTTGCGAAAGTCGAGGTCAACGGAGGCGGCACGCATCCGCTGTACCGCGTCCTCAAGTCGGAGCGGCCTGGGTTGCTGGGCACCGAGGCCATCAAGTGGAACTTCACGAAGTTCCTCGTCGGGCGTGATGGGCAGGTGCTGAAGCGGTTCGCACCGAACGATGAGCCAGCCGAGTTGCGCAGCGCCATCGAGGCAGCGCTTGGCTGACGCCCGCTGGTCGAGCCGGCTGCGCCGCTGGCTCTCACCCTGGAACCTGCTGACGCTCGCGGTGCTCCTCTGGGCCGCACCGCGACTCCTGCCGCACCTCGGCGCGCTGGTCGGCCTGCGCTCGGGGCCGGATGCGGTCCCCGTGTATGCGTATCAAACGCTCGACGGGGGCGCGGTGTCGGCAGATTCGCTGCGCGGCAAGGTGGTGCTCGTGAACTTCTGGGCGACCTGGTGCGCGCCTTGTCGCGCGGAGATGCCGCTGCTTGAAGCAATGTACGAACGTCACCGCGGCGCAGGACTCGTGATCGTCGGGCTTGCGGTCGACCGGGTGTCCACGGACGCCGTCGCGGCCTTCGTACGAGATCGCGGCGTGACCTATCCGATCGCGCACGTGGACGCGAGGGCGGAGGCGGTGTTTGGTGGAGTACGTGGCTATCCGACCTCATTTCTGCTGGACCGCAGCGGGCGCATCCGCCATACCGTGATGGGGCCGATCGGCCCATTGAGCCTTGAGCCGGCGGTGCGCCGACTGCTCGCAGAACCCACGAACCGCTAACGCTGGACCGACTGCGGGCCGGGCACGAGAGGGCTTGACCGAGGCTTCTTTCGGTGATAATATCACTGAATAGTTATATAGCCATACTCTTACAACCTCCGATGCTTCGAGTCCTTTCGATCGCCGGGGCGCTGCTGCTCAGTGCCGCCTCCCCGCTCGCCGCCCAGCTCTCGCTGGCCGACGCGCTTCGCACCGCCGAGTCCTCGGCCTACGCCAACCGCATCGCCACCGCCGAGGCCTCCGCCCAGGCGGCCGGCCTCGCGGCCTACCGTGGGATTCTCCCGACGCTGCGCGTCGAGGCGGGATACCTCGCCACCAACGACCCCATCAACGCCTTCGGCACGACGCTGCGCCAACGTGCCATCACGCCGGCGGACTTCGATCCGGCACGTCTGAACTATCCCGACGCCGCGCGCGCCAAGATGGCCGGGCTCGTGCTCGAGCAGCCCCTGCTGAACGCCGATGCTTGGACCGGCCGCCGGGCCGCCGGTGCCGCGGCCAATGCGAGCGAGGCGATGGCCGCGTGGACGCGCACCGCGACCAGCACCGATGTCATTCGCGCCTACTACGGTGCGACGCTCGCTGCAGAACGTCGCGCGACGCTCGCCGCCGCGCTTCGTGCCGCAGACGCACACGTGGCGCGCGCGCAGGCGCTCGCCGACACCGGCATGGTCACTCGCGCCGACGCCCTCCTCGCTCGCGTGCGCGCCGGCGAAGTGCGCAGCCAGCTTCTCGAGGCCGAGAACGACGCGGCGATGGCGACGCGCGGCCTCGCCACGCTGCTCGGCGCTGACGCACTCGCAGCGCCGTTGCCGGACGCGCTTCCGGCCAGCGCCGCAATCCTGGCCCAGGCGGCGGCCGACAGCGCGGCAAACGCCGGTGCCGCAATCCGCGCCGACGTTACGGCCGCGACTGCCGCCGCCACCGCCACCTCCGCCGATGCGTGGCGCGCCAGATCCTTGTACCTGCCGCGTCTCAACGGCTTCGCCCGCTACGACTGGAACGATGCCGACGCCTGGTTTGCGAACCAGCGCGCCTGGACCGTCGGCGTGATGGCCACGTGGACTCCCTTCGCAGGCGCCAGCGAGATCTCCGAGGTTCGAAGCACGAACGCCCGCGCCGATGCCGCAACGGCTCGTCGCGAGGCCGCCGTTGCCAACGCCGCGCTCGAGCTCGAACGCTCACACGGCCGGCTGCAGGTCGCCATCGCCCGACTCGGCATCGCCGAGGATGCCGTGGCGCAGTCCGCGGAAGCACATCGCATCGTCGCCCGGAAGTACGATGGCGGTCTGGCCACGATCAGCGAGCTCCTCGAGGCCGCCGCCACCGAAACCCAGAGCCGTCTGATGCTGACGATGGCGCGCTACCAGCTCATTGACGCCACCGCCCAGCGCCGCGTGGCGCTCGGCACCGACCCCCGCACGCTCGTCGCGCTCGACGCCGCCCCCACCACTGACAGCAACCGCTGACCTCCACGATGACCATGACCAAGTTCCGTTCCTATTCCGTACTGGCCATCACGGCCGCCTCGCTGTCCCTCGCGGCCTGCACCAGCGCCGATGCACACTCTGCGGCGGCGACGGCTGAGACCGATCTCGCCACGGATGTCGTGGTGGTGACGCTCGCCGATACGCTGCTGCCCGGCGCACTGCCGGTGACCGGCAACGCGACGGCGCTGCGCGAAGCGACGCTCTCGACCAAGCTGATGGCCTCCGTGCTGGCGGTAGATGTGGTTGAGGGCAGCCGTGTGCGCGCCGGCCAGTCGCTGCTGCGCCTCGACGCCAACGACCTCGCCGCCAAGCGCGAGCAGGTCGTGGCGAACCAGGCCGCTGCGCGCGCGATGCACGCGCAGGCCAGCGCGCAGGCCGCCCGCGTTCGCGCCCTGTTCGCTGATGACGCCGCGCCAAAGGCAATGCTCGATGCCGCCGAAGCCGGGTTGGTGCAGGCGGAGTCCGGGCTGCGTGCCGCGGAAGCCGCCGCGCGCGAGCTCGACGCGGTCGCTGCCTATGCCAACATCACCGCGCCGTTCGATGGCGTGGTCACGAAGCGTTTCGTGGATCCGGGCGCCTTTGCCGCACCGGGCGCACCGCTCCTCGCGCTGCAGGATGCCTCGGCGCTCCGCGTGACCGTGTACGTGGCACCGTCCGCCGCTCGCACCGTGCGTGCGGGTGACACCGTGCCGGTGACGATCGAAGGTCAGGCGGATGTCGCCCGCGTCGAGGGCGTGGTGCCCGCCGCCGCAGGTCTCCACGCCGTGAACGCGCTGGTGCGCAACGCGGACGGCCGGCATCTCGCCGGCAGCGCCGCGACCATGTCGTTGCCTTCCGACGCGCGCCGTGTGCTCACGGTGCCGAGCGAGGCGCTGATCCGTGAGGGTGACCTCGTCGGCGTGGTGCTCCGCACGGCCGCTGGCGACGTGCGCCGATGGATCCGCACGGGTGCCACGCTGAACGGGATGGTTGAAGTGACCGCCGGTCTCCGCGCCGGCGACCAGGTGGTCATCCGCACGCCGGCCGGGGTGGAGTAATGGGCATCTCCGGCAAGATCGCGCAGGCCTTCCTGCGCTCACGGCTCACGCCGCTGGTCACCATCGCCGCGTTGGCGATGGGAGTGATCGGCATCCTGGGCACGCCCCGCGAGGAGGAGCCGCAGATCTCGGTGCCGATGATCGACGTGATCGCGGCCCTGCCCGGCGCGACGCCGCAGGAGATCGAGCAGCGCCTTGCCCGCCCGATGGAGAGCAAGCTGCAGGAGCTCCCAGGCGTGGACCACGTGTACTCGATGGCCGGCGACGGCTTCGCGATGATCACGGTGCGCTTTGCGGTGGGTGAGGACCAGGAGCGCAGCGTCGTGCGCGTGCACGCCAAGCTGCTCTCCGCAATGGACGAGGCGCCACAGGGTACGCTGCCGCCGATGGTGAAGCCGCATTCCATCGACGACGTGCCGATCATGGCCCTCACGCTGCATAGCCCGAGCTACGACGCCAATGCGCTCCGTCAGCTGGCGATGCACATCGAAGAAGAGATCCGCACCGTTCCCGAGGTGGCGCAGACCACTGTGATTGGCGGCGCGCCGCAGCAGGTTGAGGTCTGGCTGGATCCTGCGCGGCTGACGGCGCGCGGCGTGACGCCGGGTGAGGTTGCGCTGGCACTCAGGGGCGCGAACGCACGCGTGCAGGCCGGCGAGTTCGCCTCCGGCGGCAACGTGGTGCGCGTGGATGTCGGCAATGCGCTGGGATGCGCCGAGGACGTGGAGGCAGTGATTGTCTCGACGCGTGGCGGCGCTCCGGTGTCGGTGCGCGACGTGGCCACTGTGCGCGAGGGCTTTGGCGACCCGACGACCTACGTGTCGCACCAGGACGCCGCGACCGCGAGCTCGCCCGCCGTGACCATCGCCATCGCCAAGCGCCCCGGCGCCAACGCGACGGCGGTAAGCCACGCAATCCTGTCGCGGGTGGATGAGGCGCGCACGCGCCTGCTGCCCGCCGACGTCTCCCTCGAGGTGACGCGCGACTACGGCGAGACCGCCGGCGAGAAGGCGTCGGAGCTGATCCTCCACCTGCTGATCGCAACGCTCTCCGTCACGCTGCTCATCTGGTGGTTCCTTGGCTGGCGCGAGGCACTGGTCGTGCTGATTGCGGTGCCGGTGACGCTGGCCCTCACGCTGTTCGTGTACTACGCACTGGGCTACACGCTCAACCGCATCACGCTGTTCGCGCTGATCTTCTCGATCGGCATCCTCGTGGATGACGCCATCGTGGTGGTGGAGAATATCTACCGTCATCTCAAGATGGGCGACCGTACGCCCGAGGTGGCGAGCGTCGAGGCCGTGGACGAGGTCGGCAACCCGACCATCCTGGCCACCTTCACCGTGATCGCCGCCATCCTGCCGATGGCGTTCGTGAGCGGGATGATGGGCCCGTACATGCGTCCGATCCCGATCGGCGCCTCCGTAGCGATGCTGGCCTCGCTGGCCGTGGCGTTCATCGTCACGCCGTACCTGGCGTATCTGCTGCTGAAGAACCACGTGAAGCACGACCTCAACGCGGCACCGCACGAGAAGGCGCACGAGGAGGAGGAAGACTCCGCCTTTGGCCGCTTCTACGCGAAGCTGATGAGCGGACTGATGGACAACAACGGCCGTCGCCGGCTCTTCTATGGAAGCGTGGTCGGGCTGTTGCTGGTGTCGGTGGGCCTGGTCGGCATCCGCGCCGTGCAGGTGAAGATGCTGCCCTTCGACAACAAGTCGGAGTTCCAGGTTGTGCTCGACTTGCCGGAGGGCACGCCGCTGGAGACCACGAATGCGGTCGCCGAGGAAGTGGCGCGCTATCTCCGCACGGTGCCCGAGGTGCGCAGCACCGAGGTCTACGCCGGCACGTCGGCGCCGTTCAACTTCAATGGTCTCGTGCGCCACTACTTCATGCGCAGCGGCGCCAACGTCGCCGATGTGCAGGTAAACCTGCTGCCCAAGCACGACCGCGACCGGCAGAGCCACGACATCGCGGTCGCCGTGCGGCCGGGCGTGGTGGAGATCGCCACGCGCTACGGGGCCTCGGCCAAGGTCGCGGAAATCCCGCCGGGCCCGCCGGTGCTCTCGACGCTGGTGGCCGAGGTCTACGCGGGTGACGACGAGACGCGGATCGCCGCGGCCGAGCGCGTGCGCGCGGTGTTCCTCAGCACGCCGGGCGTGGTCGACGTGGACTGGAGCATCGAGGATGCCCAGTCGCGGCAGACCTACACGGTGGACCGCGCCCGCGTGGCCGCCGCCGGGGCGAATGTCGAGCAGGTGACACAGACGCTCTACCTCGGCCTCTCGGGTGCTCCCGCCGGTATGCTCGCCTCGGCCACGGCGCGTGAGATCACGCCGATCGTGCCACGGCTGCCGGAAGTGGACCGCTCGTCAACGGCTGCGCTGCTCGCGCTGCCCGTCGCGACCATGCAGGGTCCGCAGCCACTCGCCCGCTTCGTCGCCGTGCGTGACGGCGTGCGTGAGTCGGTGCGGATGCGGAAGGACCAGCGTCCGACCATCTATGTGACGGGTGACGTCGCTGATGAAGTTGAGGCGCCGGTGTACGCGATTCTCGCGATGAACAAGGCGCTCGACACGATGCGCGTGAACGGACAGCCGATCGGCATCTACAACGCCGAGCCGCCGGCGACGCTGAACGAAGTCGCCATCAAGTGGGACGGCGAGTGGCAGGTGACCATCGAGGTCTTCCGAGACCTGGGCATCGCCTTCGCCATTGTACTGCTGCTGATCTATGTGCTGGTGGTGGGCTGGTTCCAGAGCTTCGCGATACCGCTCGTGATCATGGCGCCGATCCCGCTCACGCTGGTTGGCATCCTGCCGGGCCACGCGGCCAGCGGCGCCTTCTTCACCGCCACGTCGATGATCGGCATGATTGCGCTCGCGGGCATCATCGTCCGCAACTCGATCCTGCTGGTGGACTTCATCCAGCTGGCCGAGGCGCGCGGCCGCTCGCTGCGCGAGGCGGTGCTGGAGGCGGGGGCCGTGCGCTTCCGTCCCATCGCGCTCACCGCGGCCGCGGTCGTGGTCGGCGGGATCGTGATGGTGCTGGATCCGATCTTCCAGGGACTCGCCGTGGCGCTGATGAGCGGTGCCGTCGTCGCGACCCTGCTTACCATGGTCGTGGTGCCGCTGCTCTACTGGGAGCTGCAGCGTCGCCAGACCGCCGTCGCGGAGGGTTAAGCGATGCGGATGTTCGTCCTGATGTATGGCGGGCCCGACGCGGCCCGCGTGCCGGCGCTGCTCGAGCGCCACGGCGTGACGCACTACACGACCTTCGCGGGCGGCCACGGCGTCGGCAGCACCGGCCGCCGCGAGGGTACCCGGGCCTGGCCCGGCGAGACCACGATGCTGATGAGCGTCGTGCCCGACGAGCAGGTGGACGCGCTGAGCGGCGCGCTGGAGTCGGAAGCCAAGGCGCTTCCGGCCGGCGAACGCCTGCACGTCGCCGTGCTTCCCATTGAACGCTTCTTCTGAGGATTCCCCACGTGTGTGCTGACCGAATCATTCGCCGTTTCGCCGGTATCTTTCTCTTGGCCTCGCTCGCGCTGGGCTGGTTCGTGGACCCGCGCTGGTTCCTCTTCACGGCCTTCGTGGGCCTGAACCTGCTGCAGTCGAGCCTGACCGACTTCTGTCCCCTGGAGCGGGTGCTTGGCCGTCTTGGATTCCCCGGCTGCCGCGCCCGCGTGACCGACTCCCCGAGGTCCTGATGGCCAGCTATTTCGCCACGATTCGCTGGACGCGCGGCGACGATGAGTTCCTTCGTCAGAAATACTCGCGCGGCCACACCTGGCATTTCGACGAAGGCATCACCGTGCCGGCGTCCGCGTCACCGCATGTGCTGCGCGCGCCGTTGTCCGTGGCGGCGGCGGTGGACCCGGAGGAGGCGCTGGTGGCCGCACTCTCAAGCTGCCACATGCTGTTCATCCTCTCGTATCTCTCCAAGGCCGGCTTTGTCGCTGAGTCCTACGAGGATCCCGCCGAAGGCGTGATGGAGAAGCGGCCGGACGGCAAGGTGGCGCTCACGCGCGTGACGCTGCGGCCCACCATCACGTTCAAGGGCACCGCGCCGGACGAAGCGACCTACGCGCGACTGCACCACGAGGCGCACGAGGAGTGCTACATCGCCAATTCGGTGAACTTCCCTGTGCTTCTGGAACCGAAGATGGCGGTCGCTACGGCGTAAGGATCCCGCGCACGTCGCGGACGATCACCGCCGAGATCTCCTCGAGCGGCAGGTCGTTTCGATCCGTGCCAAAGGGCTCCTCGACCTCGCCGGCGAGGAGCTCGAGGCCCATCGTGGCAAAGAACGTGAACATGCTGGCGATGATGGTACCGTAGCCGAACTCCTGCACGAGGCCGAAGGGCATCACCAGCGCGTAGAGCACGACGAACTGCTTCACATAGCTCGAGTAGCTGAACGGGATTGGTGTGTTGCGGATGCGCTCGCAGGCGCCGAGCACGTCGTCGAACCCCTGGAGCAGCGGTGCGGTGACGAGTCGTGCGTCGGTGGCGAGCCGGCCCGCCTCGGCATCCACGCGCACTTCCGCGTGCAGCTCGGACAGGATGCGGTTCGGCACATGAGGTCCGGGTGCGCCGCGCTCGCGCCGGAGGTGCGCAGCGAGCGCCGGCGGAAACTCCGCCAGCAGGTCGGCGTACCGGGAGCGCCGTTCGGCAGGTGCCATGGAAAGCTGCCGCGAGAGTCCACGCGAGATGTTCACCAGCTGTCCCCAGAGCTTGCGCCCTTCCCACCAGCGGTCGTAGGCGGTGTTCGTCCGAAAGACGAGCAGCAAGCCGAGGATGATGCCGAGGATGGAGAGGAAGGACGGTCCGAGAGGCACGGCCACGCGGAACACGTCTGTCTCGATCCACACGACAAGTGCAGCCCAGGCGCCGGCGCCAAGCACGTCGAGGAAGAGGGTGCGGAAAATGGGGCTGCGCGGGAAGTCGAAGAGGATGCGCAGCCAGTTCTTGGGGTCGTAGCTGATCATCGCGATATTATATCGTGCCGGTTCACCCCCAGCCCGCCCCTCCCATGCGCATTGCCGCCGCCCTGATCGCCTTCGCCTTTGTCACGCCGCAGCTTGCCGCACAGCAGGCACCGGCGCAGCAGTCGCCACGCCAGCGACAAGTGGTGCCGATGGACTCGGCTCGCGCTTCGCGGCTCTACGTGAGCGACCGGCCGGAGGACCATCCCTGGTCCAACTGGGATCAGGCGGTCTCGAACAAGGCGCGCACCGACAGCATCTTCGCCGCCCGTAGCAGAGGGGTGATGCGCTACGAGAAGATCTCGTACCGATCGAGCGCCGACGGGCTGGAGATCCCGGCCTACGTGTTCTCGCCGCTGCAGACGCGCGGCGCGCGTGGGCACGCTGCGATGGTCTGGGTGCACGGCGGCGTCCACGGCAACTGGGACCAGAATTACCTGCCGTTCATCATCGAGGCCGTGCAGCGTGGTTATGTGATCGTCGCACCGGAGTATCGCGGCAGCACGGGCTACGGGCGCGAATTCCACGAGGCCATCGACTACGGCGGCAAGGAGCTGGACGATGTGGAGTCGGCCGTGGACTACCTGCAGACGCGCGCCGAGGTGGATCCGGCGCGGATCGGCATCATGGGATGGAGCCACGGCGGGTTCATCACGGCGCACCTGCTGATGCGCGGGGACCGTGCACGCTTCGTGGCCGGAGTGGCGATGGTGCCGGTGACGAACCTCGTGTTCCGCCTCTCGTACAAGGGACCCGGCTATCAGCGTTCGTTCGCCACCATGCAGGCGGTGCAGGGGCTGCCGTTCGAGAAGCGCGAGGAGTACATCAAGCGCTCGCCGTACTACCACGTGGACTCGCTCAAGCGGCCGATCCTTGTACACGTGGCGACGAACGACACAGATGTGGACTTCGTCGAGGCGCAGCAGATGATCGACGCGCTGCGCGCACGGAAGCCGGATCTTGCGGAGACGAAGGTCTACGTCGATCCGACGCCCGGACCGGCGAGCGGCGGCCACACGTTCAACCGACGCGTCAACCGCGAGACCCTGCTGCGCGACGACTCGCCGGAGCAGGTTGACTCGTGGAACAAGGTGTGGGCGTTCCTACAGAAGCACCTCAAGCCGTGATGGGTTCGACGTGACCTCCGAGGCGTCGGGACCGCCGGTGCTGGTTGGGCCGGCGGCCAGGCTCAACGACCGCGTCCGCTTCCTCGTGGAGCTGGCGCGGCGCCTGCATCTGGCCGGCGTCTCGGCGTCACGGCTTGAGGGGGCGATGCGCTCGGTTGCTGCGTCGATCGGCGTCCGTGCGGAGATCTGGTCTACGCCCACGGGGCTCTTGCTCTCGCTGAGTGACGCCGGCACGCCGCACGGCACGCAGGAGACGCGCGTGCTGCGTCTCGAGCCGGGCAACATCCACCTCGGCGCGATGGCACGACTGGACACCATCGCCGGCGAGGTGGTCGCCGGTGCGATGTCGGTGGAGGAAGCCTGGGACGCGATGCACGCGCTCGACCGGCCCATCACAACCCGTGAGGAGCTCGTCGGCGTGGCGGCGTTCGGACTGGCAGCGGCGTCCGTCGCTGGACTGCTTCGCACCAGCTGGGTGGACGTGGTGGTGGCGCTCGTGCTGGGCCTCGTCATCGGCTGGATCGACCTCCTGAGCCGCACGCGGCCGCATCTCAATGCGGCATCGGAGGCAGTGGCGGCCCTGGTGGCGACGGCGCTGGCGACCGCGTTCGCGCACTTCGTCGCGCCGCTGTCGCTGCAGACGGTGATCGTCGCGGCTTTGATCGTGCTGATGCCGGGTCTGTCACTGACCACGGCCGTGGCGGAGTTGGCGTCGCAGCAGCTCGTGACTGGGACGACCCGGTTCGCCGGTGCGATGACGGTGTTGCTCAAGCTGACCTTCGGGTCCGTGGCGGCGTCGCAGCTAGTGCTGGCGGCAGGCTGGGCGCCGATGGCCGGCACACCCGAGCCACTACCGCGGGCGGTCGAGTTCGTGGCGGCCATCGCGGCAGCGTTCTCGTTTGCCGTGCTGTTTCGGGCCAGTCGGCGCGACGTCCTGCTGGTCATGGCCAGCGCCATTCTGGGCTACGTCCTGACCCGCATCGGGAGCAGCTGGTTCGGTGTGGTCGCGAGCGGCACCTTCGCGGGCGCCGTGTTCTTCTCATCACTGACGATGGCGGCCTTGGCCAACCTCTATGGGCGGATGGCGAACCGTCCGGGAGCCCTGGTCCGTGTACCGGGAATCATGCTACTCGTGCCCGGCAGTGTGGGATTCCGGGCGCTGGCCTTCGTGATGGAGCGAGACTACACCTTGGGCTTTGACACCCTTGTGGCGGTGCTCAGCGCCGTGCTGGCCTTGGTGGCTGGGCTGCTGTTCGGGAGCCTGCTAGTCCCTCCCCGGCGACATCTATAGAGAGATGTAGGGACGCCCCCGTCAGCGTCCGGCCCCCGGCTGGGGTAAATTGACGGGTCCTGCCCGGGTGACCGGGCCCTTTGTCCGACCGTCCCTCGTGTGTATGCCACGCTTCCGCTTGAGTGCCCTGTTCCTGCTCCTCCTCGCCACGACTGCCTGCCTTGACGGCGGTGTGTTCGTGCCGCGCATCGACGACGTGAGCTTCGCGCCGGAGCTCAATGTCAACATCGCGTTGTCCACGCGAACGGCATCGGGACTCTACTACCGCGACGTCACGGTTGGGACTGGAAACCTGGTCCGCTCCGCCGAGAGCGGCGATTCGGTTTCCGTGCGCTACGAAGGATTCCTACGCAATGCCTACAAGTTCGATGGCAACCTGACCGCCACCGAGCCGCTGCGATTCGTCACGGGCGACGGGACGGTAATCGACGGCTTCGACGAAGGAGTGCGCGGCATGCAGGTGGGTGGCGTGCGCCAGATCATCCTGCCGCCGGCGCTCGCCTACGGCAGCCGCTCGCAGGCCGGCATTCCCCCCAACAGCATCCTGGTGTTCACGGTGACGCTCACGCGCGCGGTCACCCCAGCCCCGACCATCTGATGAGTGACCGCTCGGTGGACATCGCGCGCAGCGACTGGCGCAGCATCATCGCCCGCTACGCAGGCTCGGACATTCGCGTCTCGCTCTGGCAGCTGTCGAGCACGATGTTCCTGCTGTTCGCCGGGCTGTACATCGCCTACGCGATGATGGTGCCGGCGCCCTGGCTCTCGGCGCTGTTGATCCTGCCGCTCGCGGGGCTGTTGATCCGGACCTTCGTGATCATGCACGATTGCGCGCACGGGTCCTTCTTGCCCTGGCCGAAGGTCAACGACGCCATTGGTTTCGTCACGGGCGTCCTGACCTTTACGCCATTCCAGCAGTGGCGACGCGAGCATGCGCTGCACCACGCGTCGTCGGGCGACCTTGACCGTCGCGGCTATGGCGACGTCACGACGCTGACGGTCTCCGAGTACCGCGCGCTGACGTGGTTTGGCCGGCTCAAGTACCGGCTGTATCGCCATCCGTTCGTGCTGTTTGGCGTGGGCCCGCTGCACATGATGGTGCTGCAGCGCTTTCGGATGCCGAGTCTAGCCAGCGGTGCAAAGCAGCTGTGGAACGTGTGGATGACGAACATCGCACTGCTGGCGGTGACGATGTTGCTCATCGTGCTTTTTGGCTGGAAGGTTGCGCTGCTGGTCTATTTCCCCGCGTACTATCTTGCCGCGGCCGGCGGCATCTGGCTCTTCTATGTGCAGCACCAGTTCGAAGAGGCGTACTGGGAGCGCGGCAAGGAATGGGATTACGCCACGGCCGCAATCACGGGCAGCTCGCACCTGCGGATGCCCGGGATCCTGAACTGGTTTACGGGCCACATCGGGCTGCACCACGTGCATCACTTGGGACCGAAGATCCCGAACTACCGCCTCGCTGCCGCGCACGAGGAGAACGAGGTTTTCCACGCGGCTCCCGTGCTGACGATGCGCACGGCGTTCCGTACGCTGCGGCTCACGCTTTGGGATGAGGAGCGGGGGCGGATGATTGGGTTCCGTGAGTTGCGGAAGTTGCCCGTGTAAGCTGGGATTTGCGTGGCGAGGTTTGCCACAGAGGCACAGAGACACAGAGGCCAACGCGCGCGCTCAACCCTCTGTGTCTCTGTGCCTCTGTGGCAAACCCCACCGATCCTGGCCGAGCGACGACAGCATCAGCGCCGCACCGGAGGCCCGTGTGACGCAAAGACGCGCACCGCACCCGAAGTCTCGAACGCGAGCACGTCATAGCGCTCGTAACCGGACGGCGGGCCCTGCTCCATCCCTGGCGACCCGATTGGCATGCCGGGCACGGCGAGCCCGCGGACTTTCGCCTTCTCCGTGAGCAGGCGTTTCACATCGCCGGCGGGCACGTGGCCCTCGATGATGTAACTGCCCACCACCACCGTGTGGCAGGAGGCGAGGCGCGCGGGAACGCCGAGTTCGCGCTTCACTGTCGCGAGGTCTTCGGTGTTCACCGTGCGGACCGTGAAGCCGTTGCTCTTGGCGTGGTCCACCCAGGCGCCGCAGCACCCACAGGAGGGACTCTTGTAGACGGTCATCGTCGGCAGGGCCTGCGCGCCCGGCGCGGTACCCTGCTGTGCGCCCAGCGCACGGCCGGCAAGTGCACCGAGCGCAACGCCACCGAGTGCCGTAGCGCCTGCGCGCAGGAAGTCGCGCCGATCAAATCGATGGGTCATGGCGTTGCTCCCGTGCTGCCGGAGATTCCCGCCAACGCCGTCACGATAAGCAGCGCGAACTGCGGGCCTTTGTAGGAATCCGGCGTCTCGATGTAGAACTCCTCCGTGCCGTGCGCGCCGCCGCCGCGGCCGCCGCCGTTGATCGTGATGGCCGGGATGCCCATCGAGATCGGCAGGTTGGAGTCCGTGCTCGACGCACCAGTGCGCGGGGTCCAGGCGAGCCCGTCGTCCAGCAGTCGGGCCGCCGCCATCGCCGTGCGCACGATGAAGGCCTCGTCGCTCTGGCCGCCCGTCGGGCGGATGCCGATCGTGTCGTACTTCACCGTGATCGGCGCACGCGAGTTGGGCCAGCGCGCCAGTTCCTCGGCGACGGCCGTGTCGACGGCAGCGCGGATCCGACGGTCCATCTCCATGAGGTTCTCCGCGGACTCGGAGCGCATATCCACGTCCATCTGTGCCATCGGCGTGATTGTGTTCACGCTTGTGCCGCCGCGCACGATGCCGACGTTGAAGGTGGTCTTCGAGCCGGATGGTACCTGAAGGTCCGCAATCCGCGCGATGGCGCGCCCCATCGCGTGCATCGGGTTCGTCATGCCGAAGGCGCCGTAGCTGTGGCCGCCGGGGCCTTCGAACGAGATGGTGTAGCGGTGCGATCCGACGGCACGCGAGGTGATGCCGGCGCCGCCCGAGCCATCCACCGAGATGAAGTAGTCTACCTTGCCGGCGTATTCCTTGGTCAGGAGATGCCTCACACCGCGCAGGTTGCCTGGGCCCTCCTCACCGACGTTACCGACGAACAGCACCCGACCCTTCGGGACAATGCCGATCTCCTTGAAGGCCTTGGCGAGCGTGAGGACCACGGCAAGGCCGCGGCAGTCGTCGCCGATACCGGGACCAGCCACGCGGTTCTCGGTGCGCGTGGTCGTGACGTCGGTCCCCTCGGGGAAGACCGTGTCGAGGTGCCCGGCAATCATCACGGTCGGACCGTTGCCGGCACCGAGTTCAGCGATGACGTTTCCTTCAGCGTCGATGCGTGCATTGGCGTAGCCGAACGAGGTCAGGCGCTTACGGAACTCCTCGGCGCGGGCCTGTTCCTTGAAGGGCGGCGCGGGGATCTCGCAGATCGAAATCTGCTGCGCGAGTGTCCAGGCCTGCTGCGACTGGAGCGCCGACATGGCGCGTTGCACGGCGGGGTCGCGGTCGGCGAGCTGTACGGTTTGTGCCGCGAGGGCCGCGGGGAGCAGCAGCGCGGCAAGGACTGGGCTGTGGCGGAGGGAAAGGCTTGGCATATTCAGAATCTACACGGGACTCCCGCGAATGACCGAGCATCCTTGGTTCCGCCACTACGACCCCGGCGTGCCTCGCACGATCGGGTCCTATCCCGCCGGCACGCTGCTGGACGGGATTGTGGAAGCCGTGCGCGAGCGGCCTGGGGCGCCCGCGTTCCATTTCAAGGGCCGGCAGATGTCCTGGCAGGAGCTCGAGGATGCCAGCGATGCCTTCGCGGTGGCCTTGGCGGCCATGGGGGTGGGGCGGGGCGATCGCGTGGCCTGCGTGCTGCCCAACTGTCCGCAGTTCTTCATCGGCGAGTTGGCGGCGTGGAAGCTTGGGGCGGTCTATGTACCGCTGAATCCGATCTATACCGACGACGAGCTCGCCGGGCCGTTGGAGTCCACCGGTGCCAGCGTCGTGCTCGTGCTAAGCGCCTTCTACGAGCGCGTGAAGGCCGTGCAGCGGCGCATACCGGGTGTGCAGCACGTGGTCGTGACGAACATCAAGGAATGGTTTCCGCCGATTTTGCGCGCGCTCTTCACGTTGTTGGTGGAACAGAAGGCAGGGCACCGGGCCACGGTGCAGGAAGGAGATCCCTGGCTTCCGGCGCTGCTCGAGCGGCATCGTGGCCAGCACCCCGATGCCGCTCGCCCGACGCCGGATGACGATGCGATGCTCCTGATGAGTGGCGGAACCACGGGCACGCCGAAGGCGGTCCGCGTACACCACGGCGGGTTGGTGCAGACCGGTACGCAAGTGAACGCCTGGTTGGGTGCCGTGCTCCCGAAGTGGGAGGGCGTGTACTGCCTGCCGCTGCCGATGTTTCACTCGTACGGCGCGTGCGGCGTGCAGTCGGTGTGCTTCCTGGGGCACAATGCCATCGCGCTGGTGCCGAACCCTCGCGACTTCGACGACCTCGTGAAGACGATCGAGCGCACGAAGCCTGCCGTCTTCTGTGGGGTGCCGACGCTCTACAATGCGTTGCTCAACCATCGCCGCGTGAAGGCCGGAAAGGTGGACTTCCGTTCCATGAAGGCCTGCATCTCCGGCGCGGCGCCAATGATGGTCGAGACGATGAAGCGATTCGAAGCGGCCACGGGCGCGCGAATCGTCGAGGGCTACGCGCTGACCGAGAGCGTGCTGGCCGCGACCGTGTCGCCGCTTCGCGGGCCCGTGAAGCCCGGATCGGTCGGCACCCCGTTGCCGGACGTCGAAGTACGGATTGTGGACGCCGACGATGCGTCGAAGCCGATGGCGCTGGGCGAGACAGGTGAAATCCTGCTCGCTGGCCCGCAGATCATGCGCGGCTACTGGAAAAACGACGCCGAGACGCGGGAAATGCTCCGACGCGATGCCGATGGGCGCTGGTGGCTCCATACCGCCGACCTCGGCTATCTCGACGACGACGGATTCCTGTTCATCGTCGACCGCAAGAAGGACCTGATCAAGATGCGTGGGATGCAGGTGTGGCCGCGCGAGATCGAGGAGGTCATTGCCGAGCACCCCGCGGTGCAGGAAGTCGGGGTCCGCGGTTTCCCGGATCCGGCGCAGGGCGAGGTCGCGGTGGCCTTCGTCGTGCGACGCCTTGGCCAGGCGGTAACGGCGCAGGAGATCAGGCAATGGTGCAAGGACCGAATGGCACCGTTCAAGGTGCCGGCTCGCGTGGTGTTCAAGTCGGACCTGCCGAAGAGCATGGTGGGCAAGGTGCTGCGGCGGTTTCTCACCGAAGAGGCATCGCCCGCGTGAAACGGCACGCGCTGTGCGCGCGCACCGCCACGCTCCGTGTGGGAGCGCTGCTGGCAGCGGCGCTGCTGGCCACCGCACTGGGCTGCCACTCGACGGCAGCGTCCCGTTCGTCCGCGGAATCCGCCGCCGCCGCGTCCGCATCGCGGGCTTCGCAGTCACCCGCAGGCGCGGCACGACACGTGGTCCTCATCTCCTTCGACGGCTTCCGCTGGGACTACATCAATCGTCCAGGTGCCGTGAATCTGCGGGCATTGGCGGCGCGGGGTGTCCGCGCCGAGCGCATGCTGCCCGTCTTTCCATCGAAGACGTTCCCAAACCACTACAGCATCGTCACGGGGCTCACGGCCGAGGAACACGGCATCGTGGCGAACGTGATGCGCGACTCGCAGCTGGGGACGTTCCGGACCAGCGACTCGGCCGCACAGGCGGAGTCGCGATGGTGGGGCGGCGAACCCATCTGGGTGACGGCCGAGCGTCAGGGGCGCCGCGCAGCGTCGGCGTCCTGGCCAGGAAGTGAAGCAGCCATCAAGGGTGTTCGCCCGACCTGGTGGAACCACTATTGGCACGAAGAGCCGGCCGACTCAAAGGTGCAGCGCGTCCTCGCCTGGCTCGCGCTGCCCGCCGATTCGGCACCGGCGTTCATCTCGCTGTACTTCCACGACACGGACACGCAGGGCCACAATTTCGGACCGCAGTCACCACAGGTCGATTCGGCGATTGCACACGTGGACAGCGCGCTTGGCGACCTTGTGCGCGGCGTGGCACGCCTTGGAAAACTCGATGACGTGGTGTTCATCGTGGTCAGCGACCACGGGATGGCCGCCACGAGCCTCGACCGCGTGATCCTGCTTGACGACTACATCGATCTCGACAGTGTCGATGTGGTGGATTGGAATCCAGTGGCGGCAATCGCGCCGCGACAGGACGATGAGCAGCGAGTCTACCGGGCGCTGGCCGGGCGACATCCACACCTGCAGGTGTATCGCAAGGCGGAGATTCCCGAACGCTGGCATTTCCGCGCCCATCCACGCATCACGCCGATCGTGGCGGTGGCGGACGAAGGTTGGACCATCACCTCACGCGAGCAGCTGCAACGTTGGCGCGAGCGGGGTGTGCGTCTGGGAGCGACGCACGGATATGACCCTGCACTGGTATCGATGGGAGCGACGTTTGTCGCCGCGGGTCCGGGGCTGGCCGAAGGTCTCGTGCTCCCGCCGTTTCGCAACGTGCACGTGTATCCGCTGATTGCCCATTTGCTCGGGCTTAGGCCGGCAGCGACCTCGGGGTCGCTGGACTCGGTGCGCGCGGCGTTGCGCCCGGTCGGCGTGTCGTCGCCCGCACAATCCATTCCGCCGCGATGAGATTCGGCACCCAGCACGACCAGGCGACGATCACGTAAGCGGGGGCAAATCCCTGCAAGGCGCTGGCGAGGACTGGGAGCTGCAAGCGTAGCGTCACGGCGGCGAGCATCAGTGCGTAGCTGCGGATCATCCACGCGCGGTGTGTCGGGAAGTCGCGGCGCCGGGCGGCGGCGAAGGCCATCGTTGTCGTGACCAGCGTCGCGAGCGCGAGTCCGGAGAACCCGAGCCGGCTGGCGAGCCCGCCGAACGCGAACATTGCCAGCCACAATCCAGCGGCGGCACCGATCCACGAGGCGAGCACATAGGCCTCGCCGATGCGGCGGTGCACCGCGGGGCGCGCGCGCCGGAGGTCGTGCCGGAAGTTGAGGGCGCCCGCGACGAGTGCAATGGCGCCGAAGACCATGTGGAACCAAATGGCCCAAGGCCGGCGATAGAACGACGCAAGCAGTTCCACGCCGAACGCATCGATGCCGCGGAACTGGAAACTGAGCGCATAGCCCGCGACACCGACGGCCAACACTGCCATCAGGCCCCAGGCCGGCGGGGCGGCGCGGCGCACGGCCACGCCTAGAACTCCCTGCGCTTCATCTCCTTGAACATCTTCTCGCGTTCCTGGTCCGCGTCGTCGGTGACGCGCTGCGGAGCCGTGGCATCGTAGGTCTTGTGCTCGATGTTCCGCGGCTTGGCCTGCTTCTGGATCTTCTTGACCAGGTTCTGGATGGACTTGTCGTCGAGTCCTGACACCGTGACCGTCCTTGGGTGGATGCTCCTGAATCCTACCGCGCGCCGAGGCTGGGCAACAGTTGGTCCGTCACCCAGCGGTGGTCGGGGGCCAGCTTGAGCGCCTGCTGCCACTGCTCGCGCGCCTCCGCTGGCCTGTTCAGCTCCTTCAGTGCGATGCCGAGCCAGATGTGGGCATCCACGCGTCCCCAGATGGGGGCAGGACTTCTGTTTGGGTCCTGCGCAAAGAGCCGTACGGCACGTCGCAGCTCCGGCTCACCCTTGGCGGCACCGCCGCCGAACGCGCGGGGTGCGTTGAGGCGCGAGATGCCGTTGAGCAGGGCGACGCGTGGGTCGTTTGGGAGGGCCGCGACCGCCGCATCCAGCAAACGGAATGACCGCGGTCCGAGTCGGATCGCCGAGAATCCTCCAGCGACACCTGCCAACTGCCCTGTGACGGCACCTTCAAGCGCCAGGACCTGCGCGCCGGCGCCAAGGCGCTGCGCGCGCTGGGCTGCCGCGATGGCCTCTTCCAGCAGCGGTCGCGCGTCGCGCGCACGGCCCTCGATGATTGCCGCGCTGGCGCGTCGGTGCAGCGCGTAGGCGAGGTCGTGCGCCAGCCAGGGGTCACCCGCGACGGCAGCGTGTGCCCTCCGCAACCGGACAATTATCGCATCGATGGTTGCCCAGTCGGCGGCGCTCATCGCTCGCTCGACCACCGGTCGGATAGAGTCGACGAGCGCTCGCGTTGAGCCGGCCGCGAGGCTCCCATCGGCGCCGCCCGGCGTGGTCTGTGCACGCGCCGGAAGCGAGAACACGCTGAGGGCGACCAGCAACAGCAACGCGTCGAACGGCACGCGTCGCAGACCCCGCTCGCCGAGCACCAACGCCTTCACCTCCTACATCCGCGGCGCGCGTCGGAACTCGGCGTCGGCATTCCAAGTCGGCCACTCGCGCGAGTTGGCCAGCGCGCGCGTGAACTCGAGCACGATGTTGCTGAGCTGCACCGCGCCCTTGAGGTCCCAGCTGGGATCGTACTCGTCACCCGGCTGATGGTAGCGCTTGGTCGTGTATTCCTCGGCCTGCGCGTTACCCCAGCCGGCGGGGCGTCCGGCGAAGTCCTCGCCCTCTCCGATGCTGACAGACGGCACACCGGCCTTCGCAAAGGAAAAGTGGTCGGAGCGATAGAAATAGCCGCGCTCGGGGAACGCATCCGGCGAGATGCGCATGCCGCGCGGTGCGATGAGTCGCGCGAGCTGGGGGCCGAGCGAGCTCTTGGTGTCGCCGAGCACGGTGAGGTCGCGCGTCTCGCCGAGGACGTTACCGCCGTCCACGTTGAGATTCGCGACCAGTTGCTCCGTGGGCACCACGGGATTCTGCGCGAGGTAGGCGGAGCCCAAGAGTCCACTCTCCTCCGCCGTCACGAACGCGACGAGCACGGATCGCTGCGGCCGGGGACCGGTGGCGAGTGCGCGGGCAATCGCCAGCAAGTCGGCCGTGCCCGAGGCGTTGTCCAGCGCCCCGTTGTAGATCGAGTCGCCATCGACCACCGGGCCGATGCCGAGGTGGTCCCAGTGCGCGGAGAGCATCACGTGCTCGCGACTGGCGTCGCCCGACTGGCCGGCGATGCGTCCGACGACGTTGTGGCTCTCGAGGTGCTGCACGCTGTTGGTGAAGGAGACGTCGAGGCTGAGGCCTGTCTCCACCGGGCGGAAGTTCCGGGACTCTGCGTTGCGCCGGAGCGTCGCGAGGTCGAGGCCAGCCTCGCGAAGCAGGCCGGCGGCGCGGTCTTCCGTGATCCAGCCGCGGAAGCCGAGCGGCGCCGGCAGTTTGGGGTCGCGCGGCAGCATGCGCTGTTCCTTGGCCCAGCTGCCGACGACGGTTGCCCACCCGTAACCCGCCCGATCGGTGTTGTGGATGATCAACATCCCCGCCGCGCCGCGCCGCTCGGCTTCCTCGAACTTGTAGGTCCAGCGGCCGTAGTAGGTCATCGCGGTGCCGCCGAACAGCGTCGGCTCCTGCGGCGGCGCCGGTGGATCGTTGACGAGCACCAGCAGGATCTTGCCCTTCACGTCCACGCCCTTGAAGTCATCCCAGCGGAACTCGGGGGCGTTGACGCCGTACCCGACGAAGACGACCGGGGCCTTGGCACCGCTCCGCGCGTCCGAGGCTCCGGCCCAGGCGACGACGTCCTCGGGATAGCGCAGGCTCGCGGTCGCCTTGCCGGTCACGGCGATACGCATGCCCGCCGCGTCCGCCGCAACGATGTCGATCGGCACGCGTTGGAGGTACGAGTCGCCGTTGCCGGGCTGCACACCGGCGGCCATCAACTGGGCGACGATGTACTGCTCGGTGAGCGAGCCGCCGCGGCTCGCGGGAGCGCGTCCCTCGAGCAAATCGCTCGAGAGGAACTGGATATGCGCGCGGATCTCGGTCTCGGTGATGTCCTGCGCGCGCAGCGCAGGGGATGCGCCCAGGCAAAGTGCGAGCGCGACGAGGGCGCGGGTCTGCGCCCAAGGGCGCGTGGTGAAGAGGGCCTGTGTCATAGGGCGAAAGGTACCCCGTTCACCACGAGCCGGTCGCTGCCAGGCTCAGCCGTCCGTCAACGTCCACACGTAGCGTGCCACCGCCCGCAGCTGTTCCTCCGGCAGCGGGAAGGCGGGCATCAGGCCGAAACGCTCGATGGCGTGCGCAGGCATCTTGGAGTGCTCCGCGGCGGGGGCCTGCACCCAGCGCACAATCGCCTCGATGCCCGCGCTATCAGTGGCAAACGCCTGGCGATAGTGTCGAATCACGTGCGTCATGGGCGGCGCCGTCTTGGCCGGAGGCGAGACGCTGTGACAGGAGGCGCACAGCACCTCGAAGGTGGCCTTGCCGTCCGGGGTCGCCTGCTGGGCCTTGACGGGCGCGCTGGCGAGCGATGCCAATCCAGCGAGCAGCAAGAGGGTCAGAATCGAACGCATCGGTTCTCCATAGGGGTCTGGCGAAAAATGCGCGCGTGCAGTCGCAGTGGAAGTGAGGGAACCCCTCAACCTTGGTCGGAGGCTCTGCGTAAGTTGCGGGCCATGCTTCGACAGCTGCTCTCCATCCCAGTCTTCCTCACGCTGGTGCTGCCGGGCGCGCTTCGTGCGCAGTCGGGTGCCGAGCGGATACCCCGCGTGCGCACCGTATCGCAAAACGTCCGGCTGGACGGCGTGCTCGACGAGCCCGACTGGGCCCTGGCCGATTCCATCTGGGAGTTCCGGCAGAAGGAACCGATGGAGAACGGCGAGCCTACGGAGCGCACGGTGGTACGCCTGCTGGCCACGCCGAGTGGTCTCGTCATCGGTTGGTGGCTGTATGATCGCAACCCGGCGGGCATCGTGCGCACGCAGCTGCGCCGCGACGCGGAGCTGCGTTCCGACGACTACGTGAGCCTGATGATCGACGGGCTGTCCGACAAGCGCAGCGCGTTCTATTTCCGCACGAACTCGAACGGCGCAATGTGGGATGGCGAGCACGTGACCTTCGAGAGCGGCAACGAGGAGTGGGACGGCGTCTGGGATGTGCGCACGCAGATCAACGCCGATGGGTGGACGGCGGAGATGCTCATTCCCTGGGCCACGCTGCGGTATCCGCGTGATGTCGCGCGCATGGGCTTCAACTTCCGTCGCTTCCTGCCGCGCACGAACGAGGAGCTGCTGTGGCGCGGCTGGCGCCGCACAGAGGGTTTTCGTTTTCTCGAGCGAGAAGGGGCCGTTGCCGGCTTTGCGGACCTGCCGCCGCGAGCGCGCGCCGAACTGCGGCCATATGTCCTTGGCCAGGCATCGCCGGCCGAGCGCGCCTTTGCGACCGATGGCAGCTCGAGCATCGTGGCCCCGTCGGCCTCACAGTTTGACGTCGGGCTGGACGTCAAGATTCCCGTGACCAACACGATCACGGCGGACCTCACGTCGAATCCTGATTTCGCCCAGGCCGACGTGGACCGGCAGATCGTGAACCTCACGCGATTCCCACTGTTCTTCCCCGAACGGCGTCCGTTCTTCACGGAAGGCGCCGGCGTGTTCGCGTTCGGGCGGATCGAGCAGACCCAGATGTTCTATTCACGGCGCATCGGGCTGGGGTCCGGTGGCCAGCCGGAGACGATTCCCTTCGGCCTGCGCTCGCAGGGTCGCGCGGGCCCGTATCAGATGGGCGTGCTGGGTGCCGTGACCAGCGGCTCCGACGACGCGCGCGATGCCGTGTTCCGGTTGCGGCGTGATGTCCTCGGCCGCGGCTTCGTCGGGATGATGGCGACATATAGTGACCGTGCGTCGCGGCCAGGCTCGTACGCGGGTGGCGTCGACTTCAACTTGCCGTACATCGTCGGCGAGGATGACAACCTCGTCGTGACAGGCAACGCGGCCTGGAGCCGCGACAGTGCCGGCGGCGCGACGGGTGGCCACTACCTGCTTGCCGTCGACTATCCCAACGACCACGCCGACATCGTGCTGCGCGCTGAGCGCGTGGATTCGGCGTACAACCCGGCGTTGGGCTTCGTCGTGCAGAATGGGATCTATCGGCTGGCGGGGAACACGCAGATCACGCCGCGTCCGCGCAACGCGAGCATCATTCGGCGCTGGGAGTTCAACCTGCTCGGCTACAACGCCGTGTGGGACCTCGGCGGTCGCCTGGACAACGCGCGTTTCAGCGTTCGGCCGCTGGGCATCCGTTTCCAGAGCGGGGACGTTATCGAGGTGAATGCCTGGCGACTGTTCGACGGACCCGTAACGCCGTTCGAGATTACGGATGGAGTCACCATCGCTCCCGGCAACTACTGGTGGGATCGGGTTGAGGTCGTCTACGAGGGCGCCAATATCCGGCCGGTCGTGTTTCGCACGGAGTGGTCAGCCGGAAACTTCTACCGCGGGCGCCGCCTGGACGGCGAGTTCTCACTGCGGCTGCGGCTACAGCCCCACTACGAACTCACGGCCGAGTTGGAGCGCAACGACATCGACTTGCCGGAAGGCTCGTTCGTGGCGCACACGGCGCGGCTCCGTGCGGATTACGCCATCAATCCGCGACTGACCATCACCGGGTTTGCGCAGTATGACGATGAGTCGGACCGTGCCGCGTTGAACGCACGACTGCGCTGGACGCCACGGCCTGGATCGGACCTGTTCGTCGTGTGGAACTCGGTGTGGCCGATGGAGCCGCGCTCGGCGTTTGCATTCACGCAGCCGCAGAATGGGGCGCTGGTGGTGAAGTACACGCACTTCCTGCGGATCTGAGTGGCGCGGACAGACGACGGCGGGGCTGCGCAACTGCGCAGCCCCGCCGTCTTGTTGCCAGGCGAGACGCTAGGGGACTACGGCGCCGTCGCGTTTCCCTCGAAGTATACCGAGAGGACAACCGTCGGGCCCGTGTAGAACGCCTTGAGCAGCTGGTAGCCCTTGGTGCCAAACGTCCACGCGACAGAGGCGGTCCCGTCGGCGCCAGTCACGGACGTCGTCGCGCTGATGCTACCGCCCGTCCGAAGGTCCCAGGTGATCGGGACGCCAGGTACTGGCAGCCCGTTCGCATCCTTCACGATGACCCGCGGCTGGGGCGAAACCGTCGTGCCGGCAGGGGCGCTGACGCCGCTGCCCGCGACGACCTCCATCACCACCGGTGCCCCGACAACCAGCGGCGTCACATCAACCTCAAAGACCACCGAGGTCTCGCCGTTGTTGTCGAACACGACACCCTCGGGCGCGTCACCGCCGACGCCTGGTGTCGCGACGACGGTGTTGAACCCGACGCCGCCAAGCGTCCAGCACACGCCGGCGTTGCCATTGGCGGACGTCGCCGTCGTGGCGGTGGAGCCGAAGCTCCCACAGGTCAGCTCACCCAACGGTCCGCTGCGCGCTGCGATCGTGCCCGGGCTACCCGCGGGGACCTGCCAGGTCACCGGTACGTTCTCGAGGATGGTGCCCTGTCGAGTCGTCACGGAGACGACCGGATAGCACTCCTCGGGCAAGGGATTGCCCACGGGGCGAGTCGTGCAGTCAGCGGTCGGGGGCAGAACCGTCTCAACTCCGCCCTCAGCCATCAGGCTGGACATCGGCAGCATCCGCGTGAACTCAGACACGGTCCCACTGACGCCACCGCCGGCACGAAGTTTCGTGTCGACCGGCTCGAAGGGGCTGAACTCCGACACCGTGCCGCTGACGCCGCCACCGCGGCGCGGCGTATCCTGCACGACCGCATGCAACGGAGTCGGCGAGAGGAGGTTGGCCGCGGCGCGAATCAATCGCGCGCCGAGCGTCAATGCCGGCGCCGGTTCGTCGCAGCTAAGCGGAGTCGGTGGCGGATCTCCGGCCATCGGAGTTGGCGTGATCACCAACACCGAGTCGCCGAGTCCGTGGCCGAGACGAAGGTCCGGGAAGACGTCAACGGGCACGCCTTCGGCGCACACCGTCACCGTGACGTTGTACTTGAGCTTCGTTCCGCCCGCATTCTGCTGCTCGATGCGGATGTAGCCAGGGTAACGGTCGAGCTTGGTAAGGAGACCGAGCTGCGAGTTCTCGTTTCGCGTGATCGTGACGAGTGTCGGCTCGAACACCGGGTCACCGGGGAACGAGATCGCCGAGGTCGAGTCCTCGTCGTAGAGGATCTGCGGCTGGTCAAGCGGGAAGATCAGGCGTGAACTGCCGGCATCGTCGATAGCAATCGGAATGCCAGCGAAGCAGTAGATCGCGTTGACCAGCAAGGTGACTGCGACATCGCCGCCAGGCAGGGGCGAATGCTCGTTCTTGTCGAGTACGAAATCGACGACGTCATGCGCGCGCTTCACGACCTGGTCGCGTTTCCCCTTGCTGACCTGCTGCGCCAGGTTCTCAATCTTTCCACGCACCGAGTTGTAGCTTGGCGACCCCGCTCCAAATGCCGTCTGCGCAAGCGAGAGCAGTGTGCTCAGGCTCGGCGCCGAGCACGAGACTGCCGAGGCATCGCCGATCGCGGTTGCCGCACGTTCGGGACTGGTCGCAACATCCGCGCACGCGGCGACCGCAATCGCAAGCGCAGCGAGGAGTGAGTGACGAAGACTGCGGGGCATTTTCGACCTTCCTGAGGAAGGGAGGGTGACTGACGGAAGGCCCTCAAGTTGGGCCTAAGTCGTTTACCCAGCAAGCGATATGCCATTCATCGCTCGGGGCGACCTGCTCTCCAGGCCGTCGAAAACGTCGAAATCAGCGCGGAGCGCCCACCAACCGCCGGTAGTCCTCTCGGTCCGCGACTCCCCGGAACCACCAGCCCGGATCGTCGCGTAAAGCCAAGGCCCGCTGAGGGTTAGCTGCAATGTATTCGCGGAGCAAGCGCACCGTGCCGTCCCCGTCGCCTGTGATGGCGAGCACAAAGGCGCCGAAGTACGGCAACTCGCGGTTCGGATCCACGGTCGCATCGCCCTGTGACGCCAGCACCACACGCCGGGCGCTGTCGGCGAGTGTCGGGTTGGTCTCAGCGGCCCGGGCCACGGCGCCAGCCGCCAGGATGCGCATCCACAGCCGGGTGCGCAGCGAGTCGCGCGGCGGGGTGCGCTCCACGATGGAGTCGACCAAGGCCCAGGCGCGCGGGATGCTCACGTCGGGTGCCGACGGCATCGTCATCACGTAGAGTCGGCAGCGCAGTGCGCGCGGGTCCATCGGGAAGCGACGCGAGAAGCGGTCGCACCACTCCTTCGCTGCGGCGGCGTTGCCGAGGTCGTACTGCGCGTTGAACGCGCGCGAGAAGTTGAGGTTGGCACCCTCAAGAAACTCGTCAGCCTCGAAGGCGCGGACCGCAGCGAGATAGATGTCGCTGGTGGTCTTGCCAGGAATGGCGGAGTAGGCCGCCGCCAAGGTGGCGTAGGCGCCGGCCTGGTTGCGGTTCAGTGCGGTGGCACGTTCGAGATCGGCCTGTGCGGCGAGCAGCACCCGATCCTTTTCGGCGGCGCTGGAATACGGCAGTGCGATGTAGCTCCAGAAACGCAATGTGCCCCGGGCCTCGAGGGCATCGGCGTCGTTCGCGTTTCGGGTGAGCGCTCGATCCGCGTGCGCAATCCCAGCTTCCACGAGCGAGCGGATGGCGCTCTGATCTCCGCCGACCGTACGCGAGCGCAGGTAGGCCAGCATGGCGCGCATCGCGGTCGGTCGAGACCACGACGCGTCGAGCTCCTCCGAGACGGCGAGGATGGAGTCGGCGGCGGCATACGCCCGTGCGGCGGCATCCGGCTCACCGCGCCGATACGCGTCCTGCATCGCGCGTTGCTGCTGCAACGCGCGCTGCGTGAGCAGCCAGGCGTCCTGGCTGGTTGTCGCGGCACGCTGCAGCTGCACGCGCAACTCCTCACCCAACTGGCGCCGAATGAGATCGGCGGCGATGGTGCCCAGCGAGTCCTCCAGTTGGAAGATGCTGTCGCGGGAGAGGGCGAAACTCGCGCTCTGCAGTCGCACGCCGCTGGCGTCGTCGAGTCGCAGCGCGACCTGCACGCGATTGCCCGATGGCTCCACATCGCCACGCACGAGGAATCCGACGCGCAGGGCGCGGGCGATGCTGTCCACCGCGACGCCCGCGCCGCGGAACGGCTCCACACCGGCCCGCGAGATCACGGTGATGCTGGGGCTGGTCGAGAGCGTCTGGATGAGCCCGTCGGTGAGCGCATCGGCCACGGGCGCCAGCGAGGAGTCACGACTCAGGTCGCCGAACGGCAGCACCGCCAGGCGCCGCGCCTCTTCGCCCAGGACGGCGGTGCCACGCGGCCCGCGCTGCGTGGCGAACCAAACGCCGGCCGCGGCCAGCACCACCACCGCGGCGGCAGTGGCAAGCCCAATTGGCCGGCGGTACCACGGCTCCAGCGGCAGCTGCGGCACGCCCAGAGAAGAGTACCGAGGTGTCGGCGTGCGCCGCGCGTTCATCACGCGCATCGTGCTGGTAGCACCAAACATCCCGCTCAGCAGCTCGGCGAACTGCTGCGCTGTCTGCGGCCGGTCCACCGGCGTCTTGTTCAGCGCGATGAGGATCGCTTCCTCGATTTCCTCCGGCACCGCCTGGCGCACCACCCGGATGCTCGGCGGCTGCTCCATGAGGTGCTTGGCCATGATGGCCATCGCGTTCGGGCCGTTGAACGGCGGCTCGCCCGCGAGCATCTCGTAGAGCATGCAGCCGAGCGAGTAGATGTCCGCCGTCGGGCCGACAGTGTCGCCGGACGACTGCTCGGGCGCCATATAGACCGGCGTGCCCACCGCCATGCCCGTCTGTGTCAGCTTCTGCTGTCCGGCCTCGCTGGCCGCGCGGGCGATGCCGAAGTCGGCGACCAGTGCGTGGTCGCCTGCAAGCAGGATGTTCTCCGGCTTGATGTCGCGGTGCACGATGCCTTGCTCGTGCGCATAGCCGAGCGCGCTGGCCACCTCGAGCGTGATGCGCACCGCGTCCTCGACCGGCAGCATCTTCTCCCGGTCCAACCGGTCGCGCAACGACTCGCCCTTCACGAAGGGCATCACGTAGTAGAGCAGCCCGTCGGCCTCGCCCGAGTCGTAGAGCGCGAGGATGTGCGGGTGCGAGATCTTGGCGGCGACCTTGATCTCGCGCTCGAAACGCTCGCCGCCAATCGTTGCCGCCAGGTCCGGGTGCAGGACCTTGATGGCTACCTCACGGTCGTGCTTGAGGTCGCGGGCGAGAAACACCGTGGCCATGCCGCCGCGGCCCAGCTCACGCTCGATGCCGTAGCGGCTGCCGAGCGACTCGCGGAGCTTGACGAAGGTGTCGGAGACTTCCTGCGGCGCGACACTGCCAATCGGCGTCGCGCGGTACTCCTTCGTCAGGTTCAGCCCGCAGCGGCTACAGAACAGCGCCCCCTCGTCGAGTGGGGCGCCGCAGTTGGCGCAGGTGTTCGGCGTCAGATCGGAATTCCGCGATGGGGTGTGGAAGCCAGCCTCAGGAAAGTGACGATTGTGAACGCATCAAGCAAGCGAAAACGGGGGCGGCGCCGACTGGCGCCGCCCCCGTCTCCCGCCCGCGGTGCGGGCTACTGCTGATCCATCGTCGTACGCGGTGCTTCGCGGACGGTGGGGTAGCGGATGCCAAGCTGTTCCAAGTACGTCCCATACTTCTTGGGGTCGTAGTAGAACTTCTGCAGCTCCGGCTTGAAGCGCTGCATGATGTCAGCGTTCAGCCAAATCGGCGGCTGGTCCGTCGCCGAGATGAACGCCGTGTACTTCTCGTCCTTGGTCTGCACGTCGCGGAAGTAGGTCCAGGCATCGGCCACCACCTGCGGCTTCATCAGGATGTCGAGCATGGTCAGCGCCTGCACCTTGGCGCCCGCCACCGCGCCCTTGTGGGCAATCGGCGTGGCGGAGGCGATGGAGCTCGACCAGTTGTGGCCCGGCAGGCCGGGGATGTTCGACGGATACCGCAGCGTCACGGTCGGGACGTTCCATGACACGTCGCCAATGTCATCCGAGCCTCCTCCCATCCGCTGGCTCTCGGGCACGGGGCCCGGCAGCGTGAACTCGGTGGCGGTCGACAGCCCGCGCGGGTTGCTGCCCAACTCGCGCTGCAGGCCACGGGCCAGCGCCTGGTCGGCCTCGGACCATTCCGGCATGCCCACACGCTTGATGTTCTCGTAGGTCACTTCGGCGATGGTCTTGTTGAAGTGGCCGCTCCAGCCCGAGCCGACGATCATCACGGTGTCGAGCTCGACGTTGGCCATCATCGCTGCACCGCGCGCGATACGGATGCCCTTCTCGAACAGGGCCTTCGTGCGCTCGTAATCGCGCTCGCGGAAGTAGAACCAGATACTCGCTTCGCTGGGCACGACGTTCGGCTGGTCGCCACCATCGCGAATCACGTAGTGCGAACGCGTCGGCAGCTCGTTGTGCTCGCGCTGGTACTCCCAGCCGGTGCCCATCAGCATCGCGGCGTCGAGCGCCGAGCGACCGCGCCACGGCGCGCCGGCGGCGTGCGCGCTGGTGCCCTTGAAGCGGAAGATCGCCGAGACCAGTGCGGTCTGGCCGCTCTGGCCCCAGGAGACGCCGAGGCCATTGCCGACGTGCGTGAAGAGCACGACGTCCGTGTCCCGGAACAGTCCTTCGCGCACAAGGAAGGCCTTGCCGGCCATCTGTTCCTCGGCGATGCCGGGCCAGAGCACGAGCGTCCCTGCAATGCGCTCGCGGATCATCAGTTCCTTCACCACCAACGCTGCGGCGATGTTCACCGACTGGCCCGTGTTGTGGCCTTCGCCGTGTCCGGGCGCGCCCTCAACGATGGCGTCGAGGAAGCCGACGCCCGGCTTGTTGCTGGACTTCGGGATGCCGTCGACGTCGGAGCCGAGTGAGATGACGGGCTTGGCGCCGGCGGGGCTGACCCAGCGCGCCACCCAGGCGCTGGGCATTCCCGCGTAACCACGCGTGATCTGGAAGCCGTTCTGTTCGAGGATGCCCGTGAGGTAGCGCTGCGTCTCGAACTCCTGCATGCCGAGTTCCGAGAACGAGAACTGATGGTCGATGATCTCCTGGATCAGCTTGGCGCGCGCCTCGACCTTGGTGAGGGCCTCGGCCTTGAGGCGTTCCAGCCGCGCGTCGGTGGCCTGCGCCTGCGCGCTCGCGGCCACGAAGCCGGAGGCGAGCGCGAGGACGGCGGCGCGACGGACGAATCGGTGCATCACGGGCTCCTTGCTGGTGGGGTCTGCTTCGGTCTCCCGAGCGCTACGCACGGGCGACGGCGGGGGTTGAGGGTGGGTCGACAGGCGATGAATGTGCAGACAACGCGTCTCCTGTCCACCGCGTACCGTCTCTAATGATGCGACTCTCCATCCTCTCTCGCCGCCTGCACCGCTGGGGTGCCGTGGCCGTGGGCCTGCCGTTCCTGGTGGTGATTGCATCGGGACTCCTGCTCCAGGTGAAGAAGCAGCTGCCCTGGGTGCAGCCGCCCGAGCAGCGCACGGCGGTCTCCATCCCGAACGTGCCCTGGGACCGCGTTCTGGCGGCGGCGCAGGCGCTTCCGGAGGCCAACGTCCGGTCCTGGGACGACATCGACCGCGTGGACGTGCGGCCGTCCAAGGGACTGCTCAAGGTCGTGACGCTTTCGCGCTGGGAGTTGCAGTTGGCGTTGGACGACGGGCGCGTGCTGCAGGCGGCCTATCGGCGGTCGGACCTGATCGAGCAACTTCATGACGGTTCCTTCTTCGGGGATCCGGTGAAACTCTGGGTGTTCTTGCCAGCGGGGGTGATTGTGTTCGGACTGTGGCTGACGGGGCTGTATCTGTGGCTGTTGCCGATCCTCACGCGGCGCAAGCGGGCGCGGCTTGCGGCTCCGGCGGCGGGTGCTGCCGTTGCGCTGCTGGTTGTCGCGATCGGGTTTGCACCCTGGTCCGGCCTGGACGCGCAAGCACGGACGCGGGGAGCAACCGCGACTGCGTACGTCCCCGGCGCGACCTGGGAGCGTCGGTCGCCCGCCGCGATGGGCGTGGACAGCGCAAAGCTCGCTGATGCGATCGCCTTTGCTGTGCAGAACGAGACGCGTGCCTCGCGCGACATGGAGGAGAACCACTACCGCTCCTTCGGGCGTGAGCCGTTCGGCCAAGGCATCGGTCCGTTCAAGCCACGCGGCCCCAACAGCGGCGTCATCCTGCGCGGCGGCTACGTAATTGCCAGCTGGGGCGATCCGGATCGCGTCGACATGACGCACTCGGTGACGAAGTCGTTCCTGTCGTCTGTGGTCGGCATTGCCGTGGACCGCGGGTTGATCGCCTCGATCGACGAGCCGGTCCATCGCTCGCAGGCGCCGACCTACGTGCTGCGCACGGCCGTGGACGGGACGCCTGGCGAGCGCTACGGCCAGCCGCAGTTTCTCGATCCCTGGGGCACGCCGCACAATCGCACGATCACCTGGCGGCACATGCTGCAGCAGAACAGCGATTGGGAGGGCACACTCTGGGGCAAGCCGGAGTGGGCGGACCGTCCGGCGCAGGACGCGTCGACCTGGACCACGCGCGCGCGCAACGCGCCGGGGACCGTGTACGAGTACAACGACGTGCGCGTGAACGTGCTGGCGCTCGCGGCGACAAACATCTGGCGGCGTCCACTGCCCGAAGTGCTCGACGAGTTCGTGATGACGCCGATTGGCGCGTCGCGGTCCTGGCGCTGGTATGGCTACGACAACGCGTGGATCACCTTGGATGGCCGGCCGGCCCAAGTGGTGTCGGGCGGCGGGCACTGGGGCGGCGGGATGTATATCAACGCGTGGGACATGGCGCGATTCGGCCTGCTCACGCAGCGCCGGGGCGTGTGGGGCACGCAGCGCATCCTCTCCGACGCCTGGGTGACGCAGGCGCTCACGCCCAGCGGACCGAACCCCGGCTACGGCTTCATGAACTGGTTCCTGAACACGGATCGCAAGTGGATGCCGAGTGCACCGGCAAGTGCGTTTGGGCACGTCGGCAACGGGACGAACCTTGTGTTCGTGGCACCGGAGCAGGATCTCGTGGTCGTCGTGCGGTGGATTGAGAACCGCAGCATCGATGCGTTCCTCGGGCGGGTGCTTGGAAGCATCGAGCGCTGACGCGGCGGCCGCCGCGCCGCCACGCCCAGTCGCGTCGCAGCAGGCGGAGCAGGCGCTGCGGCGCGCTGAGCTATTGCGTGCCATCGGGCAGAATGAACCGGCGAAGGAGATTCTGCTGCACACCGGCAAGGTCGCGGCCTTCAGCGCAGCGATGCTCTCCTTCGGACTGCCCTTCGCGGGCGTCGCGATGACGGGTTGGGATGTGGTGCGCAGCACGTTGGCGATTGTGGCCGTCACGCTGGTGATGCGGCGGAATCGCGGCGGCAAGGCGAGCGCATTGCTCCAGAACAACTCGATGCGTGAGCCGCCGCTCACGAGCGCGGAGTTTCTCCGTCGCATCGAGGCCTACCGCGCGTCCATCGCGCCGTACGCGCGTCGCAGTACCTTCGGCATTGCCTCAACGCTCGTCGCAACGCTTGGAGCCCTTGGCCTTGGCGAGGTCTACGCCTGGCCCGACGCCGCGTACTTCTGCCTGCTGGTTGGCTTCTGGGGCGGGTTCCTGGTCTCGATGCAGTACCTTCGCTCCAAGGAGAGCGAGGTTGGCCGGTCCACCGGCGCCCACTGCGAACGCTGCGACGCGGCCTGGCTGGGCAGCAGTAATCCCAACCGCCTCGCGAAGCTCATCGAGGACGTACAACGTTGTCCCCACTGCGGAATGCGACTCACCGAGGACGCCTGATGCGTTGGTCGACCCCACTGTTCCTCACGGCCCTCTGTGCCCAGCTGCTCTCGGCCCAGCAGCCGGCACCCGTTTGGTCCCTGCTCATTCGCAACGGCACCGTCGTGGATGGCACGGGCAACGCGCGATACCGTGCCGACGTTGCCATCGCTGGTGACCGCGTCGTCGCGGTGTCGCGCACCTCGCTCGACGCATCGCGCGCCGCACGCGTCATCGACGCCACCGGGCTGATTGTCGCGCCGGGATTCATCGACCTCCACGCGCACCTCGAACCGCTCCTGCGCTTGCCCGACGCGAAGAGCGCGGTCACGCAGGGCGTCACGCTCTCGCTCGGCGGACCGGACGGCAGCGGTCCCTTCCCCCTGGCTCCGTATCTCGACTCCGCACAGGCCGCGGGGCTCGGGATGAACGTCGCCTACCTCGTCGGACACAACACCATCCGCCGCCGCGTGATGGGGACGGCCAACCGCGCGCCAACGGCGGACGAGCTCGCGCGGATGGTCGCGCTCGTGCGCCAGGGCATGGGCGATGGTGCCTTCGGCATCAGCACGGGCCTGCGCTATGTGCCGGGCTACTACTCCAAGACCGACGAGGTCGTCGCCCTCAGCCGCGCCGCCGCCGATTCCGGCGGCATCTACACCTCGCATCTACGCGAGGAAGGACTCGGCTTGCTCGAGGGCGTCGCCGAGGCGATCACGATCGCGCGCGACGCAGGGATTCCGGTCGTGCTCACGCACCACAAGGCCGTGGGCCAGCCGATGTGGGGCAAGAGCGTCGAGACACTACGGATGGTCGATGAGGCCCGTGCCGCCGGACTCGACGTGATGGTCGATCAGTATCCGTATACGGCGTCCAGCACCGGCCTCGCCGTGCTCATCCCGCCCTGGGCACTCGCTGGAGGCGACGCGGCGTTCAAGGCGCGCACCGAGAACCCCGTGCTGCGCGACAGCCTCACGCGCGGCATCATCGGGCTCCTCAAGACGGATCGCGGTGGCGGCGACACGCGCCGCGTGCAGTTCGGGCGCGTGGACTGGGACCGCTCACTCGAAGGCAAGACGCTGTTCGACTGGGCGGAGCGACGCGGCGTTGGCTCGAGCCTTGAGGCAGCCGCGGAGTTGGTGATCGAAGGTGAGTTGAACGGCGGCGCCTCGATGATCTATCACATCATCGACGAAGGCGACGTGCGGCGCATCATGCGGCATCCGCAGGCGATGGTCGCGAGCGATGGCCGTCTCACCGCGCCTGGCGACGGCGTCCCACACCCGCGTGCCTACGGGACGTTTCCGCGCGTGCTCGGCCACTACGTGCGCGAGGAGGGTGTGCTCACGCTGGAGCAGGCGGTGCACAAGATGACGGGGATGCCGGCGGCGCGACTCGGGCTCGCCGGCCAGCGCGGCTGCCTGGCGGTGGGATGCGCCGCAGACGTGGCGATCTTCGACGCGGCCACGGTTGGCAGCCCGGCGACGTTCACGGCGCCGCACCAGTATGCGACGGGAATCCCGTTCGTGATTGTCAACGGCGTACCGGTCGTGGACCAAGGCCGCTTCACCGATCGCCGGCCGGGTCGCGCGTTGCGGAGACCCTAGCTCCCAGAACGTGTGAAGGCTCCCGCGCCACGAGTGACGGCGGGAGCCTACTCCTGCTGGTGAAGTATGGAGTCCCGATTCGTCACCGCTCTCGCGGCCGGGTCCACCTTCTGCTTCGCGCATGACGGCCCACGCGAAGTGCTGCCCTTCAGAACAGCTCGAGTCGTCTCCAGCGACCTGACGACCGGCTCGGTGGGTCCGAATGTCCACCGGGCATTCCGTTCGACGGCGTCCCGCGGAAGAGATCCGTTCGCACACCAGCCGTCGCGCGAACGCAGAATCAATACTCACCCCGCCCTGCGGCCCCGCAATGGCGAAAGTCCCTACGGCGCTGTCGGGCGTTCCCCGTCGCGTGCACGTTCGGCCGCCGCGACGTGCGCGCCCAGCAACAGCGTCCGCAGGTCGTCGGGGGCGCGACCACTCGAGGTGGCCAAGCGCGTCAGTGCGGCGCGCGCGCCGTGCACATCACCGACCTTAAGGCGCGTGACGACTGCGGCATCAATGAACAGGCCTGGCGCCAACCACGCGATGCCGCGGTCACGTTCCTCGATCTGCGTCGGAATCTCCGCGTTCGCCGCCGCCCACTCGTAGCTGGAGGCGGCGCGCAGGAAGCGCACCGCAGACTGCGCACCCTCAGGTGCGCCAGCGCGCGCCATGTAGCGCTCCATCGCCTCGTAGTACCAGGTATACACGCCACCCATCGTGCCCTGGTGCAGGTCGCGCTCGACCGCCAGCGCCTCGGCTAGCCAGAGCTGCCAATCCACCGGTGCCTGGCCGCTGGCCCACTCCAGGCGCAGGCGCTGCAGGCGCAGGCGTGCCACACGCAGGCGTCGCGTGGCGTCGGTCGTGTCCACGCGGGCATCCTCGCGCGCGAGCCGCGTCGCGATCCCCTGCGCGATGAAGCGATTGTGCGTGAGCGCCGGCGCTGGGTCGTTCAGGGGCGCGATCACGCGGCCGCCAAGCGCCGCCGCGAGGTCGTAGCGCTCGACCGGCAGGATACTGAGGCCCCGGGCCTCGTGTCCGAGGAATCGCGCGCGTTCCGCGCCAAGGTCCAGCCGCGGATAGAAATCGCTGTTGACACCCTCGGCGCCGCTCAGGAGCGGGCGCAGTTCGTCCGAGGTGATGAGCCGCGTGCCTTCAAGCAACCGCGGGGTGATGGGCCGAAAGCGTGCGAGATCCTGCGAAATCGCTTCGGAGGCGAACACCGACCAGTCGGGGCGCGGCAGCGACTCCGCGTTCGACGCGACAACCAGCAAGTCGACGTCGTTCGTCAAAAACAGCGAGTAGGAAGCGAAGTGGCGGTCGAGTGCGATCAACACGCTGAGGACCAACTCGTCCTCGATCTCGTAGAGGTGCAGCCACTGACCGAAGACGCCACCGGGCGCGAGATAACCGGACACCCGCGCGTAGAACTCATCCGTGAAGAGGCCCGACACGCCGCTCACCCAGGGGTTCGACGGCTCGGAGAGGATCAGGTCGAACTGGCGGCCCGCCGCCGCGAAGTACGACTTGGCGTCGTCGAACACGAACGTCGAGCGCGGGTCCTCGAACACGCGACGATTTATCGGCAGCAGCAATCGCGAGGCCTCGACCATCTGCGGTTCGATGTCGATTGTCGTGACGCGCTCTACCTGCGGAGACCCGAGCAGCAGATGCGAGGACATCCCGCTGCCGTGTCCGATGACCGCCAATTCCCTTGCTTGCGGTGCGTGCGCCAGCGTGATCATCGGCAGCAGCAGCTGCGTGGCGTCATCGCCTCGCAACGCGGGACGATCCAAGGGATCGACGTCCGCTGGCAGTTCGCGGAACCAGTGTCGCGTCAGCGAGGCGTCGGGCTTGCCGTTCGTGGCAATTGTGAAGCCGCTATCGCCGCCGAACTGCACGCTGACCGAGGCCGTGCGCCCATCCTTGTAGAAGCGAATGTCACGCGAGCCGACTTCCGGCACGGCGCCGTAGCGGAACACGCCGCTGGTCAGCGTGGTGAGGTCGAACGCGGGCGAAAGTACGGCACCGAGCACGACCGCCGCGCCGGCGACGAGCGCCAGCGTCGCCGTGCGCCGCAGGTCGCTCACATCGCGGGCCCGCCACCAGAGCAGCCACACCCCGAGCGCGATGTCCAAGGCGCCGCCGAGGATGAGCAGTCCGCGCAGGCCGAGGAAGGGCAGCAGGATCAGCGAGGCGAGCGCCACCCCAACGATCGATCCCAGCGTGTTCCACGCGTACACCGTCCCGATGGCGCGCTCACCGGCACCCGCGCCCAGCAAGCCGCGCGTGATCAACGGCAGGGTCATGCCCGCGCAGAAGGTCGAGGGCAGCATCACGGCCAGCGCAAACCCGTAGCGCGCCAGGTTAAACACGGCATAGCCGGGCTCGTTGCGCTGGACGGTCTGCATCAGCCCGGCCATCCAATCAAAGGCACCGAGGTAGAGTCCAAGCGTCGCAATGGCCAGCGCGCCCATCGCGAACTGCACGACGCCGAGCAGGCGCAGCGTGTCGTGCGCCTCGTCGGCGAGGTTCCGCACGTACAGCGCGCCCAGCGCCAGTCCAAGGATGAAGGCCGAGAGCATCAACTCGAACGCGTGCGTGGCGCTGCCGAGCACCAGCGAGAGCATCCGGATCCAGGCGATCTCGTAGATGAACGAGGCGACGGCGGTGCCGAAGCTGACGGCGAGCAAAAGCCGGATGAGCTGGACGCGAACGCCGGCACCCTGCAGGTCGCCGCTGCCGACCGGCGCGACGGCCTCGTCCACGAGTGCAGGAGAGGCCGAAGTGCGATCGTCGCCCGCGGCCTCGGTGCCCGGTACCGCCGCGGCGAACGCGCTTTCCTCATCGTCCTGCGCAAGCCGCACCACGCCAAAGGTGCCGAGCGCGACGACGAGGTTGAGGACCGCCGCGACCACAAGGGTGCCCGGCAGTCCGGCGAGTCCAATGAGATAGAAACCAGACACCAAGACGCCGATGGCGGCGCCAAGCGAGTTCGCGAAGTAGAGAAGGCCCAACACCTGTCCCGACCCGGCCAGCTGCGCGGCGGGATCCCCGAGCCGCCGCAGCACGCCGGCGGTCATCAACGGGAAGGTCGTGCCGAGTAGCACCGACTGCGGCACGATGAGCAGCGCGGCCAGCAGCCACTTGCCGACGAGCAGCGTGGCGCCGCCGCCGAGCGCAGGGAACAGCGTGTCGTACGCGAAACCGCTCGCGAAAGAAAAGACATCGTGGAACAGCAGCCCAATCACACCGACGATGCCTTCGACGGCCGCGTACCACAGCAAGGGCGACCGAACCTGCGTGGATCGCCGCGCCGCGAGCGCGGCGCCCGCCGACATCCCGCCCAGGAAGATTACGAGGACGATGACCTGGGCGTAGGCGCTGTGGCCGACAAGGAGCCCGAGGTAGCGGCTCCAGATGCTCTCGTAGATGAGTCCGGCAGCACCGGAGAGGACAAAGAGCAGCGCGAGCAGAGTCGTCATCGGGACGAATCTACTCGCGGATGGGGCTGCCGCCTTACGGTTTCTCGTTCTCCTCGATCCAGACCTTCGTCCAATACATGATCAGCGTGCACGGCGTCCGGGAATCCGACGGCCAGGCGTAGCGCTTGTATGGTTCGGGCACGCGCTCGTAGACGTCGTAGACCTCGATCGAGTGGATCTGGTCCGGACGGATGAGGATCTCTCGCGCGGTGCGCTCGCGTCCGTTGTAGGCCTCCACCAGGCAGCGCCAGCCCGTCGTTGGCGCCACGGTCCAGTCGAGCCGACCCAGCTCCTGGTTGGTGAACGGTACCTTCCGCAGACCGGTGAGGCCCTCGAACATGTCCGACCAGTAGTCAGGTCGCAGCGCACGCAGTTCGTCAGGCCCGCGAAACTGGCCGATCCCGGCGCGGCGCCGGCACTCGAAGCCGTCGTAACGGAATGCGGCACAGCCATCGTGCGAGGTAATGCGCAACGTGTCGATCAACTGGATGGCACGCCGCATCTGAAAATCCATCGACGCCTGGTTGTCATCGCCGATCTGGATGACCCGCTCCTCGGCGCGGTAACCGGGCGAACGCGCCATCACGACCGACTGGCCCCAAGGCAGGCGCGTGAGCGTGTAGCGGCCCTGTGCGTCCGTGCGCGTGCTGCGCTCGGTCTGGATCGCGAACACCTCCACGCCGCGGATTGGATTCCCCAGCGTGTCCGTCACCACGCCGCGCAGAACGCCGCTCTGCGCCTCGAGCGACCTGGGCACGGGCACCGCCAGCAACATCGCCGCAAGCAGAGCGGCGATGGTCATCGACAGCCGTCGCATCAGCATAGACGCAATGTACGCCGGGCGCAGGTCGAAGTGCCGCCGCTCAGGGACGCTTCAGCCGATCGAAGAACAGCTTGCGCGCCTTCGATACCTTCGGGGCCACCACCACCGCGCAGTACGGATTCTGCGGATTCCGCGCGAGGTAGTTGTCGTGGTACGACTCGGCGGGCCAGAACCGGTCGAGCGGCGCAAGCTCAGTCACGACGGGGTCGGCCCAGTGCGCCTGCGCTGCGGCCACCTTCTCGCGGGCGATGCGCGCCTGCTCATCGTCGTGCGTGAAGATTGCCGAGCGATACTGCGGGCCGACATCGTTGCCCTGACGGTCCTTCGTCGTGGGGTCGTGGATCGTGAAGAACACGTCGAGCAAGTCGCCGTAGGAGATCTCTGACGCGTCGAAGCTGACCTGCACGACTTCGGTGTGGCCCGTCTGCTTCCCGCAAACCTGTTCATACGTCGGGTTCGGAACGTGGCCGCCGGCGTAGCCGCTCTTCACGCCGTGTACACCGCGCAACTCGAGGTAGACGGCTTCGAGGCACCAGAAGCATCCGCCGCCCAACGTGGCGAGCTGCGTGCTCACGCGGACTCCTGCGTCACGCCTGGAAACAACGCCGAGAAGCGCTCATAGCCCTCGGCTGCCAGACGCGCCGCCGGGACGAAGCGCAGCGACGCGGAGTTGATGCAGTAGCGCATGCCATGGGGACCCGGGCCATCGGGAAAGACGTGGCCGAGGTGTGAGTCGGCGTCCTTCGAACGCACCTCGACGCGGCGCATGCCGTGCGAGGAATCCTCCTGCGCCGTCACCTGACCCTCAACGAGCGGCTTGGTGAACGAGGGCCAGCCGGTGCCCGAGTCGAACTTGTCCGTCGAGGCAAAGAGCGGCTCGCCCGAGACGACGTCCACATAGATGCCAGGCTCGTGGTGATTCCAGAACTCATTGCGGAACGGCGGCTCGGTCGCGCTGCACTGCGTGACCTCGTACTGCATCGGGGAGAGCTTGGCGGCGAGCTCGGGGTCGTCTGGCTTTCGCTTCATTGTTGGAGCCGGAAGATGATTCTGGACAATGGGATACGAGTCCTTCGCGAGCAACCGGTGGAGGCGGCGTCCGGTTCCGCTGCTTGACAATGCCGAACAAATACCGAAAGATGTCGGCTCCCAGATCCGAGTTCGCGCATTTCGTTACGGTGAAACCCTGACACGACCCCTTTCGTTGTAAGCAAGTGTTCGCTTGCTTTGTGAAAGCGTTCACATGCCACCAATCCTTCGCTCGATGTCTGAACCAACAAAGCAGCAGCTGCTCGACGCCGCGGTGCGCGTCTACGCGGAATCCGGTTTCCGCGGCGCCACGACGCGCAAGATCGCCGAGGCTGCTGGTGTCAACGAAGTCACACTGTTTCGTCTCTTCGGCTCGAAGGCCGCGCTCATTGAAGCGGCGGTCGAAGCCGTCTCCAAAGTCGGTAGCCGCGCGAAGCTGCCGGAGACGCCGCAGGATCCGGTGCGCGAACTCACCGCCTGGGCGGAGCAGGACCATCGTTTCATGCTCGAGATTCGCGGGATGATCCGAATGTCGATGGCAGAGATGGCGGAGCGCCCCGAGTGTGCGGGCACCGCCGCCGACCATCCCTCCAAGTCGTTCCAAGCACTCACGCGCTACATCGAGCGACTCGCTGCAGGCGGCTTCATTCCGTCCGCTGACGACGCGAAGCCTGCCGCCGCGATGCTGATGGGCACCCTGTTCGCCGACGCGATGGGACGCGACATGATGCCCGAGTCTTTTCCACCCGAACGGACGGCCCCAGCCACTTACGTGCGACTCTTCCTCAAATCCATCGGCGCGACGCTCGCCGCGCTGTTGCTGCTCGTGCTGCCACTCACGGGGGCGCTCGCTCAGCAGCCTGCCCAGCCCGCCGCGACCCCACTCTCGCTGGCCGACGCGCTTCAGCTTGCCGAGCGCCGATCCTTGTCGGTGCGCATCGCCGAGGCCGGTACCCAGCGTGCCGCGGGCCAGATGCGGCAGGCCGACGCGCAGCGGCTGCCGCAGGTGAACGGTACGGCCGCATACCAGCGTGCCATTCAGAATCAGTTCCAGGCCATCTCCGAACGCTTCGCGCCGGACACGGGCACGAGCAGCGGTGGGGGACTCGAGAACTCGCCGCTGGCGCAGATCTTCGCGGCGCCGAACACCTTCACGTTCACGGTCTCGGCCACGCAGAACCTGTGGACGGGCGGCAAGGTGAGCGCGGCACGCGCCGGCGCCCGCGCGGGGTCCGAGGCCGCGAGCATCCAGCTCAGCTCGGCGCGCGCGCAGGCGTTGCTGGACGTGGCGCAAGCGTACTTCGACGCCGTCGCAGCCGAGCGGCTGAAGGACATCGCCGACTCGACCCTGGCGCTCACGGAGCGCACGTTGCGACAGGTAGAGCTGGCACGCTCAGTCGGCACGGCGTCGGAGTTCGACCTGCTGCGAGCGCGTGTGACGCGCGACAACCAACGTCCACTCGCCATTCAGGCAACGGGCAACCGCACGGCCGCGCAGCTGCGGCTCAAGCAGTTGCTCGAACTCCCGCTCAACACGCCGCTCACGCTGACCACGCCGATCCGCGACGACTCGTCGATGGTGACGCCGGCATTGGCGCCGGTGGCGCTGGACGCCGCCCGCACCGTCACGCCGGACACGGCAGTCGAGGCCCGCGCCACCGTGCGACAGGCCACGGCGCAGCTCGAGGCGTCGGAGCGCGCGTTGACGGCAGCACGCCTCGCGCCGCTGCCCAACCTGCAGCTCAGCACGACCTACCAGCGCTTCGCCTATCCGCCGGAAGGCACCTTCCTGCCGGGTTCGCTCGACCTCTACTTCCCGAACTGGAACGTCACGCTCGGCCTCTCGTTCCCGATCTTTACCGGCGGCCGCGTGAGCGGTGAGCGCGCCGTGGCGCAGTCGAACGTGCTCGAGGCGCGGGCGCGGCTCGAGCAGGCGCGCGATGGCGCCGAGCTCGACGCCATTCTCTCCGTGACGGCGTTCGAGCAGGCGCAGGCCGCGTATCTCGCGGCGGTCGGCACGGACGCGCAGGCAGAGCAAGCCTACCGCATCGCCGAAGTGCGCTTCGCCGAAGGCATTTCGACGCCCGTCGAGCTGACGGAGGCACGCGTGCAGCTGGAGCAGGCGCGCCTGCAGCGTGTCACCACGGCGCGCGATCTCGAGGTCGCACGACTGCGCCTCGCCCTGCTGAAGGACCTTCCGCTCGCAATCGGAGGTGCCCGCTGATGCCTGGCCACCTCTTCGTCTGTTCATACCTGCAATCCAACACCTCCACACCCGCCCGTCGGGGGATGGCTTCGATGTCTCGCTTCCCGCTGTTCGCTGCACGTACCGTCCTTGCCCTGTCGCTCGCCGCTGCTGCCTGCGGTCGTGGCGATGCCGCCGAGGACGCTGCCTCGGACTCGCGCCCCACGGTCGCCGTCGGGCCTGAGGCCATCGCCGTGGCCGAGCGGACGACGCTCGCGCTCGGTCCGATGCTCTCCGGCACCTTGGTGGCCGAGCGCACAGCGCAGATCCGCGCTGAGGTGCCGGGCGCCGTGTTGACGGTGACCCATGATCCCGGTGACGTGGTCAAGGCCGGTACCTCGCTGGCCAAGATCGACGACCGCGCCATCAATGACGCGTACCTCTCGGCGCGCTCAGGCTTCACGGCGGCGCAGACCGCGGCGGACCTCGCGGCCCGCGAGTTGGACCGCGCAACGAAGCTGCACGCGGCCGGCGCCATCTCCGACCGCGACCTCGAGAATGCCCGTCGGGCGGATCTCTCGGCGCGCTCGATGCTCGACGATGCGCGCGCCCGCCTGTCGGGCGCCGAGAAGCAGCGCGATGCGGCAAACGTGCTCGCGCCCTACGACGGCGTGGTCTCGGACCGCTACATCAATCCGGGTGACATCGTCGCGCCGGGTGCACCGCTGTTTGCCGTGGTCGACCCAAGCACGATGCGTCTCGAGGCCGCCGTGCCCGCGAGCGACCTCGCGATGCTGCGTGTGGGTGCGCGCGTGACGTTCTCGGTCACGGGTTATCCGGGTCGCACGTTCGAAGGCCGCGTGGCCGGCGTGAATCCGCAGGCCGACCCACAGACGCGCCAGGTGCGACTGTTTGTTCGCATCCCCAATGCGGGCCAGCGCCTGGTGGCGGGGCTGTTCGCTGAAGGTCGGGTGGCGTCCGAGGAGCGCGCGGCGCTCACGGTGCCCGTGACGGCGGTCGATCAGCGCGGGCTGGCGCCTGAGGTCGTTCGATTGAAGGACGGACGCACCGAACGCGTCACTGTCTCGCTTGGCGTGCGCGACGCCGCCAGCGAGCGCATCGAGATCATCAGCGGGCTCGCCGTCGGGGACACGATCCTCGTCGGTGCGGCCCTCGGCATTTCTTCCGGGACGCCGCTCCGCGTGAGCGTGCCGTCCGACACCGCCCAGCGCTGAGGCAACGGCGATGTTCATCTCAGATTTCGCAATCAAACGGCCGCTGATCACCATCGTCTCGATGGTGACGCTGGTGGTGTTCGGGCTCTTCTCCTGGTGGCAGCTGGAGACGGACGAGTTCCCGGACGTGCAGCAGCCCATCATCAACGTGGCCATCCCGTATCCGGGTGCGTCGCCCGACGTCGTCGAGCGCGAGGTGCTCGATCGCGTCGAGGAGGCCGTATCCGGCATCTCCGGCGTGGACCGCATCATGGGCGCCGCGCAGGACGGCTTCGCCAACATCACGGTCTTCTTCGTCTTCGAGAAGGACCTGCAGCAGGCCTCGCAGGACATCCGCGACAAGATCAGCTCCATTCGCTCTGACTTGCCGCTGGAAATGAAGGAGCCGGTGCTGACGCGCTTCGACCCGGCGGACCAGCCCATCGTGCAGCTCTCGCTGAACTCGGTGACGCTCGATGCGCCGTCACTGACGCGCATTGCCGACCCCGGCATCACGCGTGTGCTGCGCGGAATCCCCGGCGTGGCCGAGGCAGTGGTACTCGGCGGCGTGGAGCGCGAACTCACGGTGGAGATCCACCCGCACGCGATGGAAGCGGCCGGCATCACCGTCGCGCAGGTCGTGGGTGCGTTGCAGGCGCAGAACCTCGCGACGCCGGTCGGCCGCATTGCCGGCGAACTCGATGAGCGTTCGATCCGCCTCAAGGGCAAGCTGGAAGGGCCCGAGGACTTCCTGCAGCTGGTGGTGGCCGAGAAGGGTGGCCGCGCGATTCGACTTGGCGAAGTGGCCACGGCCCGCGATGGCACGGCCGAGCCGCGCACGGCCGCGCTGTTCAACGGCCGCGAGGCGGTTGGCATCCTGATCAAGAAGGCCAAGGGCTACTCGACGACGGCCGTCGCGGCCAAGGTGCTCGAGGAGATCGAGGCGCTGCGGCCGACGCTGCCGAGCGGCACGACCATCGACTTGGTGCAGAACTCCGGTGACCGCGTGGAGGCATCGGTGGCCAACGTGCAGAGCACGCTGGTCGAGGGTGCGGTGCTCACGGTGTTGGTGGTGTTCCTGTTCCTGAACTCCTGGCGTTCGACGGTCATCACCGGCCTGGCGCTGCCGATTTCCGTGCTCGCCAGCTTCATCGCCGTGTGGGCCTTCGGCTTCACGCTGAACACGATGTCGCTGCTCGGTCTCTCGCTGGCCATCGGCATCCTGATCGACGACGCGATCGTGGTACGAGAAAACATCGTGCGACACGTGGAGATGGGGAAGGACCATTTCCGGGCCGCACACGAGGGCACCGACGAGATCGGACTCGCCGTGGCGGCGACGACCTTCTCGATCGTCTGCGTGTTCGTGCCGATCGGCTTCATGGCGGGGCTTTCGGGCCAGTGGTTCAAGCCCTTCGCCCTGACGATCGCCTGCGCGGTGCTGGTGTCGCTGTTCGTCTCGTTCTCGCTCGACCCGATGCTCTCGGCCTACTGGCCGGACCCGGAGATCGAGGAGGGGCAGCATCGCTTCTGGATCTCGCGCAAGCTGGATGCCTTCAACAAGTGGTTTGACCGCCAGGCGCGGAACTACACGAAGGTGATCGGCTGGGCACTCGATCATCGGCTGGCGATGATCGGTCTCGCGCTCGGCTCGTTGGTCGGCGCGCTGTGGCTGCAGGGCAACTACGGTGGCTTTGGCTTCGTGCCGGTGAGCGACAACTCCGAGGTGGTGATCCAGGTGGAGACGCCGCCGGGGTCGAACCTCGAGTACACGCGCATGAAGACCGAGGAGGCGGCCGCGCTGGCGCGGCGGCATCCCGAGGTGCGCTACACGTTCACGACCATCGGTGCCGGAGGCGGCATGGATCCGTCCGAGGCGCTGGGCGCCGTGGACCTTGGATCCGTGTACGTGCGCATGACGCCGAAGGCTGATCGTGAGATCTCACAGGATCGCTTCGGCGCCACGCTGCGTGAGGAGGTCAAGCAGATCGGCGGCGCCACGGTGGCGGTGTTCACCAGCGGCTGGGGCGGCGCCATCAAGCAGGTGCAGCTGGAACTGCGCGGCTTCGATGGTCGTCAGCTGCAGACGGTGGCGGACACCGTGCTGCAGATCGTGCGCGCCGTTCCGGGTGCGGTGGACGTGGGACTGTCCACGAAGGGTCAGAAGCCCGAACTGGAGATCACGGTCGATCGAGCGCTCGCCGGCTCGATGGGCGTGACGATCGGGCAGATCGCCCAGTCATTGCGGCCCGCTTTTGCGGGTGTGGACGCGGGTGACTGGGTGGACCCCGCCGGCGAGAACCGCAAGGTTCGCGTGCGTCTCGCGCCCGAGGCGCGCAGTCGTGTGGCGGACATCGAGCGCCTGCCGATCTCGGTTGGTGGCCAGGGCGGTGGTCCGGTGCGGATGATGCCGCTGGGTCAGTTGGCCAGCGTCTCGCAGGGCCTCGGTCCCGCGAAGATCTCGCATCTCGACCGCGACAACGTGATCGTCGTGCAGGGCAACGTGTCCGGCGCCTCGTTGGGCGAGGTGACCACGGCCATCACGCGCGAGATGCAGAAGCTGTCGATGCCCGACGGCGTGACCTGGTCGTTCGGCGGCGAGGCCAAGGACCAGGCGCAGGTCTTCGGCGACATGCTCGCGGCGATGGGCATCGCCCTGCTGCTGATGTACCTGATCCTCGTGATGCAGTTCGGCTCGTTCCTCGAGCCGATCGCAATTCTCATCTCGCTGCCGCTGTCGCTGATCGGCGTGGTGTTGGCGCTGCTCGTCACGGGCGACACGCTCAACATCATGTCGATGATCGGTGTGATCCTCCTGATGGGCATCGTGGCGAAGAATGCCATCTTGTTGATCGACTTCGCGAAGTGGGGGCAGGAGCAGGGAATGGAGCGACGCGAGGCCATCATCGAGGCGGGCCGCGTGCGTCTGCGGCCGATCTTGATGACGACCTTCGCGCTCTGTGCCGGCATGATTCCGGTCTCGTTGGGCCTCGGAGAGGGCGCGGACTTCCGCGCGCCGCTGGGCCGCGCGGTGATTGGCGGCGTGCTGACGTCCACGCTGCTCACGCTGCTCGTGATCCCGACGATCTACGAGATCTTCGACGAGTGGCGCGACAAGGTGGCGGGCTGGTTCAACTTCCCGGTGCGGCCGAAGACCGAGGAGTACATGATCCCGGAGCAAGGTTCGTAACTGCTTTGGCCACAGAGGCACAGAGGCACAGAGACATCTCCGTGTCTCTGTGCCTCTGTGGCAATCAGTCAGTTCTTATCCCGTTGCGACCGATGATCGGCCGCATTGACTCAGCCAGGAAACATCGGCCGCGGCATCCGGCGGTGCCGGTGTGCGAAGAGCCAGGCGCGCTGGGCTTCGGTAAGCACGCCAAGGATCTGGTAGTGCAGCTCCAGCACTGCAGGTCGCAGTGTCTCGGCGATCGGGCGGCCGGTGACGAGGATGGCGTGGACCTCTTCACGCGTCGCGCCGTCCGCGCGGGCTGCGCGCGCTTCCTCGAAGATCGCCTTGAGGGCGTCCAGCTCCTCCTGCCACTCCGTGCGGAACGTGAGGCGGAGGGCTTCGATCTCCGCCTTCTGTTCGTCGGTCAGCTTCAGTGAATCGGGCAGCGGCGGCCGGCCTGTGCGGCCGTCAAAGGGGCGGTCACCAGTCTGCGGACCCATCGTGCCTTCCAGCGCCATGCCCGACTCGCCGAACATCTGTAGCGCGTAGTCGTTCTGGATCGCCGCGGCAGCGGGCGTGAGCGGGGTCTCGGTGCAGGCACCGAGCATCAAGGTCGTGGCGACGACGGGAACCAAGAGCTTCTTCAGCATCGAGCACCTCTGGTGGCCACAAGGCCGGTAGTCGCGCGGCAGGGTGGGAGCCTGCGCGGGTTGATGCCCGTTAGAAGCCGCGACTGATTGAACGTTAATCGGGTCTGGAGCGTAGGGCCCGGACTTCGTCGAGCATCCCGTCCCAGAGGGGCAAGGTGCTGCGCCAGAAGAACCGCCGTTGTGGCCCAGGTCGCCCTTCGCGCGCCTGCCAACGGCCGTACCAATCCATATATCGCGTGCGCATGAGTGGAGGCGGCTCGACGCCGACATCCGCGATGTCGCCGGTGACATACGCCACCAGCGGCACCCCGGCGCGTCGCACCACCGCGGGCACTGACGGCGAGAATCCTGTGCGTCGCAGCCGGGCCTCCGCCGCCGGCGTGACGTGGAGACGGAAGGTGGCCAACACCTCCGCACCCTCGAGCGGGGACACTGCGGAGATCCAGTACCAGTATGGCTGCCCGCTTCGCACACGTCGCACCAGCGGGTCGTCAGGTCGCTCCACTTCGAGCGTCACCGGCCAACGACTCGTGAACTCGGTGGAATCGATCACGACGATGCGCTCATCCGTCTCGTGGAACACGACGATGCCAGGCCCACGATGCGGCCAACGACGCCCGCGCAGCCGCTCCCAGCGCTCGCGCATCCAGGACGGAATTTCATCTTCGCTGGCGAGGTCGGCGTACCAGCGCATCAGCCAGCGGTCGTAGCGCGCGCCGAGCAGCGCGCCCATCCGCTCGCCCGCAGGGCTGCCTGCCGTCGGTTGTTCCAGGGTGTTGAACTCCGCGACCAGGGAGCCACCGCGGGCGACGTGCGACTCCAGCAGTTCCACCTCTGGGAGCGAGAGGCCGCCATACACCAACGTTGATCGCTCGAGCGCCGCGAGGCGCGTCGAATGGGCCACGACTTCTGCGCTGTCTCCTGTGTAGACGCCGTAGGCGTCGGCGAGATAGACGAGGTCCACGCCGGCCAGACGCTCAGCGCTGATGGCCTCACCGCGTCTGGCGATGGGGTCATAGCCCAGGTAGTCGCGCGCGACATCCCAGACCTTCCGGCCGTCTGCCGTCGGGACCCGGCGGTGCGTCAGCCAGAATGCCACGCGATCGTGCTCGCCGAAGCTCGCCTGCGGCACGGTCTTGTCCACCACCAGCACGCGAAGCGGAACTGGCGCGGTGAACTCCCAAGCGAGTCGCGGGACAAGCACGGACAGCGCCAGCAGCAGCGCCATGCCGCGCCAGAGCCAGCGCAGGGGATTCCGCAGGGCCGAGCTGCGATCAGCCTTGAATCCGCTCACGCGATGCTCCCGCGCGCGGCGCGGCGATTCGCGTCGACGGTCATCACGAGCGCGACTCCAATGCAGCATCCTGCAGCAACGCCCAGGCGTCGTCCACGTGGCGTTGCTCGGTCCGCAGGTTGCCAATCGCGATACGCAACACATAGCGGCCGCGCAGCTTGGTGTGCGACAGGAACACGCGCCCGCTCGCGTTCACGCGCTCGAGGATGGCGGCATTGTGCCGCTCAAGCGCGTCTTCGTCGTCGATGCCGCGTGGATGATGGCGAAAGCACACGACGGACATCGTGGTCGGCGCCATCGTTTCCCACATCTCGCTACGCTCCACGCGCGCAGCGAACACGCTCGCCATCTGGCAATGCGCACGCAGCCGCGCGCGCAGCCCTTCCAGTCCAAACGCCCGCAACACGAACCAGAGCTTGAGTGCCCGGAACCGGCGCCCCAACTGGAAGCTGTAGTCGCTCAGCGACAGCGCAGAGTCCTGCTCCGTGGTGCGCAGGTACTCGGGTGTCAATGCGAAGGCGCGCCGGAGCACGTCGGGGTGCCGCGTCCACAGAATGGAGCAGTCCATCGGCGTGACCAGCCACTTGTGTGGATTGAGCACCAGGGAGTCCGCGCGCGCCATGCCATCGAATGCCTCGCGGCGTTCGGGCAGCAGCGCCAGTGCGCCACCGTACGCCGCATCCACGTGCAGCCACAGGCCCTCCGTCTCGCAACGGTCGGCGATTGCGGCGATGGGGTCCACCGCGGTACTCGAGGTGCTGCCGAGCGTCGCGACGACAGCCAGCGGCCGGAATCCCGCGGCGCGATCGGCAGCGATTGCGGTATCGAGTGCATCGAGACGCATCCGGAACGCATCGTCCGTGGAAACGCGCACGAGGTTCTGGTGCCCAAGCCCCAGCGTGATCACCGCCTTGTCCACCGACGAATGCGCCTGGTCGGAGCAGTAGACGCGCAGCCTTGGGACGTCCGTCCGCCCGGCCAGTCCGCGCTGCCGGATGTCGAGTGTTGGGTCACGCTCGCGCGCCGCCGCCAATGCCACCAGCGTGTTGGTGGACGCCGTATCGGCGATCATGCCGAACCAGTCGCCGGGAAGCCCCATGGCGTCGCGGAGCCAGCCAACGGTGACCTGCTCCAACTCGGCGAGGGCCGGTGAGGTGCGCCAGAGAATGCCCACCTGGTTTAGCGCCGCGCTCACCAGCTCGCCGAGGATGCCGGGGACGGAACCCGTGTTCGCGAAGTAGGCGAAGAAGCCGGGATGGTTCCAGTGGGTGACGCCGGGCATCAACACGCGATCGAGGTCCGCGATGATGCGCTCGAGCGGCTCCGCGGACTCCGGCGCGTGTAAGGGAAGGCCCGAGCGGATTCCCCCCGGCGCGACGCGGGCGAGCACCGGATAGCGTTCAGGGGAGCCGAGGTAGTCGCGGATCCAGGCGACGAGGCTGTTGGCGTGCCGCTCAAACTCTTCGAGCGGGATGTCACCGAGCGCTGGGGCGGGAGGCAGTTCCGTCACCAGAGAAAGTGAAAAGGTCGGACGTCACCGGGCAACACCCGTGGAGGTGGACGATGTGGGATGCGGACGATCGGCGGCTCGATGCCGCGGTCTCGCTGGGCATCATCACGGCGGCGCAGGCGGTGGAGATTCGTGCGCTGACGCCTGAGCGGCGCGAGGACACGCCGGCGGCTTCACGCTCCGCACCGGCCGCGGCCATCGGCTACGCGCTCGGCGCGCTCACCGTACTCATTTCCATGGCTTGGTTCCTCAGCGACCGCTGGGAATGGCTGGGGCCCGGCGGTGCGCTCGCCGTGAGCCTGCTCTACGCGGCCGTGTTCCTGGTTGTCGCGCGACGCCTACGGCGCGAGTCGTACCCGATGGCGGCGGGTCTCGCCGTCCTGCTGGCGGTGGGAATGACGCCCGTGGGAACGGTCGCGCTACTGGAGCTGTTCGACGTCTTCGCATCCATGCCCGCCGGAGCCTGCAGTTACCCCGAGTTCATCTTCTGGGGTTGTCGAGGGGAGGAGCTTGTTGTGGAGTTGGCCACCCTTGCTGCCGCGTTGATCGCCCTTCGGCGCGTGCGGTTCTCGCCGCTGGTGCTGCCGATCGCCGTGATTGGGCTCCGGTTCCTCTTTCACGTCACGGCAGCCGTCTTCGGCGCCGGACTCGGCGCCGCTACGTTGGGTTGGACCTGGATGATCGGCGGCAGCCTCTTCGCGGTCACGGCCTATGAGACCTCGCGCCGACAGCGCGGCGACCAGGACTTCGCTCTCTGGCTGCACCTCGTGGCCGCGCTCACTGCGGGCGTTGCGAGCGGCATGTTGATCGATGCGTTCGAGGGGTTCCGGCACCTCCTGATTCCCGGTGCGGCAGTGGCCTTTGCCTTCTCCCTGCGGCTCCAGCGTCTTGTGTGGACCTTGCTCGGCTTGATCTGGTTCGTCGCCTACCTCGGCTGGCTCGCGGCCGAGGTGTTCCGCGATACGCCGTTCTTTCCGATCGTGCTCGCGGCGCTGGGCATCGCGGTGATCGTGGCCACGGTGTGGGTCCAACGGCACAGCGCGCGTCTGGTGGCGCGGTTCGGCGCGCTGGGGTCCGATGGCAAGCCAAGCTTCCCGGGAGCGCCGGCCCTGCTCGTGCTGCCGGCGCTTGTGGCGGCCCTGCAACTGCCCGGTGCCTTGACGCTGGATCGGGCAAACCGTCGCGATGCCGATGCGCGGTTGGCAGTCTCCCGGCGACAACAGGCCGCGCGTCGGGACAGCCTGGAGGCGGTCCGACAGGCACGGGAGTCGGGCTCGACGCAGGAAACCCCGCGGGTGACGCGCCCGTAGTGGGCATCGACCCGCATTTCCCCACACGCCGTGCTGCTGACATCCCTCGCCCTCGCCTTCCAAGTCTCCGTTCAGGTCCGCACCGATTCCGGTCAGGCCGGCGGTAGCATCAGCGTCCGTCCGCCGATCCGAGAGCGCATCGAGGTGACGGACGAGCATCGCCGTACGGCGTTCCGCGATGCGGGCGCCCGCGAGATCCTGCTGCGCGCGCGCGCCGCGCGCCTCGAGCAGGACTCGTCGCTGCTGTCGTACGACGTGAAGAGCTACCAGCGGATCTCGGCGGGGATGTCCCTGCGGGAGACTGCCCGCGACCGCCTGATCTTTCGGAGCGAGAACGCCTCCCACGTGCGATGGCAGCGCGGAATCGGGGCACGTGTAGAAGTGCTCGGGGCGCGGCAGGCCGTGCCGATTGTGCAGGGCATTCGCGAGGCCGAGGAGGAGATGCAGCGCGAGCTCGAGGGCGAGGTCGGCGACATGCTGGCCGTGCCGTACTATCCCGGCAAGGACGAGCTCTGGCTCTTTGAGATGGTGGGCAGCAGCGATGGCAACGGCTCGACCATGCTGGTGCATCCGGTGGCCGAGGGCTCGGAAGCCTACTTCACGTTTCGCAGCGGCGACTCCATCACCATCGCGCTGCCCGACGGCAAGCGCATCACGCTGAAGGAGATCATCGCCACGCCACGGCAGGCGGTGTGGAACCTTGTGGTGGGGTCGTTCTGGTTCGAGACGGACGGCTACCACCTCGCGCGCGCCGTGATGCGATTCTCGGCGCCGATGGACATCTGGGAAACGGTGGAGGCGGAGGATCCGGATGCACGGGAAGACATGCCGAGGCCCGTGCGCGCCATGCTCTCGCCGATGAAGGCCGAGATCACGGCCGTGACCATCGAGTACGGCCTGTTCGAACAGCGCTTCTGGCTGCCGCGCACGCAGGGCGCCGAGGGCTATGCCCGCGTGAGCTTCATGCGTGTGCCGTTCAAGATCGAGCAGCGTTACCAGTACCAGACCGTGAATGCCGCGCTGGCACTCGCGCCGCTGCCGGAGCGTCCCGGCACGGATCGCGATTCCTTGCGCCAGAGCCTGTTCGATCGCGGGCTGGATTCCGCGCAAGTGCGGGATTCCGTGCGGTCGTTCTACCGCACACGAGACTCCCTGAGACGGGAGGATCGCCGCAACAGCTGCGCGACGACGGGTTACTGGGAGTCGATCCAGACGCGCGAGAATGGCCAGTTGCGGATGGCGGTGCAGGTGCCCTGCGACATGGCGAAGCTCGCGTCCTCGCCCGAGCTGCCGCCGTCGATCTATGATCCGGGGGAAGAGCTCTTCGGCGCGGCACAGCGGGACGAGTTGCTCAAGCGGCTGGACTTCGGTCTGCAGCCGGCCTGGTCGCCGCAGCGGCCCTCGGTGGAGTATGGGCTCTCGTTCACGCGCTACAACCGCGTGGAGGGCCTGGCGTCGGGTCTCCGCGTGCGGTCGGCGCTCGGTCGAGGGTTGAACGCTCGACTCGATGTGCGGGGGTCCGTGGCGGACCTCCAGTTGAATGGCGAGTTCGGCCTCTCGCGCACAAACGGTCGTACGGAGCTCGAGGCGGCGCTGTTCCGCCGGCTGAACGTGAGTGGTGACTTCGGCGACCCGCTCTCGTTCGGCGCGTCGCTGCCGGCGCTGTTCTACGCGCGCGACGAAGGCTTCTACCATCGGGCCTGGGGTGCTGAGCTTACGCGGCGACACGTGCCCGGCCGCGGGTTTGAGTGGCGCCTGTTCACGGAACAGCAGTGGACCGCGCCGGTGGAGAGCCGCTGGTCGCTGTTCGGTGGTGCGCACGACGATCGCTTCCTAGGCAACGTGGTGGCGGAGAAGGGCTGGTACCACGGCGCCGGCGTTCGTTGGCGCGCGCATCGAGGGCTCGATCCCTCCGGCTGGCGTGCGACTGCGGACCTGCGGCTGGAGGCGGCCACGGGCCAGCAGGACTACCAGCGCGCGTTCCTTGAGACCACGGTCTCCCGCGGCCTCGGCCCGATCTCGGCGTCGATCACCGGCGCTGCGGGTTATAGCGAAGGCGAGCTGCCGCCGCAGCGACTGTTCTTCCTGGGCGGTCTGCAGAGCGTGCGCGGGCAGACGCCCGGAACCATGGTTGGCGAAAGCTTCTGGATGGGGCGACTCGAGCTGGGGAAGGGCAACGTCGCCGCGCGCCCCGTTGTGTTCGCCGACCTCGGCTGGGCCGGCGCGCGCGATGGCTGGAACGCCATCGGTCGCCCGATGAGCGGCGCCGGCATCGGCGCCAGCTTCTTCGACGGGATGTTCAGGGTCGATCTCGCACGGGGCATCTATCCCCGTTGGCAGACGCGTCTCGATTTGTATCTCGAGGCCCGCTTCTAGCGTCCTTCGCAGAAGGCGGTGATGGGACTGGGCCCGATCGCACGATCGGGCCTGTCAGTCTGTGACATTCTCTGCTTGCGGAAATGTTACAGTGACTGCCTCTTAAACAGTCCAGTAGCCGTACGCCCTAGGCTGCTACTTCCCCGACCGATGCTAACGCCGACGCTGACCGCGCCTACCATTGAGGAGACGAACGCCGAGGTCCTGCTTTGGCAGGCCCGGTATCGCGCCATCTTCCTGCCCCTGGTCGGTTTCTCGACCATTGCGCTGAAGTGGTTCGACGTCATTTCGGCGGAGTCGGTGCTTTCCGGGATCTACAGCGAGCGCCAGCTGCTTGGCATCGCGCTCCTGCTGATGGTGTCCTACCTGGCGTTTCATCGAATCGTTGCCTACGCCCTACGGCGCGGCCCACGGGCCGGGAACGGCTTGGTGTTCGCGACCATCGCCAGCGACATGTTGGTGCTCTTTGGCACGGTGGGCCTCGTCACGCCGCCGGAGAACTACCACCGCTCGTTGCTCGTCTCGATCTTCACGGTGCAGATCACCCAGCTCTTCTTCGGCTGGAGTGCGACGATTGCGAACCTCGTGTTCATCGCGATTGGCTACATGGCGCTGATCGGCGTGGCGTCCGAGTACGGCCAACTGATGCAACCCGCCGAGGAGTTGTGGACCCTGGCGCTCTACGGCATCGGCGTACTCGTGTACGTGGGGCTGCAGGGTGAGGTGACGCGCCGCATGCAGGAGCTGATCCAGCTCTTCGGTCGTGCCCAGGAGGGTGACTTCTCCAAGCCGTACGAGGAAACCGGCGAGCGGATGCCGGATCCCGTGACAGTGATCGGCCGCGCATACAACCGGATGCGCGAGCGTCTGCAGGCGATGGTGCTGTCGGACCCGCTCTCCGGTTGCTTCAACCGCCGCGGTCTCAACCAGATGGCCGAACGCGAGGTCTCGCGCGCGATGCGCGGCAAGAAGGAAGTCGCCGTACTGGCCATCGACGTGGACCTCTTCAAGCGCATCAACGACGAGTACGGCCACCTCACGGGCGACGAGGTCATCCGCGAGGTGGGCGAGCTGTTGCAGGACACGGCGCGCGACGTGGACGTGGTAGCGCGCTTCGGCGGCGAGGAGTTCACGATCCTGGCACCGGACTCGGGCGACGAGGGCGCGCTCATCCTCGCCGAGCGCGTGCTGCACGCCTTTCGCGACCACAAGTTCCGCTCGTTGCCTCCGAACGTCCGCATTACGGCCAGTGTCGGAGTCGCGGCCGACCTCGCGCGCGACGACGAGGTGGCCAAGACCCTGCTCGCGCGCGCCGACGAGGCGCTCTATGTCGCCAAGCGGAATGGTCGCAACCGCGCCGTGCTCTGGCACGCGGGCATGCGCGCGTTCGACGGCTCGATGGCGGGACGGCTGCGGCAGTCAACGCCTGGGATGACGCGCACGGTCATTTGAGTCGGACGCGGTGCGCGGCGCCGGCGGGACTCACGACGTGCTAGCGCGGCGGTAGCCGCAGCGCTCCCTCGCCCGTCAACACCGCGTGGCCGGACACGCGCACGGCCGTCACGGCGCCGTCCTTCTTCTCGGCGCGAACCTGCAGCAGGCTGGGGCGCTCCATCTCGATGCCCTGCCGCACGGTCCAGCCGAACTCGGCGTCGCGCTTCGCATCCTTCATTGCGAGCCAACCACCGAAGGCGGCGACGGCGGATCCGGTCGCCGGATCCTCGGGCACGTTGAGGCCGGGCGCGAACATCCGCGCGCGCCAGTGCTGCTCGCCCTGCTCCGGGTCGCGGGCCGCGACAAAAATCTCCGGCGCCCAGGACTTCTTCAGAGTCTGTTCCCAACGGTCGAGCCGGATGCGCGCGCGCGAGACGGCGGCGACGCTCTTGAGCGGCGCGAGCAGAAACGGAATACCGCAGGAGACGGCCTGCGGCGAGTACGTGCCGCCGACGAAATCCGAGGGCTCCAGCGAGAGGATTTCGGCGAGCGTCGTGACCGTGGGCACCGGCGGGCCGACCTCCGGCAGCTTGGCGACGGAGAGTTCGGCCCAGGCCAAGCTCTCCGACTCCATCCGCACCTCCACGGGCACCGTACCGACGCCGAGCTTGAGCGTCAGCCGACCCTCGCGTGCGCCGCCGAGCGCGCCCTCACACAACGCCAGTGCGGCGGAGGTCCCGATGGTCGGATGGCCAGCGAACGGCATCTCCTCGCCCGGCGTGAAGATGCGCACGCGCCGCGTGTGCACAGCGTCGTCACTGGGATAGCAGAACGTCACTTCGGAGAAGTTGAACTCCCGGGTGATGGGGAGCAGCAACTCCTCGGGGATCTCGCGCGCGTCCGGAAAGACGGCGAGCTGGTTGCCGCCGAACATCCGATCGGTGAAGACGTCCAGGGTCAGGTAACGCATGACGGATGACGAAGGACGGAGGACGAAGGTGAACAACCTTCGTCCTCCGTCCTTCGTCCTCTAGCCCATGTGCGGGTAGCGGTAGTCCTTCGCTGGGACGAAGGTCTCCTTCACTGTCCGCGCGCTCACCCAGCGCAGCAGGTTGAGCTTGCTGCCGGCCTTGTCGTTCGTGCCCGATCCACGCGCACCGCCAAATGGCTGCTGGCCGACCACGGCGCCGGTGCACTTGTCGTTGACGTAGAAGTTGCCGGCGCTGTGGCGCAGCGCAGCGTGGGCCTCGCGCACCGCGGCGCGGTCCTGCGCGAACACCGCGCCCGTCAGCCCGTAGTCCGACGTGCCGTCCACCAACTCCAGCGTCTCGGCCCACTTGGCGTCGTCGTACACATACGCCGTGAGCACGGGGCCGAAGATCTCCTCGCACATCAGCTTGTACTTGGGGTCCTTCGCCTCGACCAAGGTCGGACGCACGAACCAGCCCTTCGAACCGTCCGCCGTACCGCCAGCGATGATCGTGGCGTTCTTCTTGGCGTGCGCGAGATAGCCGCTGATGCGGTCGAAGGCGCGCTTGTCGATCACCGCGCCCATGAAGTGCGAGAAGTCGCTCACATCGCCACACGTGATCTCGTCGAGCATGGCCACCACGCGTGCCTTGACCTCCTTCCACAGTGACTTCGGCACGTAGATGCGGCTGGCCGCCGAGCACTTCTGGCCCTGGTACTCGAAGGCGCCGCGCACCACGGCCACCGCAAAGGCCTCCACATCCGCCGATGGGTGCGCGATGATGAAGTCCTTGCCGCCCGTCTCGCCCACGATGCGTGGATACGAGCGGTACTTGCCCATGTTCTGGCCGATGGTGCTCCACATGGAGTTGAACACGCCCGTGCTGCCGGTGAAGTGCACGCCGGCGAGATCACGATGGCTGAGGGCGACCTTGCTGATCTCCACCGGGTCGCCGGGCACGAAGTTGATGACGCCGGGTGGCAGGCCGGCCTCGTGCAGCAGCTGCAGCGTGTGCCAGGCCGAGAGGATGGCCGCACCCGCCGGCTTCCAGAGCACGACGTTGCCCATCAGCGCAGGCGCGGTGGGCAGGTTGCCGCCGATGGCCGTGAAGTTGAACGGCGTCACCGCGTACACGAAGCCCTCGAGCGGCCGGTACTCGCTCTGGTTCCACATACCCGGCGCGCTGATCGGCTGCTCGGCGCAGAGCTCGCGGGCGAAGGCGACGTTGAAGCGGAAGAAGTCCGTCATCTCGCAGGCGGCGTCGATCTCCGACTGGTAGACGGTCTTCGACTGGCCGAGCATCGTCGCGGCGTTGATCGTGTCGCGCCACGGGCCGGCGAGCAGGTCGGCGGCCTTGAGGAACACGGATGCTCGCTCCTCCCAGGTCCACTCGCTCCACTCCCTCCACGCCTTGCGGCCGCTGGCGATTGCCGCCTGCACGTCCTTGGTGGTAGCGCCGTGCCAGGTGGCTGTCACGTGCCTGTGCTTGTGCGGCGAGGTCGCGTTGGTGGTGCTGCCCTTGTGGCGGATCTCCTTGCCGTCGATCACCACGGGGATGTCGGGCCGCTCGCCCTCCATCGCCTTCAGGCGGGCCTGCAGGGACGCGCGCTCGGGCGAGCCGGGAGCGTAGCTGCGGACCGGCTCGTTCACGGTGGCGGGAAGCTGACGAACGCCGTTTGGCGAGTAGGTAGGCATCGCGAAGTCGGGCTGAAGGGGACAGACGTGGAAATCTAATCCCCCACGCGGCGATACTTCAGGGAGATGAAGCGACGATACCTGCTGCCGCTGCTGCTGCTGCCGGCCTGCCTCCCGCAGCCCGTGCGCTGGGACGCCGAGGTCGAGCGGCGCACCGAGACCCTCAAGGACTCTCTGCGCCTCGAGTTCGATGGCGAACGCCTGTCCTTCGCGACCGCGTGGACACCGCCGAGCTGGCCTGAGGACGCGAGTGCCTGTTTGGCGACTCGCCGCGCGGCGCGTGCACCGGGCGATGAGGCCTACGCATCGTGGTTTGCGGTGAAGCCAGACAGCAGCGTGCACTTGCTGGTGGCCCGCTCGGACGACGGAGGCCGGACGTGGAATCCTGCCGTCGTCGCCGACAGCGCCGACGTCGGCCGCGCCGGCTGCAACCGGCCGGTGCCGTTCATCGCAGCGGATTCGCTCAACAACTACGTGCACGTGGTCTACTATCTGGACGCGCGCGAGGGCGCGGGATTGTTCTTCACGCACACGATGGAGCGTGGCGCGCTCTTCCACGAGCCCGTGCCCATCGTGTATGGGGACCGGCCCTCGGCGGCCTCGGTGGCCTCCCGGGGCGACACGGTGGTGGTGGCATACGAGGATCCGAATAGCCGGATGCCTCGGCTCGGACTCGCCCTCTCGCGTGTGCAGGGCCACATTTTCGAGCATCGCATTCCCGCCTCGGATGAGACGGGCGAAGCGACAATGCCGCGCGTGGCGATTCGTGGCCAGCGAATCGCGGTGGCGTGGATTGCCGCGCAGCGCGGCGGCGGGATGCCCCGCACGGCGATCCGGCTTGGGACCCTGGAGTGGTGAACGGCATGCGTATCCTGTTGGCCGATGACGACCCGCTGATGCGGGACTTGTTGGAGGCGGTACTCGCATCCGCGGGGCACGACGTCACCGCGGTGGAGGACGGCGCCGCGGCTTGGGACCGGTACCAGGCGGAACCGTTCCCGCTGCTGCTCTTGGACTGGGAGATGCCAAAGCGCGATGGCCTCCACGTCTGTCGTGCCGTGCGGGAACACGAAAATGGGGAGCACGCCTACATCGTGCTCGTGACGGGCCGCTCGCAAGCGGACGACCTCGAGCAGGTGCTGGATGCCGGTGCCGACGACTACTTGCCGAAGCCGGTGACGCCGAGCGACGTGGCGGCGCGCCTGCGCATCGCGGAGCGCCGGATGGCCGCCGCGGCGGCGCGACGCAGCGCCGAGGAGGAGCTGCGCAAGGCGCGCTATATGGCAGGCATCGGTGAACTGTCATTGGCGCTGCAGCACGAGATCAACAATCCACTCGCGGCGTTGCTGACGACCTCGGCACTGATCACCGGCGGGATGTTGGAGGACCACGAGATCCCCGAGGCGCAGCGCACGATCGAGACGCAGGCACAGCGCATCGCCACGGTGCTCAAGCGCCTGCGCGACGCCAAGGAGCACAAGAGCGTCGAGTACGCGCACGGGCAGCGGATGGTGGACCTCGGCGAGCGCCGCGGGAAGACACCGTGAGCGCGCCGATCATCGGCGTGCATCCGCCGGATGCTGGCGGCATTCCCATCGCGGTGCGCCGCGCGGCAGCGGCGGGCGCAAAGGCCGTGCAGGTGTTCACCGCACCGCCGACGTACTACAACGAGAAGGTCTCGTTCAAGCCGCCGAAGGTGCAGGCCGCGCACGCGGCGCTGGCCGACGTGGGCCTCGCACCATCGGCGGTGTTCGTGCACGCGGCCTACGTGCTCAACACGGCCTCCCCGGAGGAGGAGAAGGCCCTGCGCGCGCGCAACGGCCTCGCCAAGGAGTTTGAGCGCACGACGGCGCTCGCCGCCTACGGCTGCTGCTTTCATCCCGGCTCGGCGGGCGACTCCGCGGCCGAGGACGCGGCAGTGCGCGTGGGCACCGCGATTCGACACGCCGTCGAGTCCGTGGCCGAAACAGGCAGCGGCACGCGGGTCTTGATCGAGAACACGGCGGGCGCCGGCCGTACGATGGGTCGCACCCCCGAGGAGATCGCCATCATGCTCGAGCAGGTGCCACGCGAGCTACGGCACCGCACGGGATATGGCCTCGACACCTGCCACCTCTTTGCCGCCGGGCACCCGATCCACGAGAGCGCCGAGCGGCTGCGCGAGGTGCTTGACACATTCGAACGGGTGATCGGTGAAGCACCGGCGTTTTTCCACCTGAACGACTCGCAGCATCCCTTCGGTTCGAACAAGGACCGCCACGCCTGGATCGGCGAGGGCGCCATCGGGGCGGAGCCGTTCCGCTGGCTGCTGCAGGACCCGCGTACGAGGGGGATTCCCTGCATCCTCGAGACGCCCGCCGAGCGGAAGGAGGTGGCGGATGACGATGCGAGCGCGGACCCCGCGGACACGCGGATGGTGGCGCTGCTGAGCGGATTCCTCGACGGCTGAGTCTTGCAGGCGACGGTCGCCGCCGCGCAGCCGCGGCGCCGACCCTCCGCGCCATTCCGCGATTCCCGAGCGCCGCCGCCCGTGATTCCCGAGGCCGCCCAGAGGGGCGCTCCCTCTACGCGCCTATTGCGCCCAGAGCGACGGGCCTTACCTTCGAGGGCAGATCGCGCAGTGCTCGACCGGGCGTAGCAGCGTGATCCAACACTCTCCCGAGGAGATTGATCGAATGGCTGCCAAGAAGAAGAAGGCCGCGAAGAAGCCGGCAAAGAAGGCCGCGAAGAAGGCCCCCAAGAAGAAGGCCGCGAAGCGGAAGCCGAACGCCGCGTTCATGAAGCCGGTGACGCCGAACGAGAAGCTCGCCGCCGTGGTGGGCGCCTCGCCGCTGCCGCGCACCGAGCTCACCAAGAAGCTCTGGGTCTACATCAAGAAGAACGGCCTGCAGGACAAGAAGAACCGCCGCATGATCAACGCCGACGACAAGCTCAAGGCTGTCTTCGGTGGCAAGGGTCAGGTCTCGATGTTCGACATGACCAAGCTCGTGTCGAAGAACCTCAAGTAACCGAGGTCCTCGCAGACCGCAGAGGGGCGCGCCGCAAGGCGCGCCCCTCTCGTTTTCCCCCTGCCAAACGGCCAGATTCCCTCGGGACGCGGCTGCTGCCGCCCTGTTGCCCATCACCCGACCCGACGTGGCCAAGAAGCGCCCCTCTGCCGCCAGCAAGCCCAAGAACGTCGTCGCTGCCGCCCGGAGCGGTGGCGGCCCACGCGTGGACCCGAGGAAGTTCTGGGAGGGATTCAAGTCCCTCGCGGCGACGGTCGCGATCTTCCTGCTCCTGCGCACCTTCCTCCTCGAGGCCTACCGCATTCCCTCGGGCTCGATGATTCCCACGCTGCTCGTGGGCGATTGGCTGTTCGTGAACAAGCTGCGATTCGGCCCGCACGTGCCGTTCACGCAGACCCGCCTGCCCGGGTACGCCGAGCCGCGGCGTGGGGACGTGGTCGTGTTCGTGTCGCCGTTCCAGGACTGGCGCATCTCGCGCGTGTTTGACCCGAACGACCCGACGCCGACGGTCGTGAAGCGCATGATCGGGATGCCCGGCGACACCCTGTACTCGCGCGAGGGCGTGGTCCACGTCGACGGCGTGCCGCAGCGACTTGGCTACGCGGCCGCTGCCGACGGGGCGCCGGGTGATTGGAGCGACCCTGCCTTCGCCTGGCAGACCCGCGTGTCCCTCGACAGCACGAGATTCGGGCCGGCACCAGCGCGACCGACGCTCGACGACTGGGGACCCTTCGTCGTGCCGGAAGGGCATTACTTCATGATGGGCGACAACCGCTACAACTCGGTGGACGCCCGTTACTACGGCTTCGTCCCGCGCGACAACATCCGCGGCCGTCCGCTGTTCGTGTACTACTCGTGGAACGCCGATGACTCTGACCGCCCGCTGCCGTTCATCACCGACATCCGGTGGTCGCGGCTCGGACACGTGATTCGCTGAGGCCCCCATGCGTCACCTTCGATTCGCCCTCATCGCACTGCTCGTCGCCGCTGGCTCGGTGCCTGCCCAGCAGGCAGCGCCGTCCACGCCAGCCGCGAAGCCCGACCTCGAGTACCTCACGCCGTTCGGCACGCCCTCGCGTCCGTTCTCGCCGGCCGTGCGCGTCGGCGACCTGATCTTCCTCTCGGGTCAGATCGGCACCAACGCGGATGCCGGCGGAACACTGGTCGAGGGGGGCATCGAGGCCGAGACGCGTCAGACGCTGCTGAACATCCGCCGCGTGCTCGAGCTCGTCGGCTCCGGCATGGACCGCGTGGTGAAGTGCACGGTGATGATGGCGGACATGGCCGAGTGGGACCGCATGAACGTCATCTACCGCGAGATGTTCCCGCCGGGTCGCCTGCCGGCGCGCTCTGCGCTGGGGGCGAACAAGCTCGCCCTCGACGCGCGCGTCGAGATCGAGTGCATCGCCACTCGCTAGTTCGAGGGCGCTAGGCGATGCCGCTGCTGCGGGCCACCGCGGCCACCATCCAGCAACTCGACGAGCCGGCGTTCCTGCGGCGCGTCTCGCTGAACCTGCTTTCGATGGCGCTGCTCACCGGCGCGGGCCTGCGGCTCTATCGCACAGCGGTCCTGCAGTTCGGGTGGAGTGATTCCTGGCTCTGGATCGCCGGCACCTTCATCGGCGGCGCGGTCTTCCTCTTCCTGATGGCCACGCTGCACCTCGGCAACTACACGCTGCGCAGCTGGTGGTGGCGGGCGCCGCTGTTTGCGCTGGTCGAAGCTGGCACTGAGATCCTCGTGAGCCTCGGGCTCACGCTCTTCGGACTCGAGGTCGTTGGCTCCGACACCGCGACGATGGAAGACTGGCAAAGCACGTCGATGCGCATCCTGTTCTTCCGCGTGGCCGGCATCACGATCTTCTCGGTGGTGCTGGCGCTGGTGTCCACCCTGGTGCGCCTGATGCTCATGCGAGCTCGGGAGGAGACGAAGTGATGCGCATCCTGCGCACTGCGCTGTTGGCCGTGGTGACCTGCGCGACGACAGCCACCGTTGCCGCCTCTCAGCAACCGCGGCGTCCATTCGGTACCCTGCGCGAGCAGGCCGAGCTGCGCCAACACTGGCTGGAGCGCCGGCTCACCACCGTGCTGCCGGCCCTGATGCGCCGTCACGGGACGGACATGTGGGTGATCCCGATGCGCGAATACAACGAGGACCCGACGTTCTCCTCGTTGGTGTCGCCCACGACCTTCGCCGCGCGACGCCGCACGATCTATGTGTTCTTCGATCGCTGCGCCGCAGACGGTCGCACGGATCCTGGCGACGGCTCCTGCATCGAGCGCATCGCGCTTGGAGGCACCTCGCAGGGCGGGCTCTACGATGCCCGCCGCGCGGCGGCTGCCGTGGACGCAGGGGCAGAAGCCCGGCAGGCGGAGTTGGTGGGTGACGAACAGTGGTCGCTGCTGCGCCAGGTGATCGAGGTGCGGAATCCGCGCGTGATCCAGATCAATGTCTCCAAGACCTTCGCCTTTGCCGACGGCCTCACGGCCGGCGAGCGCGACGGCATGGTCGCGGCGCTCGGACCGACGTGGAGCGCCCGACTGCGCTCCACCGACGCGGTGCCAGTGGAGTTCATCGCCTCGCGGCTGCCCGAGGAGGCGGAGTTTTATCGCGGCCTGCAGGAGCTGGTCTGGAGCCTCACGCAACGGATGTTCTCGGCGGAGGTCGTGAAGCCCGGCGTGACGCGCACGTCGGATCTCGTCTGGTGGTGGCGGCAGCAGGTGAACGACCTCGGGCTCGGTACCTGGTTCCAGCCCAGTGTGAGCGTGCAACGACGCGGCGCCACGGCGGGCACGCTGGGAGAGGACCCCATCATCCAGCGCGGCGATGTGCTCCACTGCGATGTGGGCATCGTGGCACTGGGGTTGGCGACGGACACCCAGCACAACGGCTACGTGTTGATGCCCGGTGAGACGGCGCCGCCGCCGGGCCTGCAGCGCGCGCTGGCCAACGCCAATCGCCTGCAGGACTTCACGATGGAGGAGCTGCGGCCGGGACGCACGGGGAACGAGGTGCTTGCCGCGGCGCTCGGCCGGATGCGTGCCGAGGGAATCGATGGCACGCTCTACTCGCATCCCATTGGCGTGAACGGGCACGGCGCAGGACCGCTGGTCGGTCGCTGGGATGCGCAGGAGGGCGTGCCCGGCAGTGGCGACGCGCGCATCATCCCGAACATGTGGTACTCGATCGAGCTGCAGGCGACGACGCCAGTCCCGGAGTGGGGCGGCCAGCCGGTGCGGATGGCGCAGGAGGAGGACGCCATCATCGGGCCGGACGGGCGGATCCGCTGGGCGCTGAGGCGGCAGGCGAACCTGTTCCTGATCCGCTGAGTTAGTTTCCGCAGATGCGCAAAGGCAAGAAGGAGCTCATCGTCGTCGGCGACCGCGTCCTGATCAAGGTCGAGGACGGCGAGGAGCGCTCGAAGGTGGGCCTGTACCTCCCGGCGACGGCGGTAGAGGGTCAGGCGGTGCAGGGCGGTCGCATCGTGGCCACGGGCCCCGGCACGCCGCTGCCCGAGGTAACGGACCATCTCGACGAGCCTTGGCGCATCGGCAGCCAGAAGGAGACGCGGCACATCCCGATGCAGGCGCAGGTCGGCGATTACGCGCTCTTCTTCCGCAAGGCGGCCGTGGAGATCACGTTCGATAACGAGCGCTACCTGGTGGTACCGCAGGCCGCGCTCCTGGCCCTGAGCCGCGAGTAAGCCGCGGCTTTCCAACGGAGAAGGAGTAGGACACGATGATGTACGACGAACAATGGATCGCGCCAATGCGCGCGGAGATCGAGACGCTTGGCGTGCAGCCGCTCAAGTCGGCGGCGCAGGTGGACGAGGCGCTCACTCAGACGAAGGGCACGCAGCTGGTGGTGGTGAACTCGATGTGCGGCTGCGCGGCTCGCAACATGCGTCCGGCGGTGGCGCTTGCCCTACGCCATGCGACGCTGCCGGAGCACAAGTTCACGGTGTTCGCCGGCAACGACGTGGACGCGACGCGCCAGGCGCGCTCATACTTCTCTGGCTACGCGCCGAGCTCGCCGAGCATCGCGCTGCTCAAGGACGGCAAGCTGGTGCACATGGTGGAGCGCTTCCAGATCGAAGGCCGCTCGGCCGACGCAATCGCTGCGGACCTGACGGCGGCGTTTGACCAGCACTGTGCGTCGGCTGCCGTTTGAGACTGATGCGCTGAGGGAACTGCTTTGCCACAGAGGCACGGAGACACAGAGGGTTGAGCGCGCACGTTGGCCTCTGTGCCCATACCATCGGCAGCTTCAAAGGGGGCTTGGCGGACAGATCATTCCGCCAGGCCCCCTTGGAAGTTGTAGTTGGCATAGACACAGAGGCCTACCTGCGTTCCGACACCTCTGTGTCTCTGTGCCTCTGTGGCAATGCAGTTAGCAGTTCAAGACTGCCGCACCCACCGCAGCAACTCGCGCATCGACGGCCGCTTGCCGTACATGAGCAGGCCCACGCGATAGATCCTCGCGGAAAGCCAGATGGCCGCCACACAGGCCGCCGCCACACCGAGGAGTGACAAGCCAATTTCCGCTGCGGAGACGGGGGTTGCCGTCATCCGCATCGGCATGATGATCGGCGCCGAGAAGGGAATGAACGACAGCCAGGTCGCCATCGAGCCCGTCGGGTTCGTCATCACCGGCTGCACGAAGATGATGCTGAAGATCAGCAGCATCATCACCGGCTGGGCCGCCTGCTGCGCCTCTTCCTGCGAGCTGACCATCGCACCCACGGCCGCGAACAGCGACGCATAGAACGTGTAGCCAAGCACGAAGTACAGCAGCAGCGCAATCAGGACCAGCGTGTCGATGTTGGGGAACGAGATCTGGGGGAAGTTCTGCACGCCCATCATCGAGAAGATGCGGGCGCGCTGCTCCCAGAAGACGATGCCGCTGGCCGTCCAGACCAGCATCTGCGTGAGGCCCACGGCGCCGACGCCCAGGACCTTGCCGGCGAGCAACGTGTCCGGCTTGACGCTCGAGACAATCACCTCGGCCACGCGAGTCGTCTTCTCCTCGAGCACGCCGCGCAGGATGTTCTGGCCGTAGAGGATGATGCTCATATAGAGCAGGAAGGCCACGCCGAAGCCGAAGAAGGTACTGGCCAGCCCAGAGCCGCTGAGTCCCTCGTCGGTGACCTTCTCGCTGGCGATGCGGATGCGCAGGCGCGTGATGGACTCCACCTGGTCCACGTTGAGACCAGCCCCCTCAAGCCGCGACGACAGCACGGCGTTCCGCACTGCGGCCTCGATGGCCTCGATCTGGCCAACCGAGCCGGCGTCGCGGCCGAAGTAGCGCGCGCGGCCGGAGTTTACGACGCCACTGTCGAGCACCAGCACGCCGTTCTCCTCGCGTGCCTGCACCAGCGCAATCATCTCTTGCTCCGTCGCGGCGACCGCGTCCTGCGTCACGGTGTCCACGCGGGCCATCTCGCCCGGGGTGCTGGCCGCCACTTGTGAGGCCGCCAGCCGCTGCGCCACACGCGCGCCCAGTCCGAGGCCGGTGGCGTCGACGATCCGCATGTTCGTCACCCGCGCCTCACGGATATTGCGCACCGAGAGGTAGCCCGGCAGCACCATGATCGCGCCGAAGAAAAACGGGCCGAACAGCGTGACGATGATGAACCACTTCGTGCGTACGCGCTCGAGATACTCGCGCTTCAGTACCGCCCAGAACTTAGCCATGGCCGGTCATCCCCTCCTCGACGCCGGTGGCGCCGACGCGCTGCAGGAAGATCTGGTGCAGCGAGGGCTGCACGCGCTCGAACCGCTGGATGGTCGCGCCCGCGCCCACCAGGCGCTGCAGGAGTACCTGCGCGTCGCCGGTGGCGCTCAACTCGACCTCGAAGTAACGCCCGTGGTCGTCCACGCGGTCCACCAAGGCCCGGTCCTGGAACAGCGCCGAGACGGCGGTGCTCGCGCTGCCGTCGAGCGCCACCGCCACCGTTCGGCCGGCGTTGTTCGCCTTCACCGAGGCAATCGGGCCGTCGAGCACCTTCTCGCCACGCGCGATGATGCACACGGCGTCGCAGAGCCGCTCCGCATTGTCCATCAGGTGGGTGGAGAAGATCACGGTCTTCCCGCGGCGACGAAGCTCCACCACCGTGTCCTTCAGCGCCTGCGCGTTGATTGGGTCGAGGCCGCTGAACGGCTCGTCGAGGATCACGAGTTCCGGATCGTGCAGCAGCGTGCCGATGAACTGCACCTTCTGCTGCATGCCGCGCGAGAGCTCGTCCACCTTGCTCTTGCTCCAATCCTTCTCCGCCGTGCGCAGCGTGAGGCGCTCCAGCCAATCATCGATGCGGATGTCAGCGGTCTTCCTGTCCACGCCCTTGAGTTCACCAAGAAAGCGGAGGATATCGCGCACCGTCATCTTCTTGTAGAGTCCGCGCTCCTCCGGCAGGTAGCCGATGCGGTCGAGCACCGCGCTGTCGCGGTTGGGGCGCCCAAGGATCGTGATGCTGCCCTCGTCGGGTGCGATCACGTTGAGGATCATGCGGATGGTGGTCGTCTTGCCCGCGCCGTTTGGGCCGAGGAGGCCGTAGACGGTGCCACGGGGGACAGCCAGCGAGAGTTGCTGGACCGCGACGTGCTCGGCGTAGCGCTTGGCTACGTCGCGGATCTCGAGTGCGAGATCGGTCATACGTCTGGGGTTGAAGTGCGTGAAAGGTACCAGCCGGACCCCCTGACGGTACTGGTGCGACGGCAGGTGGACTGCGACACTTCGGTATGCGTCCACTCCACGCCCTCCTCGTGCTCGGCCTCGCGTCCTGCGGATCCGGCAGCGCGGCGGAGCCACTCGTGGTCTACAACGCGGGCAGCCTTGCACGACCGATGCGCGCGGTGATGGACAGTTTCGCGCGGCGCGAGCGGGTGCGCGTTGCGCAGGAGAGCGCCGGTTCCCTGGAGACCGCCCGTAAGCTCACGGAACTGGGCAAGGTGCCGGACATCATCGCGCTGGCCGACGTGGCCGTCTTCCCCGAGTACCTCGTGCCCAACCACGTGGACGAGTACGTGATCTTCGCGCGCAACCGGATGGTGGTCGCCTACACCGGCGACTCCCGATACGCGAGCGAGATCTCGACCGCCAGCTGGCCGGATATCCTGAGCCGCGACGGGGTGGAAGTGGGCCGCTCCGACCCGCAGCTCGACCCCAACGGCTATCGCACGCTGATGGTCTGGCAGCTGGCGGCCGCAACACGGCGCCAGACGGATCTCCCGGTGCAACTCAGGGCGCGGGCACCCGACCGCAACGTGCGCCCCAAGGAAGCCGACCTCGTGGGACTCCTGCAGGCAGGCGAGTACGACTACATCTGGTCCTACGAGTCGATGGCCAAGTCGATCGGGCTGCGATACGTGTTGCTGGGCGACTCCGTGGACCTGTCGCAGCCGGCGCTCTCGGAGTTCTATCGCACCGCCAATGTGACAGTGCGTGGCAAGTCACCGCGTGACTCCGTGACCTTCGTCGGGACGCCGATTGCGTATGCGCTCGCCGTGCCGCGTGCTGCGCCGCATCCGGAACTCGCCGAGCGCTTCCTGCGCTTCCTGCTGTCCGCCGATGGACGGGCGATTCTGCGGCGGGAAGGGATGGATGCGCTCGATGTGCCTGTCACGCGCGCCGGCCAAGCAGCTGATGCGCGCTGAGCCTGCGCCGACACGACTGGCCTGCGCGGTGGCTCGTCGGTGATCGCGACCGCACCGTCGCGGCGGCTGCCGGCCATCGCCAGTGTGCTGGCCGCGGCGCTGGCCTCAGGCCTGCTGCTCTTCCTCGCGGCGCCGATCCTGCGGCTGGTCACGGACTCCGGTGCCGACGGCATCACACGACTCGCCACCGATGCCGAGCTTCGCGCCTCACTCCTGCTCACAGGGTTCTGCGCCACCGCCGCGACCCTGCTTGGCGTCCTCGGCGGCATGCCGCTGGCCTGGCTGCTGGCGCGGCGACGTTTTCCGGGACGCGCAGTGCTCTCGGCGGTGCTGGACCTTCCGCTGCTGATTCCGCATCCGGTAGCCGGCATCGCGTTGCTGCTGCTGCTGGGTCGCGAGTCGGCCGTAGGCGGTGCGGCGCTGGAGATGGGCCTGCGTATCGTCGGCACTCCGCTGGGCATCATCGCGGCGATGCTGTTCGTGTCGGCGCCGCTCTTCGTGAGCGGTGCGCGCGAGGCCTTTGCCAAGGTCGATCCGCGCTTCGAGGGCGTGGCCCGGACACTCGGCGATGCGCCGTGGACGGCGTTCCGTCGCGTGACCTTGCCGCTGGCCGGTCGCGGCCTGCTGGCCAGCGCGGTGGTGATGTGGGCGCGCGCGGTCAGCGAATTCGGGGCGATCGTCATCCTCACGTACAATCCCAAGGTGGCCAGCGTCTTGAGCTATGACCGCTTCACCAGCTTCGGACTCTCCGAGGCGCTGCCGGTGGCTGCGGTGCTCGCTCTGTTGGCGCTCCTGCCGCTGACGCTCTTGCGGACGCTGCGACGGGATCGGGGGGCCGAATGACCGCGCGCGAGCGGAGGTCGTCGTGAGCGGCCTGCGGCTGCGCGATGTGTCCGCGCGCAAGGGACGATTCGCGCTCGACAGCGTGCAGCTGGAGCTTGGGGCGCGCGAGTACGGAGTCGTCATCGGACCGGCGGGGGCAGGGAAGACAACCCTGCTCGAGGTGGTGGCGGGGCTTCTTGCGCCGGAATCAGGCAGCGTCGAACTCGGCGGCGTCGCCGCACGCGGCGTCCCGCCTGAGGCGCGCGACATCGGGCTCGTGTACCAGCACGCGTTTCTCTTTCCGCATCTCAGCGTACGGGAGAACGTTTGCTACGGCGCGCGGGTCGCTGCGGATGCGCACGATGTCGCCGAGCGCTTCGGGGTCACCGAACTGTACGCACGCGATGTCAACGGACTCTCCGGCGGCGAGCGACAGTTGGTCGCACTGGCGCGAGCCCTCGCGCGGCGGCCGGCCCTGCTGCTGCTCGACGAGCCGTTCTCTGCGCTCGACCCGCGCCGGCGTGCCGTCGTGCGGCGGGAGGTGCGCGCGATGCATCGCGAGTGGGGGCTCACCACGCTGCAGGTAACGCACGATTTCGCCGAGGCAGGTATGCTTGGCGACCGTGCCATCCTCCTCGACGCGGGACGCGTGCTGCAGCAGGGCACACCCGCGGAAGTATTCCGTCGGCCCGCGTCTCCGTACGTCGCGGAGTTCCTTGGTGCGGAGAACGTGCTGGGCGGCTCAGCGCGCGAGCTGGGTGAGCTCTCGCCGGATTGGCTGGAGGGAGATCCGGCGGCGTACGCCAAGGGTCATCGCGCGTTCGCCTTCGAGTCCGACGGCCTGACACTCTATGCCGTGGGCGATTTTGCGGAGGGCGCCGGCCACGCCGTGATTCGCGCGGAAGAGATCACCATTGCCCGCGATCAATCGCACGACTCGGCGCGCAATCGATTTGCCGGTCGAGTGGTCGAGGTCGCCACGCTGGGCGCCTTGACGCGCGTGACGGTTGATGTGCGTGGGGTGCTGTTGGTCGCCGCGTTGACCACGCGCTCGGCCGGTGAGCTACGCCTGGAGCCCGGCCTCGCGGTGGTCGCGACCTTCAAGGCGATGGCGGTGCATCTCTGCTGAGGCGCAGGCGTTCCGGCGGGATTGGCGTCACGCGCAATGGCTGGCGGAAGGCGTCCACCCACCAGGTGCGATCGTCCGGAACAGCAAGCCCAGCGTTGAAGAGCGCGTTCAGCGTGCGCGGCAGGACACTGGCCGGCGTGACATTGTCGGGAAAGACCTCGGGGTGGCCCGGCACCCGGTAGGCGGCGAAGACATCGAGCCGTTCGCGCAGTTGGGTTGCCGTTAGCTCTACGAGCGGCACGGTGCGCCCACTCATCGCGTCCTCTGTCATGCGTCCGTGTCCGTGGTCGGACTGGATCAGGATGACAGGCGGGATCTTCGACCGGCGAATGAGTTCGCCCACGGTCTCGAGCACGAGCCGGTTGGCGCAGCGCACCTGGGCGGCGTAGGCCGCGCGGATGGTCGAGTCCGCCGCCGCATCCGCGTCCGCATCGTTGACCGGCCACCACGGCTCCTGCGGCTCGCAGTCCGCGGAGAACTGGTAGGGTTCGTGGGGCAGCAGGGCGTGCACGAAGGAGAAGATCGGTCCACTGCTATCCGGCAGTGTGCGCACGGTCTCGAACTTCCACCGGATCGCTGTGGCCGCCTCCAGCGGATATGGAAACGCTTGCACGCGTTCGCCGGCCGCACTCTGGCAGCCGTGACGCCCGCAGCGGAGCGCAATCAGTGCATCAAACGGTCCGTTGGCACGCCAGCTGTGGAACCACGTCGCCCGGCGCGCAGCGTCCTGCGTCAGGCGGATGTCAGCTCGCGGATGCTGCGATGTGGCGTGGAACGTCGTGGGGAAGAATGCGAAGCGATACCCGCGTTCCTGCAGCGCCGCAATCATTGCGCCCTGCTCAACACGGGCAAAGACCGCGGGCCAGCGCGCTGTCGAGTCGTTCACCGTCTCGTGCACCGGCGCGCCGTCGAGCAGTGTCGCCAACACGAGACTGGTATGTGGATAGTTCGTGCGTGCTGCGGGGGGCAGCACGAACCCGAGCTGCCGCAGCGAATCTTCGAACGCGCGATTGTCCACGCCGTAGGTGGCGGACAGCCACGGCGAAGCCGTGTACTTGTCGAGCACGAACAGATAGATGTCCGGCCGCTCGGCGCTGCGACCGCTGCCCACGTGCGTCTCACCCGCGACGGTTCGCATCGCCGTCGCGGCGCCAAAGACCTGGAAGAGCACCAGCAGTCCCGAGCCGATGCTCAGCGCGCGCACGAATCCCTCGCCCACGGTTAGCCGGCTTGCCACGAACACGGCGAGCCCGCAGAGCAGGGTCCAGAGCAGCACCGAGTCGGCGACGGGAAGCCGGAGGCCGAGCAACACGGCGTATGCCGCGTAGGAAGAGTAGAGCGCCCCCCAAGCGACCACTGTGAGCGCCACGAGCCCGCGGGCAGCGGCGTCCTTTGTGACCGCGCGGCCAACAAGCGTTCCCAGCGCCGCGACGGCCAGCGCTCCCAACACCGACGTCAGCAGATCGCCGAGCCTGCCCGTGCTCGCCAAGCCCGCCTGCCGCCATTGCACCAGCGCAAACCACGCCGCGACAAGGAACGGAAACGGCGCGACGCGCATCGGCTAAGCCCCGAAGCGGTACAGCACGCGGCCACTGTTGCCGACGGGCCTCGTGGCCAGCGCACGAAGCCCCAAGCCGGCGAACGCTTGACGGAAGTCAGCCTCGGCGTACTGCCCGAAGATGTCCTCGCGTGCGCTCAGCAGGCGCTGTACCTGCGGGTCGGTCTTCGGTACCCACTCGACGATGACCTGCCGGCCCAAGCGAGCCAGCATCGCCGCGACGCCCGGCAACGGCACATTGTTGCCGATCGCAAGATGGTGCACGAGGGCCAGCGCCATCACCGCATCGAACGGCCCGCGCCCAGCCAGCGAAGGCCACTCGGCGTGGTCCCAACCCTGCGACGGGCTCGGATTGGTCAGGTCCACCCACACCGGCACGATGCCGGGATCGTCCTGCTGCTCGAGGCGCCGGAAGTGCCGCTCGACGGCCACGGGATCGCCATCCGCCGCTACGACGAGTGAAGCACCCGCGCCCCGCGCGACACGGCTGTACTCGCCGGCGTTGGCGCCAAGGTCGAGCACCGACTTTGCGCCGCTGGACTTCACGAAGTCCCCCACGACCGCGTGCTTGGCCTCGCGGTCCGCGTTCGCGTAGCCCAGGTTCTCCTCGTAGGCGCCCCACTCCGTTCCCGGCGGAGACCACGAAAGCCCTTGAACCGCGCCCTCGAGGTTCAGGACGAGCCCTTCGATGCCGCGATCCGATACGCTTGGCGACTTCGATGTCGCTCCCGCGGCCGCTCCGCCTGCCGAGCCAGCGGCCGTGCGTCCTTTAGTTGCCGAGTGCCGCGCGATGCTCTTGGCGTGCAGGTGGATGTGGAACTGCGCCCACATCGAGAACTTCGTGCGGCCCGGCAAGAGCCGCGACGCGAGATCCAACGGGATACCGTCCACGTACTGCCGCAGCAAGAGACCGAGTCGCACGTCCACCATCGCCTGCAGCGCCAGCGGTGCGAGGAAGTGCTGGCAGAACTGCCGATATGCGATCCACGGTGCCCCGGGCTCGCGCCGCTCGAACGACAGCGTGTCGATGAGCACGGGCTTCCCGCCGCGGAACTGCACATTGAACGCGCTGGCATCCTTGAGCGTCATGCCGTGCGAGAGCGCCAGGCGCTGGATGCGCAGCGTGAGCAGCGCCGCAGCCCTGCGCTGCCCAAAACTCCACTCGTAGGGCAACGAGATGAACGGGATGCGTTCGGGACGCAGAACAAAGGCGGCGCCGGCCTGGGCCGCCTCGCTCAGCGGCCGCTCCTCGTGCGCCACCAGCAGGCCATCGCGAACAAGCGCGTCGTACAGACCGCTCGCGCGAAGATGCTGATAGTGCGGGCGGTATCGCTCCTGCACCTGCCGCAGGAGCACGCCGTTGGCGGTGAAGAGAAAACCGCTCGGGTCGCGGAACGAGCTCCCGATCCGCCCGTCCGCCGTCACTTGGGCTTCTTGAACAGTCGGGCGAAGAAGTCGCGGATGGCCCAGCTCACGCGCTTGATCGAGAGGATCGCACCGAGCACGCCGGCAATCAGGGCCTGCAGGATCACCGATCCGGAGATCGGGTCCAGGTAGGCGTATGTCACGTCCGGTAGGTTCACCATGCGATGCCGTAGTCCTCGCCGAAGTTGCTGGCCGCACCCCAGAAGGAGCGGTGCTTCCTATCCCAAAGTATCGCCGTGATGGGTCCAGAGGTGTAGCGGGCGAAGTCCAGGGAGTATCCCTTACTGCGCAGGTCGTCCCGGACCCAGTCGGGGATGCGCTCGTTCAGCTGCAGGCGCCCCGGCCGCGCATCGTGCGCGCCGAAGCTCGACCGCATCTGGTACGAGTGGAAGCCCGTATGCTCGGCGGCCTGCTGGACGGTGAAGTCGAACTCGACCATCGACAGGAAGAACTGCAGCAGGTCCTGGTCCTGTGTGTCGCCGCCCTGCACGGAGAAGGCCATCCAGGGCTCGCCGTCCTTCATCGCGATGGTCGGCGTGAGCGTCACACGCGGCCGCTTGCCCGGCGTGACCACGTTGTACGGGCCGTCCTCCTCGTCCACCACGAAGCTCTGCATGCGCTGCGAGAGCCCGATGCCCGTGCGGCCGGCAATCACCGCCGGCACCCAGCCACCGCTGGGCGTGATGGAGACCATCCAGCCGCTCTTGTCGGCCGCCTGGATGCTCGTCGTGCCGCGCGTGAACGCCTCAAGGAACTCGGCGTCGAGTTCGTTGGAGGTGGAAGCACCGTCGTTCATCGCGCGGCGACGTAGCGAGTCGGGACGCGGACCCGAGGTGGACCAGCGCTCGAGCAGTGCCGTGAACGGATTCTCGCCCTGCTGGAACTCATACGGATTGCCCGGCCGCACCGCCGCATCGTTGCGCTCGTGGTTCATCATCCCCCAGCGCTTGCGGGCATAGTCCTTGGACATCAGGCCCTGCACCGGCTCCTCGGGCGGGAAGTACGGATCGCCGTAATAGAAGTCGCGGTCCGCATAGGCGAGGTTCATCGCCTGGTAGATGGTGTGGATGTACTGGCCGCTGTTGTAGCCCATCCCCTTGAGGTTCGCGTTCTCGAGGATGTTCAGCGCCTGCAGCAGCACCGGGCCCTGCTGCCAGATCGGGAGCTTGTAGACCTGCACCCCGCGGTACGTCGTCGAGTACGGCTCCTCGATGCGCACTTGCCAGTTGGCGAGGTCCTCCTTGGTGAACAGGCCGCCGTCCTCCTGCACGCCGCGCACGATCTCGTCGGCGATGTCGCCGCGGTAGAAGCGCTCGTAGGCGGCCATGATGGCTTCCTTGCGCGACTTCCGCTGGCGCAGCGCACGCTGCTCGGCTTCGATCAGCTTGCGGAAGGTCGCCGCGAGGTCCTTCTGGACGAAGATCTCGCCAGCGCTCGGGGCCTCGCGCTCCTCTCCCGGGTGTGTAAGGAACACGTTGGGGGAGTACTTCCACTGCTTGATGCGGCGCGCGTTGGCGTTGATGCCGTTCGCGAGCTGCGCCTCCATCGGATAACCCTCTTCGGCCATCTGCAGCGCCGGCGCCAAGACCTGCGCCAACGACATCGTCCCATACTCGGCAAGCATCACCATCAGGCCGCCCGGCGTGCCGGGCGTCACGGCCGCCAGCGGGCCGAACTCGGGTGGGAAGCTCATCCCCTTGCCGCGGAAGAACTCCGGCGTGGCACCCGTGGGAGCAACACCAAGGGCGTTGATGCCGATGACCTTCTTGAGGCCCGGGTGGTAGATGAGGGCCTGCGTCTCGCCGCCGCAGCCGAGCGTGTCCCACATCGTGCAGGTCGCGGCAAGCATCGCGGCGGCGGCATCCACCGCGTTGCCGCCCTGCTGGAAGATCATCGCCCCAGCGGTCGCTGCGAGCGGCTTGCCGGTGACAGCGACCCAGTGCTTGCCGTGGAGCTGCGGGCGTTCGGTGCGCTGGGCGGTGGCCACGGAGGCGTGGCCGAGCGTGAGCGCGAGGATGGCGAGAAGCAGGCGGCACTTGGACATGGCAGGAAGATGCGCGGGTCTGGGTCGGAGGGCTACGGCCACGGTCAACACGCCTCCCAGAGGTCGCGGTTTCCCGCGCTTCTGCCGCCCGGGCCAACGCTGACCGACTCACGCCGACTCAGACCGACTCAGGCCCGCTCAGGCCAGCGCGTCCGCCGCCATCTGCCGACGCACCATCTCGGCGTAGCCCGCGTCGGCGGCCATCAGCGACTCGTGTGTCCCGCGCTCCACGATGCGGCCGTGGTCCATGACGAGAATCAGATCCGCTCGCCGAATGGTCGACAGCCGGTGCGCGATGACAAACGTCGTGCGATGCGCGAGCAGGGTCGCCATCGACGCCTGGATGAGCTGCTCGCTCTCGGTGTCGAGGTTGCTGGTGGCCTCGTCGAGGATCAGGATGCGTGGGTCGGCGAGAATTGCCCTCGCGATGGCCAGCCGTTGCTGTTGTCCGCCCGACAGCTTGACCCCGCGCTCGCCGATCGACGTCTCGTAGCCGCCCGGCAGCCGCTCAATGAACTCGTGCGCATTGGCCTGCCGTGCGGCGCGCTCCACCTCCTCGTCCGTCGCACCCTGTCGCCCGTAGGCGATGTTGTCCCGCACGGAGCCGTCGAACAGGAACACGTCCTGCTGCACGATGGCCAGCATCGAGCGATACGAGCGCAACTTGATGTCCCGCAGGTCCGTGCCGTTCAGCAGGATGCGTCCCGTGCTCGGGTCGTGGAAACGCGCCACGAGGTCCGTCACCGTGGTCTTCCCCGCGCCGCTACGCCCAACCAGCGCCACCACGCTGCCGCCCGGCACGGTGACCTCGAAGTCATGCAGCACCGGCACGCCAGGTCGGTACTCGAAGCCCACCTGTTCGAAATGGATCTCGCGCACCGACGCTGGCGCGTCCACCGCATCGGGTCGATCGGGCTTGTCCTCGTCCATCTCGAGCACGCCGAACACCCGCTCCATCGCCGCCACGGAGCGCTGCAGCTCGGAGAACGAGTTCACGATGTTCCACACGGGGCCCAGCAGGAGGAAGCTGTACCACTGGAACGCCATGATGTCGCCGATCGACGCGCGTCCCTGCACGGCCAGATATCCACCGAACCACACGATCACCACGTTCACGCAACCGACCAACAGCCCCCAGGAGGTCCAGAGCACCATCTCGCGGCGGCGCGCGAACATCTCCTTGCGCACCACGGTGTGCCGACCGAGCAGGTACTCGAGCAGTTCGAGCGTCTCGCGCCCGAACCCGCGCACCACACGGATGCCGCCAAAGGTCTCGCCCACGCGCCCATCAATGCGCTCGGCATCCTCGCGCACCGAGCGGTAGATCGGCCGGATGCGCTTGGCGAAGATGAAGCTCATCAGCATCGCGCCAGGGATCACCGTCATCGCCGCCACGGCCAAGCGCCAGTTGAGCGAGAGCAGGATCCCGATGGCGATGACCAGCTTGAGCACGGAGATCGACGGCGAGATGATCGCCATCTGCAGCAGGCCCGTGGTCGTGTCCACGTCGCCCGACAGCCGCGAGAGGATGCCGCCGGTCTTGAACTCCCAGAGGTTCGGCAGCGGGAGCCGCAGGAAGCGCTCGAACAGCGAGCGCCTGAGCGTGAGCATCACGTCAATGTCGAGCCGCCGCTGCCGGTATTCGCGCGTCATCCCCGTCAGCGCGTTGGCAATCACCACGGTGAGGAACAGCCCGCCTGCCACGTGCAGCAGGTTGAGTCGCGCGCCCTGTTCGAGGCCCCCTGCCAGCAGCACACGGTCGATGATGAACCGCATGAACAGCGGCTCGAGCATCTCAAAGCCCGCACCGATCAGGGCCAACAGGGCCAACAGGCCAATCGCACCGCGATGCGGTCTCAGCCAGGTGACGTAGTGCTGCAGGTTGGCGCGGATCGAACGCGACGGTGGCTTCACGGCCGTCGGGTCGCCACCCTCCGGCAGCTTCGGGCGTTCGTCGCCCAGGCGCCGCGCGCGGTAGTCACGCACGAACTCGAGGTAGCGCTGGCGTGACGAGTGGGAGCGGGGCACGGCGCAAATCTACCTGCCCGTCCCGTCCTGCGGCTCTATATTCACGCCATGGCACAGCCCGAGTCCTCCGCCACTCCAGGGGATGTCACCCAGTTGCTGGCCGCGGCGCGCGGCGGGGACGCGGGCGCGCTCGACGCGCTGTTCCCGCTGGTCTACGCGGAACTGCACCGCGCGGCCGAGCTCTTGCTCAATCGCGAGGCCCAGGGCCACACGCTGCAGGCCACGGCCCTGGTGCACGAGGCCTATCTCAAGATGTCGCGCGGCGGTGCGCCTGACGCCGAGGGCACGGCCCACTTCCTCGGCATCGCCGCGCGCGCCATGCGACAGATCCTCGTGGACCATGCCCGGCGTCGCAAGACCGCCAAGCGCGGTCGCGGCGAGGTCTTCGTCACTCTCGGCGATCACGCCGCCGCCGACGCACCAGAGGCAGACGCCGAGCAGTTGGTTGCCTTGGATGAGGCGCTGACCGAACTCGCCAAGATGGACGATCGTCTCGGACGCGTGGTCGAACTGCGCTTCTTCGGCGGGCTCACCGAGGAGCAGACCGCAGCCGCACTCGGTGTCACGTCGCGCACCGTGCAGCGCGATTGGGCCAAGGCCCGCGCCTGGCTGCACGCGCGGATCGCGCAGGACATCTAGTGCAGCGCAGGAGCAGCGGGGCCCAGGAGCGCTGGCTCAAGCTGTCGTCGCTCTTCGACCAAGCGATGGAGGTCGCGCGCGACCGGCAGGCCCAGTGGGTCGACGATTGCTGCGGCGAAGATCGCGCCATGGCCGACGAGCTCAAGAAGATGCTCGAGGCCTTCCACACCACGGGCCTACTCGACAGTCCCGCGCCACACCTGCCCGACGCGGATGCGCCGATCGCCGAGCGACTCGGCGCCGCGCTGCAGGGCCGATATCGTCTGGGCGAGGAGATTGCCCGCGGCGGGATGGGGGCGATCTTCCGCGCCCACGAGGTCAAGCATCAGCGCGACGTGATCCTCAAGGTGCTGCGGCCAGATTTGGCGATGGCGGTGGGTCGGCAACGCTTCGAGGCCGAGGTGCAGATCGCGGCGCGGCTGGCGCATCCGCACATCATCCCCCTGCTCGACTCGGGCGATGCCGGCGGCCTGCTCTACTTCGTGATGCCGCGGCTGGCCGGTGAGACGCTGCGCGAGCGCCTCGATCGGGTGGGGCCGCTGCCGGTGCCGGCGGCGCTCAAGCTGCTACGCGACATCGCCGATGCCCTGCACCACGCGCACGAGTCCGGCGTGGTGCACCGCGACCTGAAGCCGGAGAACGTGTTCTGCAGCGGCGACCACGCATTCCTGCTCGACTTCGGGATCGCGCAGTACACGTCACGCGAGATCATCACGGGCAGCGGGGCAATCGGCGACGACAGCGACCGCCTCACGCACGAAGGCCACGCGGTCGGCACGCCGCGCTACATGGCGCCGGAGCAGGCGGCCGGGCGCGTGGTGGACCATCGCGCCGACCTCTTCGCCTGGGGCCTCGTGGCCAGTGAGATGCTGCTCGGCAAGCACGGGGGCAACCTCGACATTGGAAGCTCGCGCTCGGACCTGCCGCCGGCGCTTGTTGCGCTGATCTACAAGTGTCTGGTACCCGAGCCGTCGCGTCGCCCGCCGAGTGCAGGCACGCTGGTGGCCGCGCTGGACTCGATGATGGCGGGCGCGCCGAGCGTGATTGACGCGTCTGGCGCCGCGCTCGTGCGCGAAGCGTCGCGCGGACGGACCCTGCGCTGGGCAATCGCTGCGGCGGCGGCCGTGGCGGTCGCGTGGCTTGGCTGGGGCATTGTTCGTCCGCGTGACACGGTTCGCGCTGGCGACCTGGTGATGCCCGTCGCCGTGGCGCCGTTCCGCTTGGACGGCGGCAGTGGTGGCGACGACGTGCGTGGGCGGCTCGCCGGAGCCTGGGTCACACAAGGCCTCCACGAGGCCGGCCTGTTCCAGGTCATCCCCTGGTCCGAGGTCCTCAACGTCACCGACGGCGGTGACGACCCGGCAGAGCTGCTTCGCTCGAGACTGAACGCTGGTACCATCGTGAGCGGCGGCATCTTCAACACCCCCGAAGGGATGACGCTGATCGCCGAGGTGCGGGACGCGCGGCGGGGGCAGTTGCTGGTGTCGGTGGAGCCGGTGAATGTCGCTGCCGACTCGCTGACGCTTGGAGTCCGCCTCCTCCGCGACCGCGTAATGGGCGCGCTGGCCGCCAAGCGCGACGAGCGCTTCGCCTCGGTGGCGCAGGTGCTCGAGCGGCCGCCTACCTTCGAGGCGTACCGGGCATTCGATCGGGCGCTCACGCAGTTCAACCGCCAGCAGTATCGTGAGTCGTACGCGGGCTTTCGCTCGGCCTATGTCGCGGACTCCGGTTTCATTCCGCCACTCGTGTACGCCGCTCAGGCGGCGTGGAATACCGGCCAGTTCGCCGCGCTCGACTCCATCCTTGTCGTGCTCGATGCGCGGCGCGGTGAACTCAGTGACTACCACGACCACTTGCGCGCGTTTCTGCGGTCAACCCTCGCAGGGGACGCCCCCGCCGCGTTCGACGCCGCCTCGCGGGCGGCGGCGCTGGCGCCGGATTCACGCGCCGCCTATGACGCGGCCTTGGTCTCGCTCTGGCTTGGGCGGCCAAAGGATGCCCGCGCGCGTTTCGAGGCCCTGAGCCCCGATCGCGGTGCCATGCTGGGCTGGCCCTCGTACTGGACCAACTTGGCGCACGCGCGCCACCTCACGGGCGATTTCGCGGCCGAATTGAGGGCGGCGCGCGAGATGCGTGCTCGCCACCCGAACCTGCGCGTGGCATGGACGCTCATGGCGCGTGCACTGGCGGCGCAGCACGACACGCTTCGGCTGGACTCGCTGCTGGTCGCCGCCGAGCCGCTGGAGGCCGAGGTGTATTGGTCCCAGGCCAGCCTGCTGGTCGTTGCGGGCGAGGAAATGGCCGCGCACGGGGACACAACGGCGGGCATGCGTTATCTGCGGCGGGCCGAGTCCTGGCTGAATGCCCGCCTGCGCCTGCACCCCAGCGAGAGCGAGCATCTGTTCTGGCTCGGGTCGGCCCTGCACTCGATGGGACGCTACGCCGAGGCCGAGCGTGTGCTGACGCAGCGAGCGCGACAGTCGCCAACGCGCACGAGCTTCCAGGAACAGGCGGCGATGGCCGCCGAGCGCGCGGGCTCACGGGGCGCGCTTGCGCGTGTACGGGCGCCAGAGCCGCAGGACCTTGGGTCGCGTCGGGTGGCCGAGGCGCGGCTGGCAGCGGCGTCGGGCGATGTGCCGGTCGCGACGGCCCAGATGCAGGAGGCCCTTCGCCGCGGCTATCGCAGTTGGCCCTGGCTTCACGGCACGGCGTGGCGGGACTTCCTGGGCGCCGTGGCCGATTCGACGCTGGCGTCGCTGGTGGGCGTGCCGCGCTAGGCGCTACACCCCCGCGAACCGCTCCTGCGTCGCGCGGACAGCCCGCGCCAGCGCGTCTACATCCGCCAGCGTGTTGTAGATCCAGAAGCTGGCCCGCGTCGTCGCCGGCACGCTGAGCCGGCGCATCAGGGGCTGTGCGCAGTGGTGTCCCGCGCGCACGCACACGCCCGCGGCGTCCAACGACGTCGCCACGTCGTGCGGATGCACGTCCGCCATCGCAAACGAGACCACGCCGCTGCGACCCTCGGCCGTCGGCGTTCCAAACACGGTCACGCCCTCGATCTCCGACAGCGCGCGCATCGCCGCGGTCGTGATGAGCAACTCGTGCCGGCGCACCGCCTCCATCCCGAGTCCATCGAGGAAGTCGCAGGCCGCCGCCAGGCCCACCGCCCCGGCCACGTTCGGCGTGCCCGCCTCGAACTTGTGCGGGATCACGTTCCAGGTGCTGTCGTCGTCGTTCACCCACTCGATCATGTCGCCGCCAAACTGATACGGCGGCATCGCGTCGAGGATCGGGCGCCGCACGAAGACGGCGCCGATACCCATCGGGCCACCGACCTTGTGCCCGCTGAAGGCATAGACGTCAACGCCGAGCGCATCCACCTCCACTGCGAGGTGCGGCACGGCCTGCGCGCCGTCGCAGACCAGCAGCGCCGAGGGCGCCGCTGCGCGCGCGGCGGCGACGATCTTGGCCACGGGATTGATGGTGCCCAGCGCGTTCGACACGTGGCCGAAGGCCACCACCTTCGTCCGCGCATCAACCAGACGCGAAAGCATCTCGAGATCGAGGTTTCCTGCCGCATCGAGCTCCACGATGCGAAACTCCGCCCCGACCGCCCGCGCCAGCTGCTGCCACGGCACGAAGTTGGCGTGGTGCTCCATCCGTGTGACCACGACGTTGTCGCCGCGCGATACATTCGCGCGGCCCCAGGCCGTCGCCACGAGGTTCATGCCTTCGGTGGTGCCACGCACGAAGATCAGCTGGTCGGCGTCTGCGATGCCAACAAAGCGCGCCACGCGCTGCCGCGCCTTGTGATACGCCTCAGTTGCCGCCGCCGAGAGCGCATAGGCCCCGCGGTGCGGGTTCGCGTTCTCCGACTCGTAGTAACGACGCAGCGCGTCGAGCACGGCCGCCGGCTTCTGGGCCGTCGCCGCGCTGTCCAGATACACAAGCTCCGGCTGCGCGAGCAGCAGCGGAAAATCCGCGCGCTTCGCCAGTTCCACCGGTGTTGAGGCCCTCATCGCGCACCCCCTGCGCTTCGCTTCACCCAGAGCGCGCCGTCGCGCTCCGTCACGTCAAACCGCACCAAGCCCTGTTCGGCCGGCCCGCCGAGCAGCGCGCCCGTCAGGCAATTGAACTTCGCCCCGTGCCAGCAGCACTCCAGCTCGCCATTCGCGTACAGGGTGCCCTCGCTGAGCGGATACTCCGCGTGCGGGCAGCAATCCTTGTGCGCGAACCACGAGCCGTCGTGCCGCCCGACCACCACGGCGGTGCCGTTCGGTAGAGATGCGCGATACAGCTGCCCGTCCACGACATCGCCTGCCGTGAGCCCGTCGAGCAAAACGGCGCCCTCGGGCGCCGCGGTGCCGCTGCCAGGGTCCGGCGCCGTGGTCACGAGGCGCTCCGCGCGTCCTCAGGCGACTCGGTGGTCACCGTCGCGGCACCATCGAGCGCGGCCTTCATCGCGTGCCAGCTCAGCGAGGCGCACTTCACCCGCATCGGGAACTTGCTCACGCCGCTCAACGCGCGCAGCGGGCCCATCGTCTTGTCGCTGGCCAGCGCGGGATCCTCGCCGGTCACCATCCGATGCACCTTGTCGTACAGCGCCACCGCCTCGGCCCGCGACTTGCCCTTCACGGCATCGGTCATCATCGATGCCGAGGCCTTGGAGATCGCGCAGCCCATCCCCTGGAAGGAGATGTCGGCCACGCGATCGTCCTCGACCTTGAGCCAGACCGTGAGCTGGTCGCCGCAGTTGGGGTTCTTCCCGTCCGCACTGCAGGTCGCGCCGTCCATCGGATGGTAGTTCCGAGGCCGACGGTTGTGGTCCAGGATGACTTCCTGGTACAGCGCGTCGAGGGCGGCGTCAGCCATCGCTACTCCAGCCGCGTGTGCGTGAAGCGCTCGAACACATTGCGCTCCAGCGTGAGCCGCAGCGCGTCGATCTCGATCGTCTCCAGCGCCTCGGCGGCAAACGCGTAGGTGAGCAGCGCCCGAGCGTTGTCGCTGCCGATGCCGCGGCTCTTGAGATAGAAGAGCGCGGTCTCGTCGATGCGGCCCACCGTCGCGCCGTGCGTGCACTTCACGTCGTCGGCGAAGATCTCCAGCTGCGGCTTGGTGTCCACCCGCGCCTGCGGCGAGAGCAGCAGCGCCTTGTTGGTCTGCTTGCCGTCCGTCTTCTGCGCCTGCGGGTCTACGAAGACCTTGCCGTTGAACACGCCGTGGCTCTGTCCGTCGAGGATGCCACAGTAGAGCTCGCGGCTCGCGCAGGACTCGGCGATGTGCTCCACGAAGGTCTGGTGATCCGCGTGCTGCGAACCGTCGAGCACGTAGAGGCCGTTGAGCCGCGCCTCGCTGCCCGTGCCAAGCAGCTTCGTGTAGATGTTCGTGCGCGACAGCGCGCCGCCGGCCGCGTACGAGAAGCTGTGGTAGATGGAATCGCGGCCCTGCGAGACCTGCACAGTGCCGACGTGGAAGGCCTCCGCCCCCTCGCGCTGCAGCTTGTAGTGGTCCACGCGGGCGCCATCGCCCACCACGATCTCGGCGACGGCGTTCACCAGATAGCTGGCGCCACCGAGGCCGACGAAACTCTCGACGAGTGTCGCGTTGGACAGCGGCTCGGCCACGACCAGCAGGCGCGGATGGATCGCCGCGCCCTGTGCCTCGCCGTCCGTCAGGTGCAGGATGTGGATCGGTACGTCCACCACCTCTCCCTTCGGCAGGCGCAGCACGACACCGTCCTGCATGAAGGCGGTGTTCATCGCCGTGAAGGCAGCCTTGTCGAAGGCAGCCAACGTGCCAAGGTGCTGCTCCAGCCACTTCGCGTCCTGGCGCATCACCTCGCTCAGCGGCGAGAGCTGCACGTCGGCGGGCAGGCCCGCGAACTGCGAGAGCGACGGCTCCAGCTGCCCGTTCACGAAGACCAGCCGGTGCCAGTCGGCGTCCACCAGATGCGGTTGGATGTCGCGCAGCGTCAGCTGCGTGGCCGCCGGCTTCACGGACTTGAAGGTGCGCTCTGCGATTGGCGTGACCGAGGTAAAGTGCCAGTCCTCGTCACGCGTGGTCGGGAAGCCCAGCGTGCGAAAGCGCTCGAAGGCCCTCTCGCGCAGTGCGGGCAGCCACGCCGGACCCTCGGCGCCGCCGTTCGTCGCGAAGGCCTCGAACTGTTCTGCGTACGGCATCGTCACGGTCAGACTCCCGCGGTCGCCGCGCCAGCGCGCTCGAGGAGCCAGTCGTAGCCCTTGGCCTCCAGCTCCAGGGCCAGCTCCTTGCCGCCGCTCTTCACGATGCGGCCGCCGGCCAGCACGTGCACGAAGTCCGGCACGATGTAGTTGAGCAGGCGCTGGTAGTGCGTCACGACGATGGTCGCGTTGTCCGGGCGCTTCAGCTTGTTGACGCCCTCGGCCACGATGCGCAGCGCATCGATGTCGAGGCCGGAGTCGGTCTCGTCGAGCACGGCCAGCGTCGGCTGCAGCACGGCCATCTGCAGGATCTCGTTGCGCTTCTTCTCGCCGCCGGAGAAGCCGGCGTTCACGGAGCGCTGCAGCATCGCCGGGTCCATGTCGACCAGCTTGAGCTTCTCTTCCATCAGGTCGAGGAACTCGATGGGATCCAGCTCGTCCTCGCCCTTCGCCTTGCGGATCTCGTTGTAGGCCGCGCGGAGGAAGTAGGCGTTGGTCACGCCCGGGATCTCGACGGGATACTGGAAGGCGAGGAACACGCCCTTCTGCGCGCGCTCCTCCGCCTCGAGCTCCAAGAGGTCCTCGCCCTGGTACTCGATGGAGCCGCCCGTGACCTCATAGCCCGGGTGGCCGGCGATGACCTGCGCGAGCGTGGACTTGCCGGAGCCGTTGGGCCCCATGATGGCGTGGATCTCGCCGGGCTTCACTTCGAGGGAGATCCCCTTGAGGATCTGCTTTTCGCCGGCGGCGGCCTGGAGGTCGGTGATCTTGAGCATATGAATCAGAGTTCCGTTGTAGTCAGAAAGAAAAAAGCGTTTGCCGCAGAGGCACAGAGACACAGAGGCAAGCAAAACGCGGTGGTAGTTCTCGGTGTCTCTGTGCCTCTGTGGCCATCAGCTGCCGTTACCCAACCGACCCTTCAAGCGAAATGCCGAGTAGCTGCTGGGCTTCAAGCGCAAACTCCATCGGCAGCTCCTTGAACACTTCCTTGCAGAAGCCCGCCACGATCAGCGAGATCGCGTGCTCGGCGTTCAGCCCGCGCGCCTTGCAGTAGAAGATCTGGTCCTCGCCGATCTTGCTCGTGCTGGCCTCGTGCTCCAGCGTCGCCGTGTTGTTGGCGATCTCGATGTACGGGAAGGTGTGCGCGCCGCAGGCGTTGCCGATCAGCATCGAGTCGCACTGCGTGTAGTTGCGGGCGCCCTCGGCCTTCGGCAGCACCTTCACCTGGCCACGGTAGGAGTTCTGCCCGTTGCCCGCGCTGATGCCCTTGGAGATGATCGTCGACTTCGTGTTGCGGCCGATGTGGATCATCTTCGTGCCCGTGTCGGCCTGCTGCTTGCCGTTCACCACGGCCACCGAGTAGAACTCGCCCACCGAGTTGTCGCCCTGCAGGATCACCGAGGGATACTTCCAGGTGATCGCCGAGCCCGTCTCCACCTGCGTCCACGAGATCTTGGCGTCCGTGAACGCCTTGCCGCGCTTGGTTACGAAGTTGTAGATGCCGCCCTTGCCGTCCTTGTCGCCGGCGTACCAGTTCTGCACGGTCGAGTACTTCACCGTGGCCCGGTCCAGCGCGACGATCTCGACGACCGCCGCGTGCAGCTGGTTCTCGTCACGCTTCGGCGCCGTGCAGCCCTCGAGGTAGCTCACCGAGGCGCCCTCGTCGGCGACGATCAGGGTGCGCTCGAACTGGCCCGTGTTGGCCGCGTTGATGCGGAAGTACGTCGACAGCTCCAGCGGGCACTTCACGCCCTTCGGCACGTACACGAACGAGCCGTCGGAGAACACCGCCGAGTTGAGCGCGGCGAAGAAGTTGTCCGAGTACGGCACCACGGAGCCCAGGTACTTCTTCACGAGCTCCGGATGGTTGTGCACCGCCTCGCCGAAGCTGCAGAAGATCACGCCGACCTTCTCGAGCTCCGTCTTCATCGTGGTGCCCACGGAGACGGAGTCGAAGATCGCGTCCACGGCGATCCCGTGGAGCCGCTTCTGCTCCGTGAGCGAGATGCCGAGCTTCTCGTAGGTCTTGAGCAGCTCCGGATCGACCTCGTCCAGCGACTGCAGCGGCTTCACGGACTTGGGTGCCGAGTAGTACGTGTGCGACTGGTAGTCGATCGGCGGATACGTGACGTTCGGCCAGTGCGGCTCGGTCATCGTCTGCCAGCGCCGGAAGGCCTTGAGGCGCCAGTCGAGCAGCCATTCGGGCTCGTTCTTCTTGGCCGAGATGAGGCGGACGGTCTCTTCCGTCAGGCCGGCGGGAATCGTGTCCGAGTCGACCTCGGTCACGAACCCGTAGGCGTATTCCTTATTGACGAGTGCTTCGATCGATGAGCTCATGGGGCCCTGCTGGAGTCGGGTGGAGCTAGTAACCCATAAAAATACTCGGGTTTACCTATGGATACAAACCCGACCCCCCGGCTCACACGTTCCCGAACACCTCGACCCGGTCCCGGCCCAGCCCCTTGGCCCGGTACATGGCCTTGTCCGCCTGGTCGATGGCGGCCTCTACCTGCTCCCCTTCCTTCAGCAGGGTGATGCCACCCGAGAGCGTGACCAAGACCTCGGCGCCCTTTGGAAGTCTCACGGGAGAGCCACCGACCGCCTTCCGCACGCGCTCCACGGCCACCAGCGCCTGCGCAGGCGTGGTATCCGGCAACAGGGCCACAAACTCCTCGCCCCCGATGCGGCCGACCATTTGTTCCTCGCGGAGCGTCTGGACGATCCGGTCGGCCACTTCCTTGAGGACGATGTCACCGGCGGCGTGCCCGTAGGTGTCATTGACCTCCTTGAAATGGTCGAGGTCCAACAACGCCACTGCGATGGGCTGCCCACGTCGGCGCGCAGCAGCGATGGCCGGCTCGGCGTCGTCGAAGAATGCCCGGCGGTTCTTCAAGCCAGTCAACTCGTCCACCATCGCCAGGTCCTGCATGCGCGAGAGCGCCAACTCCAACTGGATCTCGCTGGCCTTGGCCTCCTCCAGGGCGTGGTCGCGCTCGACCAGCACCTGCACGTTGTCCACGAACTGCTGCCAGCTGCGCCGCGTGAACAACAGCGAGGTGAGGATGAACACGCCGATCGCGCTCGGCAGCACCGGCTGCGCGGCCGTGTCGTAGCGCACCGACTGGATGAAGAGCGATGACATGAAGGGCAGGAAGTACAGCAGGCTGGCAATCGGTGACGACGAGAAAAACGCCACTGACCCTCCAGTCAGGCCGGCCAGGAGCATGACCATTGTGGCGCGCTCTTCCATCGCTCCGAGCGGGAAGAGGTACCAGGCCGTCACGCCCCACGTGATGCCAGCAAGGCACGAGAACAGCATCGCCCGCTGCTCGTTGCGTTCGCTGACGTCCGTGGGGCGGGTTCGGGAGTGGAGACGTCGCCAGCTGAGCGCAGCGGGCGTCCAGAGCACCAACATCGCCGCGACGAGACCGACGAGGAACGAGTGGTCGGCGAAGTCCCAGTAGGTGATGCCGATGAACACCGCGAGCAGCGGATTGGCCACGAAGACCGTGGGCAGCTGCCGCACACGGTTCACGGCCTGCGAGACGCGCACGGCGCGTCGCAGTGCCTCGGTGCCGGGCTCCACGGAAATCTGCACGGCACAGGATATTGCGCGGACGGCTGGCGAGCCAGAGTGTTGAGGGTCCGGCCACCGCTCCCGGGCCTAGGGCGCCTGCCTCATCCCCCCGCTTCCGGAGGCGATACATGCAGTTCCTGATCGACCTGTGGGTCCCGATCCTCGCCGGCGCCGCTGTCGCGTTCATCGCCTCGGCCCTGGCCTGGACCGTGATGCCGCACCATCGCAAGGAGTACACGAAGCTGCCGAACGAGGACGCCGTGCTCGATGCGATTCGCGCCGGCAGTCCGGGAATCGGTCAGTTTGCCTTCCCCTACGTCGACGACATGAAGGAGGCCAACTCACCGGAGAACAAGGCCAAGCGCGAGCGCGGGCCGTACGGTTTCCTCACGCTGGCAACTCCCGCCGAAGGCATGGGCGGGATGATGATCCAGAGCTTCGTGTTCAACGCGGTCGTGGCGACCTTCACCGCATATGTGGCATCGCACGCGCTGCAACCGGGTGCGGATTATCTCGCGGTCTTCCGGCTGGTCGGCACGATCGGCTTCATGGCCTATGGGCTCGGCACCGTGCCCGACTCCATCTGGTTTGGCAGGCCCTGGAAGGCCTACGCACTGCACGCCACGGATGCCCTCGTGTATGGGCTGTTGATGGGAGGGGTGTTTGGTTGGCTCTGGCCGCGGTAGATCAACTGCAGTTGTAAGTAGTGAGTTGTAAGTCGTAAGAAATGAGCAACGGCGATGCGGATTGGACCCCGCATCGCCGTTGCTCTTCTCTTATCACTTACGACTTACAACTCACCACTGCCGTTCAATCACATCGCCACACGCGAGGCCGAAACCTCCGCCCGCCCGATGAAGCCCTGATCCGTCCCGAACCACAGCAGCCCGGTCTTCGCATCGAAGTACATATGGCGGATGGTGTTGTTGTCTTCCTTGCCGATCAGCGTGCGGCCGAAGAAGGTGTTCGTGCGCGGATCGAAGCCCTGAAGGATCGCGCCGTTGCGGCCGCTCTCCGTCACCCAGATGCGACCCTTCTCGTCGCTGCCCATGCCATAGGGAAGGGAGGCCGGGCCGCCCGGCAGCGGAATCTCCGTGATGCGGCCAGTGGTCGGGTCCACGCGGCCCAGCATGCCGCGCGTGTAGTCCGTGTACCAGACCACGTCGTCCGGCGTGATGGCAATGCGACGGCCGCGGGCGCGCTCGTGCGGCAGCTCATAGGTGGTGAGCTCATACGTCCGCGGATCGATCTTCGCGATCTTGTTTGTGTGGAAGAGATTCACCCACACCTCGCCGCGTGAGTTGAGCTGGATGCCGTACGGGCCGGAACGCGGGGTGCCCGTCTTCACATAGCGGATGGCGCCCGTGCGGACGTTGAGGTGTCCGACCGTGTGCGAGTTCTGCGCCGTGAACCAGATGTTGCCGTCCTTGTCGAACACCATCGTGTGCGGGTCGCGCACCGTGGAGTCGGTCATCGGATAGCGGCGAATCTCGCCCGTTCTCGGGTTCAGGCGCCCGATCATCGCGTTGCGATTGCCGGCAAACCACACCATCGAGTCCGGGCCGACGACGACCGTGTGCGGATTCGTCCCCGGGTCGATCTCATACTTGCGGAACTCGCCCGTCCGCGGGTCGAGTCGCCCGACGTAGTTGCCGGCCTGTCCGGCGAAGAACACGGTGCCGTCCTGGTGAACGAACGGGTCGCGCGGGCGGCCGCCGTACGGCACCTCCCACTCCGCGTTCTGCACCGGCGCGCCCTGCTGCGCCATAGCCTCCGGCGCGAGAAGTACGCTGATGGCGCTGGCAAGCAGCGCCGCTCGCTGGACGTTTCGCATAGCAACCCTCAGGCTACGGTGAACAAGTCTGGGTCCTGCCGGGACCTCCGAACAACGCAGACGGGGGACAGGGCGTTGCCCTGTCCCCCGTCGAACCTACTCGCCAGCGCAACTCGCGCTACGAGCGCAGCGGCTGCCCCAGCCGAATCGGCACCGAACCGTGCGCCTGAAACGTGCGAGCCAGCCTCGACGCCTATTCGCGCCCGAAGTTGATGAGCGGCAACACCTTGAACGGAGCCGGGTTGTCGCGAACGATGTTGACGGCCCCTAGCTGGATGCCGCGCAACCGTTCGGCGTAGTTCACAAGGCCGATGCTCACGCCCTGCTGGAAGCCGCGAATCGCATTCACGCTCGAGACGTTCACGCCCGTCGCCTGGCCACCACGTTCGGTGCGGAAGAGGATCGGTGCGATGATCACACCCTGAGTGGTTTCGGCACCGACCATCGAGGCAACGGCCAGTCCTTCAATCCGCGGCGCGCCGACACCGACGCCGCCGATGGAGACCCAGCGCAGCGTACCGCCGGAACCGACACCGACTCCACCCACCGACAGCCCCGTGATGCCTCCGCCGGCCCCGACACCGATGCCGCCGACGGCGATGCCGCGCACGGAACCGCCGGCACCGACGCCAACACCGCCGACGGCGATGCCGCGCACCGAGCCGCCCGCGCCGACCCCGATGCCGCCAGCGAGCAGGCCGCGCGCGGACCCACCCGCGCCAACGCCCACACCGCCGATCGCGGCGCCGCGCAGGTCACCACCGGCCCCGGCCCCGATTCCACCGGCCAGAATGCCGCGAACGTCGCCGCCCGCCGCCGCACCGACGCCGCCCAGCGCCAAGCCGCGCAGCTCACCGCCCGCGCCAGCGCCGACACCGCCAAGCATCACGCCGCGGATGGAACCGCCCGCACCTACTCCAATGCCGCCCACCGCCGCGCCGCGCACATCATTGCCCGCGCCAGCGCCGACAAGACCAAAGCTGATGCCGGACATCGTGCCGCCAGCGCCGACGCCGACGCCGCCGAAATTGATGCCCGTCATGTCGTTCTCCGCAGCTACGCCGAAGATGCCGAACGACACGCCGTAAATGTTCTCGGCGGCCGTGATCGGGAGGCCGATGGCCGCGCCCGTCACCGTGCCGCCGATGTAGTCGTCGTAGGGACTCCAGATCGTGATGTTCGCGCCGCGCACGCGGTCGAGCTCGCGATCTCGGAAGTTGATGCGGATACCATCAACCCGTGGATAGTTGCCAATCGAAATGACCTTGCGGGCCCGCGGGCCGCTATGGTCGTCCTGGGCCCGCAGCTGCGGGGCCGCCGTCGCGAGGGCGAGCGCCGCGAGGGGCAGTACGCGATGGATGTTGCGCATCGGAAGCGTCCTGAGTGAGAGTGCTGTCGTCCCCTCGTACGCACGCCGTGCGCGAGGGTTTCGCATTCCACTCTGACCGATGCGGGCCCTCGAGGGTTTGAAGGCCCGCCTACGAGGCGATCGCCCGCATGGCCCGCCGCAGCAGCGCCTGCGCCATCGCCACCTTGAAGCCGTTGTGTGCCAGCGGTACGGCATCGTAGAGCGCGCGCTCGGCGAGGGCATCCACGGACTCGTCATCGAGTCCGCCCACGGCCACGTCCTCCTCAACCGAGAGGGCGACCCGCCACGGATGCAGCGCCACGCCCCCGAGGGCCATGCGTACGCTGCCGTCGCGTCGCCGCTGCGCGGCGCAGGAGGCCAGCGCGAAGTCCCACGCCCCGCGCTGCATCAGCTTTTCCCAGTGTTGGGTGCCCCCAGCACTGGCGGCGGGCAGGTGCACGGCAACAATCAAGTCGCCAGCATCCAGCTGCGCCTCGCGCCTGGGGTCGGTGGCCGCACCGTCGTAGAACTGCTCCAGCGATAGGCTGCGCATGGCCGATCCCGCGCGCGCGACCTGGATGCTGGCGTCCAATACTTCGAGCGCCACGGCTGGGTCGCTCGGGTGAACTGCACGGCAGGTCCCGTCGGCCACGATGCCGTGGTACTGGTGTTCGCCGTCCACGGCAGCGCAGTGCGTACCGCCGCGCTTGAAGCATCCGACACCGCGGCGGAAGTACCAGCAGTGATGCCGCTGCGCGAGGTTGCCGCCGAGGCTGCCCTGGTTTCGGAGCGCCGGCGTGCCGACGCTCGCGCAGGCGTCGCGCAGGAGTGGGAACCGCTCCCCGAGTGCACCGTGCTCGGCGAGGTCCGCGATGCTTACGGCCGCGCCAATGCTCGCGCTTCCGTCGGCGTGCAAAACCACGTCGTGCAGTTCCGGGACCTGCCTGACGTCAACGACTTCCGTGGGGGCCAGGATGCCGTCGTTGTAGCAGGGGAGAAGGTCGCTTCCCCCCGCGACTGGCAACGTACCCGATGCGGCAAGCACCGTGAGCGCCTCATCGAGCGAGGTTGCGTGCGTGTAGCGAAAGCTCACGGCGCCGACGAGGAGTCCGCGCGCGGCGGTGCCTGCGTGAAGACGATGAAATCGCCACGCGCGCGGTGCTCCTGCGGATCGACTGTGGCGAGGTTCGGCACCGGGATGAAGCTGACCACGATGAGCCTGGCGCTCGGCGCGCGACGCTGCGTCCGCTCAACCGTGCCGAGGGCAAAGTCCGAGTGGAAGGCGCCGTTCGGGTGCACGACCAGGGTCCGGTGTTGCGCGATGGCGGCTGCGACTGCCTCGCCCATCGCCTCGTCCTTCACGCACTGCGCCTCGTACGTGCGCCAGACCATCGCCTCCGCCTGCTCGGCCGTCATCTGCATGCCGTGCGAGGACATGTCGCCCATCACCTCGCGGAATCGGCGCCAATACTCGTCACGAGGACAGCTGTGTGCTGCTGCCACCAAGCTGCGATCGCCAGGCGGAAGTGAGTCCAGGGCACCGAGCCCACCGCGCGCGACAACCGACGCGATACGACGCGGCACGTTGCCCGCGACCACGGGCCACCCGTGCGCCTTGGCGAACTCGACGAGCGGCCGGTAATCGCTCGCATAGTTCGGCCACGGGCGGCTGCGCTCAAGGAAGCTGCTTTCGCTGATCTCCCCCCTGAGATAGGCGTCGAGCGCCGGCTGGGCGTCCCGTTCGAACATCTCCATGGCGAGCACCAGCGTGTCGGTCCTGCGCCGCGAGAGGCCCTGCAGGATGGCGAACTGCAGCTGGTGCGTGCCGGGATCGTCGTGGAACTCGCCGAGGAAGAGTGCATCCGCGTCGGCGGACGCAGTTAACAACCGGCCGAAGTCGGTGAACCGCCCAGTCTCACTGTCGAAGACGCGATGGGGTGCCAGCGTGCCGCCGCTGACCCGACCAGCCGGTCCGCCCGCCTGTCTAACAGGGGTCGCGCAGGCCGAGACAACTAGCAGAACAAGCGATAAGGCGATAAAATTGGTTTTCATAGTTGTGTGTTGATCGAACGAGTAGAACTCGGCCAGGGCTACAGATTTGGAAGCTCTCATTCTGTAGGTTCACACTACAATCAAGACCAAACAAACAACCAAAAAGAAAATGTAGGCCTTTAAGTCATATTACCGCTCACCGCAAACACGGTTCTTCTATGTGAATTCGGAAATCGCCACCATTATCAGGCTCGTAGAGTCCGCCACGGATGAACTTGCGCGACTCGACCTCGCGGCGAGTCTCGCGAGCCCGTCCGTGGCCTTGGCCCTTTGTGCGGATGTCACGGCCCGACTCGCCGTGAGACCCGGAGCACAAGGTATTGCGGAAGCTCGCGTTTCGCTTGTCGCGGCATCCGTCGACCCCGTCCACGATGCCGCGCTGCCCACGGGCCTGGCTCGAGCGCGCGACGTGGTGGAGCAAGCCGATCGCCTGCTCCGAACCGGCCTACCGCTGACCGTCGCACGACTGCAGCCGTTGCTTCCCGAGCTCGACCTCGGGACAACTGCCCTCGAGGCGGTCCTGAATCCCGGCGGCCAGCCGCGCTCGGTGTTGCTCCGCGCACTGGACGCGGCACGGACCCTCGGCAGCCTGCCCCTCGCCGACCTCGTGCCCACGTTGGTGCTCGGCGCCGCCGGGTTGATGCACCGGGTGCACATCCTGCCCTTCGCCGAGGTCGACCCCGACGCGTTTGCCGAGTCGAGAGCGCTGTCCTCGGACGATGATCACGCCAGCCTGGCTCGGCTGCTGCTCGCCGCCGCGGCGGAGTCGGCGCGGGCGCGACGCGTCGCCCTGAAAGCGGGGCTTCGCGATGCGGCCGACGACGCGTCGCGCCTCGCACCCTTGGGTCGAGCGGCCATCACCGCGCGCCGCGCGCTGGGTCGGCTCCGGCTCGACTTGGCGGCGACCATGCCTCGCCTCAGCGAGGCGCTCGACTGCTCGCGCCCGGCGGCCGCTGACGCTCTCGAACGCCTCGTCGAAGTGGGACTCGCCACCGAGATCACGGGGCGCGGCCGCGACCGCGTGTACGTTGACGCCCTCGCTTGGGCAGTGCCGCCCGCCTAGGCCCGACGTGACGCGTGCGGCTTTGCGCTCGTTTGCAGCATGATGACCCGCTTCTCGACTTGGATTCTCGCGACCGCCGCGCTGCTGCTGAGTGCTGCCTGCGCCGGCACGCCGGCACCGGGTGCGCCGCGCACGGCCAGCGAGCGTGACTATCTGCGCTCGCGCGACATGATGGTGCCGGTGCACGGTGTGCACCCGAAGGACCTGCGCGACACCTACACGGCTCCGCGCAGCGGTGGCCGTGCCCACCTCGCACTCGATGTCATGGCGCGCCGCGGCACGCCGGTCCTCGCCGCCGACGAAGGCATCGTGCGTCGTGTCTCCAGCAACAACCTCGGCGGTCGCACGGTCTACATCGTCGATCGCAGCAACCGCTTCGTGCACTACTACGCGCACCTCGACCGATGGGCCCCCGGCCTGCGCGAGGGACAGCGCGTGCGCCGCGGCGACTACATTGGGACGGTCGGCACCACGGGCAACGCCCCGCGCAACGCCCCGCACCTCCACTACCAACTACTGCGCTACGTGAACAGCCGCATGTGGTGGACGGGCGACCCGGTGAACCCGATCCCCTACCTCAGGAAGAAGGGCAAAAGGCGATGACGATGACGGGCAAGGAGCGCGCAGCGCTGCGCTCCGAGTGCAATACACTGAAGGCGCTGGTGCACGTGGGCGACGAGGGCCTGTCCGGCACGCTGATCGCCGCCCTTGATGAGACGCTGCGTGCGCGCGAGCTGGTCAAAATCCAGCTGAACAAGAACGCGGAAGTCAGCGCCAAGCAGGCGGCCAACGACCTCGCGGCCCGTGTGAAGGCAGAGGTGATTCAGGTCATTGGCCGCACCGCGACGCTGTATCGAAAGAATCCCGCCCTGAAGCGGAAGCCCGGCTCGGCGCCGCCTTGGCGCGCGTAGTCAGCCGCAACGGGTCAGCGGGTCCGCAGCCGACGGAGCGCGAACGTCCGCAGCCGAGCCCGACCTAGGCCTTGTTGTCGAGCGCCGCCAGCACACGCCAGGGCGTCAACGGCAGCTCCAGCACCTCAACCCCCAACGCGTCCGCGACGGCGCCCGCAATCGCCGGCGCTGTCGGCACAATGGCCGGTTCGGCAATCCCGCGCGCGCCGACATGGTTCGCCTTCGTGTCCGCGCCATCAAGGAAGTGCCCATCGATCGCCGGGACATCCGCCAGCGTCGGAATCTTGTAGTCGTGAAGCCCGACATTGAGCGGCAGGCCCATCCGCGTGTCGAGCGCACGTTCCTCAAAGAGCGCGAAGCCCAACCCCTGGATGATGCCGCCCTCGAGTTGCGACTCGGCCAGTGTGGGGTTCACGATGCGGCCGGCGTCGTGCACCGCCACGATGCGCAGCACACGCACGACGCCGGTCTCGGCATCCACCTCGACTTCGGCGAACTGCGCGCCAGTCGTCACGATCGCCGCGTCCTGCGGATTGGGGCCGCGCGAGCCGTGCCCTTGGATCATCACGGAGCCGAGCTTGCCGGTGATCTCCTTGAAGGTCATCGAGCGATCCGTGTCGCGCACGGACACCACGCCGTCCTTGGTCTCCAGAGCGTCCTTGGGCACGTTGAGCAAGCCGCTTGCGGCGTCGAGCAATGCGTTGCGCGCGTCCGCCGCCGCCATCCGGACGGCGGGTGCCAGCGAGGCCACGGTCATCGAGCCCCAGGAGTTACCGGCGTACGGGGCCGCGCCCGTGTCGCCGATGACGGCCCGCACCTGGTTCAGTCCATGCCCCAGCGCCTCCGCAGCAACCTGCGCGACAATGGTGCGCGTTCCAGTGCCGAGGTCCTGTGAACCGGCGAGCACGTCGGCGCTGCCGTCGCTGTTGAAGCGCACGGTGGCGTAGCAGGGCGGGCCGCCGCCCGTGGACCAGATCTGCGCGGCGACGGCGACCCCACGACGTAGATGAGGCTTGCCCGGGACCCTCCGAGGATCCTGCACAGCCTCAGCACGCGGCGACTCGGCGTCGGCAACGGTCCGAGCCCGCCCGCTCCAGCGCGCCCAGCCGAATCGCTCCGCGCCGACTGCGTAGCACTCGTCCAGCCGATTGCCCGAGTATGGGCGGTCCTTCTTCTGATCGCGCTCTGCAAGGTTGCGCCGTCTCAGCTCGAGTGGGTCCATACCGAGCTCAGCGGCAAGCGCATTCATTGCCATCTCGAGTCCGACGCTGCCTTCCGCGTGCCCGGGCGCGCGGAAGGCCGCCATCGCCGCCGTGTTCACGAAGGCGAAGGTCTCGTGCGTGCGGACGTTCGGGCAGCGATACATCTCGTGATAGATCTCGCCGGGCCCGCCCTCCCAGCCGCCGATGCCCAACGGCACCTCGGCAACCAAGTCGATCGCGGTCAGCTTTCCGTCGCGCGTCGCACCGATGCGAACGCGCTGCACGGAGGCGGGCCGGTTTCCCGTATCCACCTGCTCAGCGTAGCGATCCACGAAGCAGGCCACCGGCCGGCCGAGCCGGCGCGCGAACACTGCGGCGATGTAACTATGCGCGCCGGCGTAGTTCTTGGCGCCGAAGCCGCCGCCCATGGCCTGGCAGATCACGCGGACGTTGGAAAGCGGCACCCCAAGTGCCTTCGCGAGGTTGTCGCGCACGCGGTAGATGCCCTGCGTGCTTTCCCACACAGTGAGTGCGTCCCCGTCCCACTCAGCCACCGCGCTGTGCGGCTCGAGTGCGGAGTGCAGCACGCAGGGCGTACGAACCTCGCGGGTGACGACGACATCAGCGGTCTCGAGTCCGGCGTCGACGTCTCCGCGTGTATGCGTTCGCGGCTCCTTGAACAGCAGGTTGTTCTCCAGCCGCGGCCGCACGGGCGCCGCGTCGGGAGCGGTGGCCTGCGCAACGGTTACCGCGTGTGGAAGCCGCTCGAACTCGACGCGAATCAATGCAACGGCACGGTCGGCGATCTCCTGCGACTCCGCGCACACCGCCGCCAGGGGTTGGCCGGCGTAGGTGATCTCCTGGCCGAAAAGTCGCGTGCGGGCGGGCACGTCCGCGGCCAGCAGAACGTCGAGCACACCAGGCACTGCGCGCGCTGTGTCCGTGTGGAGTGCCGTCACGCGCCCGCGCGCCACGGTGGAGCGCAGGATGGCGGCGTACGCCTGGTTCGGGCGCCGCAGGTCCGTGGTATAGCCCGGCCGCCCGGAGGCCTTGGCAAGACCGTCCACCCGACGGGCGCGCGCGCCGACGTGTGTGAGCTCCTCGTTTTCGGTCCACGGCTCCATCTCGAACGCCGGCACCTCCACGACGCGCTGCTCGACGCGCCCCTCGACCTCAACGGTCGTAGTGATGAATCGCCCACCACGGGCCTCAGCCATTGGCCGACTCCCTGATCGTGGCGGCCGCCCGCCGGACGGCACGCACGATCTTGGGATAGGTGCCGCAGCGGCAGAGGTTCCCCGACATCGCCGCGACGATCTGCTCGTCGCTCGGGTTGGGGTTGCGCGCCAGCAGTGCGGCGGCCGCCATCAATTGCCCGGGGGTGCAAAAACCGCACTGCGCCGCATCTTCGGCGGCGAACGCCTCCTGTAGCGCGTGCGGATTGCCGGCGTCACCGAGGGATTCAATGGTGCGGATCTGGCGACCCTCGCAGCCGTGGACGAGGGTCAGGCAGCTGTAGACGGGGCGCCCATCGACGTGGACCGTGCAGGCCCCGCAGGCCCCGGCGTCGCAGACACGCTTCGTGCCAATCAGGCCCAGCGTGTCACGGAGAACGTCGAGCAGGCTCGCGTGTCCGTCAGGTTCCAGCGCGAACGGTCGATCATTGATGGAGAGGCGCACGAGTGGGATTTAGGGGGCCGCCGGAGACCTGTCCAGCTTGAGGCTGCGGCGGGCTGTTCGGCCGTCCCCAACGCGTCTATCTTCCGCTGTGGATATCTGAAAGCCGCATCTCCCACCGAGGACCTCGATGCCGTACGTCATCACCGAAGCCTGCATCAATACGAAGGACAAGTCTTGCGTGGACGTCTGCCCCGTGGACTGCATCTACGAAGGGCCGGACATGCTGTACATCCATCCGGACGAGTGCATTGATTGCGGCGCCTGCGAGCCCGAGTGCCCGGTGACTGCGATCTTCCCCGAGGAGGATGTGCCGGCGAACCTCAAGCAGTATGTGGCGATCAATCGCGAGGTGTTTGAGAAGGAGCCGAAGCCGGGGCGGCCGACTCGCTGATCCGGGGATGAGCGGCAGTCGTAAGTGGTGAGTTGTAAGTCGCAAGAAGTGAGCAACGGCGATGCGGAGGCCACCTCCGCATCGCCGTTGCTTTTCACTTACAACTCACGACTTACAACTCACTACTGCGGTTCAGAACTTCCAAGAGTACCCGACCCTGATTGCCTGCGTCTCGAGGTAATCCGTCGACCGCCACGTGAAGTCCGTCCCCCGGATCGTCCGCCGCAACTGCATCGTGTTCAGCACATCCGTGGCATTCACGATGACCTCGCCACGTCCGCCCTGTACGCTCTTTCGTAGCCCGACATCCAGCGAGTAGCGGCTCTCGATGCGCCCCTGCGGCAGCAGGTCCGGCGCGAGATACACGCTGGTCACGCGCGCATCCCATCCGCCTGGTGCCAGGATCGTGGCGTTCACCTTGAAGTTGCCTGAGACGATCTCCTGCCGCGGAGCGGAGAAGCTGGTGGGCTGCGGATACTGGTTCAGCACAGTGAAGGCACCAACGGTACTGCGATAGACCATCGCGTTCGTGCTCGTCGTGATCCAGTCCGTGAGCGACTGCTGCCACACGAGTTCCGCGCCCGTCATCCAGCTGCGTCCCGCATTCTGCGTGACGTTGTAAAGGATTGAGTCGCCCGGCACACTGGTCGCGATGCGCGTGATGGTCGCGTCGGTGATCCGGTGAAACGCCGCGCCGTAGAGGCTGCCCCGTCCCCAGCTCGCGCGATACCCGAGGTCGGCCGAAGTCGTGAACTGCGGCTGCAGGCCTGGGTTGCCGACCTTGAGCAACTCCGGCTCGTCGTACTTGGGGAAGATGCGGATGTCGCCTTCGTTGGGCCGGTCCACGCGACGGTTCACGAACAGCGAGAGCTTCCGCGAGGGCGAGAACTTGTAGGCCACCCGCACGTTCGGAAACGGCTGCGTGTAGCGATAGCCATCGCTGCGATACGTGTTGTGGTCGGGATTCACGTCGTAGTCGAGGATCACCGTCTCCACGCGCAGGCCGCCCTCGAGCTCGACGGTCTCGCTCTCATACACGTAGTTCCCATACAGCGCCGGGATCAGCTCCCGATACTCGGCGCGCCCGCCCGCGCCGCTGTCGATCGGCGACTGCGGCCCCGGGAAGAACTGCATGTTGGTCGGGATCACGCGACGGCGTCCCTTGAACCCGGCCTCCACGCGACCCTGCCGCAGCGGCCGGATGTAGTCGACGTTGAGGTCCTGCACGTGCTCATCGGCGATCAGTGCGAACGAGTCGCGACCGGTGAACCCGGCCAGGGTGTTCGTGAAGAAGTACTTCTCGTCCTCGCGGTGGAACGAGACGATGCCCGTGACGGTCAGCGAGCGGCCCGGCTGTGGATAGCGCCGCGTGTACACCGCCGTGCCGTAGGCCGCGTAGAGGACCTCGTCTTCCAGGAACTGCCACAGCCGGTAGCGGGTGGCGACGTCATTGCGGAAGTACGGATTGTCGCCATGGTCGATGATGGTCTCCTGGTTGTAGAGCGTGGAGACCGTCAGCGAGCGGTACTCGTCGAACGCGTGGTCGACGCCCGCGCTCACCGTGGCGTAGTCCGTATCGCGGTTGCGGCGCATCTGCTGGATGACCGTCAGCGTATCGCCGTACTGCCGCGTGGCGAATTCGTTCTTGTTGAGCGTGGGCGAGTGCAGCCAGTCGCCGCGCAGGAAGGTGTTGGTGCCGCCCTTGCGGTAGTTGAGCGAGACCGACGGATTGATCTTGGGGGTCACGCGGTACTGCTCGCCCACGCTCGGGAGGTTCGCGCGCTTCTCCCAGAGTGCGCCGGCACCGGCGGTGAGACCGAGGCTGCCGTTGAGGCCGTCCTGTTCTTCCTTCTTGAGGATCAGGTTGATGACGCCGGCGCTGCCGTTGGCATCGAAGCGCGCGCCGGGATTCGTGATGATCTCAATGTTCTCGATGGCCGAGGCCGGGAGGTTGGCGAGGCCGCTCTGGGCGCCGAAGCCGGTGAGTGCGGTCTGCTTGCCGTCGATGAGCACGATGACCTGGTCGCTGCCGCGTAGCTGCACCTTGCCGTCCTGCGACACCGTCACGCCGGGCAGGCTGGCCATCGCCTGCAAGACGGAGCCGCCGGACTGGCTCACGTTGTCGGCCACGCGGAAGGTCCGGCGGTCCATCGCCGCGGACACCTCGTCGGCGCTGGCGCTCACGACCACGCCGCCGAGCTGCGCCGCCGCCGGCACCATCGGCAGGACGCCGAGGTCGAGGAAGGCGCTCAGCTCGCCGACCAGCACCCGCTGCACCAGCGGTTCGTAGCCGATGCGCCTGGCCTCGAGCCGGTACACCCCGCTCGCGAGGTCGCGGAACGTGAATGCGCCGGTCGAGTCCGTGAGCCGCCCTGTCAGAAACGCGCTGTCGCGTTCCGTGCGCAGCTGCACGGTGAGGAAGGGAATCGGCTGCGACGAGCGCGCATCCACTACCTTGCCGAACACGGTGACGCCGGAGGTGCGGCTCTGGGCCGGCAGAATGTCAAAGGCGCCCGCCAGGAGGAGGACGAGCGCCAGGATAGAGCGACGAATCACGAGTGTAGATCCAAAGGGTTTATGCGCGAGACGGCAGCGTCCCGCATTGCCGTTCGCCTCCACCTTCCATCCTCCATCCTCCATCCTACATCGGAAAGAACCGGTCCTTGGCAATGAACAACCCAATGATCGCCACGAACTGCAGGAACGTGGAGATCTCCGACTTCCACGCCTCCGCCCAGAAGAACTCGCCCTCCCCATCCCCGGCCGCAGGCGGCCGCGGCATCCAACGCGGCGTCTTCGCCTTGTAGTCGAGGTACACCTGCCCGAAGATGCTCTCGAGCACGCCCTCCTCGTAGCGCACGATGTAGTAGTACTCGATGGCGAAGATCACCGCGGCCACGGGCAGGAACCAGAGCACCCCGCTGATCGTGATGATGCCCATCCACAGCAGGAAGTTGCCGTTGTAGAGCGGGTTGCGGCTCCAGGCAAACGGCCCGTGCGCCACCAGCTTCTGTACGTTGCGCGATCGGCGGCGCGTGACGGTGCCGGCCGTGGCCACGCCCCACATCCGCCACCACTCGCCTATCACCATGATGATGACGCCAATGAGCGTAGTGCGTGGCGACATGTGGCCGGGCGCGAACAGCGGCACGAGCAGAAAGGGCACCGGCAGCCAGCCGCGATTGCGGAACAGCACCGCGCCGATCTTTGCCGCCGACGATTGCTCGGCCGCGCTGACGTTGGCGTGGTTGGGGGTCGGGGAGGGGGAGGTCAGGGTCTCGTCCTGGAAAGGATTGATGGCCTAGGGAAATCTGGCTTGAATAAAGCCGGCGAGAAGGGCCGTGAACGCCGCCGGGTGTTCGACACAGCTCGCGTGGCCGGCACCGGGAATGATCGCCAGCTGGCTGTCGGGAATGGCGGCGTGCATCGCCTCGGACTCCTTCACTGGCGTGAGCGCGTCCTCGTCGCCGCAGACGATGAGCGTGGGCACGGAGATCGTCGGCAGGGTCGACGCGGCATCGGGTCGCGTGCGCATCGCATCGAGCGCGTCGTGGATGGCCGCGACGCTTGCGCGCCGCATCATCGCGTCGAGGAATGCCACGGCGGCGGGCCGCTTCGCACGTGTCGTCTTGCCCACCATCCCCGTGATCATCTGGTCGGCGATGGCGTCCGCACCCTGCCGCGCGGCGAGCTGCTGCATCGCGACGCGCTTCGCGCGGCCTTCCTCGCTATCCGCGCCTGCGCGCGTGTCGGCCAGCAGCAGGGCCTGCACGCGCGACGGATGGCGCCGCCACAGGGCGAGCGCGAGATAGCCGCCCATCGAGAGCCCACCGATGACGGCCTTGGGGATCTTGAGCGCGTCGAGCACATCCGCGCACCAATCGGCCCAGGCGTCGAGCGACGCGGTGACGGTACTCGCGCTCTCGCCGAAACCCGGCAGGTCCACCGCAACCAATCGTGCGCCACTTGGTGGGGACGCCAGCTGCGCTTCCCATAGTGTGCGGTCGTGGGGAAACCCGTGCAGCAGGAGCACCGGTACGCCGTGGCCTGCCTCGTCGAGGCCGACCGCGCCGTGCGGCGTCTCAAGCACTGCCGCCGTCCTCCTCAGGCAACAGCTCGGGGATGCGCATCTCCATCGTGGGCAACGGTGGCAGATCGTCCTCCACCCAGTACGTGCGCACCGCGACCATCGCAACCGCCAAGACAGGAATGGCCACGAAGAGGCCGAGGAAGCCGAAGACGTAGGCCATGATGACCTGCGCCAGCAGCGTAAGCGCCGGCGGCAGGTCGAGCTGCTCCCGCATCAGATACGGGATCAGCAGGTTGTTCTCGAGGAACTGGATGCCCCAGTAGGCGAGGGCGATGATGCCGGCCTGCTGCGGCGACTCCGTGAATCCCATGAGTACGGCGGGAATCGCCGAGAGCAGCGGGCCGATGTTCGGGATGAACTCGAAGAGGCCGGCCAGTACGCCCAGCGGCAGGGCGCCGCGCACGCCAATCAGCGCGAGCACGATCGTCGTCACGACGCCGATCACGACCATCGCGATCAACTGCGTCTGGAACCACTTGCGCAGCGCGCCGCCCACGGCCGTGAGCGTGGTTCCGAATCGCTCGCGCTGCTCGCTGGGCACGAGCAGCATCATGCCGCGCCGATACACGCGGGGATCGGCGGCGATGTAGAGCGCCACGAAGATGACGAGCACGATGCCGGCCGCGACCACAAACACCGACTGCACCACACCGAACGCAAACTCGGTCAGGCCTTCGGAGTAGCGGTTCGCGGCGGCGATGATGCGGCTGCCGCCCGTGCTGTCCGGCGGCGCGATCGCATCGAGCAGGCGCGGCGACTTGCCGCCGATCCAGGTCTCGAGATTCTGCACGGACTCCGGCAGCTTCGTGCGCAGTTCCGTGGATTGTTCGACAAGCGTCGGACCGGACCAGGCAAAGATCAGCAGCAGCAGCGCCGTCGAGCCGAAGACCACGCCCGCCGCGGCGATCGATCGCTTCACCTTCACCCGCCGCATCACCCATTCGGTGGCACGTGAGGCCGAGAGCCCGAAGAGCACGCCGAGGAAGGTCGTGAGCACCAGCAGCCGCGCAGACCACAGCAGCTGCAGGATGACGATGATGAACAGCACGATGACGGCCGCGCGCACGAGGTCGCCGGTGCGCAGCGGGCGGTCCGGCCGCTGGAGCGAGAAAGAGGTCGTCGGGCGCATGGGCTGAGTCAGGGAATCACGCAGCATACTTCCCGTGGGGCAAGGGCGCCGATGCTCTCGCGCCGGCGGCGGGACCCACCGCTAGATTCACACGGCAGCACCGCCCTCCCGCCACCCGCCCATCCCTCGTGCCCCGCAGCGCTCCCTCGCCCACCGCCGCCTATCTCGATACCGACGCCGCCGTCACCGAATGGCTCACGGCGGCGCGCAAGGCCAGGCGGCTCGCGCTCGACACGGAGGGAGCCAGCTTCCATCGCTACGTCGACCGCATCTACCTGCTGCAACTGTCCACGGACACGCAGCACGCCATCATCGACCCGCTACCCACCGCGGCACCCGCGCTGCTTGGCGCGATGATCGAGGATCCGAAGGTCGAGATCGTCTTTCACGACGCGGACTACGACCTGCGACTGCTGCACCAGGACTATGGGTGGAACGTGCGCCACGTGTTCGACACGCGCGTGGCCGCGCAGTTGCTGGGCATCAAGGCCTTCGGTCTGGCCGCGCTGCTGGAGCGCGGATTCGGCATCAAGCTTGACAAGAAGCACCAGCGCGCCGACTGGTCGATGCGTCCGCTCTCCGCTGACATGCTCGACTACGCCGCGCAGGACACGATGCACCTGCTTGGACTGCGGGATCAGTTGCACGGCGAGCTTGAGAAGAAGGACCGCCTCGCCTGGGCCAAGGAAGAGTTCGAGCGACTCGAATCCGTCCGCTGGCCGACGGACGACGCCGCGAACGCCTTCCTCAAGATGAAGGGCGCGCGCGACCTCACGCGCCGCGAGTTGGCCGTGCTGCGCGAACTCGTGCAGTGGCGCGACGCGACGGCACTCAAGCTCGACCGCGCCACGTTCCGTGTGGTGGGGAACGAGGTGTTGCTCGAGGCCGCCAAGGCGCATCCCGCGAGCAAGCAGACGCTTGGCGAGATCAAGGGCATGCCGCGCGGCATCCTCGAGCGCTCGGCGACGGACATCCTCGCGGCCATCGATCGCGGCATCAACGTGCCCGAGGCGGAGTTGCCACGGTTTCCAAAGGCACCACGCTGGGACCGCGACCCGGAGTTCGATTCCAAGGTCGGCGCACTGAAGCAGGTGCGCGACGCGGCGGCGGCGCGGCTCGAACTGGATCCGGGCGTCATCTGCTCGCGCGAACGCCTGGAGTCCGTGGCGCGGCTGCTGCCGGCCGAGTCCTCGGACATTGCGGTGATCCCCGAGTTCCGGCGCTGGCAGATCGAGGTGCTAGGCGAGGGCTTCGTGAAGGCCTTGGCGCCTTGGCGGAAGAAGGGCGCGACCGGCAAGCCGGCCACGCCCAAGTCCGCCAACAAGCCTGTCACTGGTGAGCCCAAGGATTCGGACTCGCCCTACCTCGACAGCTAGAAACCGAGGTACGCGCGCACGCGCGGCTCGATGCGGTCCGGCGTCCAGGGTGGTGACCACACGAGATTCATCGCCACGTTGCCGACACCCTCGATGGCCCTCACCTGCTGCTCGGCCTCGGACATGATCTCCGGGCCTGACGGACAACCAGGTGAGGTCAGCGACATATCCACCTTCACATCACTGCCACTGACCTCGATGCCGTAGATAAGGCCGAGGTCGAGGATGTTCAGGTTGAGCTCGGGATCCTTCACGCGGCGCAGCGCGAGCTTTACGCGATCCTCGGACACGGCACCGGTGGCAGTCGCCGCGGTTGGCGCGGCGTCGCCGGTCGCGGCGGTGACATCGGTGGAAGGGAGAGAGTCAGCCGGCTTCGCGTCGTCGGTCACTGCGGGAGGTCCTGGTCGTCGGGGCTGGAGGCCGCGCCACTGCGCGGCAGCGTCGTTGGGCGACGAACCAGCGTGCGCGTCGGCGGGTTCCAGTCGGGCGCCTGGTCCACGCGGAAGACCCGCGGCCAGGCCACGGCGCGCAGGGTCGGTTCCGCGGTGATTGCGAGGGCTGCCGCGTCGGCCACGTCGTGACGCACGTCGGCGATGATGATGCCGGGGCGGCGCGCACGCGCATCGTGCACGCGATTGGTCAGGATGATGACGAACAGCTTGCGTTCGGGATCGATCCAGATGGACGTGCCCGTGTAGCCGACGTGTCCGAAGGAGCGCTGGCTGAGGAACTCGCCGGAGCCCCGTTCACCCATCGGGACTTCCCAGCCGTAGGTGCGGTTGCCCTTCACGACCTGGGTGAAGCGGCGCACGGTGGAGTCTTGGATGAGTCGGACGCCGCCGTAGGTGCCGCCGTTGAGCATCATCTGCGCGAAGATCGCGAGGTCCTCCGCGGTGCTGAACAGGCCAGCGTTGCCGCTGATGCCGCCCAGCGTGTAGGCGGTCTCGTCGTGTACCTCGCCATACGCGGCGTGGCCGCGGGGCGGATACATCTCCGTGGGGGCGATGCGGGGCTTGAGGTCCGCGGACGGCTGGTAGCGCGTGTCGTGCATGCCGAGCGGTTCGAAGATTTGGGTCTCGCAGAACTGGTTGAGCGGCATCCCGGAGACGCGCTCGATGGCCAATCCGAGGATAATCGGGCCGAGGTCGGAGTAGTCGACAACGCCGCCAGGGATTGAATTGAGCGCCGTAGTGAGCACTTGGTGTCGCCCTTCTGTCGGGTTCTTGGCGGTAAGCCAGATTCTGCGGCCTGGCGGCAGGCCCGAAACGTGGGCTAACAGATGGCCGACCGTTACCCGGTCCTTCCAGCGGCCCGTGAACTCCGGCAGGACGCTCTGGATCTTCGTGTCGAGCGTCAACTTGCCCTGGTCGTGCAGGATCATCGCCGCTGTGGCCGTGCAGACTGGTTTCGTGACTGAGGCCAAATCGTAGAGGCTCGTCTGCGGGTCCACGCTTCCGCTTGTGCTGCGCCAGCTCAGGCGGCCGTAGCCCTTCTGCCAGACGACGGCGCCGTTTCTTCCGATGATCACCGCGGCGCCTGGGTACGCACCGGCCTTCATTCCCCGGTCGATGATGCGGTCGACCTCGGTGAGTCGCTGGGCCGACATTCCCACGGATGCGGGTGGGCGGACCGGGACTGGGTCACCACCCAGGCTCAGGACTGCGGTGAGAGATACGAGCGGAAGAATCACTGCGGGATACGGGCTGCGGGATGCTGGGTCTGGATGCGAACGGCGATGCGGGTTGGAACTACGCAGAGGGCAGCGGGAACGGGATGCGGGATGATGCGGGGTGCGGGACCGGATGCGGGGGCGGATGCGGGAAAAAACGGATGCGGGAGGGGCTCCCCGCGCCCTAAGGGACCGCCTTCAAGCGCGAAGCGCGTGAAGTACGGTCCCGTGGGGCGTGGGGTGCCCCGACCGCCGCGCGCCATCCCGCATCCCTCAAGACCCAGACACGGGCCATTCCGTCACCTCAAGCAGTCTATACCCGTAGGGTCGGCAGGCAACCCTCCGGGGATACTTCCGTGACAGATTCAGCGTACAGCAGCCATGGCCACTGACCCCCTCACCATACGCCGAGCGATCAACGGCGACGAAGCGGCGTTGCGCTCCCTCTGGGTGGAGCATGCGCCGCGGGTGGATGCCGTGGTTCGACGGCTGGTCGGGGACCCCGACCAGGCGGCGGACATCGCCCAGGAGGTCTGGATCCAGATCTTCCGGGCGCTGCCCACTTGGCGTGGCGACTCGCAGTTCTCCACCTGGGCGCATCGCATTGCGGTGAACCGCACGCTGAATGCCCTGCGCTCGGTGCGGCGAATCGCCAAGCTGGAAGTCGCGATGGAGGACGATACGGTCTCGGTGGACGAGGATATGGACCGCAGCTTCCTCGCCCAGTCCATCGACGAGGCCGTGCAGCAACTTTCACCCGGGGCACGGTCGGTATTCGTGCTCCACGATATCGAAGGCTATACGCACGAGGAGATCGCCCAGGAGTTGGGCATCACCTCCGGCGGTTCGAAGTCCCAGTTGTTCAAGGCACGCGCGAAGCTTCGCCGGCTGCTCGCGCACCTCGTGGATGTCTCCTCGCCGGCGCAAGATCAGGCACAGGCATAGCACTATGAACCAGACCCATCTCTCCACCGATCGTCTCGCGGCCATTGTCGACGAGACCCCGACTGCGGACGAGGCCACGCACCTCGCCGGCTGCTGGGATTGCCGCGCTGAGGTCGCCGCCTATAGGCGACTCGCCCGGCTGTCGGCCATGGCCCCCCTTCCCTCGGAACCGCTCTCGGCGTGGTCGCATCTCGCGCCGCAGTTGCGCGCCGAGGGGATCATCGTCGACGCGGCGCGCCTTGGCGCGCCAGCCACACCACAGGGTGGCGCGGCCGTGTTGCCGTTTCCCTCTTCTGACCGCAAGCCGCGCCTGCAGGTCTGGGCGTTGCGCGCCGCCGCTGGCTTGGCGCTGGTGCTTGGTGGTGCAGCGCTCGGTCGCCTGACGGCTGGCGATATGCCGTTCGGAGGGGCCGATGCGGGCAGCAGCACGGTCGCTGCGGTACCGCATGCCATCTATGACACGCCTGACGATGCGCTGCGTGCGATGACCGCCGCGCAGACCCAGTACCAGTCCGCGGCGGCCTTCCTCGCGTCACGGGACACGGCGTCTCGCTTCGTGGGCATGAACCAGGATTCCTACCGGGCGCGGCTTGCCGCGCTCGACGAGATCGCCGCCACGACGCGGGCTGCGCTGTATCGCGCCCCGCAGGACCCCATGCTCAACCAGTACTACCTGACCACACTCGGTGCGCGCGAGGCGACAATCCGTGAGATCGGTGCCACGCTGCCGGCGTCGAGCCGACTGGAGCGCTACTGATGCGCCACACGACCCGACTCGTCGGACTCCTCGCCGCCGCCGTGGGCTTTCTCGCGGCTGTGCCGGGGCCGGCAGCGGCGCACGCGCAGCAGCAGCCCACGCGCGAGCGGACGCGCGTGACGACCGACACGCTGGTCTTGCGCGCTATCACCACGGGCAACGAGACCGAGGTGATGCGCGTCGTGAACGAGCTGCGCTCGCGAGAGGCCAATATCCTGAAGACGTTGTCCGGAACACCGTTCGAACGCATCGCGGAGCGGCGGTTGCTGGAGGAGGAGTTGGCGCGGATTTCCCGCGAGGCGTTCACCGTGATGAGCGTCATCGAGTCGCGCTGCCTGGAGCAGAAGGCTGACGCGCCGATGGGCTATGTCGGCGTCAACATCAGTTCCGAGGTGAGCGTCGACGTCCTCGGCAACGCGACGTCGCGCTCCGTGATCACGAGCGTCGAGCCTGGATCGCCCGCGCAGGCGGCGGGGCTGCAGTCCGGCGATCGTCTGCTCTCGATTGCCGGCCTCGTGATGCGCGAGCCGTGGCCTGATCTCTCCGGCGTTCTCGAGCCCGGGCGCAACATCGTCGTGCGCGTCAACCGTGACGGGACGCAACGCGACCTGAACGTCACGGTGGCCGCGCGTCCGCGTCGTTGGGACCCGGGCTGCCCGAAGTTCGAACGGGCCATTCAGCCGCTGCGGATGGGCGGCGTCGCCCGCGCGTGGGTGCGCGACTCGGTCGACGCGAACGGCGAGCGCGTGCTCTGGGTCGTCACGCCCGAAGCGCGGACGCCTCCCGTGCCGCCGTCGCCGGCGACAGCCCCCGCGCCGCGTGCCGGCGCGGTGCGGACGCCGCCGACGCCGCCCGCAGCGGAACCCGCGCCGCCGGCCCCGATGGTATTCGCCTACGGCACCACCAGCGGCGGCACCAGCGCGGTGGCGTACTTCGCCGGCGTACAGCTTCGCGCACTCGATGACGATTGGCGCGGTGTGCTGGGCCTGCGCGCCGGTACCGAAGGCGTGTTGGTGAACGAGGTCGCACCCGGCTCGCCGGCGGCCGCGGCAGGGCTCAAGGTCGGCGACGTCGTCACTTCGGTGAACGGCACCGCGGCAACTTCACCGCTGGTCGTCGTGCGGCTCCTCGGTTTGGACGAGGACCAGACCGCGACGTTGCGCGTCGTGCGGGCGCGGGATTCGCGCACCGTGACGCTGCGCTGGGGTGGCGGGCGGTAGGCGTTTTCACGTCTATCGCCACCCCCACGGGTGCCGTATGATTGCGGCACTCGAGCCCCAGGGGTCGCGTGGCCACAGGCAAGCGCAAAGGCACGAAGCAGAAGCCCGCGAAGCGAAAGAAGCAGCCGAGCAAGGTGGTCGCGGCCAAGCGCAGCCCGGCCAAGGCGGCGCGCAAGCCGGCCAAGGAGAAGTCGGCGTCAGCCGCCAAGTCCCGCGCCGCCGCCGCCCCGCGCGACCGCCGTCCCCTCGCTCGCGACGCCGCGATGGCGCTACGCCAGTCGGCGCTGCTGCGCCTGAGCTCCGCCATCGCCGCCGCGAGCTCCGAGCAGGAAATCTGCGAGTCCGTCGTCAACGGCCTGCGCGACGACGCCCTCGGCTACGCCTTCCTCGGTGTCTTCCTCATTGACGAGGCCACCGGCGACCGCGTGATGGTGGCCAGCGTCGGCTGGACCGCCGCGCAACCGGGCTTCCGCCTCGAGAAGGGCCACGGGATCACGGAGCGCGCGTTGCTCGAGGCACGCCTGCACTACACGCCGAACGTGTTGGGTGAGTCCAAGTACGAACCCACGCTGAACAGCGGCTCCGAGGTGGACGTGCCGCTCATCATCGACGGGCGCGTCATTGGCGTGCTCGCCGTGGAGAGCACCAAGCCTGACGCCTTCGACGAGAGCGATTTCGAGATCCTCCAGGCGGCCGCCAACCAGGCCAGCATCGCCATCGCCCGCGCGCGGCTCATCGTGGCGCAGAAGCAGCGCGCCGACGAGCACGAGGCCGTGCTCGCGTCAATGTCCGACCTGCTCACCCAACGCGAACTGCCGCGCACGCTGCAGGCCACGCTCGAGCGCGCCGTCGCGCTGCTCGGCGTCACGGGCGGCGAACTCGCGATCTACGACGCGGCACGCGAAGAGCTCGTCGTCGCCGCCAGCCACCAGATTGGCACCGACACCTCGGGCATTCGGCTGAAGCTTGGAGAAGGCGCGCTGGGACTTGTGGCCGAGTCGCAGCAGCCGCTCATCGTCCCCGACTACCACGCCTGGATCGGCAAGTCGGAGAAGTACAGCGCGGTGCCGGTGAAATCCGTCGTCGCCGCGCCGTTGCTCATCGACCGTCGGCTGGTGGGCGCCATCGCGATGGTGGACGCCAAGTCCACGCGTGAGTTCACCGACGATGCGGTGCGGCTGCTCAACCTGTTCACGCCGCAGGCGGCCATTGCCATCGAGGGCGCGCGACTCTACGAAGAAGCCGCGCGGCAGCGTGAGTTCTTCCGCAGCCTGCTCAACAACAGCCCCGTGGCGATCGTCCAGCTCGACACGGACTACAACGTCGCCTCCTGCAATCCGGCGTTCGAGCAGATGTTCGGCTACGCCGAGGCCGAGGCGCGCGGACGCAACCTCGACGAGCTGATCACGGACCCGAACACGCTGGGCGAGGCCGCGCAGTACAGTCGCGATGCCGTGGACCGCCCGGTGAAGGGCATCGGCCGCCGCCTGCGCAAGGACGGCAGCACGGTCGAGGTCGAGATCCTCGGCGTGCCCGTGATTGCCGACGACTCCCGCGTGGCGCTGATGGGGATGTACCACGACGTCAGCGAGCTCAGCGAGGCGCGGCGCGACGCCGAAGGGGCGAACCGCGCGAAGAGCCAGTTCCTCGCCAACATGAGTCACGAGCTGCGCACGCCGCTCAACGCCATCATCGGCTACAGCGAGATGTTGCAGGAGGAGGCCGAGGACGCGGGGCTCGAGTCCTTCGTCGCCGACCTCACCAAGATCCACACCGCGGGCAAACACCTGCTCGCGCTCATCAACGACGTGCTCGACCTCTCGAAGATCGAGGCCGGCAAGATGGACCTCGTGCTGGAGAGCTTCGACGTCACGGAGATGCTCGCCGAGGTGCGCACGACGATTGAGCCGATGGTGCGCAAGAACCGCAACACCTTGGAGATCACCGCCGACGCGGATATCGGCACGATGCACGCCGACCTCGTGAAGGTGCGGCAGATGATGCTCAACCTGCTGAGCAACGCCTGCAAGTTCACCGAGGACGGCACCATCGGCCTTGAGCTACATCGCGAGGCGACGCCGATCGGCGACGCCTTGCTCGTGCGTGTCCGCGACTCGGGGATCGGCATGACGCCCGATCAACTCGGCAAGCTCTTCGAGTCGTTCAGCCAGGCTGAGTCGTCCACGTCGCGTCGCTATGGCGGCACGGGACTCGGGCTCGCGCTCACCCGCCGCTTCGGCGAGATGATGGGTGGCACCATCACCGTGGAGAGCACGCCCGGTGAGGGCTCGACCTTCACGATGCGCCTGCCGATGCGCGTGGATCCGTCGCGGCGCGCGCAGGCGCCAGCCGCCGCCAGCCAACGGGCCGAGGTGCAGGGCGATGGCAGTGCGGGCACGGTGCTCGTGATCGACGACGATGCCGATGCGCGCCGCCTGTTGCGCAGCGTGCTCGCGGCCGACGGCTTCCGCGTGGTCGAGGCGACCGACGGCGCCAGCGGCCTCGAGGTGGCACGGCGCGAACCTCCCGATGCCATCACGCTCGACATCCTGATGCCTGGCATGGACGGCTGGGAGGTGCTCAAGCGCATCCGGGCCGACACCGAGCTGGCCGACGTGCCGGTCATCATGCTGTCGGTTCTGCACGAACAGCAGATGGCGCTCGCACTTGGCGCCACCGAGTATGTCACCAAGCCCATCGACCGGGCGCAGATGCGGCGCATCCTTCGGCAGCAGCGCGGACGCACCGCAGGCAACACCGTGCTGGTCGTCGAGGACGACGCGGATGTGCGCGCCACGATGCGCAGCGGGCTTGAGCGGGAGGGCTGGACGGTCATCGAGGCGGAGAACGGCCGCGTCGCGCTCGAGCGCCTCGGCGAGCAGGTGCCGGCGTTGATCCTGCTCGACCTGATGATGCCTGTCATGGACGGCGCCGAATTCGTGGCGGCGATGCGTGCGGTCGAGGCCTGGCGCGAGATCCCGGTCGTCGTCGTCACCGCGAAGGACCTCTCGCACGAGGAGCGCGCGCGCCTCAACGGGCACGTGAACGACGTGCTCACCAAGGGCAGCCACTCCCCGCTCGACCTCGCGCGCGACATCCGTGTGCTGATGCGTCGTCGCCCCGCCGCCCACCCAGAGCCCTGAACCCACGCCTATGCCGCGCATCCTGCTGGTCGAGGACAACGAGATGAACCGCGATATGCTCTCGCGCCGCCTGGCGCGCCGCGGTTTCGAGGTCGAGATCGCGGTGGACGGCGCCGAGGGCGTGATGCGGGCGCTCGAGGGCGGATGGGACCTCATCCTGATGGACATGAGCCTTCCCGAGGTGGACGGCTGGGAAGCCACCCGGCAGATCCGGGCCAGCGATGATCGGGGCAAGGTCCCGATCATCGCGCTCACGGCGCACGCAATGAGCGGCGATCGCGACAAGGCGCTGGAGGCGGGCTGCAACGACTACGACACCAAGCCGGTGGACCTGGAGCGCCTGCTCGGCAAGATCGGCGCATTGTTGCCCGCCAAGGAATGAGCGCACCGCTGGCCAAGGAGACGGCCGCGACGTTGCGGCACGAGCTTCGCACACCCGTCAACCACATCCTCGGCTACACGGAGATGCTGCGCGAGGACGCGGCGGATGGCTCCGACGAGGCCGCACGCCTGGACACCATCGTCGCCGTGGGCCGCGATGCGCTGGTGCGGATCAACACCGCGTTGCCGCCGACGGGCGTTGCGGTGCAGGAGGACCTGCGCGCGCTGCTGCACGGATTGCGTGCGCCGCAATCCGATATTCTGGCGGCGATCGATCAGCTACGGCAGCTGCGCGCGGGCGACGCGGCCTACTGCGCGGACCTGGATCGCATCGCGACCGCGGCGGGCCGGCTCACCGACTGGCCGGACGCGGCGGCGCTCACGGCAACCGGTGAGCACACGAGCCGCGCGGCCACCGCGACGCCACTGGAGGGAGTGTCCGCCCAGGTGATGGCGAGCGGGCCCTCGGCGTCCGGTCGGATCCTTGTCGTCGACGACGTCGAGGAGAACCGCAGCGTGCTCTCGCGCCGGCTGTCGCGCGAGGGATACGCGGTGGCCAGCGTCGGCTCGGGTGAGGAAGCCCTCGCGGCCATCGCGGATGGTGGATTCGACCTGGTGCTCCTCGACGTGTTGATGCCGGGCCTCGATGGATTCGGAGTGCTTGAGCGCATCAAGGCCGATCCCGCCACGCGATCCATTCCCGTAATCATGATTTCGGCGCTCGACGACATGGCCAGCGTCGTGCGCTGCATCGAACACGGCGCCGAGGATTACCTTGCCAAGCCCTTCGACCCCGTCCTGCTCCGCGCGCGCATCGGCGTGTCACTGGAAAAGAAGCGTTGGCACGATCGCGAGGCCGACTACCTGCGGCAGGTGACGCGGGTGATCGACGCGGCCAGCGCGGTGGAGGCGGGCACATATGTGCCGGGTGCGCTGGCGTCGATCGTCGCGCGTGATGACGAGCTCGGACGGCTGGCCCGCGTCTTCGACACGATGGCGGCCGGAATCCGCGCGCGGGAAGCACGGTTGCGTGAGCAGCTGCGTGAGCTGCGCACCGACGTGTCGATTGCCACGCATGAGCATCGCGCGCCGGCGCCCGAACCCGAGATGGGCGCGCAGTATGCGCCCGGCACGACACTCGCCGGGCGCTACGAGATCCTCCGGATGATCGGACACGGCGGGATGGGCGTCGTGTACCAGGTGCGCGACCGCGAGCTCGACGAGGTCATCGCGCTCAAGGCGATCGCGGACCACCTGATGGCCGACGATCCGGTGGTCGCCGAGCGCTTTCGTTCCGAGATTCGCCTCGCACGACGCATCTCCCACCGCAACGTCGTGCGCACGCACGACCTCGGCGAGGCCGACGGCGTGGCCTTCGTGACGATGGAGTACGTCGAGGGCCTGACGGTGCGCGAGCTACTGGAGACGCGCGGCAAGCTTGGCGTGAGTAGCGTGCTTGCCTTGGCGCGGCAGTTCACGGAAGCGCTGGCGGTCGCGCACGGGGCGGGCGTGATCCATCGCGACGTGAAGCCCGAGAACGCGCTGGTGGATGCTGAGGGCGTGCTGAAGGTGATGGACTTCGGCATCGCGCGGCTCGCCGAGGCGAGCAGCACGCGCACACAGACAGGGATGACGGTCGGGACGCTTGGCTATATGGCACCGGAGCAAATGGTCGGCGAGGATGTGGATGCGCGCGCCGATCTGTATGCCTTGGGTGGCGTCATCTATGAATGCCTGACCGGGCATCCGCCGTTCGATACGGCGTCCCCGGCGGTGTTCATCGCGAAGGTGTTGACGGTGATGCCAACACCGCCGATCGAGCGGAATCCGGATGTCCCGCCGGCACTCTCGGCGTTGGTGATGCAGTTGTTGGCGAAGACGCCGGCAGAGCGGCCGGCGAGTGCGACGGCGCTGTTGGAGTTGTTGGGAGAGTTGGGCTAGCTCCCGTCATACTGTCCGCCGGCGATGTTCCGGAGCAGATTCGCCTTCGCAGGCCACACTCCCGCGACTCGTCACTTCTCGCAGCAACTGGAGTCTCCCATGGAAGCCCCCGCCAAACCTCCCACGTGGTACCGTGTGGGATCCTGGATGCTCTTCGCCTGGATGCTCGTCGGCGTGCTCTCGTTCTACAACTCGGAAATGATGACGGCGGAGGCTCTCGCGGCGCTCCCATCCGAGATGCAGACGCTGGTCGCGGCTACACCACTCTGGATGCGCATCATCTATGGGGTGGCCACCGTCTCCGGCTTGGCGGGGGCGGTCGGCCTGGTGATCCAGAAGGCGTGGTCAATTCCGGTGCTCACCGTCTCGCTGCTCGCCGTGCTCATCCAGATGGGCTACTGGCTCTTCGGGATGGGAGCGCTGGCCACGCTGGGCTCCGCTGCGGCGGGGATGCCCTTGGTGGTGACCGTGCTCGGGGCTTTCGCAGTGTACTTCGCCGTCGTGGCGCGTCAGCGCGGCATCATTCGGGGCTAGCCGCCGCGCGCGTGACGCCAGCGTCGAGGACAGCCGTCAGCACAACGCCAACGGCGTAGCACAACAGGTCACTCCAGAGGAAACCTTGGCCGAGCACCGGCGCGCCAAGGCCGCTCGCACGCTCGGTGCTACACCCGCTCTTCAGGATCGGCGAGAAACCACTCGACGCGTCCGCAACCCACGCAGGCCAGCGTCGCCGCGGAGCGGTTCGCCCAGTCGAGGTTGAGGAAGCTCATGCCCGCTGTGTTCAGCTGGGCCCGTCCCTCGACAAAGTGCTCCCCGCCGCAGTGCGCACAACGCACAGGCCTGCACGCGACCTCGAACTGCTCGCCCGTCGGCCCTTCCGTCATCGCCTTGGCACCTGCGGCGAGGGCACTGAAGAACTTCTTCATCGGCTCTCCTGATGGATGGTCAGCCCGCGGACGGGAACGCTAGTCGGCGGGTCCCGCTGGGACCAGATGTCGGGTCGCGCGCCCAAAGCGCGCAGCCCTACCTGACGGACTGGAACACCAACCCCGGGCGACCGGACACCCATCGAGGATACCATGACGACGGCAATGGCAGAGCAGGTGGTCAACGCGAATCAGGCACTGTGGGAGAAGGGTGACTTTACGCGCATCGCCGAGTCGATGCGCCAGAGTGGCGACGAGCTGGTGGGCGGTTTCGGGCCGCTCAAGGGCATCCGGCTGCTCGAGCTCGGCTGCGGCGACGGCACCACGGCCGTGCCGGCCGCGCAGCGCGGCGCACAGGTGACGGGTATCGACATCGCCCGCAACCTGGTGGCTGCCGGCAACGCACGGGCGGCGGCATTGGGTCTCGACAACCTGTCATTCCACGAAGGCGATGCGTCGAACCTCGCCGGCGTGGCCGACGCCAGCTTCGACATGGCCGTGACGATCTTCGGCGCGATGTTCGCGCCGCGTCCCGTCGACGTGGCGCGCGAGATGGTTCGCGTCGTGCGTCCCGGCGGGCGCATCGTGATGGGCAACTGGATCCCCAACGACCCCACGCTGGTTGCCCAGGTGCTCCGCATCAGTTCGGCGTACACGCCGGCCCCGCCCGCTGGCTTCATCAGCCCGATGACCTGGGGCGTGGAGGAGCAGGTCATCGAGCGATTCACGGCCGCCGGCGTCGCGCGCGAGAACATCACCTTCAGCCGCGAGACGTTCACGTTCCGCACGCCCGACTCGCCCGCTGAGTTCCTGGCCACCTTCCGCGACTACTACGGCCCGACGATGAACGCCTTTGCGGCCGCGCGGGCGCAGGGTCGGGAGGCCGAGCTGCAGCGCGAGCTCGAGGAGCTGTTCGTCCGCGAGAACCGCAGCTCGGAGGGGACGGAGATTCCTGCGACCTTCCTGCTCGTGACGGTGCAGCGCTAGGACAGACTCAACGCGTTCCGCGAACCCCGACGGTGAACAGGTGTGACATGACTCCGGGGTTCTCGGTCGCGGAGCCGGCGTTCGAGATGTGATGCAGTCGATAGCTGAGGACCAATCCGGAGCCGTCGGGTGGCCCGACGCGGAGGCCGGCTTCGAGTGCGGCCGTGAAGTTGAGGATTCCGCCCAATGTTGTGGGCACGGCCTTGTTGAAGATCAGGGCGCCGCCCGTTGCGCCAATCGATGGCGAGACGCGCCGGTTCTGGCGGAAGTGCATCGTGATACCGAGCGGTGCGACGCCGATTCCGGTTGCGGAGCCGTGCGGGAAGAGGCCGGGTCCCCGCTCAGGGCTGGCCACGCAGAGTGCGCCCGGGTTGCAGGACAGTCGGTCCAGGCCGGCGAGACTGATGTACGGCGGCGAGAGCAGCGCCAGCGGGATGAGGTCGATGTGCCAAGTCGTGCGGCGGGACGCATCTGGGTCGGGCGGACCGCCAAGGTCCTGCGAGAATCGCAGCGCGAAGATGGCCAGATTCATATCCGGCGTCTCGCCGAGGATGCCCCACTGTGGAGAGCCCTGGGCCAATCCGCCCCAGATCTCCAGGAAGCCGCCGGAGTTCTGCGGGGACTTCTCCTGCGACGGCAGCGGCGTGCTCGTGACGCACAGTGCGAGCAGGGACAGAAATGACGCGCACAGCCGGCGCGGCGTGGAAAACGGCATGCTCACCATACCTTGCCGGTGCCTGCGCCTGTCACCGACGGCTGCAGCGCCTCACTCAATTCACGCGGTAGATCCGCACGATTGGATACCCGTCGTCCGACTCGGTTGCCGCCGCCAGCCAGGGCCCGGCCAGCGAAAACGACCCGAGCACGCCCGGAACGCGCAGCTCACCAAGAAACTCGCCGGAGTCCGCAAACACATCGAAGACGGTGACCGTGTGGTCCCCGCGCATGGTGCGCAGCCACAGGCGACCGCGGTCGTCGTACTGTAGGCCGTCGATCGAGACGTGCGGCTTGAGATCCGGATTGCCGCCCGGACGAGGTGCGGGCGGCGCCCCTCGCGCAGGCGCCGCACCGCGCTCTGCCGCCACACGCGCAGCTGCGCGCTGCCGGGTACGCTCTTGCGCAGCCAGCTCCTCGGCAGTGCGCCGCACCTGCGGGATCTCGCGGGTGAGTGTGCGCAGCAGTGTCCCGTCGCGATCAAAGACCTGAACGCGGTACGTATTGATGTCGCGGATGAGTGCCAATCTTCCATCGGTCGCGATCGCCATCGCCGTGAACACGATGGCGCCGGGCTCGCGGGGCTCCGTCGGCAACGCGAAGTATGGCTGGCCCGAATCCGCGGCCGTCCACCGCTCGAGACGGTAGCCACCGCGGAAGTCGTCGATCAGCATCACGAACTCACCGCTGCTGCCTCGCGCCGCGACGGTGGGTGCGAATCCCCGGAACGAAGCGCTCCCGCGAAACGCCCCGGTTGCGTCCAGCCGCGACACGCGACGCGCGCCCATGTCGACCACCTGCACTCCTGTCGGTGCGAGCATGGCCCACAGCGCGCGCTGGAATTCTCCCGGACCGCTACCTGCCACACCGGCACTCCACGCGGGCGAGCCGTTCGCCGCAAACCGGCGCACGAACGGAGCGCTATTCGTGAGGACGAGCACGCCGCCATCGCTGTCCACGCTCACGTCGAGCAGCTCGCCGAACTCCTGCGGGCCGCCACATTCCTCACAGCCGATGCTCGCGACCGGAGTCACGCGTGGCAGCTGGGCGGCCGCCGGCGCGGTGGCGCAGGTCAAGGCGGTGGCGAGAGCGAGCAAGGTGGGACGCGACATTGGTTGGAAGATGAGGGTTCCGGTTCGACCCGCAGACTCACGCGATGGTTTGTCCCGGTGCCGGAAATTCCAGGATGGGAAGCAGGCGATCGGGCGCCCCGGGCATCGGCGCCGGCTGCGCGCCGATGCGCCGTGCTCCCAGACGCTCGTAGAACGTCGCAGCATTGGGGTCGGAGATGACGCGGATCGCATGACCCGGTCGCGTGGCCGCCTCACGCAGTGCCTGCGCGACGAGTGCGGCGCCAACACCGTGCCCCATGCAGTCAGGGCGCACCCAGAGGTGCGCGATCTCCGAGTACTCGGACTGGCGCTCAAGGGAAACGAGTCCCAGGAGGCGGCCGCTGTCCTCTGCCGCGAAGACTGCGTTTGCGGATACATATGAAGGCGAGAGTGTGAGTTCATCCTCCCACGCCTCGAGCCAGGCCGGCGGATATCCCCAGTGCGCCTTTGCCGCCTTCGCGATCTCGCTGAGGGCGGGGGCGTCGCTGGGCTCCGCGCGTCGGAGGCTCACCGCGAGTCGGCCATCGTCCCAGCGCCCGTGGCGCGGAAGGCGAGGAAGAAGAGCACACCGAGCATCAGGTCGATGCAGCCGAACGTCAGGACATCCGCGCCCACGCGGCCCGCTGCGAACAGCAGCAGCACCGGCACGCCGAACACGAGCTTCTCGACGATCGCCGGCAACATCAGCAGTCGGTAACGCTGGACGTCACGTGAGATTACCAGGAACACCAGTTGCCACGCCAAGGCGACGCCGACGAATCCATAGAAATGTTCCGGGCGCTGTAGAGGACCAGGCAGCGGAGGACCGATGCCGAGTTCGAGCAGGTACTGCGGGGCCAGGACGAGGAGCCCGTAGACGCCTGCCCAAAAAAACACGCGGCGGGGGAACGCGAGAGAGCTCGACATAGATCACTCCGGGAGGTCGCGAATCTCAATACGCACTACCTGTCGGACCCAGCGCGTGGGTCGGTGATCACCTTCGACAATGATGCGACGTGGCGCACGTTCGGGCGGAAGCGGCTTGCCGTCCTCGCGGTCCACCACAACCACGCGGCGTCCGCCGATGCTCGGGTCCAGGTCACTGAGCGCAATGAGCGCGGAGTAGCCGTCGGAGCCGACGAAGACCACGACGCGCCGCAGTTGAGCGCCGCGCAGTGAGTCGACCGGCGTCAGGCCCGCGAGCCGCAGGACATCGCGAAGGTCGTGGCCATCAAAGGTGAATGTCGTGTTGTGGGCCGCCGCCGTGCCGCTGACGCGGGGAAGCGACTGGAGTTCCGCCGGCGCGAGGGAGCGCGAGATGCCATCCGGTCCACGGATGGTGAGTGGTTCGAGCGACTGTGCTCCAAGACTCGGCGCGCCGAGGGCCAACGCGAGCGCAAGAATCAACCGATTCACGTTCAATGTGGGATAGGAGGTCAACAACGGTTGCGCCCGGCGGCGCTGTGCGCCAGACAGCTCACGGCCACACCCGCCCCGGCGGCAGCTCGTAGGCAAGCCGTACCGTGCGTCGGTCGCGCTCACTGAGTTCGGTCACATATACCTGCGCGGCCATCACACTGGTCGTGTCCTGCGGATGGTCCAACCCCAACAGGTGCCCGACCTCGTGGCGCGTGATCGCACGCACGCCATCCTGCGAGACCCGGCGTCCGTCGGGTAGCTGCAGGGCCAGCTGGATGTTCCCGCCCACGATCCAGCCGTGCTGGTCGTAGCGCCAGCTGGTCTGACCGGTCATCCGCTCGTCGAAGCGTTCGACCCAGGTCACCAGCACCTCGGCGCGCGCCGAATCGCGAACGATCGTGAAGAGCAGGGGAAGACCGAGGCCTTCCCAGGCGGTAAAGCCCTCGCGCACGAGGGCGGGGTATGCATCGTCCCAATTCGGCCCGGACGCCGCCTGCACCCACACGCGCATCGGCTCGGCCCGACGATCCGGCCAGCGGTAGTTCCAGCCGCCACGGGCGGCGAGCAGCTCGGGGAGGTATGTGCTCGGACCGCGCGCATCCAGGGAGAATGCGATCCGCACGGAGTCGCGCTCGGGTTCGGGAAGTCCGCTGGTCACGGACACCGCATTCCCTGGACGCCCGACATCGGGAGTGCCGGACGCGTCAAAGGCGTCCGCCATCGCCTGCGCGGTGGAGTCCAGTGAGGCGTTGGGAGCAGGCGTGAGTTCGCGCGCCAGCTTCTGTCCCTCGCGTCGCAGCAGGAGGGCGAGCAGCACAAACGCGGCGCTGAACCAGAACAACCGCCGCCACGGACTTCCCGGTGCGCGCGCCACGCTCAGGCGTCCAGGAAGCGCAGCGCGGCGTCGAACACCATCGCCGGCCACTCGAAAAACGGCATGTGGCCGCAGTCGGGGACGCGCAGGACGTGGGCACGCGGGACCAAGCGCCCGATTGCGTCGGCTTCGACCGGCGGGATGCAGTCCTGCTCGCCGTGGAAGAGCAGCACCGGTGCGCCGACCTTGGTCAGCGTCTGCCGCCAGTCATAACCCTCGCGACGCAGGCGCGCGGCAACCGCTGCACCGGTGATGCTGATGGCCAGGGGCGGCGGCGCGAGCAACGCCGTGGGATCGTGGAACCAGGCCGGATAAAACGCGCGACTGTAACGCGCATGCAGCTCGGGCCAATCGTCCATCAGGGCGCGCGGATCGAGGCCCGCGAGCGTGGCGCGCTCCTCGTCCATATCACGCGCGGCCAAGTGCGCCACGGCGCGCCCGTGCAGGCCCTCGAGCCATCCCGAGGTCGGGCCGACGGCATCGAACGTGACGATGCGTCGCACGCCCGCGATATCCTCGGCGGCGGCGAGCAGCGCGATCCCGCCACCCCAGGAGTGCGCCGCGATATCCCACTGCGAGATGCCCAGGGCCTCACGCAGCGCGACAATGTCCAGGGCGTCGTGCTCGATGCGTGCGGCCCTGGCGCCCGGTGGCGCCTGCGAGTCGCCACGTCCGCGCTGGTCGTAGAGGATGACCTGCCGGTTGTCGGCGAACGGCGCAAAGGTCGGCCACAGTAGGTCGTGACCGTAGATCATCCCGCCGTTCACGGCCAGCAGCGGGATGCTGCCCGGGACCGGAGGGGAGAGCCGCACCGAGAAGTCGAGGCCGCGGACACGGACGATGCGCCGTTCCAGCGACGGCGTGCGGGGGCGACTGCGGCGCCAGGCGGCAAGGCGGTCTTTGGCGGTGGGCTCGTGCACGGTGCATAAGGTAGCGCGCGGAACGCCGCGGTAGGCGCCCCGGCTTGACACTATTCCCGCGGTGCGGCGTACTGATGTCGCGCGCAGCGGGGTCGAATGGACCCGTCGACCGACCCGCCGTGCCGCGAGACATTCAACGGATGGGAGTGGAACCAGTATGAGTCGTAGTCTCGGCGTCTTCGTGGCGCTCTTTTTTTCGTCCGCACTGACGGCCTGCGCCACCACTGGCGCCACGTTCGGAAGCGGTGTCGGCGACGCGATGCTCTCGCGCGCACCGTTCTATGCCGGGGCCTCACGGACGGCGGCGCTCGCCGCTGGCGTGCCCGTCGGCGCGCTGCCGATCGTCTTCCAGCCGCGCGACGGATCCAATGAGATCTTCGAGCCGTCGGCCAAGCCGGGCACGGCGCTCGCGCAGTTGCTGGTCGAGATGAACACCTTCCTGGATTCGCTTAGGGCGGCGAACGGAGCCCAGCCCCTGCGCGTGATTGCCAGCGGGGTCAGCGGCGTAGCGCCCGACGTGCGATTCGGCTGCTTCACGGAAGGGGATCTGCCGGGCGCGGACTGTGTGGCCCGCGGCGATTCCGCGTTGGGACGCGTGGCCAACCTGCAGCAGGCGAAGCTCAGCGTCGGCCGGCCGTCAAGCGAGTGGGTGGCCAGCGCCGCCAGCGCGATGGACGCGGCGGGTGTGGCGCACGTCCTGGTCATTCGCCTCGAGATAGGGCAGCTCTGGCTGCGGCAGCAGGGAATCGCGGGTCGGAAGTCGGTCGAGATCGGCAGCGACAACGTGGTACCGGTGCCTTGGCTCACGTCGCTGGAGACACCCGTCAGTGTGCTCCAGCTGACCGGGGCGCTGGTGGGCCGCGATGGCAAGGCGGTGCGCATCGGCGCTGAGGGCATTCTGCCGAAGCGCACGCCGCTGCTCGCAAGCGGGATGGGCGCCGAGTCGCTGCTCTCGGACGCTGACGTGCAGAACGCGCGCACCTTGCGGCGCGAGGAACTCCCAGGGGCGCCGCTGGCGTGGCAGGAGGCTCTCGTGCAGCTGGTACAGCGGCTGACGCGATAAGCCGCGAACGCGCCCCGCTCAACAGGCGCGCATTGGCTGGCAGGAGGGCTCCGATCCGAAAGGAATCGGGGCCCTCTTGACATAGGGGTAGGGGGTATCTAGAATCATACCCGTGAGGGGTATGTAGCCCCCGCCGGCCCACCGGGCCGACACCCTGGAGAAGCGGCAATGGCGAAGGAGACGCTGGAAATCGGCGGGATGACCTGCGGGCACTGCCTGCGCACCGTCAAGAACGCACTGGAGAGCATCGACGGCGTGAGCCTCGAGGAAGTCCGGATCGGCAAGGCGACGGTCGACTACGACGAGACGAAGGTCCGGAAGGACGCGATTGCCGAAGCCATCCGCGACGCGGGCTACACCGTCCTCGCGACCTTGTAACCGGAGGCCGCGATGACCGGATTCGACCTGCTCGTCCTGGCCGCTGCGGCCACTGGCATCGCGGCGGTGAATTGGTGGTTCTTCGTCGCCGGGCGCAGCGCGCCCGCGGCCGCAGTGGCGGACTCGGCCGGCGTGGCCGAGGTGGAGATCATCGTGGACGGTGGCTACAGCCCGTCGACCGTGCAGGTCCCTGTAGGGCGCCCGGTGCGCCTCGTGTTCGATCGCCGCGACACGTCCTCCTGCTCGGAAGAGGTGGTGATTCCCGAGTTCAACGTGCGTCGCTTCCTGCCAAGCGGGGAGCGCACCGTCATCGAGCTCACGGCGAGTGCGGCTGGCCGGTTCCCCTTCACCTGCGGCATGAGCATGCTGCGGGGCACGATCATCGCCAATGACTGACCACATCACGACCCGGATCCCCGTCCAGGGGATGACCTGCGCGGCTTGCCAGTCGCGGGTGCAGAACACGTTGCAGAAGTCGGCCGGCGTCTCGGATGCCAGCGTCAACCTCATGATGGGCACGGCGACGGTCACCTATGATCCCGCGACCACCAAGCCCGAGGCGCTGGTCGAGGCCATCAAGCAGACAGGCTATGACGCCTCGATGCCGCAGACGGACCGTAGCGCCTTCGAGGAACAGGAGGCGCGCGACAAGGCGACGGCCGAGGAGTTCACGGATCTCAAGATCAAGGCGATTGCCAGCGGTGCCATCGGCCTCGTGGCGATGGCGTTGATGCCGCTGGGGCACTCGTTCATGTGGCTGGACTGGGTGTTGCTTGTGGTCACTGGCGTCACCATGGCATCCGCGGGGCAGCACTTCTACGTCCGCGCGTGGAAATCCTTCACGCACCACTCGGCGGACATGAACACGTTGGTGGCCGTCGGAACCGGCGCAGCGTACCTGTACTCGATCATCGCGACCGTCTGGCCGTCATTCTTCACGAGCCGCGGCGTGTCGGCCGACGTCTACTACGAAGCGGTGATTCTGATCATCGCGTTCATCCTGACGGGGAACGCGTTCGAGGCGCGCGCCAAGCGCAATACGGCGACGGCGCTGCGCGCGCTGGTGCAACTGCAGCCCAAGACGGCCCGCGTGCTGCGGAATCTCGTGGAGCAGGACGTGCCGATCGAGGAGCTTGCAGCGGGCGACACTGTGGTTGTGCGGCCGGGTGAGCGCATCCCCGTGGACGGTACGATCACGAAGGGTGAGAGCGCAGTGGACGAGTCCATGCTCACGGGCGAGTCGATGCCCGTGGCCAAGAAGGTCGGTGACCGCGTCATTGGCGGCACGATCAATCGCACCGGCGCGTTCCGTCTGAGCGCCACGACGCTGGGTGAGGACTCGGTGCTCGCGCAGATCGTGAAGTTGATGCGCGACGCGCAGGGGTCGCGGGCGCCGATCCAGGCATTGGCCGACCGCATCTCATCGGTGTTCGTGCCGATTGTCATCTCGATTGCGATTGCGACGTTCGCCGCGTGGGTCATCCTGGCGACCGACGCTTCGTTCGTGCGCGCCTTTGCCGCCGCGGTGACGGTGCTGATCATAGCTTGCCCCTGCGCCATGGGTCTCGCCGTCCCGACCGCGGTGATGGTGGCGACGGGCAAGGGCGCCGAGCTCGGCGTGCTCATCAAGGGTGGTGAGGCGCTGCAGCGCGCGGGTGACATCTCGACGATCGTGCTCGACAAGACCGGCACGGTGACGGAAGGCCGCCCGGCGGTGACCGATGTGGTCGTCGCGGAAGGTGTGGAGGAGTCGAAGCTGCTGGGTGAGGTGGCGGCGCTTGAGGCGCTCTCCGAGCATCCGCTTGCTGAGGCCATCGTGCGGCATGCGCGCGAGGGTGGGCACGCGCAGGGCACGGTCGAGGGCTTCGAGTCGGTGACCGGCAAGGGCATCGTCGGCGTCGTAGACGGCGCAGCGATGGCAGTGGGCAACGCCGCGCTGATGGCGGACTATTCCATTGATGTGGCGCCGATGTCGGAGGCCGCGTCGAATCTGTCGGACAAGGGCCGTACGCCGATGTATGTGGCCCGCAATGGGGAACTGGCGGGACTGGTTGCCGTGGCGGATCCCATCAAGGAGAGCTCGAGAGAGGCCATCGCGCGCATGCACACGCTCGGACTCACGGTCGTGATACTGACCGGTGACACGGAGCGCACGGCCAAGGCGATTGCCAAGGAGGCGGGCATCGAGCGCGTGGTGGCGGGTGTGCTGCCCGAGGGCAAGGTTGCCGAGATCGATCGCCTGCAGAAGGAGGGTCAGGTGGTGGCGATGGTCGGTGATGGTATCAACGACGCGCCGGCGCTGGCGCAGGCTGACGTCGGCATGGCCATCGGTACGGGCACGGACATCGCCGCGGAGGCGGCCGACGTGGTGCTGATGCGCGGCGACCTGCGGGCCTCGGCGCAGGCGGTGGAGCTCTCGCGCCGCACGATGCGCACGATGAAGCAGAACCTGTTTTGGGCCTTCATCTACAATGTGATTGGAATCCCGGTGGCGGCGGGTGTACTCTACCCGGCCTTCGGCCTGCTGCTCACGCCGGTGATGGCCAGCGCCGCGATGGCGTTCAGCTCAGTGAGTGTGGTGACCAACTCGCTCCGCCTGCGGCGGGCGCGAATCGTCTAGGAGAGGAGAGCGCGATATGGCAGCGGCCAAGAAGGAACTTCCCAGCGTGCAGGCGGCTTGTCACTGTGCGACGCACGAGGATGGCGGCGGTCGCAAGGCCGTCGCCGTGGACCCGGGCATCAAGGACAACAACCTCAAGCGGCTCCGCCGCGTCGAGGGCCAGGTGCGCGGACTGCAGAAGATGATCGACGAGGATCGCTACTGCGCCGACATCCTGACGCAGATCTCGTCGGTGCAGGAGGCGCTGCGGTCGGTAAGTCGCAACCTGATGCGCAACCATCTCAAGCACTGTGCCTCGCACGCCATCCAGAGTGGCGACGCGGAGGCCGAGGCGATGTACGACGAGTTGGTGGACATGATCTACAAGAGCAGCCGGTAACCCCGAGAGCCATGGAACTGGGCATCTACACGTTCGTCGAGCACACACCGGACCGCACGGGCGCACTCATCCCGCGCGAGCAGCGCATTGCCAACCTGCTGGGGGAGGCCGCACTCGCCGACGAGGCGGGGCTCGATGTGTTCGGTGTCGGCGAGCATCACCGGTCTGACTATCTCTCGTCCACGCCGGCCGTGCTACTCGCGGCCATCGCGGCGCGTACCAAGCGCATCCGACTGTCGAGCGCGGTCACCGTGCTCAGCTCCGACGATCCGGTGCGCGTGTTCCAGGAGTACTCCACGCTCGACCTCATCTCCAATGGTCGCGCGGAGATCCTTGCGGGTCGCGGGAGCTTCATCGAGTCCTTCCCGCTCTTCGGCTACAACCTCGACGACTACAACGAGCTCTTTAGCGAGAAGCTCGAGCTGCTGCTCAAGCTGCGGAGCGAGGAGCGCGTGACCTGGCAGGGGCAGTTCCGCGCGCCGCTGCAGGACCAACCCGTCTTCCCGCGGCCGCTGCAATCGCCGTTGCCGGTGTGGGTGGCGGTGGGTGGCACGCCGCAGTCCGTGGTGCGCGCCGCCACGCTCGGCCTGCCGATGGCGCTGGCCATCATCGGGGGATCACCGGAGCGTTTCGTGCCGTACGCCGACCTCTACCGCGAGGCCTGGGCGAAGGCCGGCCACGATCCCGCGCAGGCAAAGCTCAGCATCAACTCGCACGGCTTCATTGCCGACGATGCGGCAAGGGCTGCAGAGGTCGCGTTCCATCCGTACATGTACCAGATGGGCAAGATCGGCCGCGAGCGTGGATGGCCGCCGCCGACGAAGCATCAGTTCGACGCCGAGCGCTCGGCGAAGGGTGCCGTGCTCATCGGCGACCCGCAGCAGGTGGTCGACAAGATCCTCTGGGAGCACGAACTGTTTGGGATGCAGCGCTTCACGCTGCAGCTCACCGTGGGCGCGTTCCCGCACGCGGAGACCATGCGGGCCATCGAGTTGTTCGGCGGCGTGGTGGCGCCGGCGGTAAGAAAGGCGATTGGCGCGGACCGCGACGCTCGTGCTGACGTGTCCGCTGTCAGCGAGGCATCGGTCCCGTCCTAATCAACGGGCGCGAGACCTAGCGCGACGCGTCGTCCAGGTTGTCGATCAGCGTGCGCGCGTTGCGCTGCAGGCCGTCGAGCTTGGCTCGTTTCATGGCTGAGCCGCGGAACGCCTCGCGATAGGCCGAGTCGTCCATGCTCAGGAGGAGTCGCGCCAGGCTTCGAGCGTCCGTGCCGGCAACAGGCGCACGCGCGGCAAGCGCTTCGTCCGGCAGTTCCCGTGCGAACTTCACGTTCCAGGGACAGACGTCTTGGCAGATGTCGCAGCCGTACAGCGTCTCACCGAGCGCACCGCGGAACTCTTCGGGAATCTCGCTGCGTGACTCGATGGTGAGGTAGGAGAGGCAGCGCCTCGCGTCCAGCACCTGCGGCGAGACGAAGGCGTCCGTGGGACAGGCGTCGAGGCAGCGCGTGCAGGTCCCGCAGTGTTCCTGCTCGAACGGCACGTCGGGCGCGAGCGCGAGGTCCAGGAACAGCGCGCCGATGAAGAAGAACGAACCCAGCGTGGGATCGATCAACATCGTGTTCTTGCCGAACCAGCCGAGTCCGGCGCGACGCGCGAGGTCGCGCTCGAGGATCGGGCCGGTGTCGACGTAGGCGCGGCCGCGCACATCGTCACCTCGCTCGCGTCGGACCCAGTCCAGAAGTTCGTCGAGCCGATCCCACATCACGCGATGGTAGTCGGCGCCTCGGGCGTATCGCGCCACCGGGCCTGTGGGCTGCTTGCCGCCGTAGTCGAGCAGTACCACGAGCGCGGAACGCATCCCGGGTTCGGGGCGCGTGGTGTCGGCGCGCAGGGCCGCCCCGCGTTCGAGATACGCCATTTCTCCGTGGTGGCCAGCTTCGATCCACGTGGCGAACGCGTCGTGTGTCTCTGCGGGGCCGAGCGTGGCGATCCCCGCGCGGTCGAAGCCGACACCCAAGGCCTGCGCCTTGAGTAGGGCTGCAAAGGTGGCGCCGGTCTCCCTCAGGGAAACCGCGCGGCCCAGCGCGCGTAGCGAATCACGTCCTGCACCGGCGGCACGGCGTCGTAGTCGCCGTAGGCCGTGTACATCCGCCAGCGCACGTAGTCACGCGCGGGCAGCGGCAGGAACGGCAAGCGCATCCACCAGCGGTTGCGACGGAAGCGCCACGCCACCGTGAGCAGGTCCCGCGCAAGGGCGGGATTCACGATGGCGCGTGGGACCAGGCGCAGGACGAGCGACCACATACGGGAAAGATATCGCGCGGCAGGGCGTGTAGCTTTCCCGCGATGTGGCTCTATCGGGCGATGCCCCTCATCTCCGAGCTGGCGGTGCGCTCGTACTACCGTGTGAGCGTGTCGGGCGCGCGCCTGCCCGCGACCGGTCCGGTGCTGCTGGTGGCGAACCACAACAACTCGCTGGTGGATCCGGCGTTGGTCGCGTCGATGGCCGGCCGCAACGTGCGATTCCTGGCCAAATCGCCACTGTTCACGCATCCGCTGATCGGATGGCTCATCAAGGGTGTGGGTTCCGTGCCGGTGTACCGGCAGCAGGACGATCCCACGCGGCTCGCGCAGAACCTCGACACCTTCCGCGACGTGCATCGCGTGCTCGCGGCGGGCGACGTCGTCGGCATTTTCCCTGAGGGCACCTCGCACTCCGCCTCCCGGCTCGCGCCCCTGAAGACCGGCGCGGCGCGCATCGCCATCGGGGCCGCGGCGCAGCTTGGACGCGACTTCCCCATCGTCGCGATGGGATTGGTCTTCCGCGACCGCGACACGTTCCGCTCAGAGGCGCACGTGATCATCGCCGAGTCGTTCTCCTGGAATGACTTGGTCGGCGACGTGAACAATCGCGTGGCGGTGCGCGAGTTGACACAACGCATCGAGCGCGCGATGCGCACGGTGTCGCTGAATCTCGAGGCTTGGGAGGACGAGCCATTGGTGCGCACCGCCGAGGGAGTGTGGCGCGCGGAGTTCTCGCGGGGTGAGACGGTGGACGCTGCGGATGAGGTCGCGCGGCTGCGCGTGACCAGCGAGGCACTGGCGGCGCTGCGCGACGGCGGGGCGGACGCGTGGAAGCCCACGGCAGACGCGTTGCGCGAGCACGGACGGGCACTGAGGCGCTACGGGCTCACGCCGCAGACCTTGGTCGAGGAGATCTCGGCGGGTCAGGCCCTGCGCTGGGCGGCGCTGCGCGTGCTGCTGTTGCCGTTGATCGCCGTTTCAGTGGCGGGCGCGATCTGGTTCTGGCTCGCCAAACGCGTGACGGTGATGGGGGCTGCGTATACGGCGCGCATCGAGGGCGAGGACACGATTGTCACACACCGTGTGCTGGTGGGCGCGGTGATCTTTCCCCTGTGGATCGTCGCGACCTCGCTGGTCCTTGGCGCCTTCTATGGCTGGCTTGCCGGCCTCGCGTCGATGCTGCTGCAGCCGGCGTGGGCAGCCGCGGCCTTGGTGATTGGCGAACGACGACAGGCGATGTTCACCGCCGTGCGCCGCTACCTGCTTCGGCGGTTCATCGGAAAGCGCCTGCGCGCACTGCGCGAGGCGCAGCGAGAGATCGCGTCGCAGTTGCAGGTACTGCTCGCAGCCGTGGGCCCACCAGCGGCGCGCTAGCTTCGCGCGAGCTGCGTCCCGCCAGCGCGCGACAGGAAGCTCCCGCCGTCGAGAACCACATCGCGCGGCGACGCGAGTCCGAGCGCCTCGAGCGCGCTCGCATAGATCTCGGTCGTGCGGCGCGGCGTGGCGTCGACGCGCCTCGACATCAACAGCGGTACGAGCATCTGGTCACGTCGCAGCGCGCCGTGGCCGCTGTAGTGCAATGACGGCTCCCAGCGGGCGCGCAAGTCCCAGCCGTGGGCCGCCGAGAGGATGATGTCGCCCGAGCGCGGCGCGTTGGCGAGTGCAAGGATCTGCACGAGAGAGTCGGGATACGCGGACTCGCGCGTGAGCTGCCAGGCGGTCGTGGGGTCCACGGCGCGGACGGGACCACCGAGTTGCAGCGGATCGCCGTCGAGTGGCTCGTAGGTCAATCGGGCTTCCGGGTGATGCGGGTTCGGCAGCGCACAGGGGCCCAGCGTCGCGAACGCCTCTGGCGACGTGAACTCGATGGACACGCGGGCCCGGCCGTGCGTGCGACTCAGGACATCGCAGGACAGGTCGACGCGCGGTACGAGCGCGAGGTCGACTGCCGGTCGATGGAGCAGCAGGCCAAGAAGCGATCCAAACCTCGCTTCGAAATGCTCCCAGCCTCGATTGTGCTCTTCATCGAGCGCAACGTAGATGTGAGCCATACAGTTTCCGCTCACCATCACGCCAACATCGCGCCCTTTGAGCACATTCGGATGAGCCTTGACAGACCATCCGGCGTCGGAAACGGTCCGCTCGAGGTCTTCGTGATTGGCAACGTCTTCGTGTCCGTGGTCGCTCACCACCCAGATCTCAAGTTCGCCGCCACGACCGTCCGCCCCGGCGTCTGCCTGCAATCGCGCAACCGTCGCGTCCACGGTCTTGAGCGCCTGCAGCACACGCGGATCGTCCTGCCCGAATCGGTGCGAGAGCTTGTCCACCCCAGGGTGCGCGAGAAACGCGACCCGCGGCCGCTGCGCGCGCACTCGGCGCGCGAACTCCTCGCCCAGCCACCTGTCGAAGCGCAGCCACGAGTCGACGTCCGCGCGGAAGTGAGTCCACGCCATGCGCGCTGCGAAACCAGTGCCCGTCCCGATGCGCCGTCGTCCACGGAGACCGCGCCCGATGTAGGTGAAGCCGCCGAGCGAGCGGGGTTCGACCTCAAACAGTGTGCGAGCTTCGGGAGTCAGGTCCTTGTCGGCCCGCATCCCTCCGATCCCCACGTAGCTGCGCGCGTGTGCCGGCCACAGCGTGTTGAACCGGGAACGATCGTACCAACGGAGGCCGGGTAGCCCGGCGCGCCCCGGATGCATGCCCACGAGGAAGGGCGTGTACGCGCTCCCGGTGACCGAGGGAAACACGGTAGTGATCGTGTGCGCGGATCCCTGCGCGCGCACGCGGGCCAGGGCCGGGAGCTCGCCCGCATCGATCGCCCGCCACAGCGTCTCCGGCCGCGCGCCGTCGGCCACCACGATGCAGAGCGTCACGCGTCAACGTAAACTTCACGCCCTATGGCGTCCAAGAAGCGCTCAGGTGGCAACACCGTGAAATCCAAGGCGATGCCCGCCTCGAAACCCGCTCGCACCGCTTCCGGCAAGAAGGCCGACGCCGCGCGGCTTGAGGAGGCGCAGCATGATGCGGTCGCGGGCCTCAAGGAACGCATGGCGGAAGGTGCGCGTGCGTCCGCGAACTACAAGATGCCGAAGGACGAGGTCCTGCCGCGCGCGGCCACGGACGATTCCATCGGTGACTTCTCCTGGGCGCTGACCGAGGACGCACGTCTCCTGCAGTACGGTGGCCCGCGCAGCGACTTCCGCGCCACCGATCCCTGGCGCGTGATGCGCATCAACACGGAGTTCGTTGAAGGCTTCGACAAGCTGGCGGGGATCGAGAAGGGCGTGAGCATCTTCGGCTCTGCGCGCACGCACCCCGATGACCCGCAGTACCAGGCCGCCGTCGAGACGGCGCGTCTGCTTGGCGAGAAGGGATTCAGTGTGATCACGGGTGCGGGCCCGGGCATCATGGAGGCGGCCAACAAGGGCGCGCGGCTCGCCAAGGCGCCGTCCTATGGCTGCAACATCGAGCTGCCGTTCGAACAGGGCGCGAACCCCTTCGTGGACACGCTGGTGAGCTTCCGCTACTTCGCCGTGCGGAAGACAATGTTCATCAAGTACTCCAGCGCCTTCATCATCTTCCCGGGCGGCTTCGGCACCTTCGACGAACTCTTCGAGGCGCTGACGTTGATTCAGACGGGGAAGATCTCGCAGTTCCCCGTCGTGCTCTTCGGCACGCACTACTGGGCCGGTCTGGTGCGCTGGATTCGCTCGCGCGTGCTGGCCGAGCGCAAGATCTCGCCGGGGGACATGGACCTGATGGTCGTGACGGACGACCCCGCGGAGGCGGCGCGGGTGGTGGAGGACGCGTACCAGCTGCAGCTCAAGACGGCGATGCGGCGCGCGCGCGCGGAAAACGGGGAACGCTGAGTACGCGTTTCGCCTGCTTGCGGAATGCTGTGAATGACGAATCAACCAGGGAACGGTGAACGGTGACGGGTAAAGGCAAGGGCGATTCCGGTCGGGAGCGCGGTGGGTTCAAGGCCTCGCGGCACGGCACGGGCAAGTCAAACGCAGAGCGCGCGAGCGCAGCGGGCGACAAGGCCGCGCAGAAGCGCGCCGCCGAGCAGCGCGAGGCCAAGAGCCACAAGGTTGGGACGAAGCCGGCCAGCACTTTCTTGCGTGGCAAGAAGATCGACCCGCGGAAGCTCGACGGCTCGGAGACCGTGGTGCAGCTCGTCGAGGGCGCGTTCCAGAGCTACAACTCCGGACGGCTGCGCGAGGCCTGCGGCCTGTTCACCGAGCTGATGCTTGAGAAGGACGTCACGGTCGGGATGACGCTGACCGGTGCGCTGACGCCAGCGGGCCTCGGGATGAGCACCATCATCCCGCTGATGGAGGCAGGCTTCGTGGATTGGATCATCTCCACGGGCGCGAACCTCTACCACGACGCGCACTTCGGGCTCGGGCTCTCGATGCACCGGGGCAACCCACAGGCGTCGGACACGGTGCTGCGCGAGGAAGGTGTGGTGCGCATCTACGATGTGTTCTTCGACTACGACGTGCTGCTCAGCACGGACGCGTTCTTCCGGAAGATCATCCGCGCGCCGGAGTTCCAGCGGCAGATGTCGAGCGCGGAGTTCCACCATCTCTGCGGCAAGTATCTGGTGGAGCGCGAGAAGGCGCTGGGCATCCCGCAGAAGTCGCTGCTGGCGGCGGCCTACCGCTGCGGCGTGCCGATCTATACCAGCTCGCCCGGCGACTCGAGCATCGGCATGAACGTGGCGGCGCTGGCGCTCGAGGGCGGCGGCTGCGTGATCGATCCCAACAAGGATGTGAACGAGACGGCGAGCATCGTGCTGCACGCCAAGCGGAAGGGCGGGAAGAGTGCGGTGCTCATTGCGGGCGGTGGTTCACCCAAGAACTTCGCGTTGCAGACGGAACCGCAGATCCAGGAAGTGTTGGGCATCGATGAGAAGGGGCACGATTTCTTCCTGCAGATCACAGATGCGCGGCCGGACACCGGGGGACTCTCGGGTGCCACGCCGGCCGAGGCGGTGAGCTGGGGCAAGATCGATCCCGACCGACTTCCAGACGCGGTGGTGTGCTACCTCGACTCGACCATCGCGCTGCCGATCCTGACAAGCTACGCGCTGGCCAAGCGGAAGAAGCGGAAGCTCAAGCGGCTCTATGATCAACGTGGGGCGATGATGGCGACGCTGGTGGCGGAATTCGAGAAGGCGAATAAGGGCTGATGTAGGGGTAGGACGGAGGATGGAAGCTGAACGGCGATGCGGGGTGAGCCCCGCATCGCCGTTCGTTCTTTCCTGTTGCCGTATCGGCCCGCGCGCACATCAAGGCGTCAGCGCAAACCCGAACGGGAGCTCCACCAGCTGGCGAATCGCCGCGCCACCGACACGCCCGGGGGTGAACCGCAGCTGCGGCAGCACGCGCCGCACGCTTGCCACGAAGGCCTCGTGCGAGGACTCAAGGATCTCGATGCTCTCCGGTTCCACGCGGCCGTTGGTGCCGACCACGAAGCGCACGCGCACGAATCCCTCCACGCGCGCTGCGCGCAGCATGTCGGGATACCGCGGTAGCGGGTGGTCCGGGCGCAGCCGCGCGGGGACCTCAACCACGTCGGCCGAGTAGGGCGCGGCAGTGCCGGATCCCGGCACGCCGGTGACAGCGCCGCCGGGCTGCTGGGCGGCGCCAATCAGCGTTCCGGGTGTGGTCAGTGCGGGTCCCGGTTTGGGCAGCCCGATGGGTACCGCGCTGGGGGCGGGAACCGACGGCAGGTTCACGTCGGGCAGTTGCGGCGTCGCATCCACTGGCGACGTCTCCACCGGCGTCGCCGCAGCGGGCGCCGCGACGCGAGGTGTGGTTGCCGGCTGTGGGTTCGCGATGAACACGATCGGGTCCCGCACGATGGCGGGGGCCCGCGGGGCTTCACGCACCGTTGTGGCGACGACCGCCGTCGCAATCAGTGCGGCGTGAAGCGAGAGGCTGACGAACGCTGCATTCCCCGCGCGCTCGCGCGCAGGCCGTGAGGCGACAAGCGTGCTGAACATCGCGTCCCCCTTGAAGGTCCTGCGACATCGTACATCGCCAGGATTAGGGGATGCCCCTCTGCAGCATTACGGCTGGATTACGCCTCGATGAGGCGTCGATGCCCCCGCTAGACCAGCATACCCGCCAGCGACGCCGACATGAACGCCGCGAGGTTTCCGGCCACCATCGCCCGCAGGCCCAGTCCGGCGATCTCACTCTTCCGCTCCGGCGCCAGTCCGCCGATCCCCCCGATCTGGATGGCGATGCTGGAGAAGTTCGCGAAGCCGAGCAGTGCGTAAGTGAGGATGATCGCCGATCGCGGCTGCAGCAGCTGTCCGGCCGCGAGGTCGGAGCCGAACTGTGCGTAGGCCACGAACTCGTTCAGCGTGGCCTTGAGGCCGATGAGCGAGCCCACGTAGGCGGTGTCCTGCCAGGGCACGCCCATCACCCAGGCCAGCGGCCGAAGCAGTGCGCCGAGGATGCCCTGCAGCGAGGCGTTCTCGACCCCGACGAGTGAGCCGCCGAAGCCCAGCAGCGCATTGAGCAGCGCCACCAGCGCCACGAAGGCCATGAGCATTGCGCCCACGTTGATGGCCAGTTGCACGCCCTGCGCGGCGCCGTTGGCCGCGGCTTCGATGACGCCACCGTCAGACGAGCCGCGGCCGACGGAGAGAAACTTCCAGCGGCCCGGTCGCGGCGGGGCGGTCTCCATCGCGGCCGCGGCGTCCCCGAGCCCAGCGCGCGTGACCGGGGTTTCGGTCTCCGGCAGGAGAATCTTGGAGAGCACAAGACCGGCGGGCGCGTTCATCACGCTTGCCGCCAGCAGATGCGACGCGATGCCTGGGAACCATCCGGACAGCATCCCCACGTACGCGGCCAACACGCCGCCGGCCACAGTCGCGAAGCCGCCGACCATCACGGTGTTCAGCTCGCTGCGCGTCATCTGGCCCACGAAGGGCTTGATGAGCAGCGGCGCCTCGGTCTGTCCGAGGAAGATGTTGCCCGATGCACTCAAGGTCTCGGCGCCCGAGGTGCGCAGCGTCTTCTGCATCACCCAGGCGAGCCCCTTCACGATGAGTTGCATCACGCCGAGGTAGTACAGCACCGACATCAGCGCGGAGAAGAAGATGATGGTCGGCAGCACATTGAAGGCGAAGAACGCGCCGGTCTGGGCGACCGACGACGCGCCCTCGAGCGCTGTGCCGTCCGGCGCCGTGACGGGCACCGTGGACTGTACGAGGTTGCCGAAGACGAAACGCGCGCCCTGTTCCTGGAAGCCGAGCAGGGCCGTGATCCACTCACCCACCTTCTGAAAGACGGCGCGTCCGGTGTCGGTCTTGAGCACGAGCAATCCGAACACCGCCTGCAAGCCGAGTCCCGAGCCCACGAGCCGCCAGTTGATGGCCTTGCGGTTGTAGGACATCGCCAGCGCGATACCGAGCATCGCGGCGATACCGAGGAGTCCGATCAGGCGTTCGCCAATGGGAGTGTCGAGGCCCGCGCGGGCGCCGGCGAGGCGTTCGGCGGCGGACTGGACCAGCGGGTGCAGCGCGAGGCCGGCGAGCGGCGACATCGGGGCTCCGGGGTTGGGAATCGGGTAGCGCGAGGAATACTACCGTGCGCCCTCGCGGCCAGCGACCGCTAGTTGCCGGCGACGGTGCGCTGCAGGAAGGCCCACCAGCTCCGGTACTCGCGCACGTGGCGTCCAGCCTGGGTCAACAGGGCGACCTCCTCGTCGTTGACAAGGGTCCGCGACCAGCGCTGGCTCTCCTCGAGTCGGTGCGGCGCGCCGTGGCCGCTCCAGCGCGGGCGAATGGCGGCCCGCCATAGCCACTCCGACACGCGAACGGAGGGACTGAGGGGGAACTCGCCCGGTGCGAGTTGCGCGATGGCCCAGCGTTCCACGATGGCGCACAGCCAGTCGGGGGTCGGCGGCGCAAGCGCACGGAGCGTCGACTCAGGCACGGCGACCCCGGACATCAGTGACGCGAGCCGCAGGGTCCAATGCACGGCGCTGGCGCCCCGGCGCACGTGCATCGCCTTCGACAGGGTCGCCCAGTCAAAGTCCGGTTGCCGACAGATCGCCGACACGGCGCGAAACGTGCGCCAGGGCCCGAAGCAGAGCTGGTGCTGCCAGGCGAAGTGCACGCAGGTGTGGAAGAGCAGGTCGTGCAGCGACGGCACGAGCGCACCTTCGAACGGTGCCGCGGCAGGCACGGCGGATCCCCAAAGAGCCGCGTCTTCCAGATGGAAGCCGTGGTCGGCCGGCAGCAGGCGCGTGTGCAATTCGACGCGAAGTCCAGGCAACTGCGGATCATCGTACGGCGGCAGGTGCTGGTGACCGTGCAGGAGGGCCGTCAACCTGGGATCTTCACGCGGCCGCCAGCCGGAGGCCACGAGCGCTTCGTGGGCGCGCAGCACATCCTCATCGCGCACCAGCAGGTCCACGTCGGTCATGGGCCTCAGCCGAAACGTCGGGTCGGCGAGGGCGCCGATCGCTGCGCCTTTGAGCAGCATCACGGCGACACCACGCTCGCGGAATGCCGGCAACGTCGCCGCAAGCCGCGACGCCAGCTGCCGCATCCGGAAGTCGCCCAGCATCGTGCGGGCCCGCAGGAACTCCTTTGCGCCGGCGGGAAGGCGACTGTTCTCGCCCGCCAATGCGCGCCACAGCGTGCCCGTGGCGCCCTCTCGCTCTGCCATGCGAAGCGCACGCTCCCAGTCCGTGACGGCAGCTCCGTCTCCGAGGATGCTCGCCGAGGAAGCCGAGAGATCCGCACTGCGGAAGACAAGTCGCGCCTCGGCCGACAGCATCCGTGGCGGACTCAGTACTGGGAGAGCGAGCCGCTGCGCCGCGACTGCCGGAGGGCAAGGCCGAAGCAAAGCGCGCCGATCGCCAGCGACGTCACGGCGAAGAGGGAGAGCGTCATCACGTCGGCGGCGACATCGGCCACCGCGGCGTCGCCAAGCAGGAGCATGCGTGAGGCGCGCAATGCATATCCAAGCGGTACGAATCCTGTGAGCGACTGCAACCATCCGGGCACCACCGAGGTGGCGTAGTAGGCGCCGCCGAGCAATCCGGACAGCGCAACGGCGGCGGGCACGATTGGACCGGACGTGCGGAACAGCAGCAGTAGTGCGCTGGCCACGAGGCCAATGCCCGCGTACGCGGCGATGAGCAGCAACACGATGCCGAGCACGGGTAGCAGCATCGGCCACGCGAGTGACACGCCCAGCAACGCCGCGCCGGCCAGGAGCACCAGCGATCGGAGCAGCGCCTGCAGGACAGGATAGGCCGCGAAGCCGACGAGCAGCGACGGCAACGATGCGCGCGTGCCCAGCAGCGACTCAAACGTCCCGCTGCCGATGCCACCGGCGATTGCGCCGGGCAGCGCGCCGACGGCCGCGGACGCGAGATACATGCCCGCCATTCCAACCACCACGAAGCCGAAGTAGCTGGCGCTCTCAAGGCGGATGGAGTCGGCCGCCAGATCCTGCACGGCGCCGGCAATGAAGAACACGGGCACGATGGACGCCAACACAGCGACGAACGACAGTAGCGTCGCGACCCGGTAGCTGATGGCGCCGAGCCAGGCGGCGCGGAGCAAGGCGAGGGCGCTACGCATCGCGGCTTCCTGCGCCCTGCACGACGCGGTCGATGAGGGCAGCCAGGGATGGCGGCGCGTAGTCGAATCGGGCCGGGACGATGCCGCGTGCCGCAAGTCGGCTCAGCGCGCGCGACGATTCCTCGGCGCCGCCGGGAATCGTGCACTGCAGGACCGACCACCCTGGTTCAGCTGCGCCTCCTCTTTCGCTCACCGAGACCGCGTCAGAGGACAGGGCCTCCGTCGCTGCCGAGATCTCGCTGTGCCGCACCCAGACCTCGTATTCGCCGCTGGCCGCGCGGTGACGCAGCGTGGAGGTCGCGTCCACCGCGAGCAGCCGTCCGCGCGCGAGCACGCCGACGCGTTGGCAGAGTTCCCACACCTCATCTGCATCGTGTGTGGCCAGCAGGACGGTGCAGCCTTCCTGCTGCACGACGGTGTCGCGCAGAAACTGCCTGAATGCGCGGGCCGAGATCGGGTCGAGGCTACGGGTCGGTTCGTCGAGCAACAGCACACGCGGCCGCGCGAGCAACGCACGGGCGATCAGCAGGCGCTGTCGCATCCCCGACGAGAAGGTCGCGACCAGTCGCGCGCCGATGCTGTGATCATCGAGGCCCACAAGCGCGAGGAGACGCTGACACTCCGCGCGCGCCGCGCGCGCGTCGAGGCCCTGGAGTGCGGCGTACAGGCGCAGGTTCTCCAATGCCGACAACCGCCAGTACAGGCTCCGCTCGTTGGCGAGGACGGGCGCGAGCAGCTGGCGAACGGCCGCCGGTTCCCGCTGCGCATCATGCCCATCGACGCGCACGCGGCCTGCGTCGGGGTCGATCAATGTCGCGAGGATCTTGAGCAGCGTGGTCTTCCCGGCGCCGTTGGGGCCGAGCAGCCCGAAGATCTCGCCGCGATTCACTTCGAAGCTGACGTCCTCCAGCGCGGCTACGCGAGTTGCGCCACGCGGATTGCGCAGCGCCTCGACCCAGGGTCGACGCACGGCAAACTGCTTGTGGACGCCTTGGACGCTGAGCATCAACGCGGCGGACCGCCGTACCAGTCGAGCACGACCTGGGCGACCTCGGGCAAGCGCTCCAGGCGTCGGGTCACCGAGAGTTGGTGCACGGGCACCAGGTGTACGAGCCGTGCGGCGCGCTCCAGCATCGCGGAAGCGGCGCCGGGGCCGAGCATGCGGCCGGTCTTGACGTGTGCCGTCACCGCGGCAGCGGCGAGGACTGGGGAAAACGAGGTGCGCACGGCTGCCGCTTCGCGATTCTCGTCGTCGGCGGGGCAGAGGAGGTACAGCGCGGCAATCGGTTGCGGGCGGTGTACCTGGCGGGCGGGAGCGAGCTGCGCGAGCAATCGCTTGTGCTCGCCGGTGTCTTCATCGACGTGGGCCAACGCCAGCGCGGCACGGACGTCCTCGTGCACGCGCAGCGTGTGGACGCCAGGCCAAGCGAGCGGGGGGGACGAAGGCTCCACGGGGAACGTGTCGTCCGTGACCAGCGCCGCGCCCGCCCCTACCAGCGCGGCGGCCAGCGACGACTTTCCCATACCCTTCGGTCCGAGGAAGGCGACCACGCCCTCGCGCGTGAGCACGGCACTGCCGTGCAGTGGCAGCCAACCCTCGTGATACATCGCCGTGGCGATGACGCGCCCGAGTAGGTGGGCCCGCACAAAGTCCGGGCGCGCCGTCGTGTAGGGCGCACAGGTAATCACTCCGAGGGCGCCGATGTCGAACTCGCCGGTGTCATCGACCGTGATGCGGAACCCGTCCTGGTGCTGGACCAGGGACGCCTGCACCTGATCGTACAGCGCCTCGCGTCCAAGTTCCCGTGCAGCCTCCATCGGCGGTAGCGCGGCGGCCTGCCGCACACGCCAGCGCGGCGCGTCCGCCCCGTCGAACGTCGGAAGATCCGGGAACGGAATGTCCGACTCGAGGTGGTAGCCGTAGACCTGGTAGTGAGGCATCAGAACGAATGGGTGCGCAGCCAGAGTTCGGCCTGCAACGTGAAGAACAGCCGGACGGCGAGCTCATCGTCGTCGTGGCCGAGGAGGTGTTGCCACGCGCGACGGTAGTGCGACGGTTCGATCATCCCGATGTCCGCCAGCCGAAGGTCATCCAAGAGAGGCTCGGCCACCGCCCACCCAGCGCCGCGCAGTTCACGCAGAAAGTACGCATTGGTCGTGCCGGTGCGATGGCTGCGGGGGGCCAGTAGCTCGTCCGGCAGGCGGCCGCGCATGGCGCGGCGCAGCAGCAGCTTGGTCTCGGCGCCATCCACGCGGTCGGACCAGGGCCGCTGGACCGCGAAGCGGACGATGCGCTCGTCCAGCAGCGGGGACCGGAGTGCCACGCCTTCCTCGCGGGCGAATCCCGTCAGCAGACCGAAGACTCGCGGATAGAAGGCGAAGGTGAGATAGGCTTGCGATTCGCCGAGTACCGCGCGGCGGCGGTCGATGCGCGGTCGCGCCTCGCGCTCGCGATCGAGAATTCGGTGCCGCAGCAGAAAGTCGCGGCGGAACCAACCTGGGGGCAGGCGCTCGAGGTAGTCACCAGGCGGATGACGCCGGACAAAGCGGAAGATTCCCGCGACGACGGCGTCCGGGAGCGCCGGGAGCGCGGCCTGCTGGACCAAGAACCGCCAGTCGAGGCGGCCGCCGCGGCGTATACGTGCCTGCCGCAGCAGCTCACCCCACTGGAACGTGCGAGCGAGATCCGAGAGATAGCGGTCGCTGGCCTGGAACAGCTGGTCGCCGCCGACGCCGTCGAGCATGACCGTCGCGCCCGCTGCGCGAGCGCGACGGTGCAGCGCGCGGTTCCACTGCTCATAGGCGTGGGCGAACGGAAGCGCTCGTGCGCGTGCCTGTCCGGTCCAGTCGTCGAATAGCGGGACGTCGGCGATGTCAATGAAGTCCGGGCGCGCCTTCCAGAACTCCGTGGTCTGGGCGATCAGCTCGTCCTCGCGGCCCGGGTCACCCGATGGGTAGCTGATGCTCACGGCATGGAGGTCACGGCCGATCGCCTTGGCGGTGCCGTAGACAGCGGTCGAGTCCCAACCGCCACTGAGTGACACGGCGGCGACGCTGCCTTCGGGGACGCGCTCGGCGATGGCGGCTTCGAGCAGTCCGCGCAGTTCCATCGCGGCGTCGTCGAGCGGGGCGCGGCGCACTGCGATGCGGTCAGGCACACGCCAGAAGGGGGCGCACTGTGGCTGCTGGTCAGGTCGCCAGGTGAGGACGTGGCCGGCAGGGACCTCACGCACGGCGGCGTATGCAGTCGCGGGGTCGTGGCCCCAGAGTCCGGCTGCGGCGGTGGCGAGCGCCGCGAGATCGAGAGTGCGCGGGAGAGCGGCGCGTTCGAGCAGGGTGTCGACGTCCGTGCCAACCCACAAGGCGTCGGTTGTTGCGGCGTAGAAGAGCGCCTGGTGTCCACCAAAGTCTCGCGCGGCCAACACGCGACTGCTGGGGCCGTGCTGGGCGGCGAATGCGAAGTCGCCCTCGAGCCAGTGGAGCGCGGCTTCGCCCCTGGTGGCCAGGGCGTGGGCGATCATCAAGGCGGCATCCTTGTCGGCGCCGGACGCAACCGCGCTCGAACGAATCGAAGTCGCGCCGTCGGCCGCTGGAACCGGCGAAAGCCGGCGCGCGAGGTCTGCCCGATAGTAGAGCGCCGCGTCTGCGTGGACCTGCCAGCCGCCGGCCGTAGCGCTCGCGGGTGTTGGGTCCAGAGGCGCAGCAGAGAAGCGAACCACGAAACCCATCGTCAGCGCCTGCCGAGGACGCCAATGTCGTCCACTTCCGTAAATGTCGCGACGTGGCGGGGGTCATCGCCGAGCACCTCGTTGTTCCAGCGCACCCAGGCGTGCGCCGCGAACTGCCCGTCCTGTCGTTGGACGCCGACCCGGATCTCGCTGCCGCGGACGCCCGCGGCGGCGAGCAGTTCCTGCAGCGCCAGCGCCTGCACGAGGCAGAAAGGGCGGAAGAGACCGTGCCGTGCGGTCCATCGCACGGCGGCGGCGATCTGCCGTGCGCGCGTGGCATCGCCGCTGGGGGCCGGGGCAGGCGCATCGCCCCGCCGCGCGGTGAGCGAGCCCACCGGTTCGCGGTCGAGTCGTCGGCGTGCCGCCAGCAGCGCGCGCTGCGCCGCCAGCACATCGCGAATCTTACCGAGCGTTCTGGCCATCGGCCGCGGGGGCACCGTCGGCTGGTGCGACCAACCCTTCAGTCTGGAGTTCGGCCAGCAGCTCCGAAATATCCTGCCGGAGGATTGACTCCTCGACGTCCGGGTAGTCGCGGCCGATGGCCTCGCAGAGCTCCTCGAGCGACGACGTGGTAGGCGGCAGCAACTGCCACACCTTGGCACCGACTTCGTTGAGGCCGAAGTAGATCTCGGTGGCCGGCGAGAAGAGGACGGCCCCGTCATCTATGCGCTGGAAGACGACGCTGGGGAGGGGGGAGGGGAGCACGGTCAGAGGGTAGCGGCGAGACCTAGGCTTCGCCAGCGCTCAAAAGAAACGAGCCCTGCGGGTGGGCAGGGCTCGAACACAGCGCGACGGTGTCTTGTCAGGACGTGGTCGGTCCGGAGCTGGGGCAGCCGATCTCGTAGGTATGGCGACCGATGGTCGTCGAGCAGCCCGGGGAGCCGATACCGAAAATCGAAGCACCATCGGTGCTGCTGGAGAATCCAAGCAGTGTCAACTCGCGGAAGGTCCCGAAGCGCTGGAGCGTAGGCTTTTCGTACATCGGATGGACCCGCCAAGAGTTGAGGGAGGCCTGCTGTGACCGGACGCTGGATGCGTCGCCTCGGACATCCGCAGGACTCGTGCCTCGGTCAACCTGGACGAGGCTGACGCGCAAGAGCTCCTAACTATGTAGGAGACATCATGTTGCGATTTCTGACCTGGCGGTCGAAGCGCTCGCGAAGGGCCACACCTCCCCTGCGTTGTGGCATTCACGCCACGCAAGACTGACGCAACCGTGGCAGCGGCGCGAAAGCGCGAGGTCTAGCGTGACCTAGGCCAGCGTGGCGTCGGATGCGGCGCGCCGGTTGCCCATCCGTCCAATTGGGCCGACCTACGGACAGAGCTCATTCCACGGGACCAAGCCCGTGGGGTCGTACTCCGAGTAAACCGCCACTCCCCGCTGCACGAGAACGGCGAGGTCGTTGCACGGCGCCATTGTCCACATGATGCGGAGCTCGTCGCCGGGGCCGAGGCCTGGATTGTTCAAGATCGGCGTGATGTCGACCAGGTTGAAGTTCTGATAGAGCCGAAGGAACGTGAGGTTGACCAATCCCGCCACGGCGCTGACGTCGGTGATCTGGTTCTCGGCGAGTTGCAGGAAGGTGAGCTGCGTCAATCCAGCCAGCGGGCTGATGTCGACGACCTCATTGTCCCAGAAACTGAGAATGGTGAGAGCCGTGAGCCCGGCAACGGGGCTGACGTCGACGATGGAGTTGTGCTGGAGATGGATCTCGTCCACCAGCACCAATTCACTCAGCGGGCTGATGTCCGTGATCAGGTTGCTGGCCAGCCAGATCGTCTGCAGACCTACCAGATTCTGCATTCCCACCAGACTGACGATCCCGCGCTCAGAGCCACTGACCTGATCGAGTTCGGTCAGCCCCGCCGCGATTGCACAGGTCAGCTGCTCGCCCGGTGCCAGCCCAATCGCGGAGCGAACGGCCAGTTCGAGGTTTGCATCTTCAAACGTCACGAGCGCATATGGCGGGAAATCAGCGCAGCGTTCACTCGCCAGCAGCACCGGCTGGGGAGCCACCGTGAAGGAGATCACCCGCTGCGCGACCTGGCCGTCAGCGTTCGCGACCTGCACGGTCAGGTCGAAGGTCCCGACGACGTTCGTGGTGCCGGTCAACGCGCCGTTCGTTCCCAATGCGAGACCCGCCGGCAAGGCCGAAACGGCCGTCCAGGTGTTCGGCCCAACGCCTCCGGTCGCCGTCAGAAGCGCCGGACCGTAGACGACATTCGCGACCGCTCCCGGAAGCAACGTCGTCGTCACGACCAAGGTCCCGTGCACATCGATGGAGAGCGCCTGTTGGGCGCTGCGTCCGTCCGTTGTGGAGACTCGTACGATGAAATCGGCCCTTCCAGGGATGTCCGGCGTACCTGAGATGCCAGAGCCGGCGAGTGTCAGCCCGCTTGGCAGCGAGCCTCCGATCACCGACCAAACCTCACTTCCATCGCCGCCGACCGCCGCCAGACTGATGGGGCCATACGGCAAGTCTTCGATTCCGAAGGGGAGCGACGATGTGGTGATGCCGAGGAACGCACGCACATCGATGGACAGCACCTGCTGCGCCGTCTGCCCGTTGCCGCTCGTGACCTCCACCGTGAAGTTCGCGCTTCCAACCGCGCTAGGGGTGCCCACGATAACACCACCGGGGCTGAGGCTGAGGCCGCTGGGGAGGGAGCCAGCGACGATTCGCCACGTGTAAACACCATTGCCGCCGGTGGCCTGCAGACCGAGCGGTCCGTAGGCAACGCCGGCCATGCCGTCCGCCAGCGGAGTCGTCGTGGCCTCGAGCGGAGCGTACACGCTGATCTGCAGCGCCCGCTGGGCGCTCTGCCCGTCACTGCTGGTCACTCGGACGGTGAAGGCCGACGTTCCGGCGACATCTGGCATTCCCGTGATCTCGCCGCTTCCGCTCAGCGAGAGGCCACTGGGCAGCGAGCCGGACGCGATCGTCCAGTCGCGCGTGCCTTCGCCACCCGCCGCACTCAGCTTCGGAGGCGCGTACGCTACGTGCTCAACCGCGGCCGGCAACGAAGTGGTCGTGACGACCAGGGCGAACGTCGGCGCCGTCGGGTTTTCTGCCGTACACCCATGGATCGTCGTGAGCCACGGCACCACAAACGCCAGCCTTCTGAGGGCGCGCATCACAGAACGTCCTACCTACCGTGAGAAATCATGCTCTGTCCAAGATGCCACGGACACTCGTGTCAGGACAACGTCGAGGCCGAGTCAGGCAGCCCGGATCGTTCCGGGCACGCCCGATCGAGAGAGACCGCCTCTATGGTATGCAGACTCCGTGCCGCAAGCTTGGTAACGGTGCCTTGGAGGCGGCGGAGCGCATTTTTTACCGGGTCGCGACGATGTCCGCAACGGAGCGCTCGCCGTGACGATAAACGGGCGATACCTTGCGAAGTCTTCCTATTAATACGCGCCTAGTGTGAGAGCCCGGAACCGGTGGAGCATGTGACGCACGAGCAGACGGTGTTCGACAGCAGCGCACTGTTGACGCTACCGCTGCGGGATGCCCTGCGGTCGGCGCACGACGTTGCCGAGCCCTGCGGGCTCGTACCCTGCACCCGTCAACCTGGATCGCCGCGCTTCCGGCGACGCACCATGACGTATGAGCGAAACTGACCGCCGCATACCGTCGCTCGACGGCATTCGCGGCGGACTCCTGTTGATCGTCCTGTTCGCGCACCTTCTCGGCACCCGGAATTTTCCGCTTGCCCGGGAAGCCGTGCGCATCGACGGCCTGGCGTACACGGCCATGCGCACGTTCTTTGTCATCTCCGGCTTCCTCATCACGGGCATTCTGCTGCGCGAACTCAACCGGCGCGGCACCGTGAACATCTTCCGGTTCTATTTCAAGCGCACGTTCAGGATATTCCCGGCCTACTACGTATTTCTCGCCTTTGTTGGCATCGCCGCGGCCCTCGGCCTGTTCCAGCTGAAACCCGGCGACATGCTGCACGCGGTGACCTACACATCGAACTACAATCATCTTCCCGCCTGGCAGCTCGGGCACAGTTGGTCGCTGTCCGTGGAAGAACAGTTCTACATGTTGTGGCCGGCCGTGCTGGTGCTGCTCGGGATTCGTCGCGCCTCGATCGGATTGCTTGGCCTCCTCGTGGTACTGCCGGTGTGGCGGATCTTTCTCCAAGCCATCCCGCCTGGTGCCTATGGCCTCAGCGCGTTTCAGGACGGGATTCTCCACACGTTCGATACGACCGCCGACATCATTGCCGTTGGATGCTTGCTCGCGATCTTCCGTGAGAGGTTGTGGGCCTTTTCTCCGTATCGACGATTTCTCGAGCGCGGACCGCTCTGGGCCGTCTTCGTCTACGTTGTCGTCGAGCCGTTTACGCCCATTCTCGCGCGCGGGATTGACGCCCCTGTTCGTCACGCAATCCTCGCCGTGCACGAGGCAGTCGGGCTGCTGCTGGTCAACCTCGGGCTCGCGCTGCTCGTCGATTGGTCGATGCGAAATGCTGGAGGACGGGTGGGCCGCGTGCTCAACAGCCGCCTGCTCATCTCGCTCGGTGTCATGAGCTACAGCTGCTATCTGTGGCAGCAGATCTTCCTGAATCGGAACGAGTCGGCGTGGTGGAACGCCTTCCCGGTGAATGTGCTGCTGGCCCTCGGCGTGGCGATGCTGTCCCACCGCCTCGTCGAACTTCCGATGCTCAGTCTGCGAGAGCGTCTTGACGCGAAGTTCCGCGCCCCCCGTCGAGTCGAGCAACCGGCATCGTGAACGCGGGCCGAAGGGCAGAGTCGGGACTGCACGTGTTTCGCCACTGGGTCGTCCCGACGGTATACTTCCTGCACTGACCGCCCGCATCACCTCGTCCGCCACCCGCCTGCTCGTGATTCATCAAGTGATTCGCAGGGCCGCGCTTGTCCTCGGCGTCCTTGCGCTGGCCAGCGGTGCCGTCGTGCCGCACCGCATTGCCGCGCAGAGCCTACAGTTTGGCCGATTTGAGGGCAGCGTCCGCGACGCCGTCCGCCGTCCGATCCATGACGCCGAGGTGCGTGTCGTGGACCGGACGTCGGGTGCCGCGCGTTGGACCAAGACGGACCGCGAGGGGACCTTTCGCTTCGACGCGCTGCTCGGGGGCCGGTACGACGTCTTCGTCGAGGCTCTGGGCTTCATCCCGGTCGTGCATCTCGACGTTCGAATCGGGACGGCGCATACCACGCAGATGGACGCCACGCTTCGCGTGGCGACGCCGCCCGTGGTCAGCGTGGACAGCGTGCAGCGACAGGGCGAGGTGGGAAGCGGGGGGCGCTGGATGGTCGCACGGGGATACGGCGATCTCGTGGGCGCCCGGCGCATCGGCGGCGACATCTCGGCGTTCAGCACCACCGCCGACCGCTACTCCGTCGAAGGCCTGCCCTGGCGGATGACGGGCCTGCTCCTCGACGGCGCCTACGCCGAGGGTCTCGGGGCACCGCGAGGCAGCGGTGCGGATGTCGCGGCCCTGGCGATGCCCGTGCGTGGCATGTCGTTCGCGGAGGTCGGCGGTCTGGGATTCGACGTCGAGGTCGGCGGTAGCGGACTCGGCCTGCGCAGCGGCACCCTCCGCGGCGGACGCACGCCGAGCGCCAGGGCGCTTCTCGAGGGTGGTACGTCCACGGTCGGCGGCGCGTACATCGGGGGCGGCCCGATGCAGGGAGATACGGCCCAGGCCATCGGTGGGGTCGACTACCAGCGCACAGAGGACGAAGCCTGGCCGGGAGTGCCCGCGGACGCGCGGCGGATCACCGAACGCGTCGGTGGGTTCGGACGTTTGGACTGGCAGGCCAGCGAGCGGCTCTCCATCTCGGCGCGGGCGAGCGTCGCACGGCTTACGTCCAGCGGACCGCGCGATGAGGTCGGACTCGCCGCGCTCTACGGCCGAGACTACGAGGCACTGAACGCGCAGGCGGCACTCAACATCTTCGGCCGGCTGACGCGCCGCATCTCGCACGAGTGGCGCGTCTCGACGTCGGCGGCGGAGGCGAGCGGCAGCGCCGATGGCGCATCGCGGGTATCCGATGCGCTGCTTGGCGTGACCAGCGGCAGCATGGTCGGCGAGCCGTTCAACTCCGTTGGCGCCGTGCCTCGCATCAGCGGGATGCTGCACGTCGACGCGGGAGCGCATCGCCTGAAGGCTGGTCTCGTCACGGCGATGCATCGCTATGATCTGCGCTTTGCGCCGGAGTCCGACGGGATCTTCGCCGTAGGCCGTGCGCTCGGCGATCCGTCGCCGGCTGGCGCGTGGCGCCGCGTCGAGCCTGCGTCCTATGCCGGTGAGTTCCGGATGCGCGAGACCGGCCTCTTCGTCCAGGACGCTTGGCAAGTCGCCGGCGGCCTCTCCGTGTTGCTTGGCCTTCGGCTCGACCAGACGCGCTTGCCCAGCGGGAATATCGAAGCGAATGGCACGCTGGCGAGTCTCTCGGGCCTCGACAACGCCGCCGTCGCCGCCACGTCCTCGCGGACGTCGCCACGGCTTGGCTTCCGCTGGGAGCTCGGCAGCGCGCGCGAGTGGGTGCTCGAGGGTGGCGCTGGGACCTACCACGCGTTGCCCGACGCCCGAGACATCGCCGAGGCGCTGACGCTGGATGCGGGTGCAAGCGTGCGCTACGGCGTTGGGGCCCTGGCCCTCGGCGCAGCACCGTCGGTCACCGAAGCCCCCGTCGTCGGGCAGGCCGTGACGCTGCTGGCCCCCGACTTCGTCGGACCGCGGACACAGCGCCTCTCGCTTGGCCTGACGCGGCGACTGGGCGAGTGGAGTGCGTCGGTGTCAGGTGTGTATCGCAACACGGACTTCATCGCCCGTCGACGCGACCTCAACCTGCCCGCGTCGCCCGTGGGGTTCGACCAGTACGGTCGGCCCCTTCAGGGCGCGTTGCGCCAGGAAGGGGAGGTGCTGGTCGCCGAGCCAGTGTCCAATCGTCGGTTTGCGGAACTCGACGCCGTCTATGCGCTCGAGAACACAGGGTACTCGGAGTTTTGGGGCGCGACCGTCGAAGTCGAGCGTGTGCTCGAGTCCGGCCTGAGCTTCGGGCTGCAGTACACGTTTAGCCAGACGCGCGACAATGTCGTCGGCTTTGCCGGCACGCGACTCTCGCCGTTTCCGGCGGGGCTGAACGGCAACGAATGGGAGGCCGGCCGCTCGGACTTCGACATCCCACATCGCGTGCTGCTGACTGCCGAGTGGCGCGCCTCCCAGGCCTTCCGCCTCGGACTGGCCTACCGGCTGCACAGCGGGCTGCCCTTCACACCCGGCGTGCGCGGTGGAGTCGATGCAAACGGCGACGGCGATTGGCGGAACGATCCCGCCTTCGTCGACCCGGGGCTTCCGGGGATGGCCGAGTTGATCGCGGACAACGCCTGCCTGCGGTCGTCGGTAAACCGCTTTGCGCAGCGCAACGCGTGTCGTGAGGATCTGGTGCACCGTGTGGACCTGCGTGCCGCCATCGGCCTCGGCCAGACAAGAATCGGTCGTTTCGAGCTCACGCTCGACGCCCTCGACCTGATTTCCGTGAACGCCGCGCCCGTGGACCGCGCCCTGGTGCGGGTGGACCCGGTGTCGGTGCTCACGACGGATCCAGGCATCGGACTGACGACGGTGGGTTACATCTCGAATCCAGCCTTCGGACAGCGCATTGGCGATTGGACGCCTGGCGCGTTCTTTCGTATTGGCGTGAGGGTGACCCCGTGAGACGGATCTTCTTGCTGGCGGCGAGCGCCGCTGCCGTGATGACGGGCGGGTCCTGCGGCAACGGCGGGGCCGATCGCTCCGTTGGCATCACCGCGACGGGTGCCGTGCTCGGCGTCGTGATGCTCGATGCCAACGGGAACGGCATCGTGGACGCCTCTGACGTCGCGTTCGAGGGTGCGCGCGTGCGCCTGCTCACGCCGATCGCGGGCGATACCGTGGCGCGCGCCACGGCAAATGCGAGCGGGACGTTCCGCCTCAGCGGCGTGCCGGTGGGTTCGTATCGGCTCGTGCTGGATCCCACCAGCGTGGGCGACACGTTGGTGGTCACCGGCGTGGATGCCGCCGTGCTGAACGTGCGGCCGCAGGATTCCGTGACCGTCGCGGCACTCGCCGCCTATCCATCGACCGACGCAGCAGGTGTCCGGAGCGGCACGCTCGGCACGCGCGTGTTCCTCGCCGGCGTGGCGCTGCACGCGCTGGGCACGTATTCAGACACGCTGCTGCACGTGGTAGACACGTCCGGCGCGATCCGCGCCGGACGCGTGCGGCCAGCAACAGTCGCGGCCGGCGACAGCCTGCGCCTGCTCGGGCGCATCGCGACTCGCGACGGGCAGCGCGTGCTGGATGACGTTCGGGTGTTTGCGCTCGGGAGCGCCTTTATCCCGACCTCGCCCATCATCACGACGCTGCAGGCTGCGACGGCGGCTGCCGGGACGCTCGATGCGGCGCTGGTGCGGGTGTTCGATGCGGCGATCGTCGATTCGGCCACCGTGGCTGGCAGCCTCCGTCTCACGGTGAATGACGGCTCGGGGGCACTGACGGTGCTTCTCGATCGGGCGGCGGACGACGCATTCCGTCCGCCGTTCATGGCCGGCATCTGGAGCGCGGGCCAGCGGTACGACTTCGCCGGGGTTCTCGTGCCGCTCGGTGTCGGGAGCTGGGCGCTGCGACCGCGCACCGAGTTCGACCTGACGCCTCGCTGAGCGGTGTCGCGCGTGGCGGGGTCGAAGCGGCCGCTGCACTTCTTCACCGTCGACGTCGAGGAGTATTTCCAGGTCGTGGCGCTGGCGCCCTATGCGCCGATGTCCCGGTGGGAGTCATTTGAGTCGCGCGTGGAAGCGGCGGTGGACGCGCTGCTCGCGCTCATGGCCGCGCAGGACGCGACGGGAACGTTCTTCACGGTCGGTTGGGTCGCCGAGCGGCACCCCGCGATGATGCGGCGCATCGTCGACGCCGGGCATGAGGTCGCCTCGCACACCTACGACCATCAACGCATCACGCACCAGACCCCTGAGCATTTCCGCGAGTCGGTGCGCAAGACCAAGCGGATCATCGAGGACCTGACGGGTAGCGAGGTGCTCGGGTTCCGGGCGCCGTCGTTCTCGATCATTCCAGGATACGAGTGGGCGCTTGATATCCTGATCGAGGAAGGCCATCGCTACGACTCGTCGCTGTTTCCTGTTCGCCGCCGGGGATACGGATATCCTGGCGGGAAGCGCGATCCTTATTGGCTGGAGCGTCCAGCAGGCCGTCTGGCAGAGTTTCCTCCGGCGACACTGCGAGTCGCCGGCGCGACGCTGCCGGCCGCGGGCGGTGCCTATTTTCGCATTCTGCCGTCGGTACTGGTGCACTGGGCGCTGGGGCAGTCGGCGCGGCGCGCGGTGCCGGGGACCTTCTACATCCATCCCTGGGAGTGGGACCCAGGGCAGCCACGGTTCGACGTGCCGCCGCTGACGCGCCTGCGTCACTACGCGGGGCAATCCGGGGTGCTACCGCGGATTCGGCGCCTGCTTGAGCGCTTCAGAGGCACGGCAATCCGGTCGCACGCGCTGCTTCAATCGGCGTCGACCTGAGGCCGGGAGACGCGTCAGCTGGCGGGCGGCTCGGGTGCGTCGAGCGCCAGGAGGTCGAACTTTCCACTCGCGTTACGCGGCAGCTTGTCGCGCACGTCCCAGCGCGCCGGCAGCATGTGGCGCGGGAGTTCCGCACCGCAGTACCGCCGTAGCGCGTCCAGGCTACCCGTGGGTGACAGCACCACGTGTGCGACGATGCGCATCCCGCGCTGTGGATCCGGTTCTGCGGTCGCCACTGCCTCCGAGACCTGCTGCGAGGCGTAGAGCACGTCGGCGATCTCGTCGGGGCTGACGCGGAACCCGAGCGTCTTGATCATCCGGTCGCGCCGACCGACGTAGTAGAGCAATCCCCGCTCGTCGCGTCGCACCAGGTCGCCCGAGTACGCGGCGCGCGCGAGCGCGGGGTCAGTTTCAGTGGCATCGGGGTTGGCGCGGAAGACCCGCGCCGTGGCGTCCTCGTCATTCCAGTACCCGAGCGCGACCGTGGGTCCGGCGTGCACCAGCTCGCCGACTTCGCCGTCGTCGCAGAGGGTGCCGTCCTCACGCACGACGTAGACCGCGGCGCCGGGCACCGCGCGTCCCATCGAGTCGGGGTGTTCGTCCACCTCGTCGGGAGGGAGGAATGTGCTGCGAAATACCTCGGTGAGCCCGTACATCAGGAAGAGCGCCGCCTGGGGCTGGGCCGTCCGCAGCGCCCGCACCGCCTCCGGACTCAGGCGGCCACCGGCGCAGGTCACGAGTCGCAGCGAGGGAAGTGGTGCCTGGAAGTCCGTCACGCGCAGCAGTTGCATCCAGAGCGGCGGCACGCCGGCGAGCACGGTCGACTCGTTGGCGATGAGCTCGCGCACAATCTGCGGCGCCAACGGCGACGTGATGATGTCTAGGCGCGCGCCCGTCGCCACCGCACAGTTGAGCTGATTGAAGCCGTAGACGAAACTGAATGGCAGCAGGCTCGCCAAGCGGTCGTGTTCGGTGATGCCGAGGTAGTCGACGACGGTGGTCACGCCTACCGCGAGGTTGGCGTGACTCATCACGACGCCTTTGGGGCCGCCCGTGGAGCCCGATGTAAAGTTGATTTGTACCGGATCGCTGTCCGCGGCATCCACGGGACTGAAGCCGCCTTGCGCCGCGATCTCCTCGACCAGAAGGATGCGCGCATCGACCTGCAGTTCGCGCGTCTGCTGCGCGATCCACTCACGGCTCGTGATGAGAATCCTGGCGCCGGCATGCTCGAGCGTCTGTTCGACCTGTCGTGGGCGGAACAGCCAGTTGAGCACGGTCACCACCGCACCGGCGGCGGCGGCCCCGTAGAACGCGGCCGCGGCGTCCCCGCCATGCGGGAGCAGCACTGCCACGCGCGCACCGCGCTCGAGTCCGGCCGCCACCAGGGCCTCAGCGATGGCCGCGGCACGCGCGGTGAGCGCGGCATAGGTCAGCTCCACGCCGCCGTCGCGGATCGCCGCGCGCTCCGGCACGGAATCTGCGGTATCCCAGAGGATTCGAGCGAAGTTCATAGCGCGCAATCTGGTCCGACGCCCCGCCGTCCGCATCCCCGCAGCCGAGGGCATCGGTATACATTTCCCGTCGGCCGCGCGGCCCTACTCTCCAACGCCTTGCCCAGCCCGATGAGCCCCACGATCGCCTCTGCCCTCCAGCTCGACCCCTCGGCAGCCACCGACGCCATCGTGGCCTCGATGCGGCGTCATCTCGCGGACGATTTTAAGCGCCGAGGTTACGTCGTGGCAATGAGCAGCGGCGTGGACAGCTCGGTGTGTGCGGCGCTGGCCGTGCGCGCAGTCGGGCCCGGAAAGGTCTTTGGGCTCTTCATGCCCGAGCGCGAGAGCGATCCGCAGTCGTTGCGCCTGGCCACCGAGTTGGCGACGCAGCTGGGCATCGAGCACACGACCGAGGACATCGCCCCGATCCTCGAGGCCGCCCACTGCTACCAGCGCCGCAACGACGCGATCCGTCGCGTCGTGCCGGAGTTCCGCGACGACTGGGGTTGCAAGCTGGTGCTGCCCACCGACCGCCTGGACACCGCGCGCATCAACGTGAGCTACATCGTCGTGCAGCCGCCCGGTGGTGAGCAGCGTCGGGTGCGTCTGCCGGGCACCGAGTATCGCGAGATCGTCGCCGCCTCGAACTTCAAGCAGCGGACGCGGAAGATGCTGGAGTACTTCCACGCCGATCGGCTGCACTATGCGGTGGTCGGCACGCCGAACCGCCTTGAGTACGACCAGGGCTTCTTCGTGAAGGGAGGCGACGGGTTGGCGGACATCAAGCCCATCGCGCACCTCTACAAGTCCCAGGTCTACCAGATCGCTGACTACCTCGGCGTGCCGACGTCGATCACGTCGCGGCCGCCGACGACGGACACCTTCTCGCTGCCGCAGAGCCAGGAGGAGTTCTACTATCTCCTGCCGACGAAGACACTGGACAAGGTGCTCTTCGCGCACGGGGCCGGTATCGCCCCCGCAGCCGTGGCGAGCGAGACGGGGCTGACCGAGGCGCAGGTGCTCGCCGCCTTCCGCGACATCGAGCAGAAGCGCACGACGACGCGCTACCTCCATCTCGGGCCTCAGCTCGTCACGCCGGTTCCGCTGGGTCGCGAAGGAACGCCCGCGTAGTGTGCGGCATCGCCGGGATCGCACGGGCGGCGCCGCGCGGCGTGTCGCTCGAGACGCTCGGCCGGATGGCTGCGGCCATTCGCCACCGCGGCCCGGACGGATACGGCTTCCTCACCGGGGCACGCGTGGGCTTTGCCCATACGCGGCTGAGCATCGTCGACCTGGCGGGCGGAGCGCAGCCACTCGCGAGTGAGGGCGGGCGCGTGGTGGTGACGTTCAACGGCGAGATCTACAACTACCGCGAACTCAGCGTTGAGTTGCGCGCCCGAGGCCACGTCTTCGGCACCGTGTCGGACACCGAGGTGCTGGTGCACGCGTGGGAGGAATGGCGCGAGGGCATGTTCGATCGCCTCAATGGCCAGTTCGCGTTTGGGCTGTTCGATCGCGCCACCGGCGAGGTGATCCTTGCCCGCGACCGCTTCGGCGTCCGGCCTCTGTTCCACACCGTCGCCAACGGCGATCTGCTCTTCGCCTCGGAGGCCAAGGCTTTGTTCGCGAGCGGAGAGGTTGAGGCCGCCGCGGATCCGCTTGGGCTCGACGAGGTGTTCACTACCTGGGCCGCCCGCCCGCCGCGCACACCCTTCCGCGGGGTCTCCCAGCTCCCGCCGGGCCACTACGCCATCTGGAAGGATGGCCGCCTTTCGGTGCGCCAGTGGTATCGCCTCGACTACCCCGAGCAGCGGGACGAGCCGAGCGATGCGCTCCATCGCCTCGACGAGGTCATGCGCACGAGCGTGGACTTCCGGCTCCGCGCCGACGTGCCCGTCGGCGGCTACCTGAGCGGGGGGCTCGACTCCAGCATCACCTGCTCATTGGCGGCCGCGGCCTCACCGCACCAGCTCCGGACCTTCTCGGTCAGCTTCGAGGACCCGGAGTTTGACGAGAGTGCCTGGCAGCAGCAGGTGGCGCAGGCCGTCGGCAGCCAACACGCCGTGTCTCGCATCGGAGCAGGCGACATTGCCGCGGCGTTTCCCGACGTCGTGACACACGCCGAGACGCCGTTGGTCCGCACGGCACCCGTGCCGATGTATCTCTTGGCCAAGCTCACGCGCGAGCGCGACATCAAGGTCGTGCTTACGGGCGAGGGCGCCGATGAGATGATGCTCGGCTACGACCTGTTCAAGGAAGTGCAGGTCCGCCTGTTCTGCCTGCGGCGGCCCGACAGCACCGTGCGGCCACGGCTGCTCGACCGCGTGTATCCGTACCTGATCGGTCAGGGCCGCGGCGGCGATTTCTGGCGGCGCTTCTTCCTCGATGCCGGGTCGGCGGACGACCCGCTGTTCTCGCACCTGCCGCGCATCTCGCTGACCTCACGCATCAAGGAGTTCTACGGTGCCGGGATGCGCGACGAGATCGAGGGTCACGATGCGCTCGGACAGCTCCGCGATGCGCTTCCGGCGTCGTTCGCCGGCTGGTCGCCGCTGAATCGCGCCGCGTACCTCGAGATGACGACGCTGCTGTCGCCATACCTGCTCTCGTCGCAGGGCGATCGCATGGGGATGGCGCACGCCATCGAGGGCCGGTATCCATTCCTCGACCACAGGCTCTACGAGCTGGCCGCCGCCCTTCCAACCAGCTCCAAGCTCCTTGGGCTGCGGGAGAAGGAGATCCTGCGCCGTTGGGCCCGCGACGTGGTGCCCCCGAGCATCCGCAACCGCGTCAAGCAGCCGTACCGCGCGCCGGATGCCCCGTCGTTCTTTGGGGCGAGCACTCCTGCCTGGGTGGAGGAGTTGACCTCGCCGGAGACGGTGCGCGCGCTGGGCTACTTCGATGCCGATATCGTCGCCGGACTCGTGCGCCGGGCCTCGAAGGGGCTGCCGATGGGTTTCCGCGAGAACCAGGCAGTCGTCGCCATTCTGTCCACCCACGTATGGCACCGCCGGTGCCTTGAGGCGCCGCTGCCGGCGCCGCTGCCGGTTGCCGGGGCCGATGTCGTGATGCGCGATGCCGAGCCGGCGACCCTCTAGATTCCCTGAACTTCCCCGGAGACCCGTAGATGTCGCAGTCTGAGTCCGAGATCCTCACGAAGGTGCGCGCGTTCATTGAGCGCGAGTTCCTCTATATGCGCCCAGACTTCAAGCTCAATGACGGCGACGACCTGATGAAGGCCGGCGTCGTGGACTCGATGGGCGTCCTCGAGGTGATGAACTTCCTCGACGAGGAGTTCGGTGTGACGCTGAACGACGACGAGATCACCGAGGCCAACCTCGGCAGTCTTCAGGCGATCGCGCGCTTCGTGGCGGCGCGCTAGCGCGCGTCGAGCCAGGCCGCCTCGGCGGCCGTCGGTAATGGGAAGAACGCCCACTCGGCGTGGGCGCCGTCGGCGAGCGTCGCGGCCGGCGTGGGGACCTCGGTGCCCGTCCAGCAATAGATCGGAAGATCATAGTCGCGGCGGAACCGGAGCCGTTGCAAGGCCGCAAGGCTATGCCGGCAGGAAGTCGCGGCCGTGATCACGTCGGGCGAGAATCCGACCAGGATGCGGCACAGCTCCCGCGCCGCGCCCCCGTAGAGCGAGGTCGCGTCGTCGGCGAGAAAGAGCTCCTGCACGGCGGCGGTGCGCAGACCGCTAGCCTCGTAGATGCGGGCCGACGCCCAGCCGACGAGTCGGCCGCCGCTGCGCACGTGGAAACCGAGCAGAGTTCCGAAGGACGCAGGGGCGCGGCGCAGCCACGCATCCGTGGCCGGGTCGGCCAACCGGATCCAGGCAAAGCGACCCTGGGTCCGGAGCATCCCCGCGATGCTCGGGCTCATCGTCCCAGCCGGCACGAGCTGCACCCGCGAGGCCCGCGCACGCGGGACCATCAGGTGACGCGCCGACAGGTCGAACGCCGCCGCGAACGCCGCCGTGCGTCCGCGATCGCGGAAGTAACGGCCGGTGAGTGGCAGGTTGAGCCGCCAGCCGGTGTCGAGTCGCGTCCACTTCAGGCGCTCGAAGATCGCGCGCGCCTGCGGCGTGCCGCCGAGGGCAAGCAGCGGACGACCGTCGCGCATGAACTCCTTGATGACGCGCAGGCCTGCGCCGCGGGCGCGCCACACATCATCCGCGTACCAATCGAACATCTCGAGGCAGTCGCGCTCACCATCCGGGGTGAGATACGGGCGTCGAAAAGCGAAGACGCCGCCGACACACTCGTCTCCGTTCATGGCGAGCGCTGCTTCCTGAGGCGCGTCCTGGCGGTAGCGCCAGTCAAAGTAGGTGTCCGAGCAGGGCCGATCCCAGGCGCTGCGCGCGAAGGCGATTGCCGCTTCGCGCGATCGGTCGTCGAGCCGGACCACGCGAAGCGAGCGGCTCGACGCCTCCTCGGAGGACGTGGCGCTGCTCATTCGCGCGGGGTCGGTGCGGGCAGCTGCGCCAAGGTCACCAGGAACGCCTCGGCGATCCGGCGGCGTCCTGCCTCGTTGAGGTGGCCACCGTCGTACGTGTTGCCCGCCGCGAGGGCTGGCACCGAGCTGCCGCGAAACCGCACTGCCGTAAACGATCCGTCCGGCGCGACTGCTTCGTACGCCGCGATATCGAAGAGCGGCTCCTTGCCCTCGTAGGTCTCGCGCATCCGAGCGTTGTAGCGGGCACGGATCCAGTTGAGTTCGCGCCACGGCGTGTTCTTGCCGCGCACGACCGTGCGCCAGTACATCAGCGTGCCCGGGTCGGTCTGCAACGGCAGCGTCATGTGCACGATCACGAGCCCGGGGTGCTGCGCGCGCAGGGTCTCGATCCGCCGTTCGTAGTCCGCGAACAGCGCGTCGGGGTCGGTATCGCCGGTGATGTCCACGTAACAGAACTTGAGCATCGCGACGCCGGAGGCGGCAACGCCGGCCGAGACGATCGAATCGAAGGCGGCGAGCTTGGACGCTGGCGCTCCGTTCTCGCCGATGGCGGCGTGGTAAAGTCCGGGCTCCGCCATCTGCGTCGGGTCGGAGGTCTCGACGACGCGAAGCGCAATGCCTGGATTCGACTGCAGTACCTCGGCGAGGCCCTCGACAAGATTGGCGCCGACCGACTGGTGGCCGAAGAACAGTCGGCGCTGCGCGAGTTGCTGCCACGCGCTGTCGGGGATGTCGGCGATGTTGACGGTCGGCACGGAGTTGGGTCGGGTCAGGGTCTCGCTTGTGCAGCCGAGGGCGACGAGCCACGTGGTCGCCAGCAACATGAATCGCAATAGAACCTCGCGGATCTCAGGTGCAGAAGTTGGGGGTCGCTTGAATGGGCGCAACGTCGCAAGTGCCGTGCCGATACAGGTCCGATACTTGCAGGACTGATAACCCCACGTCATGATAACTTTTGGCCGTCCCCCCTACGATCCGACATGAATCAGGCTACGACGCGTAGGTCCCTGTTTACGTGGCAACGCGTGCTCGTTGCGGTCCTCTGGATGGCGAGCCTGGGCGTGACCTTCCTCGCCGGTGCCGTGGCGTACAAGTACCGCGTACGGATCCGGGCGATGCTGAGTTCGGTGCAGGGCGGCGAGATGATTGCCACGAACCTGTATAACATCCGCGTGGCCAAGCTGCGGATGCCGGAGGGCTTTGCCGGCGGTCGGGACGGCGGGCTTGCCCCGCTCCGCGACGGCGTGCTGCTCGCCGATCGCGAGGGCGCGCTCTGGTTCGTGGGCGCGGACCGCGTGCCGCAAGCGCTGGCCCTACGGGTACCGGTGAACAGCGAGGCGCTGCGGACTGATCCCGACATCGAGGGCCTGATCAACGCCGCCCAGTTCGGCGTGAAGGACGTCATGATCCAGGCGCTGCCGAACGGCCTGCGGCTCTTCGTCTCGCACAACCAGTGGAATCCGGACGAGAACTGCTATGTGCTCCGTGTCTCGGCCCTCGAGACGACCGAGTCGGCGCTCACCGGTGGTGCGGCGGGTGAGGGCTCGTGGCGCACCCTGTTCGACTCGTCGCCGTGCTATGAGCTGTCCACGCTTCCTGGCGGCGTCAGCCCGCATCCGACGCTCGGCGCCGGCGGACGCATGGCCCTCCTCGATGACCAGCATCTCGTCCTGACAATCGGCGGCTTCAAGGGTGAACTCGAGCTCGAGACCGCGGAGAAGTATTGGGACCGCAGCAACTCGTACGGCAAGACGGTGGTCGTGGATCTCGGGTCGGGCGAGTCCCGAATCCTGACCATCGGGCACCGCAATCCCCAAGGGCTCACGCGGGACAATGCGGGGCGCCTCTGGCTGACGGAGCACGCAGCGCGAGGTGGGGACGAGCTGAACCTGCTGACGGACGGCGCCAACTACGGGTATCCCGCCGTCTCGTACGGCACGGCCTACGGCGAGATGTCGTGGCCCGGCAACCCGCGTCAGGGCCACCACGAGGGCTACGCAAAACCACACTTCGCGTGGGTGCCGTCCCTCGGCATCTCGCAGCTGATCCAGGTGAACGGCCCCGCGTTCGCACACTGGCGTGACGATCTCCTTGTCTCCTCACTCGCCGCGCAGAGCCTCTTCCGCGTGCGCCTCGAGGGCGACCGGGTCACCTTCGTGGAGCCGGTGCCGATCGGGCACCGGGTGCGGGACCTGGTGGAGCAGGCCGACGGCACCCTCGTCGCCAAGACCGATGACGATGTCCTGGTCTATCTGTTCCCGCAGGAAGCGCTGAGCATGGATGATCCCTCCCTCACGCCGGTGGAGCGTGGGGGACTGCTCGCCAGCTCCTGCAGCGGATGCCATGCGCTCAGCGACGGTGCGCCGGACGGCATCGGGCCGAACCTGCACGGCGTCATCGGGCGCAACCTCGCGGCGCGACGTGGGTTCGCCTACTCGGCGGCCCTGCGGGCGGCCGGAGGCAGCTGGTCCGCGGAACGGTTGCGTGCCTACATCGTCGACCCGAGCGCTGCGGTGCCTGGCACCACGATGCCGAGCATTCGAAGCTTCACCGAACGCGAGTTGGACGATCTCCTAGCCTACTTCGGTTCGCTCCGCTAACGTGGCAGTTGTTGGCCACGGGGTCTGATGGACCGATATTTGCAAGGCTGCGACCCCGTGCCCATGATTGGCGTGCTGGATGCGCCGTGCGCACACCAGGCTCTGTAAGTCCGGCCGTGCTCCGCGCGCGGTCCTGCCTTTTCCCGAGACCCCACTGATGCAAGATCAAGTCGCCGAGAAGAAGTTCTACGAGGAGCTGTTCGAGAAGGACATGCGCAATGTCCACATCACGCACGGCTACGAGGAACTCTACGACATCGTCTTCCCGCCCAAGGCCAGTGGCGAACTGCTTGACCTCGGCTGCGGCACCGGCGCGCACAGCATTCGCCTTGCCGAGCGCGGATTCACCGTGACGTCCGTCGACCTCACCTGGCGCGGCGTGGTTGCGGCGCGGGAGCGATTCCGCGAAAAGGGCCTGAACGTAGACGTCGTCGTGGCGGACGCCGAACATCTGCCGTTCAAGGACGGCGCCTTCGACGTCGCCTGGACGTCGCTGCTGCTGCACCACTTCCCGGTGCTGGACAAGCTCCCGGCGGAACTCAAGCGCATCGTGCGACGCTCGGTGGTGGCCTTCGAGGTGAACGCCGGCAACTTCCTCAGCTGGTTCGCGTTCAACATCATCAACCCGATCTTCGGCATCAGCTCGACGACGAAGAATCAGCGCGCCCTATGGCCGAAGAAGGTGCACGCGGTGTTCGAGGCGATCGGGTTCCGCGTTGGCAAGTTCGAGTACGTGCATCGCGCGTGGGAGGACAAGGATTCCTCGGCCAAGATCGTGCGGCGCCTCGCGCACTTCGTGATCGGCCTGCTGCCGATGCCGTACCGGGCCAACAAGTTCATCGTGACCTACGAGAAGCCCGCCTGAGTCGGCGGGCGCGCGGCCTAGATCGACTTCGCCTCGGCCAGCAACATCACCGGAATATCGTCCTTCACCTCGAAACTGAGGCGGCAGTTGCTGCAGACGAGGACGGACTCGGACTGCCGGTAGTCGAGCTGGCCCTTGCACTTGGGGCAGACGAGCTTGGCGAGGAGCTTCTCGGAGAGGGCCATCGGTTCCCTGAGCTAATGGAAGAAGGGGCACCGCGAGGCGGCGCGCAGGTGGGGAATATACGTCTCGGTCACCGACCACCGCACCTCGTCACTCGCCTCGCACCACGCGATGCGAGAGGGATCCCAGCAGCAGTCCGGTGAGCAGGCCGCCCCATTCCGCTGCGCGCGGGAGGTCGAGCCCCGACGCAAGTGCCGAGATCGCGAATGCGCCGGATGCGGCGAGAACGACGGCAACGCGCTGCCGTCGGCGGAGCGCCGGCAGCAGCAAGCCGAGGGGAATCAGCAGCAGTGCGACGCCAACGGCATCGAGCGTGCGCCGTGTGGCGACTGTCGCGTCGTCGAGCGGCCGGATGAGCTGCCAGTAGCTCCCGGCAGCGGCCGCGCCGGCACAGCGGCCCACACCGCCCACCCAGGCACAGACGGAGTCGGCGGGCCCGCTCACCCGGATGTCGAACGAGTCGCCCGGTGCCAGGCCCCGCAGTGCGCCAGGAAAGCGCGTCGGAGGCTCGGCGAATCGAAACGTGGATGCCAGCCGCCGCGTGAAGATCACCAGGTCGTCGCCGTCAAGTCCGATCAGTAGCATCTGGCGCGGCCAGTCGTCAGCGATCGCCACAATGCCGGCAAGCCGAGGCGCAGTCGGACCGGCTACGCCGCTGACCTCGAACTCTGCCCCGGCAAGAAGCGCTTCGCGAATGGCTGGCTGATTCCCTTGCGGGCCGGGGGTCAGGCGTTCGCCATTCAGCGTGACGGCATCGACCTTTCCGTCCCAGCGCGCCAGATGCGGCTGCCGTGGTGTGACCATCAGGAAGTAGTCGGCCGCCGGCACGTCGTAGGCTCGCAGGAGTCCGGACCCGCCGACAATCACGGCCGGAGCCAGCGCGGCAATCCAGGCGAGTCTCGTGGTTCGCGGCGCAGGGCGGAGCAGCGCCGGGAGGTAGAGCTTGAGCGCGGCGCCGAGGCCGCCCCCGACGCCGTTCGCCAGCACGTCACGCAGCGTGGGCGCGCGGCCTGGGAGGAGCAGCTGCACGAGCTCGATTCCCGCGCTGAGCGCGATGCAGATAACCACGATTCGACGCAGCGAGACGCCGGACAACGCCAATCCCAGGCCGAGCGGAGCGAAGAGCAGCAGGTTCACCAGGAGATCTGGGGTTCCGAGCTCGCCGCAGAGGACGCAGAGCACTCCTGTCGCCGGTGCGGGACCTGACGCGGGAGAGAGCGTGGCGACCGCAATCGCGGCGAGTGAAAGCGTGACGAGGAGGCGTGACAAGCGTCGAATCGCGAGAGGCGGGAGAGACGAACGGGCGGGGCCGCTGCTCGGGTCGATGCGCCATCGCAACAGTCGGGCGCGACAAGCATTCAGCTTGGAATCCGCGAACCGTCGTACGATATTGTGCTGGAACAAGTTGCGCCACCGAATCGGGTGGCGTCGGTAGAGTCCGCAACTTGCGATGGTGGGGCGAGTCGCCACCGTCTGCGGGCGACGCACTGTGAACTTCCTCGTGAGGCGACGTGACGGCTCGTTCGAAGACCTGGATTCTTGGCATTTCGGCGTTTTACCACGACAGCGCGGCCTGCCTCATCGGTGACGGGGAAATCGTGGCGGCCGGATCCGAGGAACGGTTCACGCGCAAGAAGGGTGATTCCGCCTTTCCGAGCCGCGCCGTGGAGTTCTGCCTCAAGCAGGCAGGCATCACGGTCGCCGATCTCGCCACGGTGGGCTTCTACGACAAGCCCTTGCTCAAGTTCGAGCGCATCCTCGAGACCTATCTCGGAACGGCGCCGCGCGGGTTCAAGTCCTTCCTGAAGGCCGGCCCGCTGTGGATCAAGGAGAAGGTCTATCAGGACAAGATGCTCCGCGACGCGCTCGGCGGCTACGACGGCGACATGATGTACGCCGAGCACCACGAGTCGCACGCGGCGAGCGCCTTCTTCCCCTCGCCGTTCGAGGAGGCGGCCGTCCTGACGATGGACGGCGTCGGCGAGTGGGCGACGGCGAGCATCGGCGTCGGCAAGGGCAATGACCTGCAAATCGTGAAGGAACTGCGCTGGCCCGATTCGCTGGGCCTGCTGTATTCCGCCTTCACGTACTACACGGGCTTCAAGGTCAACTCGGGCGAGTACAAGGTGATGGGGCTCGCGCCCTACGGGCAGCCCAAGTACGTGGACCTGATCTTCAAGCACCTCGTCCATCTGCGCGACGACGGGTCCTTCACGCTGGACCAACGCTACTTCAACTATCTCGCGGGGCTCACGATGACGAGCCCGGCCTTCGATGAGCTGTTCGGCGGCCCACCGCGCGTGCCGGAGACGCACCTCACGCAGCGTGACATGGACCTCGCGCGCTCGGTGCAGGATGCCTGCGAGCGGATCATGATGCACATGGCGCAGGCGGCGCACCGCGACACGGGCCTCGAGAACCTCTGCATGGCCGGTGGTGTGGCGCTCAACTGCGTCGGCAACGGCAAGCTCCTGCGCGACGGCCCGTTCAAGCGCATCTGGATCCAGCCGGCCTCGGGTGATGCCGGCGGCGCGCTGGGCGTCGCGCAGCTCATCTGGCACCGCACGATGGAGAAGCCGCGCACGGTGGTGGCGGGTCGCGACCAGATGAACGGCTCGTACCTTGGCCCCGCGTATTCGGATGCCGAGATCGAGGGCTTCCTCAAGTCCGTGAACGCCGGCTATGAAAAGATGACGGAGGCCGACCGACCGCGGCGCGTTGCGGAGCTGTTGGCGCAGGGCAACATCATCGGTTGGTTCAACGGCCGGATGGAATTCGGACCGCGTTCGCTCGGCTGCCGCTCCATCCTCGGCGATCCGCGCAGCCCGAAGATGCAGGCCGACATGAACATCAAGATCAAGTTCCGGGAGGGCTTCCGGCCCTTCGCCCCCAGCGTGCTGCGGGAACGGGTGAGCGACTACTTCGAGCTCGACACCGACTCGCCGTACATGCTGCTCGTGGCCCCCGTGAAGCAGTCGCGGCGGATCCCGCTGACGGCGGAGCAGGGCAAGCTCTGGGGCCTCGACCTGCTGAATGTCCCCAAGTCCGATATCCCGGCCGTCACGCACATCGACTACTCGGCACGCGTGCAGACCGTGACGGCAGAAGTGAATCCGGCGTACCACGCGCTGCTCTCGGAGTTCGAGAAGCAGACCGGGTGCGCGGTGCTGGTGAACACCTCGTTCAACGTGCGCGGCGAGCCGATCGTGATGTCCCCGCTCGACGCCTATCAGTGCTTCATGCGCACGCACATCGATTACCTCGTACTCGGCCCCTACCTCCTGGCAAAGGGAGCGCAGCCCGAGTGGAAGGAGACGTCCGATTGGCGCACGGAATTCCAGCTCGACTGACCGCGGCCGAGGGCCGCAAGTTCGGACTTACGGTCGGGATCGCGTTCGCGGTGCTCGCGGGCATCACGTTCTGGCGCGAACACCCCACGATGATGAAGGTGTTCGGCTCGCTGGCGGCGCTGTTCATCGCCGGTGGCCTGTTTGTGCCGACGATGATGGGGCCGGTGGAGCGGGCCTGGATGAAGCTCGCGCTGCTGATCTCCAAGGTCACCACGCCGATCTTCATGGGCGTCGTGTTCTTCGTGGTCATCACACCCATCAGCCTGCTGATGCGCCTCTTCGGGAAGCTGCCCCTGCGGACCGACCCGAACGCGACGACGTACTGGCATCTGCGCCCGGAAGGTGAGCGGCGCAGCGACCTTTCGCGACAGTTCTGACCTTTCGACAGACCCCTTCGAGCAACGGCGACGGACTATGGCAAAGCAGCGCGGCATCGTATCGGAATTCTTCGGCTTCCTGAGTGCGCGGAAGAAGTGGTGGCTGGCCCCGATCATCATCGTGATGGTGTTGGTCGGCGCGCTGCTCGTCTTCGCCCAGGGTTCGGCGCTGGCACCGTTCATCTACACGATCTTCTGAGCGGCCCCGACAGCGAGTCGATGGCTTCATCGCCCGACACCGACGCGCGGGATCGGGAACGGCAGCACGCCCGGAGTACCGCCAAGCATAGCGCCGTCTACCTGATCGGCACCGCGCTCTCGCGCGTCGCCGGGCTCATCATGCTGCCGCTGTACACACGCGTGCTCTCGACGCGCGAGTACGGCGTGATGGAGCTGCTGGGCTTCACCACGGACATCATCTCGATGCTCGTTGGACTGGGCATCGGGACTGCGGTGACCCGGCACTACTATCGCTACGACAACGACGACGAGCGACGCGCGGTGATCAGCTCGGCCGCCGTGATGCTCCTCGCCATGTTCGTGGCGGTCGGTGCGGTGGGGATGCTCACGGCGGATCCACTGAGCCGCCTGCTGCTTGGTCCGGAGGAGCCGGCGGTCTTCGTCCGCTTGGCGATGGTCGCCCTCGTGCTCGGCGTGACCATCGAGGTGCCCATGATCGTGCTTCGGGCGCGCCAGAAGTCGGTCGCCGTGGTCACGGCGGGCCTCACGCGGCTCGGGCTCGCCTTGACGTTCAACGTCATCTTCGTGGTCATCCTGCGGCTCGGGGTCGCCGGGGTGTTCTACAGCACGATCATCTCATCCGCCGTGGTTGGCGGCTACCTGCTCATTACGCTGCTGCGCGAGACGGGTGTGCGCTTCGTGCCAGCACTGGCTCGCCAGCTCATCCTCTTTGGTGCGCCCTTGGTGGTCTGGGAGGTCGGCAGCTTCGTGCTGCATTTCTCCGACCGCTTCTTCCTCCGCGCGTACGCCTCGCTGGCCGTGGTGGGCATCTACTCGCTGAGCTACAAGCTGGCAATCATCATTCCCTTCTTCGTGACGGGGCCCTTCGGGCAGATCTGGCTGCCGAAGGCGCTCGAGGTCCATCGCAAGGAAGGGGCAGCGGCGATTCCCATCCTCGCCTCGCTGCAGCGCTACTACAGCATCGCCCTCATTTCCGTCTCGCTCGGCCTGACGCTCTTCTCGCCGGACGTGGTCCGCATCGTGGCCGACAAGGCCTTCTACGGCGCGGCTGGCCCGATCCCGGTTCTGGCGCTTGCGATGGTCTTCTTTGGCTATCGGCAGGTCGCGCAGGTGGGAGCACTCATCGCGGAACAGCCGGGCGTTGTCGCCCGGGCCACCGCCATTGCGGCTGTCGGCGTCCTGGTCCTCAACTTCCTCTTTATCCCTCGCTGGGGCGCGATGGGGGCCGCAGTGGCGACGCTTGGCGGCTTTGCGCTCGACTTCTTCCTGATCCGCTGGTACTCGATGCGCCTCTATCCGTTGCGCATCTACATCGGCGTGCTGCCGATCGCCCTCGCCGCGGCCGCCTGGTGGCTCGGCCAGGTCCTCGCGCCGCCCGATGCCGGGCTGGTACCGAGCATCCTCGGACATGCTGCGGCCTTCTTGGCGTTCGTGATCGCGCTGTTTGCCACGGGGATCATCACGCCGACGCAGCGGCGCAGTCTCGCCGAGGCGCTACGGAATCCCGTGGCCACCCTCCGCGCACTTCGCGCTTCCTAGCTCGACATGTCCTCTATGCAACGCAAAGCGCTGTTCGCGGCCATTGCCCTTCTGATAGCGATGACGATGGCGGCGATGGCCGCCGAAGTCCTCGTCCGGGTGGTGGCGCGGCCAGGAACGGAGTTGGCGGAGCGACTGCGGCCGTACGACCCGTTTGCCATCCTTGTCGAGCCCCACGGCTTTCACGGATATCGTCCGCGTCCCGGCGTCGTCGTGCGGTACCGCAACGGGACGGCGGCGCACATCAATGCGCGTGGATTCCGCGGCGTCACGCCGGCGGCGGGCGAGGACTCGACGCGACTCCGCGTTGCCATGCTCGGTGGCTCCACGACCTTTGGCTGGGGCGTGGACGACTCCGCGACCATCGGCGCGTACCTGACGGGGCTTCTCGATTCGCTCATGCCCGGCCGCGCGATCGAGGTGGTCAACGCCGCCTTCGACGGATACGACTCGCACCAGTTGCTCGAGCGCCTGCTAGGCGATGTGCTGCCGCTTCGACCGCAGGTGGTCGTGATCAACAGCGGAATCAACGACGTGAGGAGCGCGCGGTATTCGGGGCTGGAGTACGCCGATCCGCGCACGCTGTTCTACGAGGCGCCGATGCGTCGCATGCGGGAGGAGCAGGCCCGCGGCAGGCCATATCTGTGGTCGCGCGTCAAGCACGCCTCCAAGGCCGTGCAGCTCGCGGCACTGACGCGTACCCTGGTGATGAGCACGGCGCGCGCGCGTCCGCTGCCTGCGACGCGGTTCGACATCTATCCTGACGCTGCCGACTACTTCGAGTCCAACGTCCGTCGCATGATCGACTCGGCCACGGCCCGCGGCGCGGTGGTCCTACTCTCGACCCCGCCCTCGTCGCTGCGTGAGAACCACGCGCCGGACGAGACGTCAACGATCGCCTATTGGCTGAACGATGCGGCGGAGACCCAGGTGTACCGCGATACGTTGGCGGCGCGGCTCCGTGGGATTGCCGAGTCGTATGTGGGCCGCGGTGCGCGCGTGGAATACCTGCGCCCGAGCGTTCCGCCGGCAGAGTTCCTCGACGACGCGCACCTGACGGGCCCCGGCAATCGCCTCGTGGCCGAGCAGTTTGCGCCCGTTATCGCGCGGCTCTTGGCGCCGCGCGCACCCTGACGCCCCGACCATGTGTGGCATCGTCGGTATTGTGCACGCGCCCTCGGCCCCTCCGGTCGCGGCGGCGGCCTTGCGCCGGATGTGCGATGCCATCCGTCACCGCGGGCCGGATGATGAGGGCATGCTCGTCGAGGGGCCGGTCGGCATCGGCATGCGCCGCCTCAGCATCATCGACCTCGCTGGCGGGCACCAGCCGGTGTTCAATGAGGATCGCAGCGTCGCCATCGTCTACAACGGCGAAGTCTACAACTACCGCGGACTGCGGGACGGCCTGATCTCCCGCGGCCACGTGATGCGGACGCACAGCGACACCGAGACGATCGTCCACCTGTACGAGGAACTCGGCGACGCCTGCGTCGAGAAGCTTCGCGGCATGTTCGCCTTCGCGATCTGGGATGCCAAGCGCGATCGACTCCTGCTCGCCCGCGATCGATTCGGCATCAAGCCGTTGTACGTCGTGCAGGCCGAGTGGGGCCTCGCGTTCTCCTCGGAATTGAAGGCCCTGCACGCGGTGGGGATGACCGGCGGCAGCCTCGACTGGGAGGCGCTTCAGGCACACTTCCGCGTGGGATATCTGCCCGCGCCGCGTTCGCCGTTCCAGGCTGTGCGGAAACTGGAGCCCGGTCACGTGCTGACCTGGGAGCGCAGCAAGCGGCCGGAGACGCGGCGCTACTGGGACGTGCCGACGCAGCGGGCGCAGGCGCATCCGCACGCGGTGGAGGAGGTGCGGCAGCGCCTCGATGAATCTGTGAAGGCGCATCTGGAATCCGACGTGCCCGTCGCGGCATTCCTCTCCGGCGGCCTGGATTCCTCGGCTGTGGTGACGAGCATGGCGCTGGCGGGGGAGCGTGCACACGCCTACACCGTGCGCTACCAGGGCACTGGCGCCGCGCGGGCCGACGAGTCGCCGCTCGCGGCGCTGCTGGCGGAGCGCTACGGACTCAAGCTGAGCATCGTCGACGTCGAGCCTGATGTCCGCACGATCCTGCCGCAGATCGTGCGCGCACTCGACGAACCGCATGCCGACGAATCCGCCGTCCCGACGTGGCTGCTCTGCGAGCGTGTCGCCGCGGAGTACAAGGTCGCACTCGTCGGCACCGGCGGCGACGAGCTCTTCGGTGGTTATCGCCGCCATTTCGCACTGGCCGCGGCCGCGATGTGGCAGCGTGTCCCCCGCGGGATCCGTAGCGCGGCGGCGTCACTCGGCGCGCGGATGGGTGAGCCGTCCGACGGCGGCCTGGGCATCGCGCGCGTGAAGCGCTTCCTTCGTGCCTCCGGGGATTCCCTCGCCGAGCGCTACCTCAGCCTCCAGGACAAGCTCGGGACGGCCCCGATCTTCAGCGACGCGGTCCGGGAAGCGACGGACGTGAACTACGCAGCCGAGACGTTCAGGAGGCACGGGGTCGCAGCACCTCGCGATGGCCTCGTGCGACCGGCGTTGTATCTCGACTACAAGACGTATCTCCCCGACGACCTGCTCCACCTGGCCGATCGGCTGTCCATGGCGCACTCGCTTGAATTGCGCGTGCCGTTCGTCGATCACGAGCTCGTCGAGGCGTTGTTCTCACTGCCAGACTCCACCCGCGTGGGACTGATGCGCCCGAAGCGACTGCTGCGCCGCGCTCTGGCGCCGCGGTTGCCGAAGGCACACTTCACGGCCCCCAAGCGCGGTTTCGTTGGGCCGACCGCGGCCTGGCTGCGCAACGAACTCGCCGAGGTGCTGGCGGATGAACTGAGCGCCAGCCGCATCGGCCGCCTCGGATTCTTCAATCCGGAGGTCGTCGATCGCCTGCGGCGCGAGCACGCCGAGGGACGCCAGAACCACGAAGGGGTGCTCTGGGCGCTGTTGTGCTTCTCGCTCTGGCATCAGAGTTTCGTGGAATCCGCGGCCGTTGAGGCGTATCGGCCCGGCCATCTCTTGCCTTCAGGCCCATGACCGAGCCCACTCCGTCGCCGAACGATTCGCCAGCCACCGAGTCCGTCGACCAGCCGCCGCGCCTACTGGTTCGACTGTTCGGATCGCTCGCGTTGCTGGGCGTGTCGGGATTGCTGGCGTTGGGCGTGGCGGAGGTGGCGGTGCGGCTGGCGGCACCGCAACAGCTGATTCTCATTCGTCCCGATGTATGGGAGCCGGTGGACACGCTTGGCTGGGTGCGGCGCCCGAACATCGAAACCCAGATGAACACCGGTGAACGCACGGTCACGGTGCGCACCGACAGCGCCCGCTTCCGCGTGGGCGCCACCGGCCGCCGTGAGGCGGCGACGCAGGTGCTGCTGCTCGGTGATTCGTTCATGGAGGCGTTGCAGGTGGAGTACGAGCAGTCCACGGCCGGCCTGTTGGAGGCCGGACTGGAAGCCGCATCCGGGCGTCCGGTGGCGGTGCGCAACGCCGGGGTCTCGGGCTGGAGCCCGAATCAGTACCGACTGCTGGCCCGCCGCGAACTTGCGGAGACGTCGTACGCACTGATCGTGGTCGCGGTGTTCGTGGGGAACGACGTGATCGGTGAAGCGACGGAGCGCATTCCCCCCCGGGTGCCGGTCGAGCGCAAGCACTTCCGGTTTCCCCGTAGCCTCGCAGCCCGCGAGTTGATCGACGCGCTCGCGGCGCCGGTCAACGACGTCCTCGAGGTGCGCTCGCACCTCTTCATCCTGGCGAAGAACTCGCTCGCCACGATGCGCATGCGACTTGGGCTGACCGCCGACTATTTCCCCCGCTGGTACCAGAAGGCCGAGGCCGACTCGCCGGCGTGGGGCGTCACCGTCGCTGTGCTCCGTGCACTCGCGGACGAGGCACAGGCGAAGGGGACGCCCACCGTGTTCGTCCTCGTGCCGGAGCGACTGCAGGTGCACAGCGACGAATTCCTGCGCTACCTCAAGGGGTTCGACATCGACCCGGCGTCGGTGGACCTCGATCAACCGAGCCGGGTCCTGCGCGAGGGACTCGAGGCGGCGGGACTACGCGTGGTGGACGCACTTGGTCCATTCCGTGCCGCGGCCGCCGAGACTCGCCTCCACGGCGTCGTCGACCAGCACCTGAGTCCGGAGGGACATCGGGTGCTGACTGACGTCATCCTTCCGGTGGCCGCTCCGCTGCTCGCGCGATGAAGATTCGTTCCTTTGTCGCGTGGACGACGCGCCAGGGCGATCTCTCCGTCCGAGTGGTGCCGCGCGGCGTTGAGCGGGAGCAGACGCTTGCGTCGGAGGTTGTGGCAATCCTCAACGACGCCTCCGAGTTCGATGCGCAGGCGCCCGACACCTGCCTTGCTGCCGGCGTGCCGCTGCGTCTCGAGCCGGCGGGCGATCGCCTCGTGCTGCACACCAGCCTCGTTGCACTGCCGCCCGTCTTCATCTTCGAGAGCGATGCGGTCGTGGCGCTGGCTTCCGATGTTGCGTCGCTGCGTCGCGTGCCCGGTGTGCGGCTGCGTTTCGATCCGGTTGGCGTCGCGCAGCTCGGCGCCGTCGGACATCCGATTCAGCATCGCAGCCTGTTTGAGGGCCTTCGGCTTGCGCCGGCCGGCGCGCGGCTGACGCTCGATGCCCAAGGCCGGGTCGCCACCTCCGCGGCCTGGGAGCTGCCGGCTGCGCGCGCGGTCAGCAGCGACGAGTTGCTCGCGGCGCAGGAGAGTGCCTTCCGCGAGGCTGTCGAGCGCATCGACGTGTCGACGTCCGTGCTCTCGCTGACCGCTGGGCTCGACACGCGCGCCGTCTTTTCCTCACTTGCCGCGGCGGGCCGACTGGTGCCGGGCTGCACCATCACTGGCCCACGGCCCTCACTGGACGCGCGAGTCGCCGCAACACTCTGTCGCCACTACGGCGTGGCCCACACGGCCATCGAGATCGGCGACGCCTTCGAGCGTGACCTACCGTCGCTGATGGACCGAGCGAGTCTGCTCTCCGGTGGCCTGGAAAGCCTGGGGCAGGCCCCCGAGGTCTACCTCTACGACGTCTTGGCCGGTCGCTTCGGTGCACGGCTCTCGGGCAATCTCGGCAACCAGATCGGACGTGGTGGCACCGAGGGCGTGTCCGTGCGCGGCGCCGACCTCGAGGTGCTGGGTCCCGCGCTGCGCACCGAGTCGACTACGTCCAGCAGTCACTGGCTCATCGACCAGCTCGACGCCGGCCCGCGCGAGGCCATCACGTTCATCCTGCAGCAGGAGATTCCCTCGACGCTGGTGGGCAACTTCTCCGTCGGCAGTCACTTCGCGGTGCAGCAGACGCCGTACGCGAGCCGCGCGCTCATAGACACGTTGGCACAGCGCGCCGCGGCGATGCACGACGTGGCGTCGCGCTCGGCGCTGCGCCTGCGCCTTCGCGATCTGCGGCACCGCTTTTTCGGGGAGCCAGCCTCCCGCTCGTTCCAGCGACGGCTCGTCGCGCAGATCGGCGGCTTCGCGGCTGAGTATCCCATCAACTGGGGCTGGCGCCCGACCGGTGGCGTTTCACTGCCGGGCATGGCGTGGGGCGCGGCGACGCTCGTGGGCATGTATGCGCGCGCCCGTGGACTCGACGACGGCGCGCTGCGTTCAGTGATGCGCACGACGGGCCTGCCCGCCTTGCACGACTTCCGCGAGTCGCGACGCTGGCTGCGCGTCACGCTGCGGGAGTACCTGCGTGACCTCGTCGGCTCCCAGCGCATCCGCGAAGCCGGCCTGTTCGACACCGCGCGCCTCACGGCCGCATTGGACGCCTACGCCGCCGGTGCCGCCGGGCACTACGCCACCATCACCTTCGCGTTGGACGTCGCACTCGCCCACCGCAACTTCGTCGAGACGGCCTGATGGCTCCTGCCCAACGCCCGCCGGAAGTGCTCTTTCTCGCGCCAGTCGAACCGTGGTGCCGCGAGAACGGCAGCAGCGTCGTGATCGCCGATCAGCTGGAGGGCCTGCTTGCACGCGGCACGGTGCGTCTGCTGCCCATCTTCCTGCGTCGGCCGCCCGAGGGGCTCGTGCCGGTGCCGCCCGAGGGCCTCGACGGCGTCCAGCTTGGCCTCGAAGGCGTGCCGCGTTGGCTCTCGGTCGCCAAGGCGCTGCTTTTTCGCACGACACCGCTGCGCGTACGCTTTGACAACGCGGCCGCCGTGGCGAGCGTGGACGCCGCCGTGCGCGAGCGCAACTTCCATCCGACGGTCGTGCACGTCGAGCACCTGCCGCTCGTGGATATCGCCCTGGCGCTGGGTCGTCGATACGGTGCACCGGTCGTCTATCGCTCGCACAACATCGAGGCGGTGCTGCTCGGGCGTCGCGCGGGACTCCCCGGTCCGCTCGGCGCGATGCTGCGCCGCACCGCGGACCGCTCGGAAGCGGACGCGATGCGCGCCTGCGCGATGACGCTCTGCATCTCCGACGTGGACTTGGCCTGGGCGCGCAAGCACGCACCGGATGCGCGTAGCGAGCTGATGCCCTGTTCGCTGCTGATGAGCCGGTATGACCGCGTGTCGGGTGGTGCCGTCGCCGCCAAGCAGCTGGCGTTCGTGGGCGGGCTGGACTGGGCGCCCAACGAAGTCGGACTGCGCTGGTTCGTGGACGAGGTCTGGCCACGCCTGCGCGCGGTCGTACCGGACGCGACCCTGGCCGTGCTGGCGCGCGGGGCGGCGCAGCGCGAGTGGCTGCAGGGCAAGCCGGGCATCGAGCTCCTGCCGCCGGAAGCACAGGCCCTGGACCTCTTTGCATCGAGCCGGTTGTCCATCGCGCCGCTGCTGCAGGGCGGGGGCGTACGGATCAAGATTCCCGAGAGCCTTGCCGTTGGATGTCCCGTCGTGGCGACAAGCATCGGCGCGGAGGGCCACGATCTGCCGGGCATCCTGCGGGCCGACGAACCACGTCGTTTCGCCGAGGCCTGCGCATCGATCCTGACTGCGGCGCCGGATCCCCTCGCGCGCCGCGAGCTGCGTGACGCGGTCGAGGCACGGCACGGCGCGACGGTGCACGCCGACCGTCTGCAGGACATCTGGAACTCCGTCGCTCCGCAGTGACACGACCGCCGCGCGTCGTCCACGTCATCGCGCCCTCGCCGGCGGGCGGTGCGGAGTCGGTGGTGATGGCGCTCGCGGCAGCTGACGCGGCCAACACCTGCGTGGTGATCATCAATCAGGTCGCGCCGCCCGGAGCGCCGCCGCACGTTATGGCCACCAGGTTGCGCGCGCAGGGCGTCACGGTGGAGGAAGTGCGTTGCGGCCGGCGGCAGTATCGGGCGGAGGGGCGCGCCGTCGCCGCATTGGTGCGGTCGCTGGGCGCGGACGTCGTGCACACGCACGGCTACCACGGGACCGTCGTCGCGTACTTGGCTGCGAAGCAGCATCGGGTTCCGCTGGTGGCCACGGTCCACGGCTACCTCGGGCGAAACTGGAAGGAGCGCATCTACGACGCCGTGGACCGCTGGGTGCTCCGGCGCTTTGACGGCGTGATCGCCGTCTCCGACGTGATTGAGCGACAGCTGCTGGCAAGCGGCGTGTCCCGTGATCGCCTGCATCAGGTGCAGAACGGGTTCGGTCCGCAGGCCACCCTCACGCGGACGGAGGCACGGCGCGCCCTTGGGCTCGACGAAACGGCGAAAGCCGTGGGGTGGATTGGCCGGCTTAGCCCGGAGAAAGGGCCCGACTTGTTGATCGGGGCGCTGCGTGCGCTCCGCGACGACGAGACCGCCATCATCGTGGGAGAAGGTCCTGAGCGCCCGCGCGTTGAAAGCTTGCTCGCAGCATGGCCGGCGGCTGACGCAGCACGCGTGCGCCTCGTCGGGTTTCGTGACGACGCTGCCGCGCTGCTGCCGGCGTTCGACGCGCTCGTACTGTCCTCTCGCATCGAGGGGACGCCGATGGTGTTGCTCGAGGCCGTGGCCGCCCGCGTCCCGGTCGTGGCGTTTGCGGTGGGAGGGGTTCCCGGACTGCTGCCAACCGACGCCGCCCTGCTGGTGCCGCCTCTCGACGTCGCGGCGCTAGGCGCCGCCGTGCGTCAGACGCTCGACAACCCTGTTGCAGCCTCGCGGCGCGCGACACGCGCGGCCGAGCACCTGGAATCGCAGCTTAGCCTGGACCGCTGGCTGGAGCGCGTGCGAGCTGTCTACGCCGCCGCGGCGCGTCCGCGTCAGGGGATGTAGCGGACGATCCGCGGGCCCAGCGCGGAGGCCACCGCGAGCGGCAAGCGCTGCCACACTCTGGATGCGAGACCGAAGGCACCGGAGCCCGCCGTCGGCGTAGCCGACTCGACCTCGTCGTCGCCCTGATACCAGTAGAGTGGTTCGTCCACGGCGCCCCACTGCGCCTTGAACCGGTGCGTGGCGCTTCCGGGCGTACAACGCCCGAAGTTGAAACGCTCCAGTCCGGCCTCTGCCGCCCGCGCGATGAAGCCCCAGTACAGTGCCATGTTCGGCGAAATCGCGCTGTGCGCGCGGAGTGCGGACGCCCAGGTGATCTCGAACTCCCCGCCCCAACGAAAGCCGGCGCCGCAGGCAATCGGTTCCTCTCCCAGATAGGCGCAACCGACCCAGAAGTCCTCGCCATACGCGCGCGCCAGCGCCCGGAACCATTCGCGCGGCATTACCGGCGTGCCAAGGTCGCGCATATGACGCGCGAACACCTTGTAGAAGGCGTCAACTTGGTCCGGCCCGAACCGCACGGTGACCCCCGCCTTCTCTGGCCGCCGGACCTGACTGCGCAGCTTGCTCTTGAGCGTGTTGAACGTCGCGGTCGAGTCACCCGCGATCAACGGCAGCACCACGGTGATCTTGCGGTGCGAGACCTGCCAGTCGAGCGGCAGCGGTACCGCGGAGCGTAGCTCCAGCAACCCCACGCGCGTCTCGGTTGCGAGAGAGCGGGCGTGCGCACTGAGTGCCGCGATCCCCTCGGCACTGCCGAGCGGCCCGCCGTAGCTCACGAACGGCATCGAGATGAGGAAGTGCCCGAAGATCGGGCTCCGCACCCGCACCAGCGGTAGGACGGCGCTGACGCGTCCCTCGGCATCGAGCGCGGCGAGCCGGTGGCACTTGTGGCCGAACACCGACTCGATGACGTCAATCAGTTCCGCGCGATGGAAGGCGGTAAAGCCTTCCTGGGCGGCGGCAAACGCATTCCACGCGGCGCCATCGCCTGGGAAGGGCCCGACGCGAGTGCTCACCCCTTGCGGGCGCGCAGCCGCTCGGTCAACTCCGTGATGGCGGTGATCGTCGCGAAGTTGTCGGGCGCTACCTCATCGTCGGGGACGCGCACACCGGCGCGGTCCTCGAGAAAGGTCACGATGCGCATGAGACCCATGGAGTCCACGATGCCCGACTCGATGAGGTCCGTATCGTCAGTGAGTGGCGCGCCGAGGTCGTCGCCGACCAGGTGCGTCTCGATGAAGGTCACGAGTTCCTGCTTGATCGTCATGAATGCTCCGCGTTCGCGGTAAGGGTGGTGTGCAGCGCCTGGCGGTCCGTCTTGCCGGTCGAGGTCTTGGGAAGTTCCGGCAACAGGAGGAAGCTCTCCGGCACCATGTACGGAGGCAACCGACGCATGCAGAATGCGTGGAGGTCTTCGGCCGAGGGCGCCCCTTGTTCGTTCGGGGCGAGAACGGCGCGGAGTCGTGCGCCGACTTCGTCGTCGGCCACCGGGATCACGACGGCCTCGCGGACGGCGGGATGCGCGTGCAGCGCCGCCTCGACCTCACCGAGTTCGATTCGATAGCCCCGCGACTTCACCATGTGGTCGCGGCGGCCGACGAACCAGTAGTTGCCGTCGGCGTCGCGCCGTACGATGTCGCCCGTGCGGTACACACGGTCGTCGAAGGCGGGCTGGAGCTGGTTCTTCACCAGCGACTGTGCGGTGCGCTCGGGCAGGCCCCAGTAGCCCGCCATCACCGTGCCGCCGCGCACCAACAACTCGCCCTCCTCGCCGTCGGCCACGACCTGGCCGTCGGCGCCGACCGCAAAGACCTCGGTGTTGGCGCAGGCCACACCGATCGGGATCGCCGTCGACTCCGGGTCCAGCTCGCGCGGCAGCGCATACCAGGTGCAGACGTTGGTCTCGGTGGGGCCGTAGAGATTGAAGAACGCGGTCTTCGGGAGGGCCCGCATCACCTCGCGCAGGTACTTCTGCGGGAACACCTCGCCCGCGAAGAGCAGCGTGCGGAGCGCCGGATAGTCACGGCCCGCGAGGTCGCCGTGCAGCAGCATCCGCACGAGCGCCGAGGGCACCGAGTACCAAATGCTGATCTCGCGCTCGCGAATCCATTTGGCGAGATGTCCGGGGAACGGCGCCACCTGATCGGGCACCAACACCACGCAGGCGCCGGCAAAGAGTGCGGCGTAGATGTCGAAGACCGAAAGGTCGAAGTGCAGCGGAGCGTGGCTGGAGAGCCGGTCTTCCGGCTGCACCGCGAACGTCTCCACACCCCAGTCAATGAATGTCAATGCATTCCGATGCGTGATGATCACGCCCTTCGGCTTGCCGGTGGAGCCCGACGTGTAGAGGAGGTAGGCCGGATCCGTCTCCGTGGCGGCCACACCCTGTGGTCCATCTGCGTCGGGCAGCGCAGAGAGGCGCGTCACATCGAGCCACTCGGCGGCGCGCGACGCCTCGGCCTCATCCATCACGACGGCCAGCCGCAGCGAGGGCAGCGTCTCACGATGCTCGTGCAGCGCCTCCAGCCGATCGGCGCTCGCGAACACGGCCGAGACGGCGCAGTCGCCAAGGATGAAGGCCGCGCGCGCCGTGGGAGCGTGCGGATCGATGGGGACATAGGCCGCCCCACTCTTGGAAATCCCCAGCATCGCGACCAGGCTGCGATGCGTCTTGAGCGCGTACAGCCCGACGCGGTGGCCGGGCCCGATGCCTGCCGCACGCAGCCGTGCGGCCACGGCATCGCTCCGGGCGTCGAGCTCCGCGTATGTCAGGCGTTCCGTGCGCCACTCCACCGCCACGCGGTCGGGGTGGCGCCGAACGCTGTCGCGGAGTCCGTGCCACAGAAGGAATGCCACGCCGGTCTCCGAAGTGAAGGTCAGGTCTGGGGTTCGAGGCCCAGGTGGCGCGCGATGATCAGCCGTTGGATCTCCGAGGTGCCGGAGTAGAGGCGCGCGGAGAGGTTGTCCCGCAAGTGTCGTTCCATCTCGTATTCGCGCATGTAGCCGTAGCCGCCGTGGATCTGGATGGCATCCAGCGACGACTGCACGGCGGCCTCGCTGATGTGCAGCTTGGCCAGGGCACCGTCGAGGGCGCTCGGCTCGCCGGTCCCGTGGGCCCAGGCGGCTCGATACAAGAGTGCCCGCGACGTCTCGAGGCGCAGCTTCATGTCAGCGAGCTTGCCGGCGATGAGTTGGAAGTTGCCGATCGGCTTGCCGAACTGTTGGCGAGTCTTGGCGTATTCGACGCAGGTCTCCAGCTCGTGCTGCATCGCACCGACCAGGCTGCCGAGGATGCAGCTGCGCTCCCAGGCCATCGAGTGGTTGAAGATCTGGGCCCCACTCCCGACGCGCCCAAGCAGGCAGTCGGCAGGTACCTCGCAGTCGTCGAGGAAGACCTCGCCGGTCGGCGAGGTGGTCAGGCCCGCCTTGTCGAGTGGCTTGCCGAGCGAGAGCCCCTTGGTGCCTCGCTCGACGAGGAAGCCGGAGATGCCCCACATCCCCTTTTTGGGGTCCACCGTGGCAAACACGAGAAACAGGTCGCCGATCGGGGCGTTGGTGACAAAGGTCTTCGAGCCGTTGAGGATGTAGCGGTCGCCACGCCGTTCGGCGCGCGTGCGCAGCGCGAACGCATCCGTGCCGCTCTCCGGCTCGCTCATCGCGTGCGCGCCGATCAGCGTGCCGTCGACAAGCGGACGCATCCACCGCTGCTTCTGCTCGGGCGTGCCGAAGCGGAGGATCGGCGACTGGATCGCCCACATATGCGCGTGCAGCGAGAAGAGCAGCCCCTGGTCCCGGCATGCGTAGCCGAGGGACTCCATCGCGAACATCGTCGTGAGGACATCGAGGCCGGCGCCGCCAAACTCCTCGGGGACGGGGAGCCCCTGGATGCCGAAGCGGGCGCACTCCTGCCAGAGCTCGCGCGAGAAGGTGCCGGCGCGTTCGCGCGCGACGAAGTCATCGTTCAGGGACTGCTTCGCAAACGCGATGACGTCCGTGCAGAGCTGGTCCTGCTCCTGCGTGCGACTGAGGTCCATCAAATCGGCCTGAAGATGGAGGGCGCGCGACCTCGTGTCGCGCGCGTCGCCGAAGCTTACCGGTTGGCGCGCGAAGGCGTCAACCGCAGATGCCACGTTGCCGACTGCATCTGGCACGCAGACTCTGCTTCATCCGTAACGGTCTGATGTTGGACAATGGCCATGCGGCGCACCGCATCGCCACCGCGCGTCGCCGCGCGGAGACGGCGCGGGTGCTCAGTCCGCCTTCGGCTGCGCGGGCTTGCTGCGAAGCCGCCAGATCACGCGAGCGGGATTGCCGAACACGACGGCGTTCGCGTCAACGTTCGCCGCCACGACGCTGCCGGCACCGACCACGGCGTTGTCGCCGATGCGGACGCCCTTCAACACCATCGCTCCCTGACCAACCCAGGCGTTGCGGCCGATGGTGATCGCCTTCGAGCGGCCCTTCGAGTTGTAGCGTGGCCCATCCGTGTTGGCGAGCGAGTGGAAGTCCGAGTCGATGATCCAGCACTCGGCGAGTCCGGCGTGGTCGCCGACCTCGATGCGGGAGTCGCAACCAAGCCGCGTCCGGGTGAGGAGGACGCGATCGCCGAAGCGAATGACCGCGTCCTTGGAGTGGGTGTAGGGAGTGGTCGGATGCAGCCGCGTCGAGAGGACGGAACAGTAGTCGCCGAAGATGACCGTCCCCGGCCCTCGGATGTCGAGTGGTCCGACCACCCGGAAATGCCGCCCGATGATCACGCGGCGACGCAACAGCCGGAATTTCACGCGGTAGTACATCCCGCGCGCCAAGGCGAGCGCTACGGTGACTGCATGCCCGGGTTGGTCCCACGCGCGCAAGACTGCGGTGCGCCAGTCCATGCTCTATCGCCGATGAGAGGGGAGCCGTGTCTCGGGCCGTAAGGTTAAGAGCGGCGTCACCCGAGTGTCAACGGAGCAGGCAGTCGTTGGCAGCACCCGCGGCCTTGCGGGCGATGGTGCTCCAACGGGCGACGCTGCCGACCGCGCCGCGTTCCGCTCAAGGACGCGCAGTGCCGAGCCGGAGCTCGTCGTACCAGATGGTCTGCGTCACGGGTGATCCCGGCCCGATGTACGGCGAGATCATGAACTGGTTGAACCGCATGTTGGGATGCTGTCCCGTACGGAACTGGAGATCGGTGCGCTCGAGCGCGAGCTCTCCGTCAAACCAGTAGCGCGCGATGCCGTCGTTCTGCGGGATGCCACCGACAAGGGTGTTCAAGGCGTAGTATGCCTCGACGTGGTGCCAGTCGCCCTTGTAGCCGGCGCCGGCCGAAGGCATGAACCGTGGTGCCGCGGTGCGCAGCTGCTTCCAGTTCCAATGCTGCGGGCCGACCGTGTAGCAGGAGGCTGCCACGCCGTCAGGGTTTCCGTTGCAGCCGGCGACTGCACGCACCTGTGTCGTCCCAGTGAGGTCCACGCCAATCTGGCCTTCATCGATGTTCTCGCCGTCTTGCCAAGCCAGGGTCGGGAAGCCGCCGTTCTGGTAGTTGTGTTCCACGTACACGGTGAGCCGTGTGCGCGCCGGCCCATTGAATGCGCCATTCTCCGTCGTGAGGATGAGGATCTCGTGTGGATGGGACGTCCCCCCGGACCCGACCCAGTTGTCGCTGTAGCGGACCCAGAAGCTGATGTAGAGCGTCGTGGTCGGCGTGAATAGGACGCGCCCGGCGCCCCAGGGCGCGTTTGTCGCACCGGCGTTCATCTGTGCCATGAGCGATCGCGAGCCGTTGTGCGACACCGTGGTGCTCGTGGTGAAGGCCCCGTTGTCGTACCAGCCACGCGCGGCCCAGTTGTCGTCCTCGAAGTCCTCGGCAAACAGCCAGTCGGCGGCAGGCGCTTCCTCGACGGTGATGATCGACGATCCCATCTGGCCCTCGGACGAGGCACTGATGGTCGCCGAACCCGCGGCCACGGCCGTGACCAGGCCGGCGGAGGACACCGTGGCAGCAGAGGTGTTGCCGCTGCTCCAGGCGAAGGCGCGCCCCGTGAGGACGCCACCGTCCGCATCAAGGGCGGTGGCAGCGAGCGGCAGCGTCTCGCCGACGCCGCCAGCCACGCTGAGTGTGGCACTTCCCGGCTCCACCACCACCGTTGCCACCTGCGCATCCGGCTCGGACCCCGCCTCGCACGCGGCGGCGAGTGGACCGAGCAGCAGTGAAAATACCAGGCGAAAATGTCGGGTCATCGGATGCTCCTGGCGCGGGATTCACTCACCCGCCTCGCGGGACGCGTCGATCGCGTCGCGTACATCTCCGATGCTACGACAGGGGCGTTGGTGCGTCAATGCGGTTTCCCCCGCGCTGTGACAAAGGTCACTTCCGCTCTGGTGGGAGGGTGGGGCGGCGCATATGATAACCACAGACCAACTAGCTCGTGCCAGTCGCGGGGGAGGGAGGCATGTCGAATCGCAAGCGTCACGAACCTGGGTCCACTGGCCCGGGCTCCCACGACGCGTTCCTAGTGGCCGGACCGCGTCAAATCGGCCGTCGGGAGTTCGTGCGCTCGTCGAGCGGACTCTTGGTGGCCGTTTCGATGTTCGGCTGCAGCGACCCAAGCGCGCCAAACTCCGGTGTCGTTCGCGTGATGATCAACGGCCTCGGCGGCGGTCTCGCCACGGCGGGCTCCGCGACCATCACCGGAGAGGGCATCGCGCCGATCAATCTGGTGCTCCCGGCGATCGCCGAGGGCTCGGCCTCGGTCAAGGCTGGCAACTATCACGTGGTGTACGCGCCGCCGCCGGGTTATACCATGGCGCCGGGGCAGCTGAATGAGATTGATGTTGTCGTCGTGGCGGGTGAGACCACGGATGTCCAATTCAATGTCGTGCCTGCGACGGGGACGCTTCGCGTTACGGTGACGGGCCTGGCAGGCGGTCTCGGCAGCGGCGGTAGCGCGCAGGCCCTGCGGACCGACATTGGTGGCCAAGCTCCGCTGGCAATCGTGATTCCCGGAACCGGCACCGTGGACTCGAGTGTCGCGCCTGGCACCTACTCGGTCACCTACACGGCACCCGCTGGCTATCAGCTGACCGGTGGGGCGACGAATCCGGTTGTGGTGGTGGTGGCGTCAAGTGCCACCGCGACGGCGAGCTTCCCCGTCGAGGTGTCAGGAGTGCCAACGGCCGTGGTCTTCCAATCCGATTGGGCTGCGGCGGCGCTTGGATCGTCCACCGCGTCGAAGAACGACGGTGGGAAGTGGCCGATTGTTGGTGGCTCGAACGGAACCGGCGTTGAGGTGGTTTCAGCGACTGGGCTGGGGATGCCGGCCACGATGCTCAAGTGCCTCAGGGTCCCGTGGAACAACGGGGTGTTCAACTTCCTGCGTGTCGATACGCTCCCCGTGCCTGCCTTGGGGCAGTCGCGGGCCTATCGGCTCTATCAGCGCATCGTCCTCCCCGACGGAACCGCCGACATCAATACGCATCCCAACCAGGACGGGAACGCCATCGGTGGCTGCAACTGGGCGTGGAACGTCTTCAACGACGCGCCGGCAGGAAAGTGGAGGCCCGGGGTGCAGTTCGTGGGAGACACCTTCCCCAACAACAATTTCATCGGGCCGAATCTCGACAAGGGCGTGACGTATCGGCTGGAGTTCCTGCTGACCCGCGATGCAGTCTCCGCGACGGCCTTCAAGTTCGATCTTCGCATCTCGACTGCCGCCGGGGCGCCGGTGGCGAACGGCGGTGACTTCGTCAACGCGTCGGCGATTTCGCTGACCGCATACTGTGCGTCGAACAACCTGGTCTTCAACAACCCGGCGAATCTCAACGGATTCAACGCGGGGGCGAACGACGTCGGGCCGGAGGCGGGAGACTGGGGCTATCAGGGCGGGATCGCCATTCGCGACAACGAAGGCTTCATCGGCGGCTATGGCTCCGTCGTCGGGGAGCCCTGAGTGGCGGCGCCAGTCCCGGCAGTACCCTGATTCACAGCGATGGGCTCGTTACGAGATGCCACGGGAACGTCGGACCGTCGAGGTTTCCGTGCTCCCACAGCGCGCGGGCAGCGTGCTGGTCCGCTGGATTGACAGTCTCGTACCGCACTTCAACTGCCTTTGAGAACCTGCGGGACGAGTATCTGGAGCGGACGCTCGCGTGAGGAATGACCACTGGGTCGCGCTGTGCTACCACGACGTGCGCGCAGCCACGAACGCTTCTGGGGGAGGTCCTGAGCGCTTTGCGGTGCCGGTGGCCGCGTTCGAGCGCATGCTCGACACGATCCAGTCACTGGGATTCCGCGGGTGCTCGCTTGCGGAGGCGCGGACCGTCGTCGACGCGCGGCGCGTGGCCATCACATTTGACGACGCCACGCAAAGCCAGTTCGAGCGTGCAATGCCTGCCCTGCGCGAGCGCGGCATGACAGCGAGTGTCTACGTGGTGACAGACTGGGTCGGGCGCCCTGGATACATGGACTGGGACCAGCTCCGACAAATCAAGGACTGGGGGATGTCCGTGCAGTCGCACTCAAAGAGCCATCCGTTCCTGTCTGAGCTCGGTCGCGAGCGCCTCCAGGATGAGTTGGCTTTGTCCCGCGAGCGGCTCGACAGGGAGCTACGTCAAGAGACGGCGGAGATTGCGTTTCCAGGTGGTGACGCGCCGCGACGTTCCCTGCGGGCGATGATTCGGGCGTGCGGCTACTGTGTCGCCGTTGGATCGCGCTGGGGCGTAAACATTGACGGCCGCGAGTCAGTGGGGTTCCTGCGCCGCTGCACGGTGCGCGGGGACTTGGATCCCGACACGGCCCGCCAGTACGTGCTCGCGGATCCGCGGCTGGCCTGGAAGCAGCACCCCCGGGAGTTTGTCCTCCGGTCGCTGCGCAGCACGCTCGGGCCATCGCGGTACGCGCGTTGGAGACGGCGACTGCTTGACGCGGTGACGGCCCCGGTCGCAGCGGGAGGCTGAGATGGTCTCCACCACGATGCCGGCCAATGCCACCGGTCCCTCGGGGGCCGCCAAGGTGCGTCGGCCCAAGGCGCGAATCACACCCCCCGTGTGGCTGGTCTACCTGGGCTGGTTCACGGTGCTGTTTGATCCGCACTACTTCGTCGCTGCATTCGCCGGTGCCGCGTTCGGGCGACTGGCGACCGTCGTGTACTTCATGCTGTTGATCCTGCTCTTGGCGCGCATCCCACTGAACGTTGCGGCAGGGCGCCTCTGGGTGCTCTTCCCAGCATACCTCGTTTGGTTGGTCGTGGGCGTACTGGCGCTGCCGGTGGCCCCGAACATCGGCCTCGTGGTGGATTGTCTCAAGATCCTACTGCTGTACTGGGGCCTGTCCGTCGCGACGACCGACGTCATCCGAACGCCGAGCGTTGTGTTGCCGATCGTCGCGATGTTCGGATTTCGGTTTCTCTGGTGGGAGATGTGGGGAACCGCGGCTGGCCTGGTGCCGTGGCATCCTTCGATGAGCAACTTCGACGGCTATGGAACCCTGACGGCCCAGGGTGCCGGCATTTGCTACTGGCTGGCCATGGGTGCGAAGAAGCGCTCGCATCGAATGTTGCTCTTCGCCCTGAGTGCGGTTTCGGTGTTGGGCGTCGTCGCGTCAGCGGCGCGCGGTGCATTTCTCGCGCTTGTCATCGTCGTCGGGGCCATCTGGCTCAGGTCCTCGAAGAAGTTGCTCACCCTTGGCGTGATCGCGGGCGCCGCGGTTCTCGTGTCCGTTGGCGCCATGCTCTTTTTCGACGGCGCCGCCTTCTATGACGAGATCGCCTCGTCGTTCAGCGAGGGCAACTCGGAAGGAACCGGCAAGCAGCGCTGGGAACTTTGGACGGCCGCGTTCCTGGTGTTCAAGGAGCACTGGCTATTCGGCGTCGGTGCGGGCAATGTCGGCGCGTTCGCTGCCTCCTTCTTCGCGCCGGGCCAGTTCGAGCTGTTTCCGGTGCCCGCGATGTTTTACGGGTACAACCTGCACAACTCGTACATGCAGGTCCTTGCCGAGTTCGGTGCCGTTGGATTCGGCGCGTTCATGTGGATCCACCTCGACTTCTTCCTGAAGAATCGTCAACTACGTTCGCCTGCTGCGGTGGAACAGTGGCGAATAGGTGGCGGCGATCGGTTGTTTGACCTGCCCCAGGTGTCGCTCGCCCTCGAGGCTGGGTTCCTCGCACTGATGCTGACCAACCTCGTCTATGCGAATCTGTTCGAGGCCTGGCTCGTGGTGTTCTGGACCCTCAACCGCACGCTGTGGGGCGTGACTCGGAGCCCGGCCAAGCGCCGATCGGCGTCGCGCAGGTCGGCCTCGAAGCTGGTGACACCAACCGGTGCAGTCGGAAGGGTTCGAAGCGTCGACACCGTCGCGTTTCCGCAACACACGGACGGCTAGGAACCGTAGTCAGAGCTGTAACTTATTGCTCGGCAATGGGTTGACTTTGGCGCCTAAACTCATCTCTTCGGGTTCGCGTCTTGCGTTGGCCGGTGGAATTGCACGTCCACCTCTCACCGGTCCGGAGTAACAGATGTACTCCCTGTCCTGTCGTCCTCAGCACCTGGCAGTACCAATCGTAGCACTGCTCCTCGCGTCCGCTTGCACTGAAGCACCGCTTGCCGTCGACACGGCCGAGTTCAGTCCACGCGGCCTTGAGGCCAGCCTGATGGACACCGTCACCTCGTATGTCGACGGCGAGCTGCAGACCGACTCCACCTTGTGGTATCGGCGCGTCTGGGTCTGCAAGGTGGGCACGAGCGCGAATTTTGAAGTGTCGGTGAATGGAGGCGCAGCGACTGCCGTCGCGCTTGAGGCCGATGAGTGTCGCCAAGTGCATTACTACGCGCCGGGTTGGGACGGTAAGGACACAACCGATCCCGCGTGGTCCGGGTTCGATCTCGTGACCGTGAGGGAAGTGCTGGCGGGCGGCACCGTGCTGGATTCCATCCAGCGCGACTCGACGCACGGTTTCAACAGCTTCCGCCTCTCGTCGCTGACGGGCACAAACGTCGCCACGGCGTACACGAACCGCAGCAAGGGTGCAGTCCTGACGTTCTTCAACCGCCCGTCCCTACCGCCGCCGCCAACACTTGCTGGCTGCACGCCTGGCTTCTGGAAGCAGTCGCAGCACTTGCGGTTGTGGACGCGCTACTCGCCCAACACGCTCTTCAGCCGCGTGTTCGACAACGCCTTCCCCGGCAAGACCCTGCTGCAGGTGGCGTCCAACGGTGGCGGCGGCCTGAACGCTCTCGGTCGCCACGCCGTGGCGGCATTGTTGAACGCGTCGAGTCCCGATGTGAACTATGGTTTTGCCACGCCGGCCGAAGTCATCGCGGCGTTCAATGCGGCGTATCCAGGGACGCAGTCCTCGTACAACACGCTGAAGGACCGCTTCGAGGACTACAACGAGATGGGCTGCACCGCCAAGACGTCGCCGCACCGTCCGAAGAAGTCGTCGCACCATTCCAAGTGGCGGAAGTTCGGTCGGGACCATCGTGACCGACGCTGAATGACCGCTTCGAAGACTTCGACGGCATGGCTGCAGGAATAAGGACTGAGCGGGGCCGGACAATCAGTCGTCCGGCCCCGCTTTGCGTCGTCACTCACCCTCTATAGAGCGCCTCGTACGCGTCGGCCATCGCCATCATGCTGAACGCCGTCTCCGCACGCGCGCGGGCTTGCTCACCCAGTCGCTCCCGGAGCGCTGGATCCTGAAGCAGCCGCAGGAGCGCGCTTGCCAGCGCCTCCGGATCAGCCGGTGGAATGAGGAGGCCGTGCTCGCCATCGTCGACGGCTTCCGGGATTCCTGACGCGGTGGTGGCAATCAGTGGCGTGCGCGCGAACATGGCCTCGAGGATGGCCAGCGGCAGACCCTCCCAGAGCGAGGGCATCGCAAAGACGTCGGCCGCGGCCTGAAGGTCCGGCACGTCATTGCGGTTTCCGAGCAGGCGCGCCTGTCCGGCCAGTCCATTCTCGGCGATGTACTGCTCGAGGGCTGATCGCTGCTCACCCTCACCGGCAATCACCACCTGCCACCGCAGTGATGGATGGCGCTGCCGGATGAGCGTCATCGCCTCCAACAGGACGCGATGGCCTTTGCGGAGCATCAGACTGCCCACGGCGAGCACCAGCAGTTCATCCTGGCCCAGCCCAAGCTCCCGGCGAATCTTGGTGGCATCGCCCGGCCGCTCCGGAATGCCATTGCGAACCACCTGCACCGTCTGCTCCGCGAGCCGGAGGCGCGTGACGAGCTCGTCACGCGTGGCGGATGAGACAGCGACCGTCGCGTCCGAGCGCCCGATCGCCCACTTCAGGGCGACACGACGTTGCAGCTTCTGCAACATCTGCTGGTTGCCGTGCATCGTCATGATGTGCCGAACGCCAGCGATTCGTCCCGCTGCCGCCCCGTAGACACCCATCACGAACTCGTGGCCGTGGATGACGTCGGCGCGAATCCGCCGGAGTTGCGCGGCAATCCGCTCCGCGGCCGGAAAGTCAATCGGCCGGTCAAGGTGATACGTCTCCCACGGGAATCCCTGGCCGAGAAACTGCTGGTTGAGCCAGCCGTCATCCTCGGCTGGCCCGATCGGGATCACGGTGTGTCCGCGCCGCCTCATCTCCTCCGAGAGCTGCAAGATGAGCGTCTCCGCGCCGCCCAGCCCCACGGTTTCGGTGGCCATCGCGATCCGGAGCGGTCCCGTGGGTGGCACGGGACGCATGGGGATACCGCGTTTCCCCGAGAGAACCCGGGCGGCGCTGCCGATGTGTCGGATCACAACCAACCTCGCATCACCCGATTTCCTCTCCGGTTCGCATCCACTCGATCAACAAGGCCTCGTCACGCGCGGAGAGAAGACTATGCGTCGGAACCGTCCGCAACACCCGCGCAAGCAGGTCCGCACCGGGAGTCTGCGGCTGCGCGTCGAGGAGCGGTTGCAGCGCAGGCAGCGCGCGCAACGGGAGCGGATAGGCAGGAGACACGCCAATCGCGGCCCCACGGCGGTCTCGCGTCGCGTCGGGCTGCACGAGCACGGGGAAGCGCAGCCAGCCTGCGGTGGCACCCGGCAACACGCTGACGGAGCGGCCAGCGGCGAGCGGACCCAATGCCTCGAGATACCGCGCCGCGACCGCTGCGCGATGTGATGACTCCACGGCGGTCGCCCGCCTCGTCACGTCAAGGACTCTCGCCGCCACCGCTGGCATCTCGCGCGGCGGGCGCGGCGGCACATAGACCGTCTCGCCGAGCCGGAGGCCGGGGATGGCATGCGGGATGGCAAAGAGCGCCGGCCGGCCGAGTCCCCACTGGGAGGCGAGCTTGACGCTGTACGGCAGGCCCGATGCCGGGGGTGGCGCCAACGCGCCACGAGCCGCGTCCGCGAGCCCACCCTCAGCTCGCACGAGCAGTGCCCCACCACCGCCGCCGGTCTCACCCTTTCCTCGTCCGAAGCTCAGGACTGAGAGGTCACCAGCGCTGCCTAGTGGACGGCCATCCCACCGGCCACCGACGGCTTGCGCGGCGTCCTCGATCAGCAGCGCGCCGGCACCATCCGCGGCTTCGCGCATTGCGTCCAGCGGTACCGGTACGCCGAAGAGGTGGGCGACGACAAGCGCCGCCGCACCCCCGACCAGTGACGCCTCCAGAGATGCGGCATCGGGGGTGAGCGTGTGCGGGTCGAGATCATAGAGACGCACCGGCGCTCCGGCACCGACCGCCGCCGAGACCAGGTCGTAGCAGGCGAATCCAGGCAGCAACACGGGCTTTCCGGGGCGTCGCGCCACCGCGAGACGCAGGGCAAGCGTGAGTGCCTCGGTCCCGCTGGCAGTGAGGACGGCCTCGCGCGCAGCGTACTGTGCCCGCAACGCGTCCGAGAGCACTGGACGCAGATCCCGCGTGCCGAGCGTGGCGAGGACCGCTGAGGCGGAGATCGGGGAGTAGACCGGAAGCTGGCGACGCACTCCGCCTACCAGAGCGCGGTGTCACGCACTGCCGCGCGGCAGTGCTCCGACTCGGCAGAAATAGGCGTGGCTCGACCAGAGCACTCCGGTCGAGCCACGCGAGTGGGCGCTGAAACGCCCATGATGCGGGGGAGTCGCCTCACCTCAGGAAGGTACTACCAGCCTCCCTTCCTGAAAATGACGACTGGTACCGTCATCAGCATGATGCGCAGGTCAGTCAGCACGGACTGCCGCTCGATGTACTCGAGATCCGCCTGGACCTTCTTCTTCACGTCTTCGACGCAGGTGTCGTAGTGCAGGGAAATCTGGGCCTGACCGGTGATTCCAGGACGGACGCGCTGCCGAATGGGGTAGCTCGGAACCTCGGTCCGGAGGGTCTGGAAGATTTCCGGCTGCTCGGGGCGCGGGCCGACGACGTTCATGTCGCCCTTCAGCACATTGTACAGCTGCGGCAACTCGTCCAAGCGCGTCTTGCGGAGGAATCGACCCAGCTTCGTGATGCGCGGATCGTTCTCGGACGCCCACACCTGCGCGTCGGCACCAGGCTTCGCCACGCGCATCGTCCGGAACTTGTAGATGACGAAGGGGCGCCCGCCGAGGTCTACCTGACGGCGGAAGTTGCCACCCTGGGTATTCCGGAGACAAAGGCCGACCCGGCGCTGCCGATAGAACACCGGCCCCGAATCCGTCAGCTTGATCGCCACGGCAATCAGCGCGAACAGCGGTGCGGTCACGATGAGCCCGACGGCGGCCACGATGACATTCAGGACGCGGCGCCCCCGCTCACGTGCATGCGGGTGATCCTCGGGCAGCTCACGCGCGAGCTCGCTGCTGAGGAGCCTCGTATTTACGGTGTGCAGCCCGAAAGTAGTCATAGCGGCAACCACAATCCGCACATCTCGTGCCGCGATGCCGAGGGCTCGCCAGACGCCGTAAGGCTATATACTACAACACTTTGTATAGTGTGACGACTACGTCACATCTCGAGCCTAAGCGACTGTTGTTGGTCCGACGCAACAGTGTGTGATGCGGCTACAGGTGCGACGTCGGGGGCAGGTCGGTTTCGAAATAGAAGCGAGTGCCCACACCTAGCTGCGTCTCAAACTTGAGCTCAGATCCCATTGCGCGAAGGAGCTTCCGGCAGAGCGCTAGGCCCAGCCCTGTTCCCGAGAACAGGTAGCCGGAGCGTCCGGCTCTCGCCGTGGATCGACGGAAGGGCCGGAACAGGTCCGGAATCGCCTCCGCTGGGATGCCGCGTCCCGTGTCCACGACGGACATTTCCACCCGGGAGATGGACGTGGCCCGCAGCCGCACCTCTACGCCGCCCTCGTCGGTGAACTTGAGGGCGTTCGTCACGAGGTTGAGCAGGATGCGGCTGAGGACGAAGGGTAGCCCGATGCGCTGGTCCGTCGGCAGTTGCTGGAAGGCGAAGGTCAGATCCTTCTCCTCGGCGATCGGCCGCACCATATCGGCCACGCCGCCCAACAACTCGGAGAGGGAGAACGGTACCAACTCACCGTCCACCAGGACATCGCCGCGGCGCGCCATTTCGATGACGTCCGTTGCCATCGACCCGAGGCCGTGCGATGCGCTGTAGATCAGGCGTAGCTGGCGGCGTTGGAGCTCCGTCACGGGACCTGACAGCCCCCGCTCGATGGTCTCGGCGAGACAGCGGATGGACGTCAGGGGGGACCTCAGGTCGTGCGCGACCTCGAGGACCAAGTTCAGACCGTCGGGACCGGAGATCTGGGAAGAGAAGTAGCGGTCCCAGTCCGGCTCGACGAATTGACGCACCCGATCGATACCGCGGAGGACCCGCAGTACGTCGGCCTTCTCCGCACTGTCATCGGCCTCGAGGTACTCCAGCGTCTTCGAGGCAACGCGCTCGACGAGGAATCGAGTCAGCGCGCTGGACCCCTCGGGTGGCGGGAACTCATGGTCGCGCGAGGCGTGGTCGATCGCGAGCACGACCCACTCGATCACCGCGCGCGTCTCGCTGGCCTCAAACGACTCTTCCAGGACCGTTTCCCAGAGCTGCCGCACCGTCTCACCCGCTCGCCGAACGCTGGGATGCGTCTCCAGCTCCGCGCGTGCCCCACCCGCGGCCATGGCGCGCAGGTGGCCGGGCCGCGGGGAGTAGCGAATGGTGAGGGAGGGTTCAGCCAACTATGCGCTCCGGTTCGGACTTACCACCGCCTCGCGCTGCAAACCGTGCCGTTCCATCAGCCGGTACAGCGTCGTGCGATCAACACCCGCGATGCGGGCCGCCTTCGACATGTTTCCGCCTGCCGCAACCACCAGTTCCTCAATGTAGCGCCTTTCAAACTGCGCGATGACCCGGTCGCGGGCCGAGTGGTAACTCTCCTGCAACAGATCGGGCGACCACTCCATCGCGCTTCCTGAGAGCGGCCGGGAGCGCGACTCCCCGTGCAGCGGGATGTCCGCCGCGCCGACCGACTGGCCAGGTTCCAACAAGACAACCGCGTGTTCCAACGCGTTCTGCAGCTCCCGGACGTTGCCCGGCCACCCGTAGGCCTGCAGCGCCCGAATCGCGTCCTCCGTCAGCGAGGGACAGCGCTCCTCGATGCCGCGATGCTGCCGCCAGTACCTCTGCAGGAAGTGCTCGCTCAGCAACGCGACGTCGCCGGGGCGTTCCCGAAGTGGCGGAATCGCAATCGGCACGACACGCAACCGGTAGAACAGGTCCTCGCGGAGCGCTCCGTCAGCCACCGCTCGGTCGGGATCGCGGTTGGAAGCCGCAATGAACCGGATGTTCACGACGCTGCTGGTCGAGTTGCTCCCGACCCGTCGCACAACGCCGTCCTGAATGACGCGCAGCAGCTTGGCCTGTAACGACTTCGGCATCTCGGTGAGTTCGTCCAGGAACATCGTCCCGCCGTTGGCCGATTCCAGCAGGCCTTCCTTGTCCCGAACGGCCCCCGTAAACGATCCCCGCACGTGACCGAACATCTCCGACTCCAGCAGGCCCTCGGGAAAGGCCGCGCAGTTTACGGCGACGATCGGGCGATTGCGTCGCCGACTCTTGGAGTGGATGTACTGCGCAATCATCTCCTTGCCCGACCCCGTCTCGCCGGTGATGAACACCGAGGCGTCGGTGGCAGCCACCTTCCGGGCCAGCGCCAGGCAGCGCTGAAACGCGACGGAGGAGCCGAGCGGGGCGTTGCTGTCGCCGTCCGGATCGGCCGGGCCCTCGCCGGACTCGCGTGAGACCATGACGGTGTGGGCAGCCCGACCAATCAGGATCTCGAGGTGCGTGGCGGAGAAAGGCTTCGGGAGATAGTCCCAGGCGCCCGCCCGCAGCACTTCGACGTTGGACGCCACACTGGGATTCCCGGTCATGACGACGACAAGGGTCTCGGGCGCCCGCTCGAGCGCGGCCTGGCAGAGCTCCAGGCCGGTGACGTCGGGCAGATACAGGTCAGTGAGGACGATGTCGAACGTGCGGCGCTGCAGGAGATTGAGCCCCTCCTCTCCCTTCGAGGCGACTTCCACGCGGTAGCCAAGCGAGGTCAGGATGGACCTACAGGTCTCCCGGAGCGTGCGCTCGTCATCGATGAGGAGCACGTTGAGGCTGGCGCGGAACTCGCTAGGCACGAGGGAGTGCTCAGCGGTACTCGTCGAATCCGGGTTCAGTCCAGTCACAGGGGGCCAGTCGCGGGGGGGAAGGCGGCGGTCAAACGGCATTCGTCCAATCGTCGCGCTAGCGCAACAAATGGGTCACCAGAGCCATAGTGGTATCACCGTGGCGTGGACTCGTCAATAGTGAGAAATGTGACGGTTCCGCCGTATATTCGTTGTTTGGTCCCCGGACCCATTCCCAGTCCCGTCCTCTCCGCATGAACTCGAATCAGATCGAAACGCGACTGCAGCCGGTCGGCCCCGGCCAGCAGGCTGAGGCATTCACAGACGAAGAGGAAGCTGGGGGAGGAATGGACATCCGCCGCTCACTGGCGGCGGTCTGGCGCTTTCGCTGGCTCATCCTCTCGCTCTTCGTGCTCGGACTGGGTGGAGGCTACGGCCTGTCGCGGGTGGTGAAGCCGCTGTACGAGGCCCAGGCCTCGATTCAGGTGCCTCCGGTCGCCCTGCGCGGGGCGCCAGCGAACCCGCTTCAGGCCGCCCCGCTGCTTGAAGGACCGGGCTGGATGGAGCTCGCGCGATCCTGGGCGGTTCTGGACTACGTGGTGCGCGAGGCGCGGCTGTATCTCGAGTTGGACTCGCCCGGTGACTCAGCCGTATTCCGCGGGTTCGCTGTGCGCGAACAGTTTGCGCCTGGTGAGTATCGGGTCCGAAAGAACGCGGCCGGCCGCGTCCTTCTGCTCCGGGTGAGCAACAACGAGCGCGTGGTGATCGAAGAGGCCGCCGTCGGAGACTCGCTTGGGCGCGAGTACGGCTTTCTCTGGGTGCCGGGTGCACTCGAGGTCGAACGTGGGCTCGGCTTCCGCGTCCGCGTGCCCCGCGACGCCGCCGTGAAGCTTGCCAGCGAGCTTGGCATCAACCTTCCGCTGAACGGATCCCTGCTCCGCCTCTCGATGCGGGGCGACGACCCCGTGGCGACGGCAGCGACCGTAAACGCTGTCGCCGAACGCTTCGTCGAGGTCGCCACGCTGCTCAAGCGGGACAAGCTGACCGTCGTCTCGCAGGTGTTGCGCGAGCAGCTCGAGAACTCGCGGCGCGATCTCGCCGGTGCCGAGACGGCGCTGGAGAGCTTCAAGGTGCGGACGATCACGCTGCCGAGCGATCGCGGGGCGACGCCCATCGCCTCGGGCCTCGCGGAGACGCGCGATCCCGTGCGCGAGGCGTTCTTCAACCTGCGCCTCGAGCGCGACGCGCTGATTCGGGACCGCGAGGCTGTGCAGCGCGCCTTGCAGCAGGCGAATGACACCGGCCAATCGATCGTGGTGTCGCTGGGAACGATCCCCGCGGTGCGTGAGTCACGCGAGCTGACGACCTCGCTCGAGCTGTTGACGTCGAAGCGTGCGGAAGCGCGCCAGCTGCGGCTGATCTTCTCCGAGACGCACGCACCGTTGCAGCAGTTGGAGCGCGAGATCGCTGCGCTGGAGAACCAGACCATTCCGTCTCAGGCGCGCGCGCTGGTCAACAATCTGAGCGCATCCGTTGCGCAGTTCGACGAGCGCATCGCCGCCTCCTCGCGCGAGATGCAACAGATTCCCGCGCGAGTGACCGAGGAGAATCGGCTCGAGCGGAACGTCGATGTCGCGCAGATGATCTTCACGGAACTACAGTCCGCCTACGAGCAGGCTCGCCTCTCCGAACTGAGCGCAGCGCCCGACGTCCGGGTGCTGGACACGGCAGTGCCGCCCACGCGGCCTGTGCGCGACCAGGTCATCATCCTGTTCGCTGGATCGGGATTCGGCGGGCTCTGTCTCGGGCTGGCGCTGGCGCTGCTGCTCGACCGGCTCGATCGCCGGCTGCGCTACCCGAGCCAGGTCACGCGCGACCTCGGCCTGCAGATCCTCGGCGCCTTGCCGTTGCTCCGGACCGGTCGCAACGGGACCACGCGCGAGGAGGACGCCGACCAGTTGCTGGAGGCGGTGCGCAGCGTCCGTATGTCGCTGCTCTACGCACACGGTGTCGCGGGCCCCTTCGCGACGACCATCACCTCGCCGGGTAGCGGCGACGGCAAGTCCTTCACCTCGCACCAACTTGCCAAGAGCTTCGCCATGTCGGGCCGCCGCACTCTATTGGTGGACGGCGACAACCGGCGCGGGTATCTCCACCGTACGCTCGGAACCCCGCGCGTGCCTGGCCTGACGAACTTGCTCGCGGGAGAGGTGAGCCGCGGGGATGTCACGCTGACCATTCGAGACGGCGGATTCGACTTCATACCGGCGGGGATGCGTCGACAGAGCGCGCCGGAACTGATGGCCTCCCCGGAGATGGCGCGGCTGATGATGGAACTGCGTGGGGACTACCAAGCCATCATCTTCGACAGCCCGCCGCTGGGCGCCGGTGTCGATCCCTTGGTGCTCGCGTCCCTGACGGGCACGCTCGTAATGGTGCTCCGGAACGGCGTAACCGATCGCGAATTGGCCGGCGCGCGGCTCCAAGACATCACGCGTCTTCCCATCCGCATTCTCGGCGCGATTCTGAATGACGTGCAGGCGGCTGGCGCGTATCGCTACTACTCGTATCTCTCGGGTTACCGCACCGAGGACGAGCGCGTGACACCGTCGCGGGGCCTCCTCCGCGTGCAGGGCACGCGGGGAAGCTAGTTCAGCGACGCCTCAAAGCGCCGGATGCTTGAGCGGCGAGTCCCCGCAGACGCCGTCCGCGAGGCACGCATCGCCGCCGAAGCGCGCGTGAGCATGTCGCTGGGGTCAATCGGCGCGTCGTTGTAGTTCGACACCGCGTCGTATCCCACCGCGAGCTGGATACCTTCGGCACCGAAGAGTTCACTCGCCGCATTGGCCAGCCGCTCAGCGAACTTTTCGGCGCCCGCCGGATCCGTCCCCTGCGCGACGATGGCGAACTCGCCGGGTCCGAGGGTGCCGATGGCATCCGAGGTACGTCCCAGCCGGAGCAAGATCTTCGCGAGGCGGGTGAGCGTCGCCGCTTCCCATGCGTCGGTGGAGGCATCAGCCGCCGATTCTCCCCTGAGAGGGGCGATTACGAGACAGGCGAACGCTTCACGCTGCCGGAACGCGGACGAGCCCAACTCGCGCGCGCGCCGCGCCAGGCCGCGCAGGTTGTACAGGCCGGTCAGTTCGTCCAGCAGGCTTTCCTCGCGCATCCGATCCGTTTCCTGCTTGGCGCGCACGAACGCGTCGAGGCGCAGCGGCAGCTCCTCGCCATCGAAGGTGGCACCGATAAAATCCCAGGCGCCGGCTCGGAGCGCCTCAATGCGCTTCTGACGGCTCTGCTGGCCCGCGCTCGTGATCAAGATCGGTGTGTAACCACTCACACTCGGGAGTGCGCGCAGCTCCCGGCACACGTCAAGCCCGTCCCGGTCAGGCAGGTCCGCATCGATGATGATGAGGTCCGGGTGCGCGCTGATGGCGCGCTCCACCGCCTGCTTGCCGTTGTAGGCGCGAAGCACCGCGTAGCCATGAGGTCCCAGGATGCTCTCCAGGGACCGGAGGTGCCATTCGTGGCTGTTCACCACAAGCGTAAGCGGCGGGCGGCGGAGTTGGTCGCTAACGGTCATTGAGAGCGTGCGGGATGGATGCGCAACATCGGCCCTGCGCGGAGGTCGAACAGGGAGACGGCGGACTATCATCCCGCAATTTACGTGCGGGGGGTCGCGCTTCATGTAAGTGCATGATTCAAATGATCTTGCGTGCCAGGCGAGACTCGCCGCGAGCCAACGTGGCGATGCGTGGCGGCAACAGGAGGGAAGGGATGGCTGCCGCGCAGACGCAACGGGCCGTTTGAGCAGTGGCGCGCTTCGTGCGTCCGCCTGTATCCTACCGATATGCGACTCTCTGCAATCTCTTGGGCGCTCGTCGTCTCCGCTTTCGCCGGCGGTGCCTCGCCGAGCCTGTTGCGCGCGCAGGCGCCCGTGCCTGAGGGCCATGAGTCGCGTACCGCGCTTACGGCCGAGCTTGAGTCTTATAACGCCTTTGCCAACTCCTCCGCCTACAGTCAACGGACCCGGGCTGCGGCGCGCCTCACTGCCGAGCAGTTGCGGTCTCGGTTGGAACGGGGTGATTTCAAGCCGGGCGATCGCTTTTCCGTGCGCGTGAGCGGTGCCGTCAGCTTCGTGGACACGATTACGGTTCTCGCCGGTCCGTCGGCTCAGATCGGGACATTCGGAGAGCTTTCGCTCCACGGCGTCCTGCGCTCTGAGATTGAGGGTGCCGTGCGCGGGCGCGTCGCGGAAACCGTGCGCGATGCAAACGTCACGGTTCGGGTGCTGATGCGCATCGCGGTATTTGGTGCCGTGGCCTCGCCCGGCTATCGGGCGGTGCCCTTGGAGACACGGCTGGACGAGCTGTTGATGAGTGCCGGCGGCCCGTCTCCGGACGCCGACCCGATGCAGATCCGTGTCGTGCGCGGCGGCGCGGTGCTGATGGACGGCGACCGCGTCATGACGGCCATCGCTGCCGGGGAGACGGTGGGATCGTTGGGGCTTGTCGAAGGTGACCTGGTCTCCGTCGAGCCGCGGGAGGCGCCCTGGAATCGGGCCGCCACGCTCCAACTCGTGACCGTGTTCGCGACACCGGTGGTGACGTTCTTCCTCCTTCGTTGAGCGCAGGCACACCGCTCGACTCCGCACCCGGTCCAGTGCCCCACCCCCCGATTGCTCGTGCTGCTTCCGTTCGGTGGCGGCGCGCCGGGCGGGTTCTCGCGTGGCTCCGAGCAGCTGAGGCCACCCAAGCATCTCCTGACGATTGCCCGCGGTGACTGGGTCGTGGCTCTGGAATCCGCGGCCGCGACCGATGGCCTCGGCACGACTGCTCTGCTTCCCGTACGCAGGGGGAGGCCCGTCGGCGTATTTGCCGTGGTTGCGGCTGCTTCCCCAACAGGTCGAGCTTTGGATTGTGAGCGCGCCGGGAGGAGAACTGCGGCCCGACGAGCCGGTGGAGACGCAGCGGACACGCTACGTGGCCGCCGTGTGCGACGCGCTCCTGCAGTGGCCGCGACTGCCGATGGCGCTGTTCGGACATTCGTTCGGGGCCATCACGGCGTTCGAGGTGGCGCGCGCCTGCGCGGCCCAGGGCCGCCTGCCGCGGCGACTCTTCCTCGCGGGAAAGGGCGTGGCGCCGGAAGACCTGGACGTCGCGACGCTCTGCCGATTGCCCGACGAACAGTTCCTCGCGGACGTACGCGCGCGCTATGGAGGACCGCCTCGAGAGCTCGATGAAGCCGAAGACCTTCGCAGGGTCGTAATGTCGCGGCTTCGCGCCGATCTCGTCCTGCTCGCGAGCGAGCCCTTCACGCCGGAGCCCGCGCTGGCGGTCGAGACCACGATCCTGTTCAGCCCGGAAGACAGCAGTATCTCCCCGGGCGGACTCGATGCGTGGGCGCGCTGCTTTGTCAGGCCGCCGAGCTACAGGCCCTACCCGGGCGGTCACTTCTTCATCAACAGCGTCCGACAGTCCGTCGTCGGCGATGTCCGCGACGCGCTGGTCGACGCGCTGGCGGGCCAGCCGTGAGCGCCCGCCCGACCACGTCGTCGTCGCCGATCGTGGCGCGCGAATCGCTGCGCGGACTACCGCACCGCGCCGCGCGCGACAAGCAGCTTGAGACAGCGCTCGTCGCGGCGGCGGTGGAGCTGCTGCGGCGTCGCGGTGCGCTGAACGCCGCGACCATCGCCGTCGAGGATGACGACGCGCAGTTCCTGATCTCGGTTCCATTCGAAGGCGCGCGGTTGTGGCGGCAACTCGAGGCCCGCGTGCGCTCCGCCGTGGGCACCCCCACCGCGGATACCGCAGGCTCGTCGCAGGCCACGCTCGGCATTTGGCGGGCATCGCGCCGTCCGGAGTTGCGGGCCGATGTTCCCTTCTGGATCCACCTGGTCAGGGGAACGAAGGCCCAATTGCAGATAGTGGCGACGCGGGGAGGAGCCGGGCCCGCCGACCTCCGCCGGACTGCGCGCCAACTTGTCGCACTCCTCGCCGAGTGCCTGCGTACGCCAAGCGCATCGGCCGACGCGCTCGACCTCTGTACGCCCGCCGAGCGCAAGCGCGCCCTCGCGGCCGGCCGGGGGCCCGCACTTGCGGCGGCGCGGCACGGTTCCGTGACGGCGGCGTTTCGGGACGCGGCGACTCGGTGGGGCGATCGCATTGCCGTCGAGGACGGGTCGGAGCGGCTGACCTACCGTCAACTCGCCGCCTCGGCCGCCAGATTCCGGGCGAGCCTCGACGCTGCAAAGGTGCGCCGCGGCTCTCGCGTCGGAATCCTGGGCCCGCGATCGGCGCAGCACGCCGCGTGCGCGCTCGGCATTCTCGACGCAGGCTGCGCCTATGTGCCACTCGATGCGTCCCTCCCGGCCGTCCGACTGAAGGCCATGTGCCGCGCCGCGGGCGTGCGCACGGTCTTCGCGCTCGAGGAGGATTCGGCGGAGGCGCGCGCGTTGCTTGGACGAGCCGTGCGCGTGCTACGACCCGCACTCAACGAGACGGGACGGCGCGCGCGGGTGATCGCACCAGCGGCAACCGCTGCGGCCTACGTCGTGTTCACGTCGGGTTCCACGGGGACTCCCAAGCCGGTGGCGGTCCCGCACCGGGCCGTGCTGCGGCTCGCGCGCGATCCGCTCTGCCTCAAGGTCGGCCCGCGCGACAAAGTGCTGGGTGTTGCGGCACCGACCTTCGATGTGGCGGTCCTTGAGACGTGGAGCGCACTCCTGAACGGCGCGTGCCTGTCGCTCGCTCCGGCGGGTCCGCTTTCCATTGCGGAGTTGGCCGCGGTGCTGCGCAGTCGCGGCATCACGGTGGCCGCGCTGAGTGCAACGCTGTTTGCTGAACTGGCGCGCGGAGCCCCGGACGCATTCGGGGGGCTTCGGCAGCTCCACGTCGGCGGCGACGTCATGCCGGCGCAGGAGGCTCGGGCCGTGGCGCGGCGCTATCCGCGCTTGCGGCTGGTGAACAGCTACGGTCCCACGGAGTGCGGTGTCGTCGTCGCGGCCCACGAGGTGTCGGCGACGGGCACGGGCCCGATTCCGATTGGACGCCCCGTCTCGGGGGTCCACGCACATGCTTGCGATGCGCGTGGCCGTCTGGTTCCCGATGGCATGGTCGGGGAACTCTGCGTCGGCGGTGACGGGCTCGCGATTGGCTATGACGGCGACCGGGCGCTCACGCGGGCGCGATTCGTCGTCCGCAGTCTCGGCGGACGCAGGCTCCGGCTGTATCGAACAGGCGATCTGGTTCGGCGCGGTCCGTCGGGCGCGCTAGAGTTCCTTGGACGCTCGGACGGCCAGGTGAAGCTGCGCGGGCACCGGATCGAGCTTGCCGAAGTGGACGCGGCCTTGGCGGCGATTCCTGGTGTCGCCAGTGCCGCCGCTGCACTCGCCGGGTCCGGGGCGGCATCGGCGCTGGTCGCGGCCGTCGTACCGAAGCCGGGTCGCCGCGCGGCGTTCGCTGAGGCTTCGGTCGTGGAGACGCTGCGCCGGTCGATGCCTGCGATCATGGTGCCGTCGTCGATCGTCGTAGTTGAGCGCCTGCCGCTGACGCGGCACGGCAAGGTGGATCGCGGGGCCATCGCCGCGCTGACGGCGGCACGGACCGGCCCGACGTCGAGCGCCGCGGTCTCGGCTAGCGTCGTCACCCGGCAGTTGGCCGCGGTTTGCGCCGAGGTGCTGGGGGTTCCCGCGGTGGATCCCGAGGTCTCTTTCTTCGAGCAGGGGGGCAACTCGCTGCTAGCGCTTCGCTTCGTCGAAGCGCTCCGCCAGCAACTCGGTCTCGATCTGCCGCTGTTGCGCGTCTTTGAGTTCCCGCGGCTGTCGCGGCTCGCCGCCTCCTTGTCGCAGGCTCCGGCGTCCGCAGCTCCACCACCTCGGCCGACGGCCCAGCACGCGTCTGCCGTCGCGGTGGTGGGGATGGCCGGACGCTTCCCCGGTGCGGACTCTCCAACGGCGCTGTGGGAACTCCTTCGCGCCGGGCGCGAAGGGCTGCGCCGTTTCGCGCCGGAAGAGCTCGACCCCGGTCTGGAGAATCCCGAGGACCCGCACTACGTACCGGTGCGCGGGGTGCTCGACGGAGTGGAAGACTTCGACGCGGCGTTCTTTGGCCTCTCCCCACAGGCCGCGCGTCGCATGGATCCGCAGCAGCGCCTGCTCCTCGAGGCGGCCTGGCAGGCGTTCGAGGATGCGGCCATCCCGCCGGGCGACGCGTCGGCGGAGCAACGCACGACGGGTGTGTTCGTCGGCGTCTCGCGCAACACGTACGACGCGCAGCGGCAGCGTGCTACGGGCAGGGTACCAAGCGCGGCCGACGAGGCGGCCGATGCATTCGTCAATGACAAGGACTACGCGGCGGCGCACATCGCGCACCGGCTCGATCTGCGCGGGCCCGCGGTCGGCGTGCAGACGTCGTCATCGACATCGCTGACGGCCCTCGCAATGGCGGTGCAGGCGCTGCGCTCGGGGGCCTGCGACCGCGCGCTGGTCGGCGGGGCGTCGGTGACGGTGCCCTGGCGTCGCGGACATCGCTATGAGGAAGGCGGCATCTTCTCGCGCGACGGCCACACGCGCACGTTCGACGCGGACGCCACCGGCACGACATTCGGCGACGGCGTTGCCGTGCTGCTGCTCGAGCGCCTCGAGGATGCCCTGCGTGCGAACCGGCGGGTGCTCGGCGTGATTCGCGGCGTCGGACTCTCGAACGACGGCGCCGAGCGGGCGAGCTTCTCCGCGCCGACGGTGTCTGGGCAGCAGGCCTGCATCCGGCGGGCCTACGCCGACGCGGGTTGGTCACCGGAGTCGGTGAGTTACGTCGAGGCGCACGGCACGGCCACGCCAATCGGGGATCCGATCGAGGTGGAGGCGCTGATCCGGGCCTTCGGGGAGCACACCGAACGGAAGCGCTACTGCTGGCTCGGCTCACTGAAGTCAAATCTCGGACACCTGACTGCCGCCGCAGGCGCGGCCGGGCTCATCAAGGTGTTGCTGGCGATGCAGCATCGCTGGATTCCCGCGACGCTGCATGTCGAGCGACCCAATCCCAGGATACCGTTCTCGGATTCTCCGTTTCTGCTGCCGCGCGAGGGTGTGGCATGGCGCGCCGACGGCGGTCCGCTCCGTGCCGGGGTCAGTTCGTTCGGCGTGGGCGGGACGAACGTCCACGTGTTGGTCGAGGAGCCGCCGAGCGCGGCCGACGCGCCGTCGTCGGTCGCGGACACGCCGCAACTGCTGCGGGTCTCGGCGAGGTCCGCTGCCTCGCTCCGTGAGAACGTCGAGGCACTTGCCGACGAACTCGAGTCGCGTGACGTCGACCTCGCGCGGGTGGCAGCAACGCTGCGCGACGGGCGACGCCCGCATCCGCGTCGCGTGGGTGTGGTGGCCTCCGGACGCGACGAGGCCGTGCGCGCGCTGCGTGCAGCCGCGAGATCCATCTCGACGGAGGCGCCGGCGGCCGCTACTTCGTCGGTCTTCCTGCTTCCCGGACAGGGGTCCCAAGTCCCTGGTGTGGGCGGCGTGCTGTTCGACGCGTTTCCGGTCTTCCGGGACAGCGTGCTGCGCTGCGAGCGCGCAGCCGGTCGCATTCGTGGACGCCGGCTCCGGTACTGGATGTTCGGCGACGGCACGCGCGGTCCGGCGAAGGCGCCCGACCTGCTGGCGACGGAGGTCGCGCAGCCGGCGCTGTTCGCGCTTGAGCTTGCCCTTGGCCGACTGCTGCTCTCGGCGGGGCTGCGCCCCGACCTGCTCGTCGGTCACAGCCTCGGGGAACTGACCGCGGCCACGCTCGCCGGCGTGATGACGACGGAGGATGGCATGCGGGCGGTGGTGCAGCGCGGCGCCCTGATGGCGAACATGCAGCCTGGGGTCATGCTCTCGGTGCGCGCCGACGCGGATGCAATCACTCCGCTCCTCGGCGCCGACCTCAGCATCTCGGCGTACAATGCGCCCGGGCTCTGCGCGGTTGGCGGTCCCGAGCACGCGATCAGCGAGTTCGCGAGCGCGATGGCGGCACGTGGAGTCCGCTGTACGCCGCTGGCCACATCGCACGCCTTCCACACACGGGTGATGGCGCCTGCGGCTGAGCGATTCGCGGCTTGGATGCGCACGATTCCCCTCCGGGCACCCGAGATGGCCTTTACGTCCTGCGTCACTGGCCGCGTGATCCTGGACGCAGAGGCAACGTCTCCCGACTACTGGGGCGCGCAGATTCTGCAGGCGGTGCAGTTCGCCTCGGCGGTAGAGACGGCCGTCGCGCAGGGGCCCGTTGTGGCCATCGAGGTCGGTCCACGTAGCACGCTCAGTACGCTCGCAGCCCTGGTCGACGCAGACCGTGTGATGGCCGCCCCCCTCCTGCCCGCGGCGCAGGCGGGCGAGGAGCGCGCTGAACTTCTCCGTGGTCTCGGCGCAGCGTGGACCCACGGCCTCGACCAGCTGCGGTGGCAGGAAGTGGAGCCGCTGCCGGTCGGAGGCGCTGTGTCCCTGCCGGGCTATCGCTTCGAGCGCCGGCGCTGCTGGGACCTCCCGAACTCGGTGGGATCCGCGGCCGCACCCGCCGGATCCGCGGGCGAGCGCGCAGCGACTGGCGGTCTTCCAGAGTTGCTGCAGCGCCAGCGCGCGCTGATCGACCAGCAGGCAGTGTTGCTGCGCGCGTTGGTCGAATCTGCCGACGCGGGAGCGTCGCAATGAGCGCACGTACGATTGCGCGCGTGCGGGCGGTCGTCGCGGAGCTCGCGGGATTCGATCCGGCTGACGTGCCGGTTGCCGCATCCTTCGTCGAGCTCGGCATGGACTCGCTGCAGCTGACACAGCTTGCGGCGCGCGTGGAGCGCGAGTTCGGGACGCGGATTCCGTTTCGCGATCTGCTCGGCCCGGCGCGCACGGTGGCGTCGTTGGCGGAGCGACTGCCGAGCGAGGTGGCCGAGGTGTCGTCCGGCGGGACAACCGGGCACCTCAGTCCCGTGGACACCAGTCTCGTGGCGACGCTGCTCAGCCAGTTGGATGTGATGCGGAGCCAGCTGGATGGTTTCGCGGACGCGGCGTCCCGGGCGGAGAGCCCAACGACTTCCCCAGCCTCGCGCAGTGAGTCGCTGCCCTCGCGCGACGCGCAGTCGACCGCGCCGCGGGCGACGCCACCGCCGGCATCATCCGACGGGACGCTGACGGCGCACCAGGAAGCATCCATCGCGCGTTTCTCGCGCGCCTGGAACCAGCGGACCGCGCGCTCGAAGGCAGTGATCGATCGCCAGCGGGATGTCCACGCCGATCCACGCACGGCGGCGGGATGGTCCGAGGAGTGGAAGGATCTCGTGTATCCGCTCGTCGTGGAACGCTCGGAAGGGGCCTACCTTTGGGACGTGGACGGCAATCGGTACATCGATCTCCTGAACGGGTTTGGCCCGACGTTCCTCGGCCACAGCGCACCACTCGTGGTGGAGGCGCTGCGCGACCAGCTGACCCGTGGATATGAGCTCGGTCCGCAGACGCCGCTCGCCGGCGAGGCGGCCCGTATGATCTGCGAGATGACCGGCCTCGACCGTGCGGCGTTCACCTGCACGGGATCCGAGGCCGTGCAGTCGGCGCTGCGCATCGCCCGCACCGTGACCGGCCGCACGCGCGTGGCCATCTTTGCGGGCGACTACCACGGGAACTTCGACGAAGTGCTGGTGCGGCGCGGGCCGGGTCGGCATGCGATGCGCAGCGTGCCGGCCGTTGCCGGCGTGCCCCAGCGAGCAGTCGATGACATCGTCGTGCTCGAGTTCGGTGCGCCCGAGTCGCTGGACTGGCTCCGTGCGAACGTCGCATCGCTTGCCGCCGTGATGGCGGAGCCGATCCAGACGCGGAATCCCCATCTCCGGCCGCGCGAGTTCATTCAGGAGATTCGTCGCCTCACGCGCGAGGCGGACACCGTGCTCATCTTCGACGAGGTGGTTACGGGGTTCCGACTGCACGCCGGCGGGGCGCAGGCGTACTACGGCGTTGAAGCCGATCTCGTGACCTACGGCAAGGTCGTCGGGGGCGGTCTTCCCATCGGCGTCATCGCGGGCCGTCGGCCGTTCATCGATGTACTGGATGGCGGGCCTTGGCACTTCGGCGACGAGTCGGGACCAGAGCAAGGTCTTTCGTTCTTCGCCGGGACCTTCATTCGACATCCGCTTGCGATCGCCGCGGCACACGCGACGCTCTCGTATTTGCGAGATGCGGGCCCGGCGCTGCAGGAGGGGCTCAACTCGCGCGCGGCTGGCCTGGTGGACCGGCTCAATGCAATCGCTGACGCCGCACAGGCACCGGTGCACGTCTACCACTGCGGGTCGGTGCTCTTCTTCCGCTGCACCGGGTCGAGCGAGCGCCTGAACTCCTTCCTGTGGTACCTGCTGCGCGACGAAGGGGTGTTCCTGCTCGAGGGCTATCCCTCCTACCTCAGCCTCGCCCACTCGGACGACGACCTCGCGGCGATCGCCGCCGCGTTCGAGCGCGCGATTTCCCGGATGTACGCATCCGACTTCTGGCCGAGGCCCGCCGCCCGCCCGGCTGCCGGTGTCACGGAGCGTTTCGCCGAGCCTCCGGTTCCAGGGGCTCGGCTCGGACAGTTGCCGAACGGAAACGCGGCGTGGTTTGTCGAGGATTCGGCGCGGCCTGGTCACTTCGTGCCGTGGGGCGATCTCGCATGAGCGCGCAGCCAACAATGGCGGCGGGCCCCGCAAGCTTCCCTGTCGGATCCGGCCTGACCACGGACTCCCAGCGTGAGTTGCTGGCCGCCGCGCGTCTCGGCAGGGACGCAAGTCTGGCGTACAACGAGGGCACACGGCTGAGCGTGCACAGCGGCTTGGACGTGGCGCGGCTGGAGAGAGCCCTGCGGGCGCTGTATCGCCGGCATGAGTCGCTGCGGATGACGTTCAGCCGCGACAACGAGGCATTCTTTGTCTGGGACCGTGAGCTGATCATCGAGCGACGCGCCGTCGTGCCGTCCGTGGATGGCTCCCTGTCCTTCGACGCCGCGGCGACCGAGCTCGTATCTGAGCCCTTCGACCTCGACCACGGCCCGCTGTTTCGCGCCGTCTTTCTCGAGTCCGAAGCAACGACGCCGGGCTCGGCGGAGCTCGTGCTGCTCGCACATCACGCGGTGTGCGATGGCTGGTCGACGGGTGTGCTACTGCAGGAACTGCTGGCGCTGTATCAGGCAGCGGACGCAGCACTCTCCGACCCGCCCTCGTTCGTGCGCTACGCCGCGGCCGTCCGCGCGCAGGACAACGCAGCGGCCGACCAGTTCTGGCAGCGACAGTTCGCTGGCCTGCCACCGCTGATGGCCCTGCCCACGCCACACACGCGGGCCCCAAGCCGGGACCTGCGCGCGGGGTGGATCGAACGCGATATTCCGGCCGCCGTGATGCAGCAGGTGCAACGGACGGCCGCCGAGCACGGCAACACGACCTTCGGCGTCCTTCTCGCGGCCTGCTCGGCCTGGACGCAGCGACTCACCGCTGTCGACGATCTCGTGATGGCCGTGCCGACGGCCGGCCAAGCCGTCGCCGCGATGCCGGAGTTGGTGGGGCACTGCGTCCACGTGCTGCCGATTCGCGTCTTCGTCGATCCGCAGCAGCGGGTCGCGGAGCTGTTCCGGCGCGTGGCCCTGCGACTCGCCGAAGCGCGGGAGCACGGGACGTACACGATCGGCCGATTGCTGCAGCGCGTCGGCCTTCCCCGCCGCAGCGGCCACGTGCCCGTCACGCCCATCATGTTCAATCTCGACCGTGAGCCGGCAGCGGACGCAGCACTGCGCGAGGCGGGATTGGAAGGTACGGTGCGCGGGGTCCCGCGCGTGGCCGAGTACTTCGAGCTGTTCGTGAACCTGGTGCAGCGACAGGATGGCTCGTGCCGCCTGGAGTGCCAGTACAACCGCTCGCTGTTTCCCGAGCCGGTTGTGCGGGAGTGGCTGGAGACGCTGCTGGCGATGCTTGAGCAGATGGTCGCGAACCCTGACGGGCGCGTGGCGGCGCTGGATGCCCGGTCAGCCGATGCGGTGCGGCGCATGCGAGGCGAGTGGCAGGGAATCGCGCAGCCTCTGCCACCGTTTGCCAGCGTGGCGGCGTGGATCGCGGACCTGGCCACGCGCGACGGCGAGGCCATTGCCGTTCGCCACGCGAACTTGGAGCGTAGCTATCGACAGTTGATGGAGGAGGCCGACCGTGTGGCGCAGGCGCTTCGCGCTGCGGGCGTCACGCGAGGGAGTCGCGTGTTCTGTTCAGTGGACCGCGGCCTGCACCTCCCCGCGGCCCTGCTTGGCGCGATGCGCGTCGGCGCCGCATACGTGCCCGTGGACCCGCGTCAGCCTGCGACGCGAATCAGGACCGTGATGGAGGACCTCAGGCCAGCGGCTTGGATGCACAGCGGCTCGCTTCCCGCGAGTCCGGCGCGGGAGTCAATTCGCGAAGTGGACGTGCGCACGGTCGCGACCGGCGACAGCGCCGCTGCCGGCGAGGCGCAGGCCTCGCCTGACGATGTCGTGTACGTGATGCCGACGTCGGGGTCCACGGGCCAGCCCAAGTACGTCGAGGTGACGCAGGCGAATCTGCTCAACTTTCTGGCCGCGATGCAGGCGGTCCTGCGCTGTTCCGCGACGGACCGTTTCCTGGCGCACACCCCGCTGACGTTCGATATCGCGGCGCTGGAGCTGTACCTACCGCTGACGCTCGGCGCCAGCATCGTGATGGTGGACGCCGACACCGCCCGCGACGGTGAGCAGCTGGCCGCGGTGATCGCGGCGTCCGCGGCGACGGTGGTTCAGGCGACGCCCTCCACCTGGCGACAGCTGCTGGCTGCGGGGTGGCGCGCCAACCGACCGACAGTCGCCATCGCCGGCGGCGAGGCGCTGCCCTCTGACATCAGTGCGCAACTGCGCCGCGCGGCGACTCGTGCGTTCAACGCCTACGGCCCGACCGAGACCACGGTCTGGTCCACGCTGCACGAGCTGGTCGACGACGCGGTTCCTGTCTCGATCGGTCGGCCCATCGCAAACACCAGCGTGTCGGTGGAGGATGCTGCGGGCTCGCCGGTGCCCGTCGGTGTACCGGGAGAGCTCGTGATCGGCGGGCACGGAGTGGCACGCGGATACTTCGGCCAGTCGGCACTCTCGCAGGAGCGCTTCGTCGAGGACCCAGGGCGGCCGGGATTCCGGCGCTTCCGGACTGGCGACACCGTCGCCTGGCAGGCCGATGGTACGCTGCGCTTCCTCGGCCGGCGCGACGACCAGGTCAAGCTGCGCGGCGTGCGCGTCGAGCTTGGCGAGGTCGAGTCGGCCTTTGTCGGGATGCCCGACATCGCCGACGCGGCGGTGCGGCTCTGGGACGATGGCGCAGGTGACTGCCGGCTCGCCGCGTACCTTGTGCAATCCGACGGCCGTACGCTCGACATCGCGCGCGTTCGGGCGGCGCTGTCGGAGCGTCTCCCGGCGGCGCTGATACCGCAGCACCTGGTCCCCGTGCCCAGCCTCCCGCGCACGACAAACGGCAAGCTCGATCGCCAAGCCCTGCCGGCCCCGCACGGCCATGCCTCGGCCGCGGTCGAGTCGACGGGGATCTGGACCCCACGGGAGCGAGAGGTGGCGGAGGCCTGGCAGGCGGTGCTGGGAGTTGCGATTCCCTCGCCCTCAGCGGACTTCTTCGCGTTGGGTGGCCATTCGATCCTTGCCGCGCGGGCGGTGGCACAGCTCGAGCAGCGCCTCAACAGTCGCATCGGTGTGCGGCTGCTGTTCGAGCACTCACAGCTGTCGGAGTTTGCGCGCCGCCTGCCGACGGGCGAATCGACGGATCACTGGGAGGTCCTGACGCTGTGAAGGCGCGCGACCTGCTGCGGGCGCTCGCATCCCGAAACATCCGCGTGTCGCTCGAGGGCGATCAGCTGCAGGTGCGCGCCCCCGCCGGCCGGCTCGAGACGGCGGACGTCGAGGCGCTGCGCGCCGTTCGGACCGAACTCCTCGATGCGCTGCGGGAAGCCGGCCGCTGGGGTCTGCTGCTCTCGGGGCAGCAGGAACGGCTGTGGTTCTTCGAGCAGACCGAACCGGGGCTGTCCGCCTATACGCTGCCGGGCGCGTTTCGCCTGCAAGGTCCCCTCGATGCCCAGGCGCTGCGGAGCGCGCTGAGTGACTTCGTCGAGCGCCACGACCTCGCGCGCGTCCACGTGCGGACCGTCGACGGCACGCCGGTGCTCTCATTTGCACCCGCCGCGCCCTTCGACCTGCGTGTGCTCGACGCGGCCGACCTCGTGGACGATCTCGACGACCGAGAGGCGATCGAGGACTTGGTGGTCGAGACCGGCAACGCATCGCTAGCGCTCGACGAACCCCCGCTCATCCGCTTCACCCTGATCCGCATCGGTCCGTCCGAGCACGTCTTGGTGGTGCTCGTCCATCATCTGATCTGGGACGGCTGGAGCTTCGACATCTTCCTGCGGGATGCCGGGGAGTTCTATGCCGCGCGCGTCGAGCAGCGTGAGCCGAGTCTCCCGGAACTGGTTGGCAGTTACGGCGCCTTCGTGCTCGACCAGCAGGGCCCGACGGAGGCGACCGAAGCCGGCCATCGCTATTGGGCCGAGGCGCTCGCCGCGGCGCCCGCGACACTCGAACTGCCGACCGACCGTGCGCGGCCGCCTCGGGTCACGTATGACGGGGCCCGCATCCCGTTGGCGGTGACGCAGGGCGTGCTAGAGGAGCTGCGCCGGCTCTGTCGTGAGGAAGGCGTGACGCTCTTCACGCTCCTGCTCGCGGTGTACGCCGTGCTGCTGCATCGACTGACGGGACAGGACGATCTCGTCGTCGCGGCGCCGATGCAGGGCCGGAGCCGGCAGTCCCTTGAGGAAGTCGTGGGATTCTTCGTCAACACGTTGCCGCTGCGCCTGCGGCCCGCGCGCGACGAGCCCTTTGCGACGTTTCTTCACCGCGTGCGCGATGTGGTCGTTGGTGCGTTGGAGCACCGGGATACGACCTTCGACTGGATGGTGCGCGAGTTCGGCCGACGGGACGGGAGCCGCACGCCACTCTACCAGACGATGTTCACCCATCAGTTCGCGGCCGATCGCGTTCGACGCTGGGGAGACCTCGATATCAGTTCGTTCGCCCGCGGCACACGCAGCGTGACGACGGATCTCGGGCTCTGGGTGCGCGAGTATAGCGACCGCCTCGACGGTGGACTCGACTTTCGAACCGATCTTTGGGACGAGGCGTCGGCCGCGAGCATGCTGCGCGCCTACCACGCGCTGCTGGCGGCGGTGGTGACGGACCGGGCGGTGGCGATTGGCAACCTGCCGCTGCTGAGGGAGGCGGAGGCGGAAGCCGAGACCGAGGGGCGCGCCGGCGCCGAGCGGATGCCGGCGCCCGAGGAGACTGTCCTGGGGTTGGTCGCGGCGGAGGTTCGGCGGCGACCGGATGCGATTGCCGTCGCCGACTCCGCCGGCACTACCAGCTTCGCGAAGCTCTGGGGCCACTCAGCCGCGACGGCGGCCCTGCTGCATCGGACCGACGCGTCGGGTGCCGTGGTGGCGGTCCTGATGCGCCGATCTCGCCAGCTGCCGACTGCGTTGCTGGGCATTTGGCGTGCGGGCGCGACCTACTTGCCGATGGATCCCGACTACCCCGAGGAGCGCCTGCGCCTGATGGTCGAGGACTCAGGGGTCACGCACGCCCTTGTCGACGGCAAGACGGAGGAACTGGCGAGGCGACTCGGACTGACTGCACTGCGGCTGCCGGACGCTGAGACGGCCACCGATGGCGAATGGAAGGATGAGGCACCCGCGGCCACTGCGTATCGCATCTATACCTCGGGTTCGACGGGCCGACCGAAGGGCGTGGACATTCCCCAGTTGGCGCTGGTCAATCATCTCCACGCCATGCGTTCGCTCACCGGCATCGGCGCCGACGACGTGTGGCTCGCCGTCACGACGATCTCGTTCGACATCTCGATTCTCGAGCTGCTGCTGCCGCTGGTCGCCGGGGCGCGGGTCTTCGTGGCGTCGGACGCGGAGGCGCGTGGCTCCGAGGCGGTGGCGGAGGTGTTGGATGCGTCCGCTGCGACGATCATGCAGGCCACGCCTGTCGTCTGGCGCTCGCTACTGGACGATCGCTGGCAGGGCCGGCTCCGCGTGGCGGTCTGTGGCGGAGAGGCACTGTCGCCATCGCTCGCAACGGCGCTGGGCCTGCACTGTGGCCTGTTGCTCCACGTGTACGGCCCGACCGAGACGACCATTTGGTCCACGGCAACCGCGCTGGCGGATGCGTCGCGCGGCGTGAGCATCGGACGCCCCATCGAGAATACGACGGTTTACGTGCTCGACGCGGAACGCCGTCCGGTGCCGCAGGGTGCACGCGGTGAGATCTGGATCGGCGGACTCGGGGTCGCGAGCGGTTACTGGAACAGACCGGAGCTCACGGCCGAGCGATTCGTGTCGGATCCCTTCGTGCGCGGCTGGGGCGGCCGGATGTATCGGACCGGAGACCTCGGACGATGGCGGGCCGATGGACAGCTCGAGTTTCTCGGGCGTAGCGATGCACAGGTCAAGGTGCGGGGCCATCGGATCGAGCTCACGGAGATCGAAGCCGCGCTTGAGTCGTTGCCAGAAGTAAAGGCGGCGGCGGTGGATGCTCGCGGGCACGACGCAGATCGCCGCCTCGTCGCGTGGGTGGTGCCCACGGACCCGCTGCGGCCTCCCACGGGCAGTGACATCCGGGCGGCGCTGCGGCGGCGACTGCCCGACGCTTTCGTGCCAGGACGATTTGCGGTCGTCGACGGCATCCCGGTCTTGCCCAATGGAAAGCGTGACCGCGCGCGGCTCGTCGATCCGCTCCTCGACGTTCCGGTGCAACAGCCCCGTCAGGACCCGCCCCAGGGACCGGTGGAGCTGGGCATCGCCGCGGAGTGGTGCGCGCTGCTCGGGATCAAGCAGGTGTACCGCGACGACAATTTCTTCGAACTTGGCGGCCACTCGCTGCTGGCGCTGCGTGCCTCGGCGGCCATCGCCCGGCGGACCGGGCACAAGATCGACCCGCGACGCTTCTTCTTCGCGACGCTCGCGCAGTTGGCCGAGCCCGAGTGAGGCGGCCCTTCGTCCGCTGGTTGCGTGCGCTGCGTGAGTGGCGCGCTGGCCGCGCCTTCTTCTCGCAGGCGGAAGGACCGCGCTTCTTTGGTTGCTTCCCGACGCGCCAGGCTGCGCTCTCGGCAATCCGGCCTCCCAAGGCCGTCGGCTACGACTACCCGCAAGTCACGGAACTCAACTTCGTGCGGATGTGTGAGGTGGCCCCGTGGGATGCCCCGGTGATCGAGGCGCTGCGACAGCGACTGTCCACGCATCGCAGCATCCTGGATCTTGGAGGCCACCTCGGCACGAAGTTCCGCGCCTTTCGCACGGCGCTCCCCGACATCGACGCGCGGCGTTGGACGGTGTGGGAGCTTCCGTCGATGGTGGTGGCGGGTACGAAGCGCGCGCAGGAGGAACGGCTCGCGGCCTTGGTGTTCACCTCCGACCTGTCAACGGTTTCAGAGGACCACGACCTCGTGCTCGCGTCGGGCCTTCTGCAGTACCTTGAAGGGCGCCTCGCCGACGTGTTGCGCGGCCTCAGCGCCCTTCCGCGGACCCTGATCATCAACAAGCTCGCAGTGACCGACGGCAACCCCTACTTCATGCTGGAGAATCTCGGCTACTCCGCCGTTCCGTATCACGTCCGTCGAGAGCGCGATGAGCTCGACGCCCTTGGGGCCCTTGGCTTCCGGGTCGTGGAGCGCTGGGTGATTCCTGAACTGTCGCACGAGGTGCCCTTCCGGCCGGAGCGGGGCGCCAGTGCCAGCATCGGTCTCGTCCTGGAGCGCACGTGAGCGGCGCGGCCGTGCAGTTCGGCTCACGCGCGCTGCCGCTGTTCGGACTCTTCGAGCCCGCCGCCAATCCCCGCCGGCGTGCAAGCGTGCTCATCTGTCCGCCGCTCGGCTGGGAGTATCTCCGCGCGCACCGCACGCTGCGACTGTTGGCCACGCGGCTCGTGGACCTGGGCTACGACGTGCTACGGTTCGACTATCGCGGCACCGGCGACAGTGCGGGACGTCTGGATGATGTGGAGGACGCCGCCGACTTCGTGGCGGATGTGTCCGCAGCGCTTGAGGAGCTCCAGAGCCTCTCTGGCAACGATCGGACGATCCTGCTCGGCTTGCGCGAGGGTGCGTCCTTCGCCGCAGCCGCGGGGGCAGCGGCTTCCGGCACGCGGGTCTCTCGTCTCGTCCTCTGGGACCATCCCAGTTGGGACGAGGGCCGGGCAGCGGCGGCGAGTCCCGAATCCAGCGATTCGCCACTGCTGCCACTCCCACCGCTGCGCGCAAGCCTGTTGGCACTGCGATCCGCACCGTCTCCCGCATCCGATGTGCCCGCCGTGCTGGTGTCGTCATTTTCGGAGGAGTCCATCCCGTCACCGTGGCGCGAGCGCGCCGCCGCCATTGCCGCCGGCGTCGGCTCGCCGGCGTGCTGGGTCGAGGAGCGCGACTTCGGCGCCGGAGCCGTGCCCGTCCGGCTCCTCGAGCGAATCCTGGATGTGGGGTTTCCGTCGTGACGACCGCCGCCTCGGAACCTCGCTATCGCGAACGCGCAATTCGATTTGGCCAGAACGAGCGTCTCTTTGGCATTTGGACTGAGCCCGTTGCACCGACGCGCGGACTTCCCGTGGTGGTGCTGGGCGCCGGCATCTTGCATCGGGTGGGCCCATCGCGAGTCTCCGTAGAGCTGGCGAGGGCATTCGCCGAGAGTGGGCACGCGTGCCTGCGATTTGACCTCTCCGGCATCGGCGACAGTGGTCCGCCCGCCGGAGGAGGCCTCGAGACATCCGTGATGGCAGACGTGGCGGCGGCGATCGAGGCGGCGGCCACGCACGGTGAGAACGCGGGAGGGCACGTTGCGCTAGTTGGCTTCTGCTCGGGGGCCGACAACGCGCTTTACGTGGGGTCGGCCGATCCTCGCGTGTCGCGCTTGTTGCTGTTCGACCCGGCGTTGCCGCGCACGCGAGGGTTCTACCGGCGCGAGCTCTGGCGCATGCTGACCACGATACGAGGGCTCGCGCACCTGCTCTCGGCGGGTCCCTTGCGCGTTCGGCTGCGCCGCTGGGCTGCCCGCCGCAACCTGGAACGCCGTCCGCCGGGCTACTACGGCCTGCTGGTGTCGCGGGGCCAGGAGATGGACTACCGGGCCTTGCAGGTCGTCCAGCGCGGCGGCTTGCTGGAGTTGGTGTTCTCGGTCGGCGTGCAGTACTACTGCAACGCGCCGCGGCAGATTCCCGAGGCGCTGCCGCGTACCAGCGTCTCGAAGCGCCTGCACTGGACCTGGGCCCCGCACCTGGATCACGTGCTTGGCTCGCGCGCGCAGGTCCAGTGGTTTGTCCAGCACGCCATCGATTGGTTACGCCGCTAGACGTGTTGCCCGCGCGATGGCGATGCCCGCGAGTGGCCGGCATCCTACTGGTATCGCTCATGGCATGCTCAGCCGGACAGGACTCGAAGGACGCGCGCCCTCGCATTCGACTTGCGGTGCTTGGCAACTCGGACAGCCACGCCTACCACGACTCCCTCGCGTTTCCCATTGGCGGTCCGGAGCGAGGTGGCGCCTCTCGCTCGAGCAGCCTGCAATGGACCGAGGTCCTACAACGCCTCCGGCCTGACAAACTGGACCAGGGGGAATGGGGAGCCCGTGGCGTCCACCCGCGAGTGGCCCGGGTGGCGTCCTGGTTCGGTGTGGTGCTGCGGTCTCCTCGCAAGCAGGACTTCGCGTACAACGTGGCCTTCTCCGGCCACCGTTGCGCGCACCTGACGCTCCCTCGGGGGCAGGTCACGCAACTTGAGGATGAACTGCGTCGCGATCCAAGCGCCTGGTCCGAAAGCGTTGCCGTCATCCGGATCGGCATCAACGACCTCGGCACGCAGTCGCGGCTGCGGCTCGTCGCCAATGCAGACTCGAATCCCGAGGCAGCCCGTGCGCTCCAGGAGTGCCTACGGGACATTGCGGTTGCCGTCGATCGCCTACACGCCACGGTGCCGACGCTTCGCGTGGTGCTTGCGGGCATCGCCGACAACACCGGATGGCCGCCACTGCACGGGGCGTTTCAGTCGGAGGTGGAAATCCTTCGCCTGGAGCGCTACCACGACGCGTTCGACGACGGCCTTCGCGACATCGCAGCGCAGCGTTCCCGCGTGGCCTTCCTCGATGAACGCGCGCTGTTTCGACGGTACTGGGGCAGTCGCTCGGCGACTGGCGTCCCGGAATACCGCTCGGTCCATATCGGAGGCCTGTCCGTCACGCCCACACAGGGCGACGGCATCGAACACATGACGCTGGCGGACGGTCACGCGGGAACGGTCGCGAACACGCTTTGGGCGAAGACGCTCGTCGACGTGCTCATCGACAGCCTCGACGTCGAGATGCCGCGCGTTACGGTCGCGGAGTTAGAGGCATTCCTGCGTGGACTCTAACGTCGGCCTGGGTGCGAGCCGCACATCGTGCGGGCGCCGCGTCGCGCGCGCCCGGCGTCTGAAGTGTGCGACTAGCGCTGCATGGCGCGCGGGGTCGGCTCCCAGACCGGCGCGCGCTGGTCGGTCAGGGCGCGCCACCAGGCGACAATGCCCGCGACGTTGCCGGTGACGAAATACGCCGCCGCCGCGAGCAGGCGCGGTGGCTTGCCGCTCGTTGGCCACCACCACCCAGCGGCCGCGAGCGCGAGGCACGCGATCTCTCCGCCGAGCACCGCTAGCGCCAAAGCGGCCCACGGGGCGCCGTCGCGGAAGCCCACATAGCCCAGAAGTGGGACGGCGATCGCAATGGCCAACAGGCACCAGGGGACGAGCCAGCGCACGAGCTTGTGCGAGAGCAACATCCAGGCAAACGCGCCGTATCGCCACGGGTCCATCAGCTGCGCGTGATAGAAGAGAGTCTGGATGCCGCGGCTCATCGTGCGGATCTTCCGCCGATACTCCACCTGCATGCTGGCTGCGCGTGGCACGAAGCACAGGGCGTCGTCGACGCTGACCGCTCGATAGCCATTTAGCCGCGCCCACAACGCGGACGAAAAGTCCCGGCTGAGATGGCCGGGTAGCACGCGTCGGTGGAGCTCGGTTCGCGCCGCGTAGAGACATCCAGACGAGCCAATGATGCCGTCCACCTCGGTTTCGAGCCCGCGCACCCACATCTCGTAGCCCACGTACGCGGCCTCGCTGGCGTGCCCCTGCGCGCCAACCGACGCAATCGAAATGTCGCGTGCGGACGCAACGCCGACGGTCTCGTCGCCGAGCGCGGCAACCAGTGCCTTTACCGCTCCGGGGTGTACCGTCACCGACGCATCCGTGTTCACGACGATCTCGCCCTGCATCGCCGACATCGCACGGTTTTCGACCTCGGTCTTGCCCAGCCTCCCCTCGAGGCGAAGCAACTCGACACCCTGACCGCCGTAGCTACGTACGAGGTCGTCGGTGCCGTCCGTGGAGCCGTCGGACACCACCAGGATGCGGCGGCGATCCGCCGGATAGTCGACGGCGACCAAGGCCTCGAGCACGGGTCGCAGCGTATGCTCGGCGTTGTAGGCTGGCAGCGTGATGGTGACCTGTGGCCACTGCGTCGGTGGCTGCCGGTGAACCGCTCTGCGGGAGGAGAGCTTCGCGACGGCGACAAGCATCGCGGGATAGCCGAAATAGGCGTAGACGCCGATTGCTGCGGCCAGCATCACGACCGTCGCCAGGACCGCGGCAATCAAAAGGAAGCTCCTTCGAGGCGCCCGCGAGCGCTGGCATGACCGTAGGTTCGCATCTGGAGCGGCAGTATATCGTCCGCCCACGGGTGCGGCAACGCGCACGCGCGCGGAATCCGCGTACGTTCCATTTCTCTATGTCCGTCACCGTTTGGCGCATCGCCCTCGACCGGCAGCTCCCACAGCGTCTGCCCCTCTCCCCAGACGAGGCGGAGATCGCCGCGCGCTTCCGCTTCCCGCGTCACGGCGACCGCTATCGCGTCGCGCACTGGGGCTTGCGCGAAATCCTCGCCGCGGCGACGGGTCAACCCGCAGACGCCCTCGCGTTCAGCCGGGACGATCGCGGGAAGCCGCAGTTCGCCCGCGGGGACGGCCCTGCCTTTAATCTCTCGCACGCCGAGGACCTGGCTCTCGTGGCCGTCGCCGACCGCCTTCCGGCGCCGGGAACTCCAGTCGCGACGGGGCGCGGTGTCCCGCACGTGTCAGTCGGTGTGGATGTCGATTGCCAACGTGCGGTTCCCGAGATGATGGCGGTCGCGAACTCGCATTTTGCGGTGGAGGAACGCGAGGCGCTGCGGGCGACACCTGACGACGAACGACTGACGACCTTCTACCGGATCTGGACCCGCAAGGAGGCCTTCGTGAAGGCGACTGGCAGCGGGGTGGGGCCCGCACTGGCGCGCTTCGCCGTCACCGCCGCCGCACGCGATGCCCGCATCCTTCGCGCCGACGACTACCCCGAGGCGGCCAGCGACTGGACACTCAAACACATCGCACTCGGGGCTCCGTACGTGGGTGCCGTCGTGGTGACAGCGCCGCAGGTTTCCGTCGAGCTCAGAGACTGGGTGCCCTGAGTTCGGCCGCTCGCGACCGTAGCAAGCGGGCCAGGGCCTCGCCCTAGCCGTTCGACTCGTCGGTGCGGCTCAGCAGCCTGCCAATCCACGAACTCCGCGCCGCGGGTGGCAGCGGTGACACTGGCTCCGGGCTCTCTCCCGCCAGCATCCGCGCCGGATTCTCCTCCGACATCCGCAGCGCCTGCGCGGCACCGCCCCACTCCCGCAGGTTCGCCAGTGCCTTTGCCACGCCGGGGATTCCCCGCGCGTGATAGTCACTCGAGAGATACTCGCCCCATCCTAGCTCCAACAGCCGTCGCGCCACGCGCGCCGGCTGCTCCCCGTGCCGCCCGATCAACGACGTGGCGTTGAGCTGGAAGTACGCGCCGGCATCCCTCAATCGTCGCAGCCGTTCGAGGCCGGCGTCGAGATTTCGATACCGCTCCGGATGCGCCACAATCGGCTGCCAACCGCGATCCACAAGATTGTGAATCGCGATCTCTGCGTTCGGCGGCAGCCGCAGCGACGGGAACTCGCAGAGTACGAACCGCCCGCCGTCGAGCCTGATGCGAGGGTCCGAGAGGTCGGCGTCCGGCTCGTCCAGCATCACCTCGCAGCCACGGTGGAGCTGCGGGAGTCCGTCGGCGTTCTCGACTGCCGCGCAAAGCGCCGTCCAGCTCCGGTCGAATTCGCCGAGCCGAGCAGCGAGAGCGGTGCTGTTGCGCGTCAGCGATGCATCGAAGTGCGGGGTGAGCACACAGTTGACAACGCCCTGCTCCGCGAACGCGCGGAGCGCCGTCAGCGACTGGTCGATCGAAGTCGACCCGTCATCGACGGAGGGAATCACGTGGCTGTGGAAGTCGACGATGCCCGGCACTAGCGGAGCGTAACGGTCGGTCGGGTGCGAGGCCAGTCCGGGACAGTGCGGAGGCTGCGCGTGCCCTAGGGACTGACCACGACGTTCGAGTTGTACGTCGCGTAGTTGGCCGCCGAGATCGAGACGTTCGCTGTCCCGCCTCCGGGCAGCCTCTTCACCCAGAAGCTCACGCTGATTCCGTCCGCCGGCACCACCACACTCGCCACGGTCGCCCCACCGACCGCAAACTGCACGTTCCCCGTCGCCGCGAGCGTGAACGTCGTTGCCTCCGACACGCGGCGAATCGATGCGTCGGGCGCCCGCGTGTACAGCGTCACCTGCACGGAATCCGTCGCCAGCGTGGTCGGCCAGTTCGTGATGCCATCCACCCGTCCAAGCCCGACGTTCACGCCCGCCGGCGGACTGTCCACGAAGCCGGCGGCCGAAGCCCGCAGCGTATCCGCCCCGGCGGTCCCACCGCCAATCCGGACGTACCGGTAGTAGGTGCCGGCGTTGATGGTCGTCGTGTCGGCCACGACGCTGCGCCCGGTCGCGCGCGACAGGTTCGCGACGACCGCCGCTACCTGGTTGTCCTGTGTGTAGACGTAGTAGTCGTCCGTATACTGGCCGATGCCGACCGACATACTGCCGCCCCAGCTGAACTGCAGCGAGGGAAGCGTGACAGAGACGTTCACCGTGCCGGTGTTGTAGCGGTACCCTTCGCTTCGCGGGTCGGTGGCGCTGAGCTGTGTGGTGCCGGGGGTGAGTGGGCGGAAGCGCGCCGTGCTGTGCTGCGAGGCACCGGCGGGGATGGTCACCGTCGCCGAATCGATCGTGCCGACGGCGGTGCTGGACGATGCGAGATTCACGACCACCGCCTCGTTCGTCGGGTGTTGCGTCCCGGCGGCGTCGGTGGCGTAGACGTTCACGACCTGCAGGCCCTGCGTCGTGCGCACGGTGGTCGCCGTCGTGACGACGAATCGTGGCGCCGTGACTTCCTGGTTCACCGTCGCCGGTGAGTAGCCAGCGGCCGTGGCCTGGATCTGCACGGTGCCGACCACGTCGTGCGCGGTCACGTTGAAGTACGCGTAGTACGTGCCGACCGGGATGGTCACCGTTGCGGGCACGGTGGCCACCGACGGGTCGCTGCTGGCCAGATTCACCACCAATGGCTGGCCCGTGACGTTGTTCTGCACGTACACATAGGCGTTGCCGCCGCCACTGTTCTGGCGCATGCCGAGCTGCGGGCTGCTGTTCACGAGGAACAGCGAGGGCCCAGTCACGGTGACGGTGTTGGTCTGTCCGCCGACGTAACCGGCGCCGAGTGAATCACTGACCGTGATGAAGCCGCTGCCGGGACCGACGAAGGCCACCTGCGGATTCACGGACGTGATGCCGGGCAGGATCCGGTATGACGGTAGCACGGGCTGCAGGACGCCCGGTGCGCTCGAGACCACGCTCACCACAACCGTGTCGAGGCTGGGATGCGAGGTGCCAAGCGAGTCGACGATGGTCACGCCGAAGCCCGAGACCGGGTCCGTGGTGGTGCGCGTCGCGGGCAGCGAGCCGATGGAGAACCGCGTGGATGACACGTGGATGACCGCCGTGTCCGGCCGGTAGCCCGGCGCGCTGGCCACGATGGTGTCCACGCCGAACGCGAGGCCATCCGCCGCGAAGTAGCGGTAGTAGATCCCCGTCGGGATGCTGGGCGTCGTGGTGCTGAGCGCGACCGCGGTCGGATTCGTGTGCGTCAGCGTGACGGGCAACGTATCCGTCACGTTGTTCGGCACATGCACGTAGATGGAACTCGGCCCGCTGCTCTGGCGCCGGCCGAGCACGTAGGTGTTGAAGCTCAGCGAGAGCTGCGGGTCCTGCACCGTGTACGACACGGAGTCCACCCCGTGCCCCGCTGCGGAGACGCGAATCCAGGCCGTTCCTGGCCCCACGATCGTCACCGTCGCAGCATTGCTGCTGCTGGCGCCCGCTCCCACGGTCACGCTGTCCGTCACGCGGAGCACGGTCGTGTCGGACGAGGACAGGGCGACGCCGAGCGGCGCGATTCGCGGGTATGCGTTGCCGGCGGAGTCGCGGACAATCACGGTGGTGCCAAAGGGCGGCGCGAAGTTGTTCAACGTGCCGCCGCCCGTGATGTCGATGCGCGGCGTCGAGACGACAAACGTGGCGGTGTCAGGCTCGTGCCCGAGGGCACTCGCATAGAATGTCGCACTGCCCGGCGCCAATCCGTCGGCATTGAAGTAGACGTAGTAGGTGCCGGCCGGGATGATGACCGAGTCCGGAATCTGCACCGTGCTCGGCGACGTGTTCGTCAGGTGCACCACGAGCGGCTGTGCGGTGTTGTTCGGGACGTACACGTACGAGCCTGTGTTGCGCTGGCCGGCGCCCACCTGCGAACTCGTATAGCTGAACGAGAGCTTCGGCCCCTGCACGGTGATCAGGATCGAATCCGGCCGGACGCCCGACGCAGTCGTCCGGATCCACGCCGACCCGATAGCGCCAGCCATCGTGTACTGGATCGAGAAGTTGCCGTTGGCGCCGGCGGGCACCGTCGCCGTTGACGAGGCGAGCCGCACGACGTTCGTATCGGACGATGCGATCTGCACCACCAGCGGCGTCGTGCGGTTGTAGGCACCGCCCACCGAGTCTCGCACGGTGATGCTGAAGTTCTGCGGGGGCGATGTCGTCTGGCGCGTCGCATCGCAGCAGGCATCGAGCGACAGCGTCGTCACGAACACGCGCACGCTGTCGCTGGTGAAGCCGGGCGCGGAACTGTGCAACCACACGTCGCCGGTGCCCACCGCCGTCATGCTGAAGTACGCGTAGTAGATGCCGGCCGGAATCGTGGTGTTGTTGACGCGGAGCACGGTGGTGTCGCTCGACGTCAACGAGATGGGGATAGGCTGCGACGCGTTGGCCCCGACATAGACGTAGAGGTCCGCGCGCTGTGTGTTGACGCCCATCACGTGCGTGGTGCCGATGAGGTCCAGCACGGCCGGCGATACGGTGACCGTCGCCGACTGCCCATTCACGCCGGTTGCCACGGGCGTGATGGTGGAGCTGCCGCCGCTGAGTCCGCGGATCACCACGTTCACCGACAGCTGCCCCTGCGGAATGAACGCGGGGTTCGGCGACACCTCGGTGATGCCAGGCGTCCCGTAGCTGTAGGTGACGAACGTGCCGCCGGCCGGCGCCGGGTCGGAGAGCAGCACCTGCGTCGCAAGCTCGTTGGTCGCCAGGATCGAGTACGACGTCGTGCTGAAGCGCACGTTGGCCTGCACCGCCAGCGTCGCGGTATCGCCGGCATAACCGGCCGCGCTGCCATCGACCGCGAAGACCTGCGTGCTGCCGGCATTGCGGCCATTCAGCGTGGCATTGCCACTCGTCGCGCCCGTGGGGATGGTGATGCTCGCGGTCGAGAAGTACGCGAAGGTGTCGGCGACCGCGAGCTCAACCGTGAGCGGGCTTGTGTGAGGACGGCTGAGATAGATCGGGATGCTCTGGCTCGCCGAGCGGCCAATCGCCAGCGAGTCGCGCCCGAAGGAAATCACGGCCGGCACCGCGCCGCCCACGGTGATGGTCACGGTGTCCGCGAGGACGGTGTCCACGTTTGCCGTGATGAGCGCCGTACCGTTGGCCACACCCGTCACCAGTCCGCTCGAGGCATTCACGGTGGCGATAGCCGTCGTGAGCGACGTGAACGTCACCCCCGAGATCGACGGCAGGTTGAAGCCGTCCGGATCGAGGCCGCGCGCCGTCAACAGCGTGTTGCCCGTCGGCGCGATGCTCGCCGCGTCCGGCGAGAGATCGATGTCCGCGAGCACTTGTTGCACCCGCAGCGATGCGGCGCCAGTGACGCCCTGGGCGCTTGCGCGGATCGCCGTGATGCCGTTGGCCTGTGCGCGCGCGCGCACGGTCTCGCTCCCCGTGGAATCCACCGCCGCGACCGACGGGTTTGACGACACCCAGGTGAAGGCGATGCCCGTCATCGGGGCGTCGAGGGTGTCATAGGCAACGGCGCGGTAGCTGCGCGGCCGCTGCAGCGCGACGAGCGTGAACGTGTCCGTCACACTGAAGCCGATGGAGTCACGGATCACGGCGATCCGCGTGATCGGCGTGACGACCGTAACGGCGGACACGCCGGTTACCGCGCCGGCCGTCGCTTGAATCTGCGTACCGCCGAGCCCCACGGTGCTGACCAGCCCCGTAGAGTCCACGAGCGCGACGGACAGGTTCTGCGAGTTCCAGGTGAATGCCGGCTGAGTCAGCATCGGCACGCCAAGCCCGTCCACGGCCTGCGCCGCGAACTGGAAGGTGGTGCCGAGATAGAGTTGTCGAGAAGCCGGTGTGACGACGATCGATGCCAGCAGCTGCTGCACCACGATCAGCGTCGAGTCGCGCGTCCCGCCGCTCTCGATAGCGTGCAACCAGGCGGATCCGTCGGCGACAGCCGTCACGAGACCGGTGCTGTCGACAGTGGCGACCGCCGGATTGCCGCTTACGAACGTGAACGTCCCGCTCACCACGTTGGTGAACAGATCGCGCGCGGTCGCGGTCAGCAGCGTGGTCTCGCCGATTGAATGCAGCGTATCGGCCCCTAGTGCGACCTCGGTACTCGCCACCGTGCTGTCGCCGAGGTTGGCGGACACCAACAGGGGCGGCACGTCGAAGCCGGGCACCGTCAGCTCTAGCAGCTGCGGCGTGGTTTCCGCGCCAAGCGTCCAGCGGAAGGCTACGCGGCCCGTAGAGTCTGAGTTGACGCTGGCTGGCGACACGGAACCGAACGAACCGCCACCCGGCACCACGGCGACACCCGGCACACCGTTGCCGAACTCGTCAAGGAGATGCGCCACGATCGAATCGGGCAACACGGAGCTCGGCGGCGCGTTCTGTGCGCCGCCGGACAGCAGGAGAAGGCCGAACGGCGCGCCCGGCGCGATCGAGATTGGCGCCGCTGTCACGGGAAGCACGCCCACACCCGCGAACATGAGTGTGTATGTGCCTCGCAGCGTGAGCGCGAGGGAGTCGAAGGTCGCGATGCCGCCCACGGCCTGGACGCGGCGGATGCCCAGAAGCGACGCTTCGCCCGGTCCGGAGAATACCGAGACCTCGACGCTATCGGCGTAGTCGGTGACCAGGACATCCTGCGCGTCGCGAACCTCGACGAAGATGTCGGCGAGCAGCGTGCCCGCGACGCCGGACTGCGGCGGCGTCGCGAGTACCAGCGAGGGCAGCGTGGCGGCTTCGGCGGTCGCGTTGATGGTCGCCGTCGCCGTCGTGCCGGCAATCGACGCGGTCAACGTCTGCGTGCCCACGCTCGCCCCGAGCGTCCAGCGGAGGCCCACGTACCCCAGCGAGTCGGACAGTGCCGAGTCGGCCGAGATGAGACCACCGCCAGTCGTGGCGGCGAAGCGCACCCACACGTTGGCCATCGCCAGGCCATCCGTCGCCAGCACACGCAGACGGATCGAATCCGGCAGGATCGCGGCAATGGATGCTGTCTGGCCGCCGCCCGACACGAGCTGCAGTGAGCCCGCACGAGGGGCGATGTTGAGCCAAGCCGTGTCGGCGCCGCCGCCCGCGGCGAGCGCGACGCGCACGCGCGCCCAGCCGCGGCTCGGCAGCGTGCTTCCGCTGCCCAGCCCGACGGAATCCAGCCGCGCCATCGTGGTGTTCAGGGACGACCACACCAGCGGCGCCAGCGGCACCGGGTTCATCTGGGCGTCGTAGGCCGTCGCGGTCAAGGCAAACGGGTCACCGGAGACCAACGCGGTGGTGTCGGGCGCGATGACCACGCTGGTCGCCTCGGAACCCAGGCCCGTGTACACCAGCGGGACGCTGGCTGGCGGCGGCGCCTGAACTCCACTGATGGTCGGTCGCGCGATGACGCTCACGGGTCCGCCGGCAAACACCGTGTCACCGGCGGCGTTGATGTAGCGCAGGAAGAGCGACAGTGGTTCCCCCTCGGGACCCACGCCGCTCGAAAGCGGCACGTCGAAGCTCGCCGGGATCTCCGTGGCGTTGGCGGGGAACTGCACGATGCGCTCGAGTGCCACGGCGCCATCCATCCGCCGGAAGATCACGCGCACGCGGTTGAACGCGATGACGCTTCCCGCGCCGTCCTCCAGCGACGCCATTTCACCTGGATACTCGGCGACGAACGAGAGTCCGCGCGCGAAGCGTGTTCCGTTCGGGCCGGTGATCTCACGGCCGCAGGACAGCGTCGAGAGCACGAACGCCCCGGCGACCGCCGCGAGTCGCGGCAGGGAGAGGCCAAGGAGGCGTGGGCGTCGCATAGGGACGCTTTGATGCTACGGGGTTGTCACGTGGCGCAACAGGGCGGGGGGCTCAGTCGCGGTGTGACCTACGTCATCTTTCGCCCGACGCGATAGCGGCCGCGCCCAGGGTCACGTGGCTATGGCTAGGGTGCCGGCGACACCGTGACGACGCGCTGGCCGTTCGTGACCTGAAGGAATCCCGGCGCCGTGGCGCTGACCGTAGTAGTGCCCGCCGTAAGGAATCGGAAGGCAACGCCGCCCGCCGCGACGCTGGTCGGTGACTGGTTGGCGTCGGCTGCGATCACCACCGCAACCGAGCCGGCACCAAGTGGCACCAAGGTAGTGACGAGGTCGCCGATGGTTGGCTCGCTACTGGAGACCGTCACCGTAAGGCTCTGCCCCGCTCGGATGCTTTGCAGCGACTGGATGTCGGTCTGCGTCGCGTTGGGCACGCCAATGGAAACCGTGAAGGGGTCGTCGATGCTCACCCCGGCGGTGCCGGTGGCCACGAGGGTGGTGTTCACTCGGATAGCCGGCGTGTGCACGTCAATCGGGGTCGTCCCGTCAAGGAAGCCGGTCGTGCTGGCCGTAACCGTGACGCTGCCGGTCGCGCCCTCGACGCCGGCAATGTAGTAGGAGAAACCCGAGGTTCCTGGGCTGATGGTGATCAGGATCGAGTCCGTTGCCGCAGTAGTGCGATTGGGCTGGAAAAGTGCGACCGCCGGGTTCGATGACCGCAGCACGAGGACGCGGCCGCCGTGGTTCGTGGTGTTCAGGCTGCCGCTCAGGGCAAGCTGCAGTCCCGAGCCCACGCCAATGCCGTTGGTGGAGAGGTTGATCTGTGGCGCGACGACGTTCACGGTTACGCTCGACGTCGCGATCGTGCGGAACCCAGCGATGCTGGCCGAGACCACGGTGGTGCCGGTGGTCAGCGGGTCGAACTCGACGCCACCCAGCGCCGCCGATGCCGGCGTCTGGCTGGCGCGCGCCGCAAGCACCACGAGCACGGAGTCACCCGTGCCGGTCTCGGTGATCAAGCGCCCGACGGTCCCGAGGCTGGAGCGCACGACAATGGGCGCACCAGGGCTACCGACGCGCAGCTCGTCCACCGAATTGAGCCCGCCCGTCGGACTCAGCGGCGTCCCGACGCGGACCGCAAACGGGTCATTGACGTCGAGCGAGGTTGGACCCGTCGCCAGCGAGACCACCTCGACCACCGGCTGGAGCACGCGCAGCGTCGAGGTGCGTCCCGTGAATCCTGGGGCCGTGGCCTGCAGCGTGATGGTACTGTCAAGCGTGCCCTCGAGCGCCTGGACCACGAACGGGCGATTGTTGACCCCTGGCGGGAATACGATGACGAGCGTGTCGGCGCCCAGTGTGGCGTCGTCGGGCGCGACGAGCGCGATGCCCACCTGGTCCGTCGTCAGCGTGACCCGAACGGTGTCGGTCGGTGGCTGAGACAGGGTGACGGTCCCCGGCCGCTGCAGGCCGGCACCGACGTTGATGTTCGACAGCGAGTTGATGCTCGGTTGCGTGATGTTGATGTTCTGGGTCGGGGCGGTGGAGCGCATCCCCTGCGCATTGGCCCGCACGGTCGCCGTGCCCTCGCCAAGGAAGCGGAAGGCCACACCGCCGCTTGCGACCTGCGCCGGCGTCGCGTTGACGCCCTGGCCGAGCACGAATCGCGTGGAGTCGCTGCTGCCCTCGGTGCGCACGAGGTCGCCCAGCGCTGGGGTGTCATTGATGACGTCCACGACCAGCGGCGGCGCACCAGGACGCAGCGCGTCGAGGCTCGAGAGTCCGCCGATCGAGGTGTTGGGCGTGCCGAACCGCACGGTGAACGCGTCGTCCGGCGACAAGGTTGTCGCGGAGGTGACCAACCCGGAGATCTCGAACACCGGTTGGAAGATCTGCACCGCGGACGTACGCTGCGTGAAGCCCGGTGAGGTGGCGGTCAGCGTGAGCGTCGTGTCGGCGAAGCCCTCCAAGGCGTTCACCCAGAAGTTCACGGCCGTCACTCCCACCGGGATGGTGACCGTGATGGTGTCGCTGCCGATGTCGCTGCTGTTGGCCGCGAGCAGCGCGACGCCGGGTTGGTCGAAGCTGAGCTGCACGTCCACCGGCACCGTGGAGCCGTTGGTCACACCGACCGTGCCCGCGCGTTGCAGGCCGGCACCGAGGTTCATCGTGGTCAGGGTCGTGACGACGGGCTGCGTGATGGCAACGTTGATCAAGACATTGTTGGCAGCGCGATACACGTTGTTGCTCGCCCGCACGGTGGCCGTCCCGGCGGCGAGGGCGCGGAACGCGATGCCACCCGCCGCGACAGTTGACGGACTGAGCGCCTCACCCGGCGGCAGCACCATGTCCGTCGAGTCCGACAACCCTTCGGTGCGCACGAAGGTGCCGAGACCGGGCGTGTCATTCACCACGCTGATTCGGATGGTGTCGCCGCCCGCCCGGATTTCATCGACGGAGGAGAGGTTGCCCGCGGGATCCGTCGGCGTGCCGACCCGAACCTGGAAGACATCGTCGATGCTCAGCGTCGTGGCCGAGCCGTTCAAGCCGATGATCTGGTAGACCGGCTGCCACACGCGCACAGCGATGCTATCAGTCAGGAACCCAGGCGCAGAGGCAAACACGTTGACGGTGTCGCTGGTGACCCCTTCGACGCCCTGGATCACGAAGCCGACGGTCGTTGCGCCCACCGCCACGGGCAGGTCGATGAACTCGGTCCCCGGTATGTCAACGTCCGGCGACACCAGCGCGACCGCCGGATCCGCCGACTGGATTCGCACGGTGGTGCCTCCGTGGTTGCTGGCGCCCAGCGTGAGGGTGGAGCCACGCTGCAATCCAGAGCCGATGTTGAACGTCGTCAGCAGGTTCGCCACCGGGGTCGCCGCCGTATTCACCGTCGCGCTGTCTGGCGTGAAGCCGGCAGGGCCGGTCGCCCGCAGGAAGGTGCTGCAGGGCGTGGCGGCACTGCCGCCGTAGTTCACCGGTACCGTCGTCTGCGTGAGGCCCTGCGCGATGAACACCGACGCCGGGACGCCGACGCAAGCGGGGTTGTCCGCGCTCAGCGCCACCGTGATGCCACCAGGCGGCGCTGCCACGGCCGACGCCCCACTGACCAGACGCACCGTCGCCGTAGTACCGAAGCTGGCGTTGATGGAGTACGTGGTGGCCGTGAGATCCACGCCTGCCGTGACGCTCGCCGCAGTCTCGTCCTGCGCGTAGTTCGGATTGGTGGCCGTCAACGTCGCGGCGCCAAGTGCGAGGCCTTCGATGTTCACATTCACGCTGGTCTGGCCCGCCGGGATGAACACCGTGTCCAGCACAGGCTGCAGTATCCCCGGATTGCTCGATGTGACCGCCACGTTCACACCACCTGCCGGCGCGGGTGCCGAGAGCGACACCGGTAGCGACGCCGTCTGCGCCAGCGGCACATTCAACGTCGGCGGCAGGGTGATCAGGTTCAGCGACACCGGCACCACCAGAGTGTCGCTCGTGTAGCCCGTCGCTACCGCGCGCAGCACACCGTTGCCGACCGCGACGCCGTTGACCTCAATCGGCAGTTCCGTCTGGCCCGCCTGGAACGCCAGCACATTGCCCTCGACAAACGTGAGGTACTGCGTGCTGTCGCTCGTAAGCGTGACGAGGAAGTCGTTGACCGGCGCCGGTTGCAGCAGGCGCACGCGGATGGTCCCCGTGCGGCCCACGCCGACGACACTGGACCCGACGACGTTCATCACGATCTCGGGCGGCGGATTCTCCGCTGTTGCGGTCAGCGTGATGTTTGATGCGCCCTCGACGCCGACATCCAGCGTGTTCTCGCCGGCTGTTGGACCCAGCGTCCAGGTGCCAATGGTCGCACGGCCCGTGCTGTCCGTCACCGTGCCGCTGCCCACGACCGATCCGCCACCGGTGGCGACCGAGTACCCGACGGGAACGCCAGGCACCACGTTCCCGACCGCATCACGCACCTCGACGATGATCGGCGTCGGCAACGGATCGTTGGTGTAGCCCGTCTGCCCGTCGCCCTGAATGACGAGGATGGTGTCGGGCATCCCCGCCACGACCACGAGCGGCGCCAGCGTGTCCGGCGTGAGTCCCGCTGCAACCGCGCGCACGAGATAGCTACCGATCAGCGTTCCGCTGACGGCGTTGAACGTTGCGACACCCGTGTCGGCCACGACGGCCAGCGTGCCCGTCAAGATCCCCTCCGGCGGCCCACCGATGAGTTCGAGGGTCACCGTGCCAGTGAACGCCGCGTCACGCACACCCAAGGCGTCGACCGCAAACACTATCGGCGCCGGGACGACATTGACGCCAGAGAACACCGTGTCGGGCGCCGGGGGCTGGAACTCGAGCCGCACCGCGCTGCTGGTCGGCGTCGCGGCGGTCGCCGTCACGACGAGATTCGGCAGTCCCTGATAGCTGAACGTCAGGCTCTGCGCGCCGGTCGCGGCGCCGAGCGTCCACGGGATCGTGACGACGCCGGCGCTGTCCGTGACGACGCTGCTGTCGGGAACGCTGCCGCCATTGCCCGGCAGCACGGCGAGTTCCTGGCCGGCGATGCCCAGTCCATCGGTCGCCGTGAGCCGGACGCGGATCGGGGTTGCGAGCGGCGCACTGGTGGCGCCAGTCTGCGCGCCGCCCTCGAGGAGCGTCAGTGCCTGCGGGCGCGGCGTGATCACCAGCACCGCGGTGTCAGCCGCGACGCCCGTTACCAAACTGGCGCGCACCAGTACCGTGCCGCGCGTGGCGGCGGCCGTGCCCGTGCCCGCCGAGGGATCGCTGAGCGGCGCGCGCGTGGGGTCGAGCGAGAACCAGAGGATCGGTGCCGCGGGAACCGCCGCACCTTGGGCGTCCTGCGCCTCCGCGCTGAATCCAAAGGGCGCGCCTGCCTCGACCGTAACCGTGTCCGGGCTGACAGCGATGCTCGTGGCGGTCGCTCCGGGTCCCGTGTACGTCAGTGGAACGACCGTCGGTTCCGGCGGCGTCGCGCGCCCGGGGACTGCCAGCACCGGAGACGGGCCACCGGCAAAGACCGTGTCGCCGGCGGCGTTCACGTAGCGGAGGAATAGATCCAGCTCCTCACCTGTGCTGGTCGACTCGCCGGACAGCGGCACGTCAAAACTCGCCGTTACCTGCGTCGCGTTGGACGGAAAGTTCACCGTGCGGACCAAGGCCACCGATCCATCGAGGCGGCGGAAGATGACCCGCACCTTCTCGAAGTCGACGACCGCGCCCGATCCCGTCTCCACCGACGCGAAGAGCCCCGGAAACTCCGCGACGAAGCTGAGATTGCGCGCATAGCGCACCCCGTTGGCTGGGCCGGTGATCTCACGGCCGCAGCTGAGCAGGGAGGCGAAAGCCACGAAGCCCGCCGCAACGAGGCGGCGGGCGTGGCCAAGTCGGCCCAAGAGTCCGCGCTTCACCCTACGATAGTAGGTCTAGGACCATCCGCCGAACAGGGAGTGCAGCGCCTTCGAAGCGTGATTTCGGTCACGATTGTCGGTCGGGGTCCACCGTACGCCGCCGGAAGGCCAGCCATCCGGCGGCGCTCAGCACCGCGAGCACCGCCAATGCCACGAGACAGGCACGCTGTCGCGTTGTGAGCGAGAGCGGCGCAACGAGCCATTGGGCCATCACGACGCCGACGAGCCCAATGGCGATGTCGAGCAGGCGATTCTCCCAGGACTCGCGCACTCCCGCCACGAACTCCGCCACTTCCCAGGCCAGCATCAGCGCGATCGCCACCGCGACCACGCGTGGCGTCGTGAGGTTCCAGACAACGTTCGTCGTGGCACCGGTGAACCCAGCCACGAGGTGCACGAGCATCCAGAGGTCAAAGAACCGTCCCTCGCGCCAGGAGAGGCTGATGGCGGGGCGACGAGGGGAGGACATGTGCGAAGCCTAATGTGATGTAGGGTGGAGGAGGAAAGAGAACGGCGATGCGGACGCAGGGTCCCCACCGCCGTTCATCCTTCAACCTCCTTCCTTCAGCGGTCGGCTACCGCACCGCCCCTTCTGAACTCCGCCTCGCCGGCGTGCAATCCCGCCACTGCCCCGGCTGCCCGTTCGGCGTCGGCGGCAACGGCCCGACCTCGCGCGGCATCCGCTGCGGATCCTCGCTCGCGAGGTACGCCAGCATCGCCGTCAGCGTCGCGTTGTTCTTGAGGTCCGACTCCACAACCTTGTCATACGTGTCGCGGTCCGTGTGCCAGGTCGTGAACGAGTAGTCCCACGACAGCGCGCCGAGGTTGAAGGCCGGCGTCTTGTGGCAGACGAAGCTCGCGTGGTCCGTGCCGCCGGTGGACTGCGGGCCGGTCGGTGAGAAGCGGATCCAGCGCGTGAGCTCGTTGGGGATCTCGTGCAGGTACGACTCCAAGCGAACCGCAGCACCCGGGAAGGGTCCGGCCGAGAGGTTCACGATGCGGCCCGTGCCGTTGTCCTGGTTGAACAGCGCCTGCAGGCCGCTGATCACCTCGGGATGATCCTCGGTGAACGCCTTGGAGCCATTCAGCCCCTGCTCCTCACCGGCCCAGTGGCCGACGATGATCGTGCGCTTCGGGTTGGGATACACGGTCTTCAGGATGCGCAGCGCCTCGAGCATCGTGATGGTGCCGGTGCCGTTGTCCGTCGCGCCGGAGCTGGCCGAGTGCGAGTCAAAGTGCGCCGAGAGCACGACGTACTCGTTCGGCTTCTCCGAGCCCTTGATCTCGGCAATCACGTTGAACGTCGGACGCTCGCCCATCACGCGGCTGTCGGTGTAGGCGCGCACGCGCGGCTTCTGGTTGGCGCGCGACATCCGGTAGAGCAGCCCGTAGTCCTCGCAGCCGACGGCGAAGGAAGGCACGGTCTGCAGCGGCGAGCCGAAGACCTTCTGGATGCCGGGGTAGTTCGAGAACTGGAAGGTGAACACGCCCAACGCGCCGGCGTCCTTCAACTTCTGCCACACGTTGCGGCCGCCGCTCATCGCGACGTTCGTCTGCGCCCAGTCGCGCTGCATGCGCGTCTGCTCCTCGTTCACGCGCTCCGTCTCCTCCGTGGTGCCGAACTCGGCCCACTGGCCCGGCGAGCGGCAGGACAACCGCGGCGGATTCATCAGGAAGTACTTGCCCTTCACGTTCGGCAGCCAGGCGTCGAACTGCTCCGGCGTGCTCACGCCCTCCGGATACGCAATGACCTCGCCCTCGGCCGGCCGGGCCATGCCCGGGCTATACGCCAGCGCGTAGGCCTCGAGCGAGCGCACGCGCGGCGCGATGAGGTCGACGTGCGTGACGCCGCGGTTCCAGCCCAGCCAGGTACCGTAGCGCTCCTTGCGGGCGGTCACGCCCCAGGCGGCGTACTTGCCGAGAATCCAGTCCTGCGCCGCGTCCATCTGCGGCGAGGCGGTGAGGCGCTGGCCGATGGGGTCCATCAGCTCCTGCGCCAAGGCCATCGCCTGCGAACGCTCCATGCCCTCGGACCAGATGCGCTGCAGCACGGGGTTCGTGACGGGCGCGGTGCGGATGTGCGAGATGGCGCCGACGTTCGGCACCACCGGCTCGGCCATCGGGTTGCGGTCGCCAGCGGGTGGGCGGGCGGCGCCGGCACGCTGCTGCGCGGCGAGCGCCGGCGCGAGCATCGCGAGAAGAACGACTGCACGGAACTGCACGAAAGACTCCTTACGAGAGGGGTTCAACGAACTTGCTACGCCTTCACCGACAGCCCGTCGGCGAGCGACGAGCGATAGGCCTTCCACGCGGGGATAACGCCGATCAGGGCGCCCGCGCTGACCACTGCCGCCAAGAATATCCACTCGGCCTGGCCCAGCGGGCGAGTGGTCAGGGCGAGCCCGTAGCGCGCCTCGATGGGGCCGGCGGCCACGGCAATCAACCCATAGACCAGCACCACGCCCAGCGCCGCGCCCGCGGCGGAGAGCACGGCCGACTCGGACACCAGCAATGCGACGATCGTGCGCGGGCCCGCGCCGACCGCGCGCAGGATCGCCATCTCGCGGCGTCGGCCTTCGAGCGAGGCGTAGAGGGCAATGCACATCGCCATCAGGCCCACCAGCAACGTGAACAACGCCACCAGTCGCATCGCCGCCTCGGCGTTGCCGACGGTTTCCCAGAGTTGGCCGAGTGCGACGCCGGGAATGACCGCCGTCAGTGGATCGGCGCGATCCTCGTTCATCTCGCGCTGGAGGCGCAGCGTCTCGAAACGGTTCTTGGTGCCGACGAGGAATGCCGTGATCGGCGCCGGGCCCTCGGTGGCATCGGTCGGCGGGCCCATGGCCAATCCACCGCGTTCGGACTCGTCCTCGTGCATCGCCGTAAGGCCGTCGAGTGTGACGTACAGTGCGCGGTCGATCGGCGTTGACGTGCGCGCAATCACGCCGACCACGCGGAAGGGATGCACTTCGTGCTCGGCGAAGGACACCGCCGCGACGCCGTGCGCGAGCACCACCGCGGTGTCGAGTGCGTAGCCCAGTCGTGTCGCGACCTCGTAGCCGATCGCCACCTCGTCCGGCGCGACGGGTGCGCGACCGCTGGCGAACTCCACCTGCCGATCACGAAAGCGATAGCGCGCGAAGAACTCCGCCGTCGTGCCGATCACCCGGAACCCGCGATGCGAATCGCCGAGGGCGTAGGGAATCGTCCAGGCCACGGCGGGGTGAGCGGACCATCGCTCGAACGTGGACCACTGCACGCTGCCTGACGGTGCGGCCATACCGAACACCGTGCTGAGCAGCACCTGCGTGTTGCCGCCGCGCGCCCCGACGATGAGGTCCGTGCCGCGAATGGTGCCCGCGAAGCTCTCGCGTACGCCGCGGCGCAACTGCTCCATGCCCACGAGCAACATCACGGACAGCGCGATGCTCACCGTAGTGAGCGTGGTGATGACGATCCGCGCGCGCAGGGAGCGCAGCGCCAGCGAGAGCAGGAACATCAGGCGGCGCTGGCCACGGCGGCGCGGTTGATCTGTGGCAGGCTCACCGTGCGACCGAACTTCGGGGCCAGGCCGAGGTCGTGGCTGACGAAGACCAAGGTGGCTTGGCTCTCGGCGCAGGAGGCGAAGAGCAGCGAGAGGAAGCGGTCGCGCCGGTCGGCATCGAGCGCGGAGGTGGGCTCGTCGCAGACGATCAGTTCCGGGGAGCCGATCAACGCCCGTGCCACGGCGACGCGTTGCTGCTGGCCGACGGACAGTGCGGTCACGGGCTGATCGAGCAGTCCGTGCAACTCGAGACCCTCGGCGAGCCGACTCGCTTCGGCCGCAGGCTCCGCGCCCTTGAGCCGGGCGCGCCGCGCGCTGGAAAGGCGCAGAGGCAGCAGGATGTTGTCCCGCACCGAGAGGTACGGAATCAAGTTGAACATCTGAAAGACATAGCCGACGTGCGCGGCGCGAAACCGATCGCGGGCGGCACCCCGCAGCGCGCCAAGTGGTTCACCGAGGACATCGAGGCGGCCGGCGCTGGGGACCAGCACGCCGGCCAGGAGCCCGAGCAACGTTGTCTTGCCGCTGCCACTCGGCCCGTGCAGAAAGAGTCGCTCGCCGCGCATCACGAGCAACTCAGGGATGTCCAGCACGTCGGGGCCGCCGCGGTAGCGGAATCGGACGTCGCGCAGCTCGACGGCGGTGCTCGCCGTCGGCGTCGTCCGGACGCTCACTTGCCCGTATACGGACGCATGGACTGCCCTTCGATCGTGAAGCCGACGCTGCCGTAGGGGCTCTCGTAGTTCGTGATACGCAGCGTGCCGTCCAGCCACACGGCATCAAAGAGCGCGAGCTTCACCGACTTGTTGCCGTGCATCGTGACGAAGGCCATCTGATTCGGCGGCGGGGGCGGCGTGTGCACGCAGGCGCCGTAGTACGGGACCAAGAGGAACTCGGCGCCGTCTTCCACGGCATCGTCGAGCGGCACGATGAATCCAGGGACGCTCACCTTCTTGCCGTCGAGCGCCTTCAAGGTGTCCGGGGCGATGCCCTTCTCGAAGTCGAGCAGGCCGAGCAGCCGCCAGTCGACGGGAACGGCGGCAGTCTCCGGCAGTGGAACCCTGTTTTGCGCGTGGAGTGGCGCGGCGGCTGTCAGCGTGGCGAAAGCCGCGAGGATGAGGAGCGGTGTCTTCATATAGGAGCGAGTACCCGAAAGGGCCTGTGACCGGTCGAGTCAGGCCGACATAGAACAGTACGCGTCCCGGTCGGTGGATGCTGGCCGGCAGCCTTGCTGCGCCGCATTGCCGCGAGCATTGCCGCGAGCATTGCCGGAGGCTAGACTTCAGAGCATCAGGACAGGCGGCGCCCGGCCCATTCGTGGCCGGGCGTCGCGTCTTTCGTCCCCACCCGCGACACCCCAGCCGAGGAACGCCCCGTGATCGAGGCGCTCAAGCAAAAGCTCACCGACGAGGCGGAGAAGCTCCGTTTCGAACTGAACGTCACGCTGCCGAACGAGATTCGAAAGGCCGTCGAACTCGGCGACCTGCGCGAGAACTCCGAGTACAAGGCCGCGCTCGAGCGCCAGCAGTTCGTGCAGGCGCGCCTGGGGCATCTCACGCAGCGCCTGTCCAAGCTGTCGAGCATCGACGAGTCGCAGATCGCGGCCGACGCCGTCGGGATGGGGTCGAAGGTCACGGTCGAGGACCAGGACACCAAGGACCGTGAGGACTACAATCTCATCTTCGGCGACGCCGAGGACTTCGAGGACGGCCAGGTGACGATGTCGTCACCGATCGGGCGTGCGTTGCTCGGGAAGAAGGTCGGCGAGGTAGCGCTGCTCAAGCTGCCGGCGCGGACGCGCAAGCTGAAGGTCGTGAAGCTGGTGACGATTCACGAGGACGCGTGACGCGCGCGCGGCGCGCCGCGGGGCTAGTTGCCAGCCCGTGGCGCCAGCGCCGAGTCGAGGACGGCACGCAGTCCAGCGTCCGAGGCGTGCACCGCGCCCATCTTCCGCCAGCGCAGCACGCCGTTGCGGTCCACGAGGAACGTGGCCGGCACGCCGATCGCGCGGAATGTCGTTGACACCCGGTCGTCGGGGTCCAGCCAGAGCGGGTAGGTCGCGCCGAGGTCCCGGGCGAAGCCTTGGATGCGCGCCGTATCGTCGATGACATCGATGCTGACACCGGCGACGACAAGGCCGCGCGCGGCGAACTCCGCGTAGAGCGAGTCGAGCGCGGGGATCTCCTGGCGACAGGGCTTGCACCAGGTGGCCCAGATGTTGAGCAGCACGACCTCGCCACGGTGGTCGGCGAGGGTCACGGGGCTGCCGTCCATCTGCGACGCTGCGTAGGCGGGGGCCGGCTGGCCGATGGTCGCCGAGGTCGTTGCGCCATCCGCAGAGCAGGCCGCAGCGACGACAGCAGGGGCTATCGCCAGCAACACCGATAACGCCCTTTGGCGCGGCATCTCGGTCAGCGGCCCCCTCGCAGCGTGGCGATGCGTACTTCGCTGGGGCGTCCAGCCATGGTCCACGCGAAGATGAGGCCTTCGGGCGCGCGCGCCATTCGCGGGAAGCCGCTGGATCGGGCGCCGGACGATGCGCTCACTACAATCGGAGCTCCGGCGACCCCCTCGCGCGTGACGCGACGCGCCTTCACGTAGGCCGTATCGGCATTTCCACGCTCAAGCCAGCTCACTATAGCATCATCATCAAGCCACTGAAGCGCCACGCGACCTGCCGGGTTTCCCTCGTCGATGCGGACGGGAGCACCGAACGTGGCGCCCGCATCGGTCGAGAATGCCAGTTGCACCTTCGCCGTGTCCCGCGCGCCCGTGAACCAAGCCACCGCGACCGTGCGGCCGGACGCCACGATTGCCGGACCGTTCACGGGGCAGGCATTCAGCTGCCACTCGTCGGCGTGAACGCGCTGTGCAGTCGTCCAAGTGCCGTTGACCTCTCGCACGATTGAGATGTCCCGAATCTCGTCATCGCTGCGATCGCGGAAGATTACGACCGGGCCCTCGGCGGTCAGCGCCGCGCTGGTCTGACAGCAATCGCAGATGCGCGTGTCGAGCACCACCTTGCTCGCCGCGCCCATCGACGGACCCCAGAGGTTCGTGGACAACGACATCGGCGCGGCGGACTCGTGGTCGTCGTGCCCGCCACCGCTCGCCGGGAGCTGCATCGCGTTCTCGCCGCCGTCGAGGAAGAACACACGCGCGCCGCCCTCGGCGAGCGGGAGGATCGACACGAAGCCGTGCTCCGCCTCCACGCCTGCCGCGTGCGGGGTGACCGACGCCGACCAGGTCGCTCCCTCGTCGCGCGACTCGGCCATGCGCACCTCGTAGGCGTAGCGGCCCGCGCCGTTGCGCTGCAGCCAGTGCGCGACGAATCGACCGTCGGTCAGCCCGACCACCGAGGGAAAATCCGCCCAGTTCACGAACAGGTCGGAGCGGCGCAGCACCTCACGCGTCTCGCCCCAGCGCCCATCGCTGCCCCGCACGGCGAGCTTGAGCGCGTGCGTCGAGTCGTCCACGCGCTGCAGCCAGCTCAGGACGACTCGGCCGTCCTCGAGGGCAAAGAGATTGGGCTCGGCGGCGTCGACACCTGTCGGCGACTGCTCGGCAGTGATGGTCGGCGCGGGCCGCTCGCGGCCGGCACAGGCCAGCGCGAGGACGACCGTCGCGGTCGCGGCAAGCGTGCTTCGGATCGACATCCGGTGGTTCCTATGGAGTAATCGTGAAGATGCGGTCCACCGCATCGTGGTACTCGTGCACGGCGCTCCGGACTCCGGCCTCGGTCCAGCCCAGGCGCTGTCCCATCTGCGCGGCGACCCGCGCGGCCAGCGTGCGTCCCTGGTCAGGCAGCTCGAACGCCAGAAAGGTACGTCGGATCATCACGTCTGCGACCGACTCGGCGAACTCGTGCGTGACCGCGTGATCGACGTCGGCCGTGCGCCACGCGAGTTCCGGTACGAGCCGCTCGTCTTCCGGCGTGGTCGCCGCGCGCTCCCCGGGCAATGGCGCGCGAGTCGTGTCGCAGGCCCGCATCGACCGGCCCAGTGACTTGCCGATGGCGTCGACGATGTCCTGTGCCTGCTGCCGATACGTCGTCAGCTTGCCGCCGGTCGCCGTCAAGACGCCGCGCGGCGACAACTCGACCTTGTGCTCACGCGAGGCCGAAGACGGGTCGCCCCGATTGCCAGCGGCCACCAGCGGGCGGATTCCTGCCCACGCCGAGACCACATCCTCCTCAGCCAGCTTCGCGTTGGGAAAGAACCGGTTGCAGGCATTGAGCAGGTACCGAACGTCCGCGGCGGCGGCGCGCACCTCACGCGGGTGTTCCGCCGTCGGCGTGTCCGTGGTCCCGATGATTGTCAGCCCGCCGCTGCCCGGTAGCGTGAACATGACGCGACCGTCGTCGGGACTCAGCATCGTCACCGCCGACACATTGCCGACGCGCTCGGCAGGCACCGCGATGTGCACACCCTTGGTGCCGCGCACGGCCGGCCCGGCGTCGGGATTCTCGAGACGCACGATTTCGTCGGTCCAGGGGCCGGCGCAGCTCACCACCAGCTTGGCGCGGACACGGACGGTGTTGCCGCCGATCATGTCGCGGATCTCGGCGCCGTTCGCGGGACCATCGCCCTTGGCAAACGTGAGGCGCTGCACGGGCGCGTGATTGAGCACGACGGCGCCCGCCGCCGAGGCATCGAGAATGTTCGCGAGTGTCAGCCGCGTGTCGTCCGTGCCCGCGTCCCAGTAGGTGGCGCCACCGAGCAGGTCGGCGTCGGCCAGCTGCGGTTCGACGTCGAGGACGCCGGCAGCTCCGAGCCGGCGGTGGCGTCCGACATTCCGGAACATCGCGAGCGCGTCGTACGCCGTGAGCGCCGCGGCCAGCTGCCATCGCTTCACCCGGGCACCGCGGTACACCGGCCAGGTGAAGCGCAGCGGACGCACCAGGTGCGGAGCGAGTTCCAGCAGGCGGCGTCGCTCTCGACTCGACTCCCACACAAGGTGGATGTAGCCGTGCTCGAGGTATCGCACCCCACCGTGCACCAGCCGAGAGGAGCGGCTGGAGGTCCCGGCCGCGAAGTCCTCGGCCTCAACCAGCGCCACAGACAGCCCGCGCCGCGCCGCGTCGCGCGCCACGCCCGCGCCCGTGATTCCACCACCGATCACGAGCACGTCGAACTGCCGCTCGCTCAGCGAGATGAGGCGGTCGGCACGGCTGGGAGGGCGTGGGACGGACATCCGACCACGTTATCCCCAGTTCCCCGACGCCGATAGCCGCACACAGCGCGGCACTTCCGCCCCCTCTACCTTTAACGGATGCCCATCTACGAGCCGGGACGGCGCATCGCGATCATCGCGGGCGTCCGCACTCCCTTCGCCAAGGCCGGCACCACCCTCAAGGCGCTTGGCGCGATCGAGCTTGGCAAGATCGCCGTGAGCGAGCTGGTGCACCGTACCGACCTCGATCCTGCCGCCCTCGACCTCCTCGTCTTCGGCACGGTCATCCCCAACGTCACCGCGCCGAACATCGCGCGCGAAATCGCGCTGATGCCGCTGCTGCCCAAGGGCGTGGACAGCTTCAGTGTCTCGCGCGCCTGTGCGTCGGCCAACCAGGCCATCACCGACGCCGCGGACCAGATTGCGCTCGGCCACGCGGAGATCGCCATCGCGGGCGGCGCAGAGTCGCTGTCGAACGTGCCGATCCTGCACTCGCGCGGCTTTTCTGATGCTCTCGTCGCGGCCTCGAAAGCCAAGACGCTGCCACAGCGCGTGCAGGCCTTCAGCAAGATCCGCGGCAAGGACTTCATTCCCATCACGCCGGCCATCGCCGAGCCGACGACAGGCGAGACGATGGGCCAGTCGGCGGAGAAGATGGCGAAGCTGAACTCCATCGCACGCGAGGCGCAGGACCAGCTGGCGTACGCGTCGCACCGGAATGCCGCTGCGGGCACGGCGGACGGCCGCCTGACGAAGGAGATCGCACCGGTGATGCTGCCGCCCAGGTACGAGGAGGCGATGACGGCCGACAATGGCATCCGTTCCGACACGACGCTGGAGGCGCTGGCCGGTCTGAAGCCGGTGTTCGACAAGCGCTACGGCACGGTGACGGCCGGCAACGCCTCGCCGCTCACCGACGGTGGCGCCGCGGTGCTGCTCATGCGCGAGGACGTGGCCAAGTCGCTCGGCTACGCGCCCAATGCCTACATCCGCTCCTATGCCTATGCGGCGCTGGATCCAGGCGAGCAGTTGCTGCAGGCGCCGGTGCTCGCGGCACCGATGGCGCTCAAACGTGCCGGGCTCTCGCTCAAGGACATGGACTTGGTGGAGATGCACGAGGCTTTCGCGGCGCAGGTGCTGTCGAACTTGGCGGGCTTCGAGTCCAAGTACTGGGCCGAGCGCGCTGGCTTCAGCGAGCCGGTGGGCGCGGTGGACCGCAGCAAGCTGAACGTGATGGGCGGTTCGGTGGCCATCGGACATCCCTTTGGCGCGACGGGCGCGCGCATCACCACCACGCTGGTGAACGAGCTGCAGCGCCGCGGCGGCCAGTTCGGCCTGATGACCGTCTGCGCTGCCGGCGGCCTCGGCTTCTCGATGGTCGTGGAGCGCGCATGAGCACGGCGCTGACCCTGGAGATGGTGGACGGCGTCGCCGTCATCACCTTCGACCTCAAGGGCGAGAGCATCAACAAGTTCTCGCCGGCCGTGATCGACGAGTTCACGGCGATGATCGATCACTTGGAGAAGGACAGCGCTGTAAAGGCGGCCGTGCTGATGAGCGGCAAGCCGGGCACCTTCATCGCCGGCGCGGACATCGACCAGTTCCTCGAGTTCAAGACGGCCGAGGACGCGCGCAAGGCGAGCGCGTTCGGCCACACGATGATGCAGCGCATCGAGAAGGGGCGCGTGCCGGTGGTCGCCGCCATCGAAGGCGCCTGCCTCGGCGGCGGCCTCGAGTTCTCGCTGGCTTGCGCGTACCGCATCGCGGCCGACACGCCGAAGACGGTGCTCGCGCTGCCGGAAGTGCAGCTCGGGCTCATCCCGGGCGCGGGCGGCACGCAACGCCTGCCGCGCAAGGTCGGGCTGCAGGTCGCGCTCGACATGATCCTCACGGGCAAGAACGTGCGCGCCAAGAAGGCGCTGCAAACCGGCCTCGTCGAGGAACTCGTTCACCCGGCGATCCTGCGCGAGACAGCCATCGATCGCGCGCGACAGATCGCTGCCGGCAGCATCCCGCGCAGCCGCGATGCGCGCAAGCACGGCGCCAAGGAACTGCTGCTCGATGACAACCCGCTCGGCCGCGCCGTCGTGTTCCGCCAGGCGCGCGAGATGACGCAGAAAAAGTCCAAGGGCCACTACCCGGCGTTGTTTGCGGCCATCGATGCCATTGCCGCCGGCTACGGCAGTTCCGAGGCCGCGGGTTTCGCAGAGGAGGCACGGCTGTTCGGCGAGATGGCGATGACGCCGGTCTGCAAGCAGCTGATGTTCCTGTTCTACGCGACGACCGCGCTGAAGAAGGACAGTGGCGTGTCCGGCGATGCACCGCCTGCACGCAAGATCGACCGCATCGCTGTGCTCGGCAGCGGTTTCATGGGTGCCGGCATCGCCTCCATCACGGTACAGAAGGGCGTGCCGGTGCGCTTCAAGGACACCGATGCCAACCGTGTGGCGAAAGGCGTCGGCGCGGTGCGCGACGTGCTCAAGGACCGGCTCACCAAGCGGCAGCTCACGCGGCAGCAATTCGAGGACCAGCTCGGGCTTGTCTCGGGCACCGTGGACTACACGGGCTTCGGACGCGTGCCGTTGGTGATCGAGGCGGTGTTCGAGGATCTCAGCGTCAAGCACAAGGTGCTGGCCGAGACGGAGGCCGTGCTCGGCGCCGATGCGATCTTCGCGACGAACACGAGCACGATTCCCATCACGAAGATTGCCGCGGCGTCGAAGCGGCCCGAGCGCGTGATCGGGATGCACTTCTTCTCGCCGGTGCACAAGATGCCGCTGCTCGAGGTCATCGTGACGCCGCGCACGTCGGCGGAGACGGTGACCACGGTGGTGGAGTTCGGCCGTCGCATCGGCAAGACGGTGATCATCGTGAATGACGCGCCGGGCTTCTACGTGAACCGCATCCTGGCGCCGTACGTGAACCAGGCTGGGTTGATGCTCGACGAAGGCGTGGCCATCGACGCCATCGACAAGGCGATGTCGCAGTTCGGCTTCCCGGTCGGACCCATCAACCTCATCGACGAGGTCGGCCTCGACATCGCTGGGAAATCGGGCGCGATCATGGCGGAGGCCTTTGGCGGACGGATGTCACCAAGCGTGGCCCTGCAGAAGGTGCTCAGCGCGGGCCGCTTGGGGCGTAAGGGCAAGCAGGGCTTCTACGAGTACGACGAGAAGGGCAAGCGCGGCGATGTGGACGAGAGCGTCTATCAGCTCTATCCCGGCGGTACGAAGCGCAAGACCGTGCCGAAGGACGAGATCCAGCGGCGGCTCGCACTGGCGATGGTGAACGAGGCCGCGCGCTGTCTTGAGGAAGGCATCATTCGTTCGGCGCGCGATGGCGACATCGGCGCGGTGTTCGGCATCGGCTTCCCGCCGTTCCGTGGCGGGCCCTTCCGGCATATGGATGCGGTGGGCATCGCGGAGGTGGTGAAGCAGTTGGAGGCGCTGGATGCCACGCATCCGGGGCGGTTCACGCCGGCGCGCGTGCTGGTGGAGATGGCACGCGAGGGGCGGACGTTCTATCCACGGGAAGGGAGGCCGGTATGAAGTGCTCGACTGAGGACGAAGGACGGAGGACGGAGGATGGACGGCCTGCGTCTGATCGAATGTTCCGCCTTGGCGTCGCCGCAGTGCTGTTGCTCTCGTCCTTCGTCCTCCGTCCTTCGTCGCTTCAGTCACAGCAGACCCGTGCCGAGCGCAGCGCCTACACCGAGACCTCCTCGTACGCCGACGTCATCACCTTCCTCGATTCACTGCAGAAGGTCGCGCCAGTGAGCTTCGTGCGCGGCGAGCTTGGACGCACGACGCAGGGCAAGGTGCTGCCCTATGTGATTGCCGCTCGGCCGCTGGTGCGGACGCCCGCCGAGGCGCGCGCGAGTGGCAAGCCCGTCGTCTACGTCCAGGGCAACATCCACGGCGGCGAGGTTGAGGGGAAGGAATCGCTGCAGGCCATCCTGCGCGATCTGCTCACCGATCGGCGCGCGAACGTGCTGGACTCGATCGTCCTGATTGCCGTGCCCATCTACAACGGCGACGGCAACGACGCCCTCGGACCGCAGCAGCGGATGCGTGGCTCGCAGAACGGGCCCGAGCAGGTGGGGAACCGCGCGAACGGGCAGCAGCTGGACCTCAATCGCGACTACATCAAGGCCGAGGCGCCGGAGACGATGGCCTCGCTGCGGATGTTCGTGCTGTGGGATCCGCACGTATTCGTGGACCTGCATACGACGAATGGCTCATACCACGGCTACGCCCTGACGTACTCGCCCTCGCTGCATCCGGCGGCGATGGATCCGGTGCTCGCGCCTGCCGGTGCCTGGACGCGAGACACGCTGCTGCCTGCGGTGCGGGCGCGCGCGCGGGCGAAGGGTGTCGAGACCTTTGACTACGGCAACTTCATCGGCGAGTTCGCTGGGCGCGACGACCCGACCTCGCTGCGCAAGGGCGGTTGGGAGACCTACGAACACAAGCCGCGCTTCGGCACGAACTACTACGGCCTCCGCAATCGCGTGAGCGTGCTAAGCGAGGCGTACTCGCACGATCCCTTCCAGCGCCGTGTCGAGGCCACGACGGTGTTCGTGCGCGAGCTGCTCTCGCTCGTGGCCGAGCAGCGGGCCACGGTGTTGGCGCGCACGGCCGGGGCGGCCACGGCAGCGGCGCGGGCGGCGTCCAGCAGCCCGTCGACGAGCCCGAGCGTCGCCATCCGCGCCGAGATGACCAAGTCGCCGTTCCGCGCACCGATCCTGGTCGAGGCGCTCGAAGCCACCGGCGACTCGGTGCGCTACGAAGCCGGTCTCCGTCCGGGCCTCAAGCGCACGCATCGCTTCACGGCAGTGGAGATGCCGGTCTACGACCGTTTCGACGCGACGCGCGCTCGCGCGCTGCCGTCGGGATGGGTCATCGCCAATCCCGATAGCGCCCTGTTGGCGCGTCTCGCCTACCACGGACTTGAACTCTCGGAGATTGCGGGAGGGTCGCTGCGCCTGCGCGGTGAGCGCTTCGTCGTGGACTCCATCGTCCGGGCCCCGCGTCCATTCCAGGGCCACCAAGAAGTGCTGCTTGAGGGTCGCTGGGAGCCGACGGAGATCGCGCTTGAGGCGGGGAGCTACTACATCCGCGCCGACCAGCCGCTGGCCCTGCTTGCCGCAATCCTGCTTGAGCCAGAGTCCGATGACGGACTCACGACCTGGAACTTCTTCGACCCCGCGCTGTCCGTTGGGTCGCCCCATCCGGTGCGCCGCATCCTCGCGCCGCTTCCGCCCCGACCGGCGCGCTGAGCGCCCTCTCCGACACGCATGCTCCGCAAGTCCCTGCTGTACCTCTCGCACCAACCGCAGATCTTCAAGTTCGTCCGCAACAACGGCCTCGCGAAGCGCTTTGCCTCGCGCTTCGTGGCCGGCGAGACCGTCAGCTCGGCCTGTGATGCCGTCGCCGAACTCAACGCCAGGGGCATCACGGGCACGCTGGATCTGCTCGGCGAGTCCGTGACCAACGCTGACGAGGCCACGGCCACTGTGACGACCTACCTCGAGTTGCTCGACGCCATGCACGCGCGCGGCCTGGAGGTGAACGTCTCGGTGAAGCTCACCGCACTGGGACAGGACATCGACGATGCGGTCTGCGAGGCAAACACGCGTGCGATCCTGGAACGCGCGCGGCAGTACGGCGGCTTCGTGCGGCTGGATATGGAAGGCAGCGCCTACACGCAGCGCACGTTGGACTTCTTCTCCCAGCGGCTGTTCCCCGACTTTCCGGAAACCGTCGGGATCGTGCTGCAGAGTGCATTGCGCCGCACGCTCGATGACGTGCAGTGGAGCATCGACAAGCAGTGCCGGGTGCGGCTCTGCAAGGGCGCCTATCTCGAACCCCCCGTCGTCGCGTTTCCCGACAAGAAGGACGTGGACGCGAACTACGTGGCCGCCATGCACAAGCTGATGGAGAAGGGCCGCTACGTTGGACTTGCCACGCACGACGAGACCGTCATTGCCGAGGCGCGTCGCTTTGCCGAAGCACGCGGCATCGCCCCCGATCGTTTCGAGTTCCAGATGCTGTACGGCGTGCGCCGGGACCTGCAGGAGCAGCTCGTGAAGGACGGCTGGCGCATGCGCGTGTACGTGCCCTTTGGCACGCAGTGGTATCCGTATCTGATGCGGCGTCTCGCCGAGCGTCCGGCCAACATCGCCTTCATCACGGGCAACGTGATGCGGGAAGTGCTTCGCCGCCGCTGAGCGCAGGGGTCGATTGCCGATGAGCCGCTTCCTGCCCGCCGACCACGCGAAAGGCGACGAGACCACGGTCGGCGGCTACGAGGTGGTGCATCAACGGGCCGCGTCGTGGGATGCGGCCGACGGGTTCGCGTACTCCGTGGCCGTGCTCACGGACGAGCTCACGCAGGACCCGCGCGGGCGGTTTGGCGCGTACTTCCTCTTCCTGCGTTGGCGGCGGGTCGGCGAAGAGGGCGTGGAGGGGCACGTCGAGAGCGACTATCTCGAGTTCGCTGCCACGCGGGAGGCGGCGGCCGCCGCGCTTGGCGCGTGGCCAGTCGCACGCGCTGCCGAGTATCTGCGCACGGTGCTCGCCTTGGAGCTGGCGGACGAGACGGCGGACGAGACGGCGGGCCAGTCACGCGAGATGACGGCGGGCAACTCCGACGAGGCAGAGGCGTGAGCCGCCGCGAGGGCATCGTCGTTGAAGGCACCGGCGGTGTGTGGCAGGTGCGCTCGAGCGACGGCGCCGTCGTGGCCGCGGCGCTAGCCGGCCGGCTCAAGCAGGAAGAACGCGGGAGCGTGAAGCTGGCCGTCGGCGACCACGTCAGCGTCGAACCCGAGGAGCGTGGCCAAGGCTGGCGCATCGTTGAGATCGCCAAGCGGCGCAGCGTGCTCGCGCGTCGCGAGCCTGGCGGCCGATTCGGGGAGCGCGTGCTCGCCGCCAATGTCGACCAGGTCTTGGTGGTCTTCGCCGTGGCCAAGCCGGAGCCGCACCTGCGCATGATCGACCGCTTCCTCGTCGTCTGCGAGGCCAACGACCTGCACGCGCACGTCGTGCTCAACAAGGTGGACTTGGCGACGGACGACGCGCAGGTGGATGCGTTTGCGCGCCCGTATGAGCGCGCGGGATATCCCGTGCACCGCACCAGCGTGAAGGCGGATGTCGGACTCGACGAACTGCGCGGCGTGCTGCACGGACGGGTCACGGCGGTGGCCGGTCCGTCCGGCGTCGGCAAGTCGTCCCTGCTCAACACGCTGCACCCCGGTGTCGCGCTGCGCACGCAGGAGATCTCGGAGTCCGTGAACAAGGGCCGCCACACCACCGTGGGCGCCAAGCTGCTCGCCCTGCCGGACGGAGACGAGGGCTATCTCGTGGACACCCCCGGGCTGCGCGAGGTTGGCATGTGGGGCCTGCCGGCGGGTGCGCTCGATCAGTGCTTCCCCGAGTTCGCGCCCTACCTCGGCGAGTGCCGCTTCCAGGACTGCACCCACGACGTCGAGCCGGGCTGCGCCGTGCGCGAGGCATTGGCCGCCGGGAACCTCGATGTCGGCCGCTACGAGAGCTATGTCAAACTCTTGGGGGAACTCCGCCTGTCCGATCGCGTACGCTAGCGCTCCCGCGCCGGCGTCACCATTCGCGATTCGTGAGGAGAAGTCCCATGCTGCGCCGTCTCTGCGTCCACGCTGTGGTTCTCGCCGCCCTGCTTCCGGCCAGCGTCAGCGCACAGGCCGGCCGCGCCGCCTTCGACGAAGGCGTGCGGCTGATGGGCCGCAACGACGCAGCACGCGCCGAGAAGCAGTTCGAGCGCGCCATCGCGCAGGAGCCCAAGGTCGGGGAATATCACCTCTGGCTCGGGCGCGCCGTGGGACAGCAGGCTCAGGAGGCGAGCATCCTGCGGCAGCCGTTTCTCGCCAGACGCACGAAGGCCGCGTTCGAGAAAGCGGTGGAGCTGGATCCAGAGTTGCTCGATGCGCGCGACGGCCTGATCCAGTTCTACTTGATGGCGCCTGCCGTGATGGGCGGTAGCGTGGACAAGGCGCAGGAGCAGCAGCGCGAGATCGCTCGGCGGAATCCAGTGCGCGGACACCAGGCGGCCGCGAACATCGCCTGGCACGCGCGCGACACGGTGGCCACCGAGCGCGCCCTGCGCGCGGCTGCCGCTGCCGTCCCTGACAGTCTCGGGCCGACGCTATCGCTTGCGAGCCGTCTCGTGAATTGGAATCGCGCGGAGCAGGCGGCGGCCGTGTACATCGAGTTCCTTGGTCGGCACCCCGACAGTCGTCCCGTCCGCTACCAGTTCGGTCGGATGTCCGCCGTGAGTGGACACGAGTTGGCCGCCGGAGAGCGATATCTGCGCGCGCTTATCGCCGACACGACTTGGGAGCCTTCCACGTGGATGCCGTCGCGCGCTGCGGTCCACGCAAGACTCGGCGACGTGCTACGCCGTCAGCAACGGCGAGAGGATGCCCGCGCCGAGTACGATCGCGCGCTGGCTCTGGACAAGGATCTGGAGATCGCGAAGGCAGGGCTCAAGGCGCTGCCGTGATGGAGCGGGCCCCTACGGGCTGAGCCGCTCGATCGTCCAGTTGCTCCCGACCGGGCGATACCGCAGCCGATCGTGCAGCCGGCTCTCGCGGCCCTGCCAGAACTCGTAGACCTCCGGCACCACGCGGAACCCGCCCCAGTGCGGCGGGAGCGGAACGTCGACGCCCTCGTACTGCGATTCGAGTTCCTCGTGGCGGCGGACCAACGCGTCACGCGCGGAGAGCACCGAACTTTGCGCGGAAGCCCAGGCGCCCAGCTGGCTGCCACGCGGCCGCTGTTGGAAGTACGCCGCGGACTCCGCCTCGTCCACACGCTGCACCGCCCCCCGCACCCGCACCTGTCGCTCGAGCGTGTGCCACCAAAAACAGAGTGCCCCCCGCGCGTTGCTCCCCAACTCCTCCGACTTCACGGACCGATAGTCGGTAAAGAAGACGAACCCGCGCGCATCGGCCTCCTTGAGCAGCACCATCCGCACGTTGGGCTCGCCGTCACTGCCGGCGGTGCCGAGGGCCATCGCGTTCGGCTCGTGCTGTCCGGCCTCGCGCGCCTCGGAGAACCAGCGATGAAACTGCTTGAGCGGGTCGGCGTCCACGTCTCCGATATCGAGACTGGCTTGGCGGTACTCCGCTCTCAAATGGGACAGGTCCATACCGAAGGATGCGAAGGCCAGAGGGTGCAGGGTAGGGGTCCGGAACCTTTGCGTCGGGCAGGGATTGGTGGCACGTTCAGATGATGACCGACCAAGCGCCCCCCGCGACGGGCACGCACGCCGAGTTCAGCACGCTCGCGCTGACGGCCCTGGATGACGTCTATCGCTTCGCCCGATCGCTGACCCGCGATGAGGCGGACGCCGAGGACGTCGTGCAGGAGACCTACCTGCGTGCGTTCCGCAGTTGGAAGACCTTTCAGATGGGCACCGATGTACGGCGATGGCTTTTCACGATCGCGCGCAACGTGTTCCTGCGCTCCAAGGAGCGTGGCAAGCGCGAGGTCACCTTGGATGACGATGGGGCAGAGGCCGTGGATGCGGCGGAAGCGCGGGATGTCTGGCTTCGGCGTGGACTGGAGCCCATTCTCGCCCGCGCCGATCTCGGCCCGGCGATCCAGCAGGCGCTCGCGGAGATCCCTGAGGCCTTCCGTTCCGTCGTGATTCTCGTGGACATGGAAGACCAATCCTATGAGGATGCGGCGGCCGTGCTCGAGGTGCCCGTAGGCACCGTGCGTTCCCGGCTGTTCCGGGGACGAAAGCTGCTGCAGGAGAAGTTGATGGCCCATGCACAGGACGCCGGCTTCGCCACCGCGTCCGACGGCACCCAGAGGGACTCGTGATGATGAACGACCAGAACCCCGGCATGCTCGACTGTGGCCGCGTGATGGCCCAGATCTTCGACCTACTCGACGGCGAGGTGACGAATGAGACCGAGCGTCGCCTGCGCGAACACATCACGAGCTGCCCGCACTGCTTCACGCAGGCCGACTTCGAGGAGCGCTTTCTGGCGGCACTCCAGGAGGCGAAGGGCAAGGACGGATGCCCCGAGAAGCTCCGCGCCAAGGTGATGGAGGCGCTCAAGGCCGAGGGACTGAGCGGCACCGCGTGACCGTTCCCGAGGGGACGGCCGCCCACCGCGCCGAGGCCGCGTCGCGCGGTGCGTTGCGCTGCGGCGTGCTCACCGTAAGCGACTCGAGGACCGTAAACACCGACGAGTCTGGCCCGCTGGCCCGGCGCCTGCTCGAGGCCGCCGGTCACCAGATTGCGGTGCACGGCCTGCTGCGCAACGACGAACCGGCCGTGCGCGAGCAGGTCGCGCAGTGGCTCGCCCGCGGCGACCTGCACGCCATCATCATCACGGGTGGCACCGGGCTCGGGAGCAAGGACCGCACGGTCGAGGCGGTGCAGCCGCTGTTCGAGAAGGAGATTCCCGGCTTCGGGGAGCTGTTCCGCCTGCTGAGCTATCAGGAACAGATCGGCACCACGGCAATCCTCTCGCGAGCGGTCGCAGGCAGTGCCAAGGGCGCCGTGATCGTCTCGCTGCCCGGATCGAAGGCGGCGGTGGAGTTGGCGTTGACGCGCATCCTGGTGCCCGAGTTGCCGCACCTGCTGCGCGAGATCAGACGATAGGAGACCCGTGAAGATCTATTCGTGGAACGTGAACGGCCTGCGCGCCGTCATCCGCAAGGGCGACTTCCCGAAGTTCCTCGCCAAGCACAAACCGGACATCCTCTGCCTGCAGGAGACCAAGGCCGAGCGCGACCAGGTCGAGATCGATCTGCCGGATTACCTCGAGTACTGGAACTCGGCGGCGACCAAGGGCTACAGCGGCACGGCGATCTTCTCGCGCACGAAGCCGCTGTCGGTGACCACGGGTTTCACGAAGCCGGTGAGCAAGAAGTTCAAGCTGGTCGACAGCGAAGGCCGCGACAGTGGCGACGAGGGGCGCGTGATCACGGCGGAGTTCGAGCGCTTCTATGTGGTATCGGTGTACACGCCGAACGCCAAGGACGATCTCAGCCGCCTCCCGTTGCGCCACAAGCACTGGGACCCGGCCTTCCTCGCCCACTGCAAGGCGCTAGAGAAGACGAAGCCCGTCATCTTCTGCGGCGATCTCAACGTGGCGCACACAGAGCTGGATCTCGCGAATCCCAAGACCAACGTCGGCAACAAGGGATTCACGGTCGAGGAGCGCGAGGGCTTCCAGAAGTTCCTCGACGCCGGCTTCGTGGACACGTTCCGCATCTTCACCGCGGGCAACGGCCACTATTCGTGGTGGAGCCAGCGCGCCAACTGCCGCGCGCGGAACGTCGGCTGGAGAATCGACTACGTGATGGTCTCGGCTGGCCTGGCCAAGCAGGTGAAGGCCGCGGAGATCCACACCGACGTGATGGGCAGCGACCACTGCCCCGTGAGCATCACGCTCAAGCGCCCGACGCGGACCCGCGCCTAGGCGGCGCGGGGAGGCTTCACTTCAGCACGCGCGGCCAGCGGCCGGTCGCGGCGCGCTATTCGAGGACCAGCGCCCACTCGATCGGCGTCGCGGGATCGATCGAGTCGCGGACCGAGCAGTACTTGGTGATGGCGAGATCGATGGCGCGTTCCGCGTGCACGCGCTCGATCCCTTCGCCGCGGATGCGGAACTCGAGATGGATCTTGGTGACGCGGGACGGGACGGCATTCGCGCGGTCACCCGTGACCGCGATGGACATGCCCTCCACGGGCGTCCGCCGCTTCGCCAGGATCTCGACCACATCCACGCCCGTGCAGGCCGCCAGCGCACTCAGCAGGGTGTCCACCGGGCTCGGGCCGGCGTCGCGCGTGCCGTCGATACGAATGGTCTCGCGCTTGCCCGCCACGCTGGCGTCGAACCGCTGTTCCCCGTCCCAGCGCACCGACACCCTGGACGGCGGCTTGCCCTGCGTTGCTTCGGCCACGCTTACCCCTGTCGTGAAGTGGTGGCCTGCAAGCTAATCGGAATGGGTCATCCGATGCGCGTGCCGTTGGCCACGGCGTGGTCCGGGTGCAGCAACACGACCTCGCGCTCGTCCGGCATCGCGCCCAGGACCAGCACCTGGCTCTTGAAGCCGGCGATGCGCCGCTCGCCGAGGTTCACCGCCGCGACCACCTGCCGGCCGACCAGTTGTTCGGGCGTGTAATGCACGGTGAGTTGCGCACTGGACTGCAGCTGACCGAGCTCCGGTCCGAAGTCGATGAACAATTTGATGGCCGGTTTGCGGGCCTCGGGGAACGGCTCGGCTCGCAGCACGGTGCCGACGCGCATGTCGATGGCGAAGAACTCGTCGGGTGTGGCCATCGCGGGATCAGGGCAGGGTGCAGGGCGCGCGGAGCGCCGCCCACTCGGCGGCCGAAAGCGCGGGAGTGAACGATATCGTACGGTTCGCCGCCGCCGCGCTGAGCGCCTCGATGCGCTCCGTGTCGCTGGGGTGTGTGGAGAGGTAGTTGGTCCAGCGACCTGGCTCTCCGCTGCGGGCGGCCGTGCGGCGGAAGAAGTCGATCATCCCTTCGGGTGAGATCCCTGACGCAAGCAGCATCTGCGCCGCGCCCGCGTCCGCCTCCAGTTCGTCTCTCCGGCGATACGACAGGCTGCCGAGCGAGTACGCGGCCTGCGCCAGCGACCCGCCAAACGGATTGGAGCCAAAGGCCGTGGAGAGCGCGATCTGCACCGGCATCTCGCGAAGTATCGATGCGATGCCGTGGTGGTTCGTGACGTGCTGGATCTCGTGCGCCAGGACTCCGGCCACTTCATCGGGTGACCCCGCCTGCGCGATTAGTCCCTGGAACACGACGATGTGACCGCCGGGCGCGGCGAAGGCGTTCACGAGGGAGTCGTCGACGATGTTCACGCGATACGTGTACCGTCCTCCGCGGCCGTCCGCCACGAGCCGATCGACCATCCCCTGCAGCGCCGCCACCCTTGCCGGTTCGCGGCAGACGCCCGCGAACTGCGTGGTCAATTCGACAGTCGAGCGCCCGAGGCGATCCTCGATCTCAAGTGGTACGCGTTCGGCGACGCGCGCGGCGAGCACGGGCAGCACGAGGGCCCAGAACGCGACGGCGGCCAGCACGGCCACGATCGCCGGCAGCAGCAGCGAGACAATGCTGCGGTGACGCAGCCGATGGGCAAGCGAGCGGTCCGCGCGACTGGCGCCGCGCATCGCGGGGAGGAATGCCGGGTCCGTGATGACGAGGACCTCCGGCGACTCGAGGTTGCCGCGCTCGTAGCGCACGGGCTCGTCCGGCGACAGGCGTTCGTCGCGGCGCAAGTCCTTCCAGTCCCACGCGCGCTCGCCAATCGTCTCGCCGCGAAGGATCAGGCCGGTCGCCGTGCGTTCGACGTCGACGAGGTGCCTCTGCGAGGTCTGGCCGTCGAAGTACGCGGCTTCGACGCGCTGGTTGCTCTCCGACACCCGTGGCGCCTCGGCCCTAGAGCCCGAAGTAGTCCGCGCCCATCAGGTCCCAATCGAACATCTCGGTCAGGCCCTCGCCCGTCGCGTCCGCCGTCTGCGCGTCCTGCACCGCCGACTCGAAGGGCGCCAGGTCGCCGATGACGACGCGTTCACAGGCGAAGCGCAAGGCGCGCGCGTGGACCCACGGATACGCGATGCCAAGCGTCACAATCAGCAACAGGACGTTGGTCAGGCTGAACGCGAGCAGCTCCCCACCTTGCATCCGGGACTCGAAGCGCGCGCCGCCAAAACTCGTGTGCGACCAGTAGTAGCGGTGCCGATAGGCAAGATGCCAGAACCAGTAGAGCCCGAGTGTCAGCGGCAGCGCGATGTAGAGCAGGAGATGACGCCCGAAGAGGTCGCCACCGGTGCCGGTGAACCGGAATGCCGCGCGCCCGAAGTGGGTGTTGCCGACGACGAATCGCCGGACGTTCGCGTGGAAGAACGGGTAGTAGAGCCCCAACGTGACGATCGACAGCAGCAGGCCGGGAATGAAGATGCCGAGCAGGTCGTCGTACTCGCCGCGGAACGAGAACCGGATGCCGCGCCACGACGTCCGCGACAGCCGGTAGCGGCGGCTGCCGATGATGGCCAGCGGGAAGACGAAGAAGCCGAGTCCCGCGTACAGCGCCAGCGTGCCGACGAGCTCGTGGACGAATGCCGAGAGCAGCAGGCCGACAATGACGGCGACGATGATGAGCCCCATCGCCTTGATCCAGCCGCGGATCAGTTCCCCGCCCGTGCCGGAGTAGTTGAAGCGATCGCCCGCGACCGAGGTCTGCGAGTACAGGTAGCGGCGCAGGTCGGCCTTGGCCCAGAAGGTGTAGATGCCGAAGGTGACCAGCGTCAGCAGGAAGTGCCGGATGTAGATCGCGAAGAGCGTACGGCCGTCGCCGTGGAACTCGGGGCTGAGTCGCGTGGGCATCAAGGTCTCGCGGATGGGGGAGTCGACGGGTCGGAAGCTGCGGCTTCGTGCGCGCCCTCCGCAAGCAGGCCTAGGGCGGTGCCTTGCGCCGCCGCGACTGGCGGCGAGATTCCCCAGCATGACCGACGCCACACCCCCGGGCGGAGTCCTCTACGAGCGGAAGATGATCCACGGCCCCGTGGTGCGGATCCGTCGCGTGGAGTCGCCGAATCCTGGCGCCGTCTGCGCCGTGATCGAGGTGGACCGTCGCGTCGGGACGCCGCGCGAAAAGGAGGGTGGCGTCCCGCCGGCGCTGATGGCCGTCGAAGGCGATAGCGAGGAGGCGGTGCGGAGTTCGTTGATGCCATTTGCCGACGATGACTCGGCAGTCGCGCGGCTTCTGGCGGCGCGCGGGATACGGTAGAGCCATCGCTCCGCGGTCGCGGCCGCAGCGCACGGCTACGAACGTCCTCGGCGTGCACGGCCACCGCGCCCGTACTTGATTAGCTTCCCAATCCGATGGCACCTGACTTCGACGCCCGCCGAAAACTGCTCGGCGCGGCCAAAGACTACCTGCTCGAGCAGCCGAAGCGCGCGCAACCCGCGCCCATCGTGCCGCCGCGCCTTACCGCTGCCGCCCTGAAGGAGCTCCCGATGTCCCGTTCGCGTGAACGCATCCTCGCCAATCTCGAGGAGATGTACTCCGAGGCCTTCAAGCGTGCGAAGGAGGCCGAGGACGAGGCGCAGATGGCGTCGCTCGACTTCGCGTACCGCCGCGAGCAGCTGTACTTCGAGATCCTGCTCGATGTGCGTGACGCCATCGAGCGGAAGGGCTAGCCAAAGCGATACCGGACAACGATCGACGCCAACTGGAGCCCGGTGTGCCCGGACTGCGATTGATCGTGAATGCGCGCATCGCCACCGGTGACCCCCGGCGGCCCTGGGCCGATGCCATGCTGATTGAGGACGGGCGAGTGCTGGCGACCGGGGCGAGCGCCGCGCTTCGCAAGCGCGCTCAACTCGCCGAGGTCGTGGATGCGCAGGGGGCCGAGGTGTCGGCCGACGGGGCCCCGTTCAACGAGTCGTGAGCACCGCCTTGCCCCGCGGCTGCGCTACCGCGTCCAGCTCAGCCCGGCTTGAACGGCGCGCCCGTCACTCGGCCACACGCCGGGTCCCGGATAGAACGCCGGGCGTTTCGTGAAGTATGACGCGTCCAGGAGATTTGAGACGGCGAGACGCAGCTGCCACCGCTGGCTGATCCATCGCGAGGCGCTGAGGTCCAGCACCGTGTAGGCCGGGACCAGCCCACGCGCACCGTTGGCTGTGGGTGTCCGCACATTCAGCGCATCGGCAAATGACGACGTGGTGTGGCTGGTGAGCAGCGTGAGGCTGCCGGCTGCGGCATCCACCGTCAGTCCAATGCGCACGATGGCGTCAGGAACCCCTTCCACTCGCTTGCCGCGCAGCGACACGTTCCCGCTGTCCTGCACCGCCGTGCCGCTGCGGTAGCGCGCATGAAAGAGGGCGGCGGAACCCCAGAGCCGCAGCGACACGCGCCGGCCTTCGAGCACACGGGCGTCACCCGAGGCTTCGACGCCGTAGGTCATCGCCGAGCCAATGTTGGTCTTGAACAGGTAGGGCGTCACGCTGTCCGTGCGCAGCAGGCCCCCGAACCGGTTGTCGTAGCGCAGGCCAAAGACGCCGACATCATACGTGCCGCGGAGCCAGCCGCCGCGCACACCGACCTCCGCCGTCCAGCCGCGCGCGTCGCGCATCGCCGGGTCGGTGCGTTCCAGCGAGTTCTCGGGCAGCAAGTCCTTCAGCAGCATTGGCCGGAACGACTCGCTCACACCCCCGTAGAACGTCTGCGTCGCACTGCGGGTGAACTCCGTGCGGACGCCGAACAGCGGGTAGTCGTGACGCACGCGGCGCGGCGTGTCCGCGGGATCGTAGTACGCCAAGCTGCCGGTCATCCGCGTCACGCCGCCCTCGAGGCGAAGGCCAGGAATCACGCGCCAGCGCGGCGTGAGCGCGATCATTTCCTCGGCGTACCACGACAGTCCCCGCGAGACATAGCGCAGATCGCGGCCGAAGGCGCCCGTGACCGTGAGGTCATAGTCGTCACCCGTCGTGCCCGGTCCCTGTTGGCGCCGACGCATCGCATTGTCGGCGATGGTGATGCCCGTGGAGAGCGCGGCCTCGCGTCCGCCCAGCTGGTGCCGTTGGAGGAAGCGCAGTTCGTACGTGCGGCTGTCGAAGTTGTCGATGTCCACCACTCGGGGCGCGAAGGTCCCGGAGCCGGAGGCCGCCGTGTCCGGGGCCGTGGCGAACCCCACGAACATCGACGAGCCCCGCAGGCCCGTGAGTCGCGATGCCTGCAGCACGATCTCGCTGCGCTCGCTCGGCGTCCACGTGATGCGCAGCGAAGGGATTGTGATCGTGGGGCTGTACCAGTTCCGCGATCGGGTGGCCTGGCGCGGGTCGTCCGCGAACATCGCGTCCGTGAGCGGACCGGGCAGCTGGTGCAGATAGTACGAGCGCGCCAGCTGCCCGCGAACGCGCAGCGACGGTCGCGCCCGCCAGGTCAGCTGGAGCAGTTGCGCATCGTATGAAGACTGCGACGACTCACGGAATCCGTCGCTGCGACGCAGCGCGGCGTAGGCCAGATAGTCCACCCGACCGACCCGGCCACTGACGCCGCCGAACGCGGCACCCAGCGCGAACGAGCCGCCAGTCAGCGATCCCTCGGTCGAGAAGGCGCGCGTGGTGTCTGGCCCCTTCGTCCGATAGTTCAGCAGTCCGCCGAACTGCGCCCCGTACTGCAGCGCTGCCGTCCCGCGCACGAGTTGGATCTCCTCGATGGCCTCGAGCGGGACGCTGTAGTGGCTCGCGGGATAGCCGTAGATGTCGGAGTTGGTCATCACGCCATCGTGGCGCACGTTGAACTCCCAGGCGCGGTGCGGATCGAGGCCACGCGTGGAGACGTTCATCTGGTTGCCCGCACCGTCCATGTCGTAGACCAGCACACCCGGCACGCGCGCGAAGACCTGCCGACCCACCTTCTCGGCGAGGTTCACGTCGCTGCCTTCGAGTGCCACGACCTCGCTGCGCGCACCGGCCGTAGAGATGCCGGCCACACGTTCGGGCGCCGGCCGGACGCTGCCCGCCGACGGACGGCCCGTGACCAGCATCCCGCCAAGTTCCTGCGCCGACGGCGCCAGTCGATAGTCGCGTCGCAGGGATGCGCCGGCGGCCAGCGTCACGGTGTCGCGTTGGCTGACGAACCCAATGGCCGTCACCGCGACGACAACACGACCGCCGCCAATCTCGATGGTGAAGGCGCCTGTCGCGTCGGTGAGCACCCGCAGTCCGGTTGCCGGCACGCTGACCGAGGCGCCCACGATTGGCGTCGCGTCAGCCGCACGGCGAACGACGCCGGTGAGCGTTCCTTGCGCCGTGGCGAGCTGCGGCGTGGCGGCCGCGGCAGTGCAGGCGATGAGTGCGCGCAGGCTCCAGGGCACGGACTCTCTACGGTCGCGGCCTCCTGAATGCTGAGCGGCGCGCGCTAGGGTGCCTGCAGAAACCGCACGGCGTCATCCCAGAGCGCGAGCACCCGTCCGCCACGGAAGAACCCGAAGTGCCCGAGTCCCTCGGCGGGAAAGTGTCGGTGCTCCACATCGGCCGATGCGTACTCGCGCAACAGCGCTGCCGTGGCGATCCGTGGCGCGAAGAAGTCATCGTCGAAACTCAACGAGAGGATCGGGAGACGCAGGTCGGCGTGGCCTTCCCACGCGCCGAGGTGCTCGCGGCGCGAGCACCAAGAGGCCCACTGCAAGGCGACCTCGCGGGGCAGGCTCTCGCCCATGCCGAAGAGCGAGGATGGGAATCGCCCGAACAGCCGCGTGGTAGCCGGCAGGGCAAGCTTCCAGAGGAATGCCAACAGGGCACGCTGGTGCCAGGGCCAGTGCCCCATCCACCCGTGCTGCGATCCGACAAAGAGCGCGCGCTCGACACGCGAGGCGTTCGACGCCAGTCCCAACGCCTGGCCACCAAACGAATGTCCGACGTAGACCAGTGGTCGCCCCGCCGCGAGCCGTTCGGCCTCCGCGATCGCCGCCACAAGATCGCGCGTGCCCCAGTTCCACATCGTGAGTCCCGGATCACGCATGCTGCGCGGCCCACGCGATGCGGACATGCCGCGGTAGTCAAACGACAGCACATCGAGGCCGCCCGCGTTGAGATGCCGGGCGAAGCGTCGGTAGAACCCGTGCGGGACGCCCGTCGCCGGCGCAATCAATGCAACCGCGCGTGACTGCGGCGCAGTCCAGAGCGTGGCGGCCAGGGAGTAGCCGTCCTCCGTGGCGATCGTAAGCGAGCGCGCGCAGTCTTCGGTCAGCACGGTCGGAATCGGACGGGCAAGGATCGGCAGTTCAGCAGTAGTGGCGGACACGGGTGCCTCGTGGTTGCAGTCACCCTTGGATGCGCGAACGGCTGCCGGAGCCCGACAGCCGTTCGCCAGTCCATCCAGACGCGCGAAGGAGGATCGCCCGTCAATCGTTCACGCTGCACGATCCCGCCGTCAGAATCCCGCGATCTCCTCATACGCCGCCACGAAGGTGCTGACCTGCGGCAGGATCGCATCTTCGAGGCTCGGCGCGTAGCCGACAAACGTGTCCGTGGATGCCACGCGCTTCACCGGCGCATCGAGCCAGGCAAAGCAGTCGTCGGCAATGCGGGCGGCGATTTCGGCGCCCACGCCCCACGAGATCGAATCCTCGTAAGCCACGATGACGCGCGAGGTCTTCTTCACCGAGTTGTAGACCGTCTCCTGGTCCCAAGGCGAGAGCGTGCGCAGGTCGATGACCTCCACCGACAGCCCCTTCTCCTCCTCGACCTGCCGCGCCGCCACCAGCGCGCGCTGAACCGTCGCGCCGTAGGTCACGACCGTGACGTCGGAGCCTTCCTTCACGACCTTCGCCTTGCCGAAGGGGATCATGAAGTTCGGCCCCGGGTTCGGTGCCTTGTTGTAGGTCTGGCGATAGAGGTGCTTGTGCTCGAGGAAGATCACCGGATCCTCGGAGCGGATGGCCGTACGCAGCAGGCCGTTCGCGTCGAGCGCGTTGCTCGGGCAGACCACGCGCAGGCCCGGGCAGTGCGTGAACAGCGAGGCGCCGGTCTGCGAGTGGTAGATGGCACCGCGGATGTAGCCGCCGTAGGTCGTGCGCACGACCATCGGCGCGGCGAACATGTTGTTCGAGCGCCAGCGCATCGTCGCGAGCTCGTCGCGCAGCTGCATGTAGGCCGGCCAGATGTAGTCGAAGAACTGGATCTCGACCACCGGCTTGAACCCGCGCAGCGCCATGCCGATTGCACGGCCAATGATGTTCGCCTCGGCCAGCGGCGAGTTGAACACGCGCGTGCCGCCGAATTCCTTCTGCAGGCCCCACGTCACCTTGAAGACACCGCCCTTACCCTTGACCTTGCCGAGGTACTGCTCACGCGAGACGTCAGCGACGTCCTCGCCGAAGACGACGATGCGCTCGTCGCGCCGCATCTCGTCCTTCATGCAGGCGTTGAGGAGGTCGACCATCGTGGTCGGGTCACCCTCGAACTTCGGATCGTCCTCGGTATCGAACTGCTCGCCGGTGGGGTCGACGTCCGGCGAGTAGACGCCGAAGTGCACCGTCGAGGGGTCGGGCTGCGGCTGCTCCAGCGCGTCGTCCGTGGCCTCCAGCACAAGGGCCTTCACTTCTTCCTGGATGGCCGCGATGCCTTCCTCGGTGATGTGGCCTTCGTCGACCAGCCACTTGGGGAAGGTGGTGAGCGGATCGCGCTCGGCGTCCGCGTTGCGCTCCTCTTCCGGGCGATACATCACCTCGTCGTCGGAGAGCGAGTGCGAGTACGGGCGAATCACCTTGGCGTGCACGAGCGCAGGCCCCTTCCGCTTGCGCGCGTAGTCGACGGCCTTCTGCATCGCGTCATACGAGGCGAGCAGGTCGCAGCCGTCGACTTCCTGTACGAACAGCCCGGGGAACGACGACACCAGCTTGGAGATCGAGCCGCCTGCGGTATTGACCTCGACCGGCACCGAGATGGCGTAGCCGTTGTCCTCGACGAGGTAAACGACCGGCGCCTTGAGATTTGATGCGGAGTTGAGCGACTCCCAGAACTCACCCTCGGAGGTGGTGCCGTCGCCCGTGGAGACGAAGACCACCTCGTCATCGCCGAAGCCGTCGGTGAGACCCAGCGTCTTCGCGCGCAGCGACGCCTCGGCCGATCCGACCGCCTGCAGGAACTGCGTGCCCGTGGGCGAGGAAGTGGAAACGATGTTGAGCTTCTTGTGCCCCCAGTGCGACGGCATCTGGCGCCCGCCAGAGTTGGGGTCGATGGCCGCGCCAACGGCGGAGTAGAGCATCTCGGCCGGCGTCATGCCCAGCTGCAGGCAGAGTGCGCGGTCGCGGTAATACATATAGAACCAGTCGTGGCCCGGCTTCAGGACCATCCCCGCTGCCGTGAGCACGGCCTCGTGCCCAGCGCCAGAGATCTGGAAGAAGATCTTGTTCTGCCGCTTGAGCTGGATCTCCTTGTCGTCGATGGCGCGCGACAGGAGCATGGTGCGGTAGGCGGCGATCAGTTGGTCCTTCGTGAGGCCGTGGGTGACGCGACGGGCCTTGGCGGAGGTGGCCATGGGATGAGGGGCTGACGGGGCGTGGGCGGCGGAGACGCTGCCGCTCAGTGAGTTCGGACTGGGGAAAGATAGTCCCCTTCAGACGGCGGATGGAGGATGGAGGATGAAAGGGGGCCGGCCGTTCGGCCGGCCCACCGCATCCCGCACCCCGCATCCCACACCCCGCATCCCGCATCGACGATGCGCGTGTGCCGCACCCAGCGCGTGCATGACTCTGCATTCCGCCTTCCGCATTCCCCCGTTTCCCTCTGCGTCCGTGCAGCTCCGCATCCAGAATTCGAGATATCACAAATCTTCGACTTTCCCCAAATCTCTTGCGCGGAATCACGTTGCGGTGAACAATCCCGCGCGTCCACCAGGCAACGGGGTCTGGACTGCTCACACGTACGACCCCGCATCGGGAGGCTCGTGATCGGCACCTTTGCACAGCCGTTCCAATCTCACTGGCTCCGGTCGGAGACACCGACCGCCACGTGGAGTCTCCCGCTCACTGATCACACCCCGCACGGGCAACCAGGCCTGCTGCGGGGTGTCGTCATTTCTGGCGAGGTTCGATGTCACATCGGGGCGTCCACCACTTCGCTCTCGCCCGCTCCCCGCGCGGGCTATCCCGCAACGCTCGCCGCGTGCTGCACCAGCAGCACAAGCGTCAGGTCAAGCGGGCAACCTTCCGGGACTGTGGACGTCGCTGCGTTTATTGCGGAACCGCACTGGGTCTCGAAAACGCTACCCTGGATCATGTAATCCCCCTCTCGCGCGGCGGCTCGCACCATCCGGGCAACCTCGTCGCCGCGTGCCGGGCCTGTAACCAACGCAAGGGCGCGATGCTCCCCACGGAGTTCTTCGCACGCTTCCCCGTCGCCGGCCAGAACTTCATGCGCTACGCGCGCGCGGTGCATCGGCAGCTCAAGCGCGGGGCGCGGCGGGCGGTGAGTCTGTACTACGCACAAGCCGCGTAGCAATCAGAGGGAGACGGAGGACGAAGGACGAAAGAAAACGGCGAACGGCGATGTGGAGCTTGGCTCCGCATCGCCGTTCGCCTTCGTCATACCACCTTCGTCCTCCGTCGTCTATCTCAGCGCTTCCGCCGCCAGCATCACCCGCTTCCGATCCACGCCCCACGCATACCCACCCAGCTCGCCGCTGGCGCGAATCACGCGATGGCAGGGAATCAAATAGCTCACGGGGTTGCTGCCCACCGCGCTGCCCACGGCCCGTGACGCCTTGGGGTCGCCAAGCCGGGTGGCAATCGCCCCGTAGGTCGTGACCTCGCCGGGCGGAATCTCCAGCAACGCGCGCCAGACCTTCAACTGGAAGTTCGTGCCCTTCACGTGAATCGCGAGCGCTGGAACCGCCGAACTTCCCGGGGGCGGGAAGGCCTTGGCCGCCGCCTCGCGTGTGGCGTCCTGGTCGGCCACCAAGGTGGCCAAGGGCCAATCGTGCTCCAGGCGCGCCAGCGCCTGCTTCCGCGAGACCGGTGCCACGAAGGCCAAATGGCAGAGCCCGCGCGCCGTGACCGCCAGCAAGGACTCGCCGAACGGCGTCGGATGGAAGCCGTAGCGCACCGTCACGCCAAACCCGCCACGTTGATACTCACCAGGCGTCACCGCCTCGGCGTTCACGATCAAGTCGTGCAGCCGACCCGGGCCCGATAGCCCGGCCGCGTAGCTCGCCTCCAACACCGGCCGACGCTCGCGCAGCATCCGCTTCACCGTCTCCGCCGTACGGTGCTGCACGAAACGCTTGGGGCTGATCCCGGCCCAGCGCGTGAACATGCGCTGAAAGTGGGACTCGCTGAGTC